>JAFLTQ010000013.1 GCA_022510385.1 Muribaculaceae bacterium | reverse complement strand
ATCTCGCCACCATTATTTTCAGTCTGGTAATGTCGAGTCTGGGGGTTTGGATAGCCAACCAGTCTTCGACAATGCTTCAAAGCATTTTCGTAATGTTTGCCTTTATAATGGTATTCCAACTAATGGGCGGTCTTTTTACACCCATCCAGTCAATGCCTGACTGGGCTCAAATAATTACTTACGCCATCCCTCCGCGCTATTTCATAGAGATTATGAGGTCGGTATACTTAAAAGGCACCTCTGTTTCAGAATTGTGGACTCAATATCTGGCATTGGCAGGTTATGCTTTATTTTTCTGTATTTTGGCAGCACTTACATATAAAAAACAATCCTAATTCGTCTCAATTTAAGACAATAATTAAGATCAGTATAAATGAAATAGTTTTTCTGCATTAAGATGAGCAAATTTCTCTTATCCTCTTCTATCCCGGATGCAGAGAAAAGCCATCAAGCTTAAAGAAACGTGGAAGGATGTTCATCTTAAAGCAGCTTGCAAATATTCTTCGTCAATTAACGTTATAGTAGTGATGTATAGAAAGATAGTTTTTATTTTAATATAACTTTAAACTACAAGAAAACGTAAAGATGACAGCGTTCTTCATAATGTTCATAGGGATAGGTTTGCTACTCTTGTTGCCTGATGCCTATATTATATTCGGAGTATTGAGAAATGCATCTTGGTGGTGGAAAGTCATTTTCTTTATACCTACGCTGGCTTTTTATTTTGTAGTAATCAAAATATTTGTCCTTGGAGATATGAGACAAGGAGCAATGAACTGGTTATTCCGATTGTCGTTGCTTGTCTTTCTTCCTGTATTCATATTTGCCATTATTTCTATTATAGGCAAAGGAGTTGGACTCTTTTGGAATCAGGGGTCCATGGTTTTTAATTGGATTGCCCTTGGAATTACTTGTCTTTGGTTAGTAATAGCAATCTATGGCATAACTGTGGGATGGAAAAGGATTACAATTGAAAAAGTGACTATCACATCTTCAAAAATTCCGGAGTCTTTCAACGATTATAAAATAGTTCAGCTTTCAGATTTTCATATCGGCACTTATGCCTCTTCTCCGAAAAGTGTCGAAAAAATTATCAAAAAGGTAAATTCCCTTAATCCCGATCTTATTGTATTCACTGGTGATTTAGTCAATACCTCTTCATCAGAAATTAATCAATTTGAAGGTGTCTTGTCTCAATTAAAAGCAAAAGATGGAGTTTTATCGGTTTTAGGGAATCATGATTATTGTCTTTATAAAAATTATGTTGCACCCGATTCCCCGGCAAAGGAGCTTTCGAAAGTAGTTGCCACTGAGAAGAGAATTGGATGGAATTTATTAAGGAATGACAATCTGCAGATAAAGAGAGGTAACGATAGCATTGCTATAATAGGCGTTGAGAATGCCGGAGGAAAATCTTTTACAGACAGATCAGATTTGAAGAAAGCTTTGTCGGGGATTCCGGAGAATGAATTTAAAATACTCCTCTCCCATGATCCATCTCATTGGAGGCGGGAAGTGATTCCGGAATCAAACATTGATTTGATGCTCGCTGGTCATACCCATGCAATGCAATTTAAGATTGGCAACTGGTCTCCTTCAAAATATTCCTATCCGGAATGGGGCGGCCTCTATACGGAAGGTAATCAGCAGTTATATGTAAGTACAGGAATCGGAGAGAATGTAGCCTTCAGATTCGGGGCTTATCCTCAAATCGTATTAATTGATTTAAAGAGAGATTGAGAATCAGGAAAGAAATCGGGATGCTTCCAATAAAGAATTGCTAATTTTTTTATTTATAAAATCAGTAAATTTGCCACCAAATAATAATAAAAAAATGAAGACAATCGAAATATTTGATACAGCACCCGTATGTGATACACTTCTCCATCTTGATGCCACACTAAGTTATCATAGGTCATTCGAATGGATGTTTGGTATGTAAATGGGAATGAAAAGAGAAATGTCTCGATCTGTCAGATAAAAAATATAGCCCTTATTCTTTGACAACAATATAGTTGATTCTTTCAAATAAAGCTTTCAAAGAAGTGGATACGAGAGAAAAGGAAATTTACAAAGTCACAGCTGTCGGCACTGTTGTAAACGTTTTACTTACTATCTTTAAATTTGTCGCCGGTTTTGTGGGACGAAGTTCGGCAATGGTGGCAGATGCCGTTCACTCTTTGTCTGATTTGGTGACTGATGCTATTATCTTCATTTTTGTAAAGGCAGCCTCAAAACCGGTAGATCATGATCATGAATATGGTCATGGAAAATTTGAAACCCTGGCGACATTGATTGTAGGATTTATTCTTATCCTGGTGGGTTTGGGGATAATGTATGCCGGGATCATGGATTGTATAGCATTTTTCCATGGAGACAAGGGACAACACCCACGAGTCATCGCATTGATTGCAGCCATTCTTTCAATAGTTTTAAAAGAGGGTGTCTATCGATATACTTTGCAACGTGGTAAGAAAATAGACTCTCCTATCCTAATAGCGAATGCGTGGCACCATCGTTCGGATTCTTTCTCATCGATTGCTACGCTGATAGGTGTTGCCGGAGCCATGTTCCTGGGAGAAAACGGTCTAATTCTTGATCCATTGGCTGCAATCCTGGTTAGTTTCTATATATGTAAGTCAGGATATGATGTAGTGAAGCCAAGCATAGATGAACTGATGGAGAAAGCACTCCCAATAGAGACTGAAAAAGAAATAAGGGAATTGCTTAAATCTGTTGAAGGAATTGAGGGAGTCCATTTGCTTAAGACCCGCAAGATTGGCACCCGGCTTGCAATAGAGGCACACACATTGATGAATGGACAAATCACCTTGAACGAAGCTCACCATATCGCTACGACTGCTGAAAGGAAACTGAAAAAACGTTTTGGTTCAAAAACACATATCGGAATACATATGGAGCCCTCTAAACATAAATTACAACAATGAGTAATAACAAAGGAATAGGATTTTTTGAGAAATATTTGAGTGTTTGGGTTGCACTTTGCATTATAGCGGGAATAGTGATAGGGCAATGGATTCCTGCTATTCCGGCAACTTTAGGAGAATGGGAATATGCCAACGTATCAATTCCAATAGCTGTTTTAATATGGCTGATGATATTTCCCATGATGCTGAAGGTGGATTTCAGGAGTGTGAAGAATGTAGCCAAACAACCGAAAGGAATAGTTGTAACATGTGTAACCAACTGGATTATCAAGCCTTTTACGATGTTCGGTATCTCCTGGTTCTTTTTCTTTGTAGTATTTAAATATCTTATTCCTCTGGATCTTGCGGATGAATACCTTGCCGGTGCTGTTTTGTTAGGAGCAGCACCATGCACAGCAATGGTGTTTGTGTGGAGTCATCTTACAAAAGGAAACCCGGCTTATACTTTAGTTCAGGTAGCGGTTAATGATCTGATAATTCTTATAGCTTATGTTCCTATCGTCGGATTTCTACTTGGAATCGGAGGAATCCAAATTCCATGGATGACATTAATCCTTTCAGTTGTCCTTTTTGTAGTTATCCCACTTTTAGCTGGAATCTTGACCCGAATAACAGTTATCAAGAATAGAGGCGTAGATTATTTCAACAATGTCTTTGTAAACAAATTCAATTCCTGGACTACAATAGGACTTCTACTGACCTTAATCATTCTTTTCTCCTTTCAAGGGAAGACAATCTTAGAAAATCCCTTGCATATAGTTCTTATCGCAGTCCCCTTAATCTTGCAGACTCTATTTATATTCTTCGTAGCATACGGTTGGGCAAGAGCATGGAACCTGCCTCATTCAATTGCTGCGCCTGCAGGAATGATAGGAGCAAGCAATTTCTTTGAACTGGCAGTAGCCGTAGCGATTTCTCTTTTCGGACTGGAATCCGGAGCGGCTTTGGCCACAGTTGTGGGAGTTTTGGTAGAAGTGCCCGTAATGTTATCCCTGGTAAGAATAGCCAACAACACAAGAAACTATTTTAATATAATATCTTTAGAATTATAAAAATTCATAATAGAAATATTATTATCTTTGAATAATTATAAGGATATATATTACTGTTATGACTCGCACCACTATATTTATAATTTGTATTGCACTGTTCTTTAATTTTTTAAATGCACAGACAATCTCAGAAATTGAAAATCTGAGAGAAGAAGCTGATAGTCTCCATAGTATAGGACAAACAGAAGAGGCCATTAAAATAGGGGAAAGAGCAATAAAACTTGCCGAACAGAGCGGAGATAAAATTCAAATAGTCGGAACCCATGCAGCTCAAGGAGTTTTCTTAAGATCTATGGGAAGAATTGACGACGCACTTCGTTCCTATGACAAAGCACTCGAAATAGCGACAAGTGAAACATTCCGGGAAAATCCGAATCAAGAGGCCATCGAGGAGATAGCTTCTTTATATATCAATTTGGCTGTGCTGAATTTAGATATGCAAAATAAAGATCAGGCAGCTCAAAATGCAAAATTAGCAGGAGAATGGGTTTCAAAAAGCGATGATGCTGAATTAAAAAGCACGATATTCGGGGTTGTAGGTTCCGTTCTCACCGGATGCGGTGATTTTAAAGATGCAATGTCATATCAAACGTTAGCTTATGATAATGCTCTTGCTTGTGGCGATGAAGAAACAGCATTTCGGGCTGCTGCTTATGGTATGTTGGTGTCAGACAGACTGGGAGATAAATCAAAGGCAGAGGAATGGAGGAATAAGTGTTTGGAGCTAATGCCGAAAATAAGTTCCATAATGGCAAAACTGGTTTACTATCAGGCTGAATGTTCCATTTGTTTGAAGAATAATGATCCTAAGGGAGCAATAAAATGGTTTGAGGCGATTTTGAATACAGAAGGGATAGATAACCTACCCTTTATACAATATGATTGCTACAACAATCTTCATATAGCATATTCCGACCTCGGCGATTATGAAGATGCTTACAAGACACTTATTAAAAGCAACGAAGTCAGAGATTCTCTCTGGCAACAGGAAAAGGAAGAGAATCTCCGAGACCTTACCATAAAATATGAAACCCAGGAAACAAAACTGGCTTTAACAGAAAGCGAGAAAAAACGCTCTGAAGCATTGATGTGGGTATTTATATCCCTTGCCATATTGTTAGTTTTCATAATAGTATTCATAGTCGTTCTTAATAAAAATCGAAGGGAAAGATTAAAGAAAGAGGCGGAATATGCTAATTTAAGAGCAGATATCGGGAAACAATTGACCCAGCAATATATTGAAGGATTGGAGAATGAAAGAGCCAGAATGTCAAAAGAGTTACATGACGGTGTTTGTAATGATCTGCTTGCTATTGAAATGAATATTAAAAACGGATCCCAACAAGAGAATACCACAGAATTGATAAAGTTGTGCCGGGATTCAGTGAGAAGGATTTCTCATGACCTCATGCCTCCGGAGTTTAATTATGCCACAATTGATGAAGTGGTGAAATATTTCCTGAATAAACAACAGGAAGCTTATGAAGGAAAAATAGCAATAGAATATTCTTCAGTTGCAGAAGATGCCCAATGGACAGAAATTCCCGATTTCATGGCATTGGATATTTACAGAATAATCCAGGAGGCTGTTGGCAATTCATTGAAACATTCCGGAGCAGGGAAAATTGAAGTTTCCATGAAATTAAAAGGTAAACATTTGGAAGTGGAAGTAAAAGATGATGGCAAATATAAATTATCAAATTCTAAAGGAATAGGTTTGGAATCTATACAAAAACGGGCAAAGGCCATTAATGCGAAAATAGATATAAAGACCCAAGCAGAAGAAGGGACATCATTAAAATTGAATTTAGTGCTTTAATTTATCATTTTCCCCTATAAAACTACGGAATTCCGTAATTGATTTAATTTTCCGAGCTCTCTAAATTTGCATATTAAAACAATTTGCAAAAAAAGCATTTAAATGACGGAGAGCTCAGTTTTCTCAAAAATGAGAATAGCGGTAGTTGATGACCATGATTTGATTAGGGAGGGGTTGCACTCAATCCTGACAAATAATGGAGTTAACCACGTCGATAAGTTTTGTTCTGCATCCGATTTGATTAATCAAATGGACCGGGGCGAATCTTATGATTTTTATGTCATTGATTTGGAATTGCCGGATTTGGATGGATTCGTTCTAATCGAGATGATAAGAGCAAGAAATCCGGTAGCTCATATTATTGTCATAACAGTCCATGATGAAATATGGACATTAAGGAAACTTCTCGCCAGGGATGTCAATGCCATTATTTATAAATCCGGAGAAGGAACTGAAATTATTTCTGCCATTCAATCCATTTTGAACGGCAAGAACTATTATTGTGAATCTGTGCATAAAGTATTGGATTCGGCCGGTGATAACAGCCTTCATCCTTCAACCAGAGAGTTGGAAGTTCTATATCAAATTGCACAAGGCAAGACATCTCGGGAAATAGCAGCAGCTATGTTTGTCTCAGACAACACCATAGAAGCCCATCGTAAATCCTTATTTACAAAGTTAGGTGCTGTGAATGTTGCTGATCTTATAGTCAAGGCGATTGACAAAGGCTATCTCAAGAAAAGCGGGATGAAACGCTGACTCTCTTTATTTTAAAAACTTTTTTTCAATTAAAACGAAGCCTCGGGATATTTCCCGAAGGTTTATTATTTAAATAAAATATAAACCTTATGAAAAAAGGATTATTCAATTTTTTATGGACCGGTTTTGGTACTAATGTTACCGGTCTTAGAGCAGTGGGTATGGCTTTAATCTGTGTATTTGGAGTCTTTTTTATCCTTTATTACGGAATCCGGGCCATAGTGAGAGCTTTCAAGAAGAATGAAAGAGAAGATCCAATTTAAATTTCCAATATATCATCAGTTATGTCCTCCATAAAGACATATTTATTAATTATTCTTGGTATATTTTTATGTACCAATTCTATATCGGCGCAGAATAAAGCCTATAAAGGCATAAAGGATATCGATCTTGTTGATGAACTTACCGGGAGAAGAAAGACCTTGGTTACCGTTGAAAAAGGTGATACTCTATATGCTAATGAAGCCACCTATCAATATCTACAGGAAAATGAAGGTAATACTATGCATTACCTCCCATTGGAGTATAAGGGTATAACCGGATATGCCGACTCACATTTGATTTATCCCATAAAATTATCTGATCAAGATACCCTTAAATTTTTACAGACAAAAAGAATAGAAGATCGAACAGTTCAAGAAAGGCTTCTTGTGCCTGCCATCGATTGGACGATGAATACCGTGACAGATTTTATGACATGGTTTTGGTTTATTGTATTCTCTTTAGTCGGTGCATTAATATTTTTTGTGGCATCTTTTTCTGATAAATTGAAAAGTTTTGGACTAATCATGGTCGGCTTTTCATTATCGGCGGCTTCAATTTGTGAGTTCTTCTATATTTTACATGCCACTCGGTATGTAATCTGGTTTGTTTATCCTTCAGTAGTGGGAGGATGGGGTCATGTAATTCTTAATTTTATTATATTTTCAGCCCTCTGCGGGGTTCAAGCCGGTTTATATTATTACTTAGCTTATACCTGTATAACAGGTGATATGCGTTTAAAAGTAAAATTAAATAAAGGGGAAGAGGATTTTGCAGATGATGAAGATGATGATGAATCTCCAAATTCATTCTTTAAAAACTTAGGGGTATTACCAATTCTTATAGGTTTCGCCCTCATGATATTGATGTGGGTAGATTATTTTACCGGTTCTAAAATGTCAGGTACACCCTATATTGTTCTCATAAGTTTATTGGGAGTGGGAGGCATTATAGAACTGTTTTATCTTTTTAAGTATAAAATGTGGACAACCGGCCTTTTGATGCCGATATTTTATATTGTAGGAGGAATAGGCTTAGCGGGAATTGTAATGATTCTGGGTATGTTAGCTGTCTTAATAGTAATTGCGGGTGCTGTTTTTGCATTCCTTGCGATTTTAGCGGTAGGTGCCTTAGGCGGTCTGATAGGAACAATGGCTCAAGCAGGAAAAAGAGTTGAGGGATATGATGAATTCGGGAATAAGGTTACCGGTACGATGGATGCATTTGGGGATATCAGAGGGGACGATGGAAAAACATATAAGCAAAAAAGTAACTGGTTTTGATAAGATATTTTAAATATGGTTTGGAATGAGTGATCGATTTGATAATCAATCTTTATCTAAAAAAGAGGGATCAAAAAAGGTTATTTGGAAACCTAAAAGTCTAAAAAAAGATTCTACAGGCACCGTATGTCCTCACTGCGGTGCCGCTGTTAATTCAGGAGATGCAATCTGTATCCACTGCGGACACACCCTCACTCCGGGTAAGTGTTCGTTTTGTGGTGCTCCAATGAAACCTAATGCAAAGTTCTGCACAAAATGCGGTCAATCAGTGGAGGGAATCAAGTGTCCTCAATGTGGCACACTTAATTCACGTAACTTCTGTCGTAAATGCAACACGCCACTCACTCCACGAGCACTGAAAGCCATTGAAGCGGCTAAGAATGATCCTAAATTCAAAGTTGTAGAGAAAAAGGCGCAGGAGTTGGCTGATCTACAGTCTCTGATTGAGGAGATCCAAAAAGGTGGTCCGGAAACTCAGAGTGTTCCGCAATTATCAGAGGAAGACCAACAGTTGATAAATGAATATGCTTCTTTATTAGATTCCATAGGAATTGAAAAGCCGGAGGTAAAATCTGTGGAGAAGCAAGAAGAGACAAAACGCAAGACATACGAGGCCAAGGGAATGTCTCTTGAAGATATAATGAAGGCTTATAAGGAGAAGGCTGCGGAAATGGATGAGGCTTTGGCAAACCTCGTTCCTCCACCGGAATTTACTCCGGAAGAACAGAGAGATTATTATTCTGCGAGGAAGATAGCGAGATTGGAACAACCCATTCCGATGTTGTGGAAATGCAATCTTTGCGGTATGCTTCACCCCTGTCCAAGTGATTGTGCAGAACCTCAGTTAGGGGGAGTGTGGGTAACTGTTTCAATGGAAGAATTTATGGCCAGTGGAGCACGTTTCACAGACCCGGCAAAACTAATTATCGATTAAGAAACTAAAGAAAAAAATGGCAGACGAAGATAAAACAATAGGTGGTAGAAGGAACAAAAGGGAGGATCTCGGGGATGTACACTCCACCGGTCGCGCCTCAGGACGTGGCGGAAATCAGGAAGTGGATGTACATTCCACAGGTCGCGCATCAGGACGTGGCGGAAACCAGGAAGCAGATGTCCATTCCACAGGTCGCGCCTCAGGACGTGGCGGAAATCAGGAAGCAGATGTTCATTCCACCGGTCGCGCATCAGGACGTGGTAGCAATCAGGAAGCAGATGTACACTCTACCGGTCGCGCATCAGGACGTGGCACCGGAGCGGTTAACAATGATTCCGGTGATGGTCATTCCACAGGTAAAGCAAACTCGAGGGGGAATGATGAAAATATAGATTTAAAACCTTTCGAACAGAAGAATTCCGTCAATATTACAGGAAATACCTCAAGCGTTGCGGCCACCGGAAAAATGAAATGGCCCGGTGTTTTCATTCTCGAGGGTATAAAGTATAAAAACGAAGGAATATTGTCTGATTCCTCCGGTGAGGCAATTGTATTTACCGTGTCACGTGACGGTAAGAAATTTGCTTTGAAGTTATATTATTACGATCCCGAACATCGTCCCAATCATAAAATTCTTGAAAAAATACGTCAGCTTGGAGGTAGCGGACTTTTGGTGCCCATTGTAAGTCATGGCGAATGGAATAATCCTGACCTTCCGGGCGAAAAGAATGACTATGAATTGATGGAATTTTGTGAAGGTGGTTCCCTTGATGGTGTAATTCTTGAAGGGAACGAGAAAGGCTTAACGGAAGTAGCGGTTAAGATGGGGGCGGCCATTGACTTCCTTGCAAAACATGGGATCCTTCACCGTGATATAAAACCTGCCAATTTCTTTTATAAAGACAAAGCCAAGACACAGATAGTGTTGGCCGATTTTGGAATTTCAGTGGAATGTCCGGAAGGCGGGTTCGTCAAAATCGACGAGATGCGTTCTCCGGTATATGCTGCGCCTGAATTCTATACCAATGTACCCGGCGAACCGGCCGAGGTAGGTGTGGAGAGTGATTACTTTTCCTTAGGTGTAGCCCTTCTCTGCCTATGGATGGGAAAGGCAAAACTCACTGCTAATGAATCGAAATTGCTTCGAGCCAAACTGAATGAGACCTTGCCGATGCCAAGCGACATGTCTCACCACATGGTGTCGTTGCTTAAGGCATTGACACGCCTGAAGATGGCTGACCGTGCCAATTTCGAAGATATTAAGAGATGGGTTAAAGGTGAAGATCTTGACAATGAAGGACAGGGAGAGGTTAATTCCGGTTTCCAGGTGGTGTTTAATTCTGCCAAAAATCAAGTTGCTCATTCACCCGCAGAATTAGCCCATTATCTCTTGGAGGATAAAGTGTTAGGAAAGAAATATCTCTATTCGGGAAGAGTAACGAAATGGCTGGAAGAAACAGGCAGAAATGAAATCGCAGTAAATGTAGAGGAGGTAGTTGAAAAAATCTATCCCCGGAATCAGGATGCCGGTTTGATGACCATAGTTTATATGCTCGACCCATCGATGGATTATGTCAGCCCCGAAGGAACTCACATGTCCGATCCGGCGGAAATTTCTAAATATGCCATTAAACACTTAAATGAAATGAAATCTGAAGTGTTGGAAGACGACACCAACCTTAAGATTTATTTCAAGGCTTTGAAATTGGATAAGGTGTTGGATCAATTGGATGATTATCTGATAGATGATAATTTCGACACCGGCGACTATGATCTCAATGCCTATCTGGCAGCTTATTATCTTGCGGAGCAGTTTAACGACCTGCCACTACCGGTTGAAGTTCGCGGCACTTTTGAATTTGCAACAACTATTGATGAACTGTTTGGTTACATACAAGAAGATGGTGGCTATGTAAATGACACAAATGAGGCAATGCTTAAGTCTCCGGGGTTTATTTTATGGTTGGCATATAGAGACCCGGCATTGGCAGGTAAAATAAGGAAACTGATCGACAGCAGCGATGATGATGTAGAATCCATTTATTATCATTCTGACTCTCCTTTTAGAATTCTATATGAATTGGATCCCAATGTAGATGTTGATTTTAATACGGATGAAGATTCGGAAAAACGGGTTTATACAATTCAAGAGGTAGGAGAATACCTGGCGGATTTACTCACAGACTGTCAGACCGGAAAGGATGATGACGGCATGTTGGTAGCATTCTTCGAAGATATGGACGGAAGTTATATCGGAGACTATTTGCGTGCCCGTGGGGAAGCATATTTTAACTTCCTGAATTGGAACAGATATTGTATGGACGTTGAAAATGAGGAAAACATTCAGAAAGCGGGTCCGTATGACACAGTGATAGGCGCCTATAAGTCAGTTGCCGGCTTTTTAGGGAAAGCACCTACTTATACCTTGGATGGGAAAGTGATTGATTCACCTGACCAATTGAAAAATTTTCCTAAGGATGTAGTGGCCAAAGCTTTGGGAGGTGATAAGAATGAAATGCCCACCGGAGATGGCACTCCCGTGGCATGGCTTGACGCTTGGTTAACAGTCTTCTTCCAAGAGAATCCAAAATTAGATCTATCCAAAAAGTTCACCTATGAAAAGGAGACTGCCAAATATATAGAATTTATAAGCAAGTTAGATCCCAAAGATTATTATGCCCAGAGATATAACAAGGCCATAAAACAGATTGATTCGGCTTCTAAAAAACTTGAAAAGAGCGACAAGAAGGTAAAAAGAAATAGAATTTTCTTCCTTCTACTTGCCGGTATACCTACCCTGATGATATTAGGATTGTCATGGTTTTTTGCAATACCGGATGTCAATCCAATTTCCGGAAATTTCTTGGCTACATGGTTTATCTGTTTCATAGCTATTGCAATATGTGCCGGAATTTTGTTTGAAGGTTTCTTCGGCTCTTTGTTGCCAGGGGCGATCGGTGGTTTGATAGTGGCAGCTATAGCGTGGGCCGGTTTTGCCTGGTTCCCTTCAGTATTATATTTCATTGTTGGAGCTTTAGTCTTGGGTGGCGCAATTTTCTCTGTTGCATCTCTGTTCCGACGTGATAAGGTAGATACCGGAGGTAAAGTAATTTCGGGCAATATGTTTGAGTATCGTCAGTTGGATGCCTTATATTTCACTTTTAGAGATACTGATGAGAAAAACGTTGAAAATGCACTTACTCTTTATTCTCAAAGGCAAAGAAGTTATGACAAGGCAACCCGTAGTGGTATGGCCTCGGTGGGTTGGTTCTGGGCTGCACCTGTATGGATGATATTCCTTATCTGGTTTTTTGCGACACCGGAGTTGAGCGGCCATTATTCATGGGTTTATGGTAGAGTTGGAGAAGAAAAAGTAGTTGCCGGTCAATGGGTGCTCGGCACTTGGGAATTCAAAATACCAACCGGCACAAAAATAGTATGTCAAATTGATACAATAGAGGATGGGAAAAATATCTATGGTACGATAAAGATAGGTAATCAAGCTCCGGTTCCTGCTATAGGATGGGTGCGCAGTAAAAAGGACACTATTCCGGAATCTTTTAGTTTCATGGTTAAAACCGGATCTTACAACAAACAAAATCTTGATGCGGAATATAATTCCAGAACTAAGGAATGGAGAGGATTATACTATGACAGGAAAACTTTAGCGAATGAAGTGATTTTCACGAAAACCCCATTAACAAATACCGACAAGGGTCAAAAATCAACCTCTTCTTCTTCAACACAAAAGCAAGCTCCGGCAAAGAAAAAAGAGGCGCCTGTAGTAAATATTGAAGAACCTACGGAGGAAATAATTATCGAAGATGCCCCTCAGGAAGTTAATGAGGAAAAACCATCTTCAAGTAATATACTTGGAGAAGACACACTGAAATAATAATAATCTATTAGTGATGAAGAAATACTTTCTATTTATAATTTTATTACTCACCGGTATTTCATATTCCTTGGCAGATAACGAGCCACAGAGATATGTTATCTCCAACAAAGCCGGAAAGGCAAGATTTGTTCCGGTGGAAAGGGAAGGTGAAAACTGGAAATATATAAAATCGGAGCCACATATTTACCTCGAAAATGGTATTGAAGTAGGAGGATTCGAAATAAAGCCGGATAAATCCTTAAACTATTCCGGCACTCCTTATATTAGCCAAGAATCCTTTATAATTGAACATGAAGGGAAATTTTATGTTGACCCTTTCCCCAAAAAAGATTTAAAACCGGTTAATGAAAATGGAGAATTAACATCAGGATTGGGAATAAGAAATTATCTAAGTAACACGAAACTTGGTGATTTCTACAGGACCCCTTTACCGGGCTTACTGGCACTTCTATGTGCCTTTATATCCGGTACAATTCTCATTGCTCTCGGAGTTTTCCCCAATGTGACATTTTTAATGAAATGGGCGTTCGTTCTTCCTTTATGTGTTATTTCAGTACTTGAAATAGGAGCCGCTATTTCAGTAGGCACGGATGCCACGTGGTGGGTGAACCCGGATGATGTGGGTTATTGGATTGCTACTCCCCTACTGGTACCCTATTCTTTAGGGGCTGCCCTGATGATATTCTCTTATAAATTATATGGATTCGTAGGACGTGTTGACGGAACTGCAAATACAATTATCACTGTTTTGCTTATTATTGGAACGGTATTAACCGTAATATCAGCAATTTTTGTAGTTATCAATTTCTTATTTTCAATCTGTCTGATGATAGGAGCCGCTTATCTATTTAGGGGTATGGACATTAAGAATGCCGATGGCAGTGTGACAAATATAGGCCCGTTGGGTACTTACAGAACAGACCGAAACGGAAAAACAACGCATATTAGATGATGAAAAAGTGTGATAAATGTAACAAGGATAACCGTGAAGAAGCAATTTTTTGTCGCTTCTGCGGTGAAAAACTTCCGGTGGTAGAAGAAATTACTGTCGCAAAGGGAGGTAGAAGGAAAATAAAACGAGAGAAAAAGGATGATCTCGATGCAATCATAGGCCTTGATCAAAAGAAAGAACAGATAAGAGAATTTGTTACGACTATCCTTGCCTTAATGAAACAAAGAGGAAAGTCGGTGTTGAATACTTTAAATTCAAATATACTTATAACCGGGCCTACAGGAAGTGGAAAATCACATTTCAGGGATGCTATAGAGGATTATTTTCTTAATAAGGGCATCGTGAAATTAGAGGAGATGGACTTTTATACCTCATTATCCATTGACCAACTTAATCTTGCAGAAAAGCCATTGCAAATGTTAAGTCTGGATGATGCAGATAAATTGCTACCCTCCGATGGTTCAGATGATTTGGTCGGGACACCACTGCATTATGTATTCACTAATATGAGAAACAAATTGGTGAATACCGACGATAAAATGATTGTGCTTATGACCGGAGGGCCGGAAATGGCTTCGTTCGTGGAAAGAAATCCTGAAATAAAGAATCTTTTTGCAAAACATATAAAACTTGAGGAATTGACAGCATTGGAAGTGGCTGATATTACAGAAGCAATGCTACTCGAGCATTTTAAACTTCCACTAACTCAAGAGGCATATGATAAACTTGTGAGGGTAATAAATTATGAAAGAAGAAACTCAGTAAAGTTTGGCAATGCTCATTTGGCTTCCTCAAAAACCAATGATATCGTGATGAAAGCCACAATGCGTGGCAAAGGTAAGACTCCAAAAGAGATATTACCGGAGGATATAGATGGTAAAGAATATGTTCCAAAGACTTTGGATGAAGTGATGGGTGAATTCGACAAATTTGTAGGAGTCGATGAAATCAAGAAGACTATGACCGGAATTGTTGATTCCATCAAGTCTTTCCAGAAACTTCATCCGGATAAGACCTATGAATTAAAAGACCATTATCTTTTCTTGGGAAATCCCGGTACGGGCAAAACCACAATGGCGAGAGTATTTGCTGATGCACTCAGTGCAATGGGAATTCTTACCTCAGGCCAATTGATTGAGGTAGCGCCCAAGGATTTAAGAGGTCAGTATGTGGGACATACGGGCCCGATGGTAGACGCCGCATTCGACAAGGCGATGGGTGGAATACTCTTTATCGATGAAGCATATAACATGTGGAACGGCTCTGATGATCAATTCGGCAATGAAGCAGTGACGGTTATGCTCAAGAATATGGAAGACCGTAAGGGTAAACTTGTTGTGATTCTTGCGGGTTATCCCAGAGAGATGGATTATTTCATAGAGAATGCGAACCCGGGATTATCATCACGTTTCAATGAAACAATTGATTTCAGGGACTATAAGGGACCGGAACTTACGGAAATAGCACGAAGAATGATTAAATCACAAGGATATACTCTCGATGAGCAAGCCGACAAGATGATCGACAAATTCTTCGAAAAGATGTATGTGAGCCGCAAGAAAGATTTCGGTAACGCCAGGGATGTGAGAAATGTTGTAGACAAGGCTATAAAGGTTCAGAACTCCAGAGTGCAGAAAGCCATCAAAGAAGGAGGCTTTGACAAGAGTCAGGAATTTGTAATTACAATGGCCGACATCAACGGAAATGAAAAACAAGCCAAGACTGTAGACGAGGTCATCTCTTCAATGGACGACCTTATAGGGATGACGGATATTAAAGAAGAGATAAGAAAACTCGCAAACGTTGCCATGGTCAACAGAATGAGGATGGAGCGTGGTCTCGGAGCCGCTGCACTGCAGCCGGTGAACATTATCCTCACCGGTAATCCAGGAACCGGCAAGACTACTATAGCAAAACGCCTCGGAGAAGTGCTCCATGCAGCCGGAGTTTTACCTACAGATAAAGTAATAGAGAGGGAGGCTAAGACTATTCTTTCAAGCTATGTAAACGCGTCGGGCCAAAACATGGATAAGGCAGTTGACGAGGCAATGGGAGGAGTGCTCTTCATCGATGAGGCTTATAACCTTCTCCCCCACCCGGGAAGCATGAACAATACAGGCAATGAAGCCCTCGATGCCTTGATGACCCGAATGGAGAATGACAAGGGTAAATTTGTAGTGGTAATTGCCGGCTATAAAGACCGTATGCAAGAACTCGTGAGAAGAGGGAATCCCGGACTTATGAGTAGATTCAACAAGAATTTCCACATTGAAGACTATGATGCCGAAGCATTGTTTGAAATCTTCATGATGAATGCCAAGAAGAGGAAGTTCAATCTGACAAAAGAGGCCGAAGAGGCAGTAAAAGCACATATTGAGGGAATGGTGGCTAATAAACGCCAGCATTTCGGGAATGCACGTGAGGTAGTCAATCTGCTTAATGCAGTAGTGGAATTGCAAGGTAACAGGATTGCCAACGACCCTTCCATTATTGATGCAGATCCGGATTCACTTACCACCATTGAGGCAGCCGATATACCTAAGTTTGATTAAGAGCCAGAATAATTATGAAAGAGATAGAATGTCCGTCGTGCGGAGAAATGATACCTGATGACAGCAAATACTGCGACCAATGCGGTGCTGAATTGCTTGAGTGTGTGAATTGCGGGGCACTTGGCACTGATGATTTCTGTGCCGAGTGTGGGAAACCTATGGTATCAAAAGGGAAAGTCGAGAAAAAACCGGATACTACTGTTAAAACCACTAAGGAAGAGGAGGATCTTGTAGATTATGGTAACACCACGGTAGGTGGCAGGATAGCAAGAATAGGTTTAGTTTTGAAAGCCAGGAAAGGGCACATTCAACTTCGACCGCAAGATGAGGCCATAATCGGTAGAAGCGACAGTCCTTATGAACATCTTCTCTCAAATTGTAATCTGATTTCGCGCAAGCACGCAAAGTTTGAGAAACGAGGTAGAGATTGGTATATCGTAGATCTTGGAAGCACAAATGGCACTTTAATAAATGATGTGGAGCTGCAACCCGGCACCCCGATGAAATTCCAGGAAGGAGATGTTGTAGACCTTGGAACATATATCTTTGATGTAATTGTAGGATGAGTGATAATTCCGTAGAAAAAATATCATATTTTGCCATAAGCGATATAGGTTGTGTCAGGAAAAACAATGAAGACATGGCCTATGTGGCCGGGAAACTTATCCGTGACGGTGAGACAAAGGGAGAAATTGATCTTTCTGAAGAAAATCCTGCAGTTGCATTTGCCGTTGCAGACGGCATGGGAGGATACGAAGGTGGAGAGGTTGCTTCCGAGATTGTTTGCCGTTCTTTCAGCAGTTTTATCAAGAAAGGATTACCGAAGGAAGATAGTGAAACCATAGAAGCAGTAAAACAATGGGCGGTCAATGCTAATAATCTGGTGTTAGAAACCGGAAAGTTGCGTCCTGAGTTGAGAGAGATGGGCACTACCTTTGTGGGTATTATAATTGATAAAACAAGTCTTTTTATCATTAATATTGGCGATAGCCGTTGCTATAGATTGAGAAACGGAGTGCTAAAACAACTTTCTACAGATCATTCGGAACGTGAACGCACCGGGAATCCGGAGACCCCGAGCAACCTTATCTACAATTTCTTAGGAAATGAGCCCAAAGATTTCTTTTCAGATATTTCAATATATGAACCGATAGCCGGAGACAGTTATCTGTTTTGTTCGGATGGTTTGAGTGATCTTGTGAGCGATGAAATGATTGAAGAAAACTTTTTTGAGCCTTATAAATTGATAGAACTTGCAAAGAACGAGGGAGGAAGAGATAATATAACCATTATAACAATTAAAATAGATGAGCCCGTTGAAACATGATCCAATCGAAGATACAGCCGAATATAAAGCTGTGATCAAATATGTAGAAAAAGAATTGGATCAATTACTAAAAGATAAACCCAAAGGTATGGGATTCTGCCATATTTATTGGTATGAAAAAAAACGAATTCTTAAAGAAAAATATGGTATTGATTGGAAATCGCCGGCTGTTATGAATCCACGAGTTATGTTTGACTGATTATTACAAGGGTTATGGGAAGACTGTCTGACGAATTTTATGATATTCTGGCACTGGAAGATGAAGATCCTGATGCATATACAAAAGCTGCAGAATTGGTGCTGAAGGCACCGGTTTCCACGGAAAGCACCGGTTTGTTGGCAATGATGTATTATGACGGCATAGGCGTTGAGCAGGATTTGGAAAAAGCATTTGAATATGCTGAAACTGCAGCAAAGGAAAATGAAGGGACCGCACTATACATATTAGGACATATGTGTGAGAATGCGGAGACTCCTGATCAGGAATTTGGAGGGCCGCGCCAGAAATATGATCATTATGATGCTGAAACCTTCATGGAAAGGTGTAGTCAAACAGATAGCAGGTGGTCTAAGGTTGCCCATCTTTGGTTGGGTGACTTTTTTATGGATATGGCACGAGGCGGAGATCCTGAAGTGGCAGTGGAACATTATGAAGCCATAGGTGAAGAGGTGGGAGAAGCAGCATGTAAACTAAGTGACTATTATTACGACCAATGGTTTGTGGATATGGTGATTCCGGAGGAACATAGGACTAAGGATCTTGCTGAAAAAATTTTCCATTGGACTCAAGAAGCTGTTAATTTCAATCCCCATGATTACTCATATAGAATGGGAGCTTTATATGCCGAAGGAATAGGTTGTGACGCTGAAAAGGGATTCCGTCTGGCACGCAAGTATTGGGAAGATGCCTATGGATTTGGAGATTGGGTTGCCGCTGAATCAATAGCAAATCTTTACCAAGACCGGTTGGAAAATCTTCCTCCCGATACTCCGGAAGAGAGGAGGCAAAATATAATTAAACATATAGATTCCTGGAAGAAACTGGCAGAACGTGAACGCGAGAGACAATGGGCACAAGAACCGGATCCCTCTATAGATGATGATTAAAAGCCCATTCCCGGAATATAGCAATACTATTTACATTGAGGTATCAAAAATTGCGATGCTTCTTGAAGAAAGCCATGGGCCTATAATCAATGTCATTAGATATACAATTGCTTGAAAGCAGTTATTAAGGGATAGAGGGTTTCCTATAGTTTTCTTTTAATAGGATTTTGAAAAAAAATCCTTCCCGTTATAATTAATAGGATTTTGAAAAAACCTTCCCGTTCTAACTTTCCATCTTTCTAACATTCCATCATATTAGAGGGGATACAATTTTTCAAGAGCCTTTTCTGCTCTATGCACGGGTCGGCTGAAATGATTACCGGGCACCCATTCAAAAGTGACATTGATACCGGATTGCTTTAATTTTTCTACTATATGCAAAGTATTGTCACCCACGCTTTGGTATGCCTGAATGTGAGCCTTAGGCTCTTCTTCGCCCAATAAAAAATAAGCCATACCTTTACTCTGTTTCATAGCAGAAAAGGGAGCCAGTTTACCGTCAAACCATTCTACAAACCCTTCATACCAAAAAGACCCAGAAAGAGAGGCAATGTTTCGGAAAGAATTGCAAATCATCCATTGCCACAATGTGAAAAGACCTCCGAGCGACACTCCCACCAAATCTCTGAAACTAATCTTAATTTTAGATTCTATGCTCGGGATTATTTCTGTTTGAAGAAAATCGAGAAACTCAGGTGCTTTCCCTCCAAAGGGATCAAATCCTTTAGCTTCCGGAGGTTCAGGCCAAGGAGTAAGAGCGTTGTTCCAGTCGGCTGCCGGCACATATACCATTACCAGGTTTATTTTGTGCTCAAGTGCCATTTTTTCCACCCATTTATCTTCCAACTGCGCTAAAGCCGGGTAAAGCATATAGGTTATTGTATCGGCACCGGGAAACTGTGCAAGGTGACAAAGGTATCCTTTTACATTTATTTTACTTATCATACCATCTATAATTTCATCATATCGGGAAGATCGTGAAAGCCGAGTGAGGCATACACAGGTCTGCCGCTTTCGGTGGTTTCAAGATATATTTTCCCACAATTTCTATTTTTAGCTTCTTCAATAAGTCGAGTCACCAATGCATGAGCGATACCTTTTTCCCTGAATTCACTCTTCACATAAATATTCATCAGATAAGCACACTTACCTGATGGATTATCGGGAGAGGGCAATTCTTCAGTGAGACATATCGCACCGCAACCGGCTTCTATGCCGGATGATAAAGCCACAAACGCGAGATGGGTGCCATCTTCAATATGCCTCCGATAATACTCTTCATTCCTTTCCATGAGTTGTTCAGAAGCTTCCTCACCAAATACATTTGAGATAACCTCGCGTCGCCACTTGAGCAACTCATCAATATCCTTTATTCTGCGGATTTCCATCATTTGTATTCTCCTTCCTTAAGCACCACAGGCAGTTGATCCATATCGACTTTACCTCTGTCGGTTACCGGGATTTTATGTAATGCCACAAAAAATTCCGGCACCATGAAATCCGCAAGCTTTGATTTCAACCATTCTTTTAGTGAAGTCAGGGAAAAACCAACCTCCGGAACGATGTATGCCACAAGGTAATGCAATCCTGCCTCATCTTTAAAAGCCCTTACAATCCCGCGGTCGATATCCGTATATTCGTTCAATACGTTTTCCACCTCTTCCGGCTCTACCCTACGACCAAGTATCATCACCTGATCATCGCGTCTGTGGAGAAAAGCCATATTGCCGTCAGCAAGCTGATAGCCCAAGTCACCGCTTCGATAGAAACGAGTGCCATCCGGAAGTGTTACATAATTCACCTGTTCGGGAGGATTACCAAGGTACCCCCTCCCTACTCCTTCACCAAAAATACAGAGTTCGCCGGTCTCTCCGAGAGGTACTTCTTCAAATTTTTCGTTAAGAATCTTCACATCTACTCCTTTCACCGGCTTACCTATCAAGAAAGTGCCGTCGCTAAGGGCTTCTGCATTATCTATTCTGAAATAATTTGAACAAACACAGGTTTCCGAAGGACCGTAGGTGTTGTAAATCCTGACATTTGCCTTCTTCAGATTTGAGATATAATTGTCCCTAACCACATCACCTCCACTGATTATAAGATTTACCGAAGGGGGCAGTAATTCCGGTTTATGATTTACATCAGCCACAAGATAAGGGAATCCGTCGAGAATCGTTACATTATGTCGCCGACAGAAATCCATTAGTCCTTCCAAAGATCCGTTATGCACTTCATATGAAGGGATAGCAAGAGCTGCTCCGTTGAGAATAGTAGCAAACACTTCCTCTACAAAAATATCGAATGAACAAATAGAATACTGAAGCATCACGTCTCCTGAACCAATCTTCATTTCCTCCTTGAATGCCTCGGCATAATTCACTACGGAATGGTTTTCGATCATCACTCCTTTGGGCTTACCGGTTGTGCCTGAGGTGTATAGCACGTAAGCTAATCCGTTTGGTTCGCTCTTATCAGGGAATTCCGGAGGATCAGGCATCAGATCTTTACAAAAATCATCATCGATAACAAGATTCACGCCTGCATTTCTCATCATATAATTTATCCGGTCGGATGGCAAAGATGGTTCAGCAGGGATATAAGCAGCCCCGCTTTTTAAAACAGCGAGCATTGCAGCTACCTGGAGGTAACCATGACGCATTACAATACCGATGAACTCATGTCTTTCACCTTGAAACTTAGCCAAAATCGCATCTACAGTTTTATCAAGTTGCGAAAATGTTATGGTGGTATCATCCTGTAACACCACGGGACCGTTTGGGTTTTGAGTTACTCGTTGCTTAAACACTCCGTAAATTGTATCCTTTTTCATAAACCGATGATTTTTATAAATATAACGATTTAAGGCTTTTAAAGTTCTCAGAGCCATCTATCCCGAGCCCAAAACTATTTTCTCAAAAAAGTTAGTTTAATAAAATCTAACGTCCACAATTCCTTAAGGATGATCCGTTACCATGCGAAACATAATGAAAACAAAGGAAATCACGAATATAAAAAAAGAGGCGACCTAAATAAAATTAGCCACCTCTTTTGTAACTTTATATAACTAACTCGGTAAAGTTTTCTTATATTATCCTATTAATCTTAAACGATATTTTGCACCGTTTAAAGTTTCCAACCATTCTATGTGTCTGCCGTCCCGGCTTATTTTACCCGTTCCAATAATCCTTTGAGGAACCCGATTGCTGTAGACGGTTATCATATTTCCTCTCAAGGTGTATGGATTACCGATTTTATCGCCTTCTCTATAAACTCTACCGTTGGGAGAGAAATTATACATTATATTATATCCCGGCATAGAGAAAGAGTAAATATGGCCTATTGGATTAAACATCCTTGGGGTATGAATTTTCTTCACGACCTTAACAGGCGGCGGAGGTGGCATCAACATTGATTTGTGAGAAACTTTAGGGGCACGAGGCTGTGCCTCTACATTAAATGCTCCACATATACAGCAGAGACTCAAAAATAATACGGTAAGGATTCTCGTTTTCATAGCCGTAAGTTTTTATTGGTGATCTCTTATTTATTAGAGTTATTTTTTATTGAAAAGTTTAATCAGGGAATATTGTAAATCTTGAGAGTGTAAGGTTAAATCAAATTTAATCCTTGATTTATTTTAATGGAGAATTAAGTATTTTTGCAGCATAAAAGGATACAGAAATGGAAGAAAAAAGAATAGACGTGACCAAACAGACCCCTGAAGAGTTACAACTGGCAGCTGAACAAGCACAAGATGTTTTTCTATTTAACACCACAATGCCTTTTACTCCGGAATATGAAGAAAGGATGAAAAAAATCTTTCCCGATATGGGTGAAGGGAGCCGGGTTATGGCACCTTTAACGGGAGTAAGATTTCATGAAGTTAAAATCGGAAAGAATGTAATCGTAATGAACGGGTGTCTCATGATGGCTGCAGGGGGCATAACTATTGGCGATGAAACTCAGATAGCAGCCAATGTTCAGCTTATTTCAAACAACCATGACCTTGATGACAGGAATGTTATAACATGTAAACCAATACATATCGGTAAAAGAGTCTGGGTAGGAGCGGGAGCCACGATATTGCCGGGAGTTTCTATCGGTGATAATTCTGTAGTGGGGGCCGCTTCCGTAGTAACAAAAGATGTTCCGGCTGATACCATTGTCGCGGGTAATCCTGCACGAATTATAAAGAAAATAGAATAAATCTCTATAATAAGTAAAGAGGAAGTTGAGGAATTGAAAAATAGGAAAGATTCTGCCTTCAAATGACTCCCTGATTATGAGTCAAATCCGGAACCATTATAGTCGACTGATTAATAACAATTTAACGTTCTCTTAATTTCCTTGTACAAGGTAATGTGCAAGGTAGTCTTTTAAAAATTCTTTTAAAAATATTTCTTTATAAATTCAGTAGCAGGAAATACCGGAATTTCTGAAAAACTATAGTCTTTTTCATTCCTCGTAATTATACAATCGCAGTTCCCATCAACTGCTGATACATATTGCAAAACGTCTTCATAATCTTTTGCTTCAATTGACAGGGAGACTTCTATTTGATTTTTATTATTTGGAATTACTTCAAAAATTTCGCATATTCTTTTTATTAGTGAAAGAAGCAACTCCTTTGATTCCTTCCTCATTATGAAAGCAAAGTTTGCAATTGAAAGATAGGAGACACAAAAAATATAGCCTCTTTCAGAACCATTGGCTAAGAGTTTCTCACAATCTCCTTTAAAATCCTCTCTTACAAAATAATCTATAATGAAGTTTGTGTCCAGAAATAATCTTTTCATTTTGACATTAGATATCTGGTCCTTTCATCATTCATATCAATCACATCAGGATTTATATCCCGTTTAATTTGGTGGAGCTTTTCAAGCCATTCACTGCTTTTATTTTCATTAGTCACAGATTTAGAATTCTCTTCCACAGAAGTTTTGAATACTCCTTTCATGTTATCAATGACTCGTTTAAGAAAGAATGTGTCTGCTCCCGGTTCTAATGTTACTATTATTTGAGTCATAACCTTTTTTATAAAATACAAAATTAATTCTTATAGACGGTATCATCAAAATTATAGTCGTTAAAATTTTTACTTGAACATTGAGGACAACTTACTATATAGAAAAATATCTCAAAGGAACTTCTTCCCAAACGTTTACTTTTCAATTCATTCACCCGATGCATATATAGGACGTGTACTACTGAATGGTATTTTTTTAACCTTATCTAAAAGTCCTTTTCAATGACAACAAAATGAGAAAAGCCAGAGAAAGAAAAAACCGTTCACAAAGCCGTTCATTAAGCCGTTATATATATAATATGTCGAACAACTGAAAAGTCTTAAATGATCTTTCATTTCCTATCAACCGATTCAAACTTATAAAGCAAATTAACTCAATTAAATAAAGTAAGAATAATTTGTTCTCATATTTGCGAATTTTATAAAGAATAATTATCTTTGTTTAAATAATCTGGTTATGGAAGTTTCCTTTGAAAATGAATATCTCCTCAAACTTTATACAGAAGGAAGATCAGATGATAAAAAGCATCGATACCAGCCTCAAATCATCAAGGGTTATCAGAAAGCGATAAACTTTTTGAGAACTGCGGAATCTATTGAAACATTATGGCAGATCAAGTCCTTACATTATGAAGTCTTAAAAGGAGATAAAGCAGGGCTTTCTTCAGTAAAAGTAAATGATCAATATAGAATAGAATTTACAGTTACTTTAAACGAAGAACATCCGATATTGACAATATGTCATATAATTGAATTGTCTAATCATTATCAATAAATAAAGAATTATGGCAAATGCAGAATATAGACTAACCGAGAATATGTTTCCCAGTAATCTTATACATCCGGGAGAATATATTAAAGACGAGATTTTATCAAGAGGTATAACTCAGAGGCAACTCGCCGAAAAGATCGGGATGCAACCATCAATTCTGAATGAGATTATTAACGGGAAACGATCCGTGAACATTGAATTCGCGCTGCTATTAGAAGCAGCTTTAGGGATTGATGCGGATATATGGATCCGTCTTCAAAATCTTTATAATAAACAGAAGGCCCGAATGAATCCGGATTTCATGTCCCGCTTATCAAAAGTAACAAGAATCGACTCGGTATTATAGAAAGATAAGAATAATCTAGCGTAATCATCTAAGATTGTAGAAGAACCGAAGGTTGCTTTTGAGAAAAGGGTTTCAAAATAAAAAAAAGTTATGGCAGATATAGTAAAAATAGAAGAAGTAAAGGGAATGATAATTTCTCTGAGGAATACTGAAGTAATTCCTGATTTTCTTGTGGCAAAACTTTATGGAGTTGAAACCAAGGATATAAATAGAGCCGTTAAAAATAATCCCACCAAATTTCCAGATGGTTATATTTTAGTTAGTTCACCTGAGGAGAAAAACCAACTGGTGAAAAATTTTCACCAGTTCAATCTAAAACATTCTTATGCTTCAATTAAGCTCTTTAGTGAAAAAGGCTTATATATGCTAGCCACTATCCTGAAAAGCCCGATAGCTACGGAAACTACTATTGCAATAGTTGAAACTTTTGCTGAGGTAAGGGAGCTGAAAAGAACCTTGCTCGAGATGCATGACTCCGACTCTGATGAATTCAAAAAGAAAGGGATGGTAAGGATAGGAGAGATTCTCGGGAATCTCATAATACCGGATTTACAAGCCACGGAAACCAAGACTTCATTAGAGTTCAATTTCGTATTCGGAAAGTTAAAGCATACAATCACCCGTCAGAGAAAAAACGAAAATGCTGATGTAATATTGAAAGAAAAAGTAGAGTTCGCCAAACGAATGTTAGCCAAAGGTTATTCCATGGAAGAAACCATAGAGCTTGCCGGTTTCACAGATGACGATATCCCTCGTTTGGAAGAATTCAAAAGAAACCAAAGATAAGATTATACCGGAAAAAAGAATAAATTATAATAATTTAATTTATATGAGTGTTTATACGTCTTCAAATGACTCCCTTATTATGAGTCAAACCATGACCGTTATCTTTAATTATCTTTTAATGTTCTCTCTTATCTTTAATAATTGTAATTAAACTCTATAGAGGCCATAGAAGCCCGTTCCTTTATCCATTTTTATTGTTCTTTTTTAATATTTACGTTAAGACTCCAACCCTTTGTAATATCTGCGCCCGGATAGTTAGCTTTTATCCATGCCTCGCCACTATCGGCATCGTACATATAAGTAGTATATTGCCTTGCTTCAGCCTGCGTACACCGAATAGTTTTATTTATTACCTTCATTCCATTTAGGTAATACTTGCCTTTAAACGTTATAAGCATCATTGGTACTCTTGAAGGTCTAACCGCTTCTTTTGTAGATTCAGTTGGCATTGTTACAGAAGAGACACTTGAAGCAGTGGAGAGAGAACTTGTTATTGGCTTATAGTTACGCGAATCATAACTATACCCCATCATTAATTCTTTTGTACCACTTTTCCTGAAAAGGAAATAAAAGAATATAATTCCACAAATTGTAGCTCCAGAATTTGCCATAACGTCTGTGAAAGTATAAACATACATACAAGTACATCCTAAAAGAAGTATTATTCCAAAAATGCTACCCAGTTGATCTGCATCAATACCTCCATTGAAAAATACAAAGGCTATTGAGATTACTAAAGCTAATGCAGGACCCCAGATCCACCAAATGCTGATATCAATGTACTCTGCTTTTATTAAGCACAAAACTACCCCGGCAATTACCGCCATTAGGGGGATAATTAACATACTCCTTTTGTCATCTGCAACTTTGGCTGTTAATTCAAACATCATAAATGTTTGTATTGCAATGTAAAGACCAAAGAGTAGGCATCCTAAAGAACCCAAAAATACTCCAGTTTGATCGAGATTCATAAACCATAAAGCATCAACATTCGCCTTATTATAAATAAACCAAGTAGTAGTACCTAATCCCCAAAGAATTAATGGAATCCATAAAATATCTTTTAACTTTAACAAAATATATGATAGTAATATAGAACCGCCTCCAATAATTAAAAAGCCTGTTATTTCCTCATTAGTCAATTCTTGCATATTAAAAAGATTTTGTAGCATTAATTTTTTACAAAAGTACGACATTTCTCCTACAAATGAAAGGCTTTGTCGGGGGTGCCGACTTCGACCGGAAGGCCATTGACAGTAGAACCTACTTTGATATCGTAAAATATAATTGACAACGGCATCGCAATTAAGTGATGCCGTTGTGACTTTATTGCCAATCTTTGAGTTGTTTCCGGAAATCGTGATTTGCAATTAATACTTTTGCAATGGTATCAATAATTTGTGGCTCCTCAAAATGGGAAGGCTTATCCAAATCCACCCAAAACTGGGGATTATTGGCCACATGGTTTGGCAACCATCCCATTTCTATGACATACCGTAATTCATCCCTATAACTTTTGAAATAAGTGGGATTATCTTCGTATGTTCTGCCATGGAAAAACCATGTTTTTTTATCAAGCAGCGGAACCATCAATTCATCTAATTTTGCGAGAGCATCCGCAAGTGGCTTCTCTTGCATTATTTCTTCATAGCTCTTTCCCTTCAATCTATCGGGACGCTTAATTTCAAGATGTAACCACAATCTTAATGTTATCTTGTTTTTAGCATTTATAGAAGGAGTAAAGGTTGTATTGATATAATTCTTATCATCATACCAAATGTATATACCTCCGTTTCCTGTATTACGTTTAAGCTGCCATTTCTTTATGTCAGGGCGCAATTCCTGAATCCGGTTAATAATATTCTGATGTAATTTACCCATAAAGGTTTTCTTGTCAAAATTCTCATTAGTTAAACCGGAATTAATTCCAGTGACCGAAGATTTATCCAAAATCTTTTTCATCTTCTCCGAAACCTGCTCTGGGGAAGTCTGATTGGTTTTACTCAACACTTCCAATATTAAGTTCAATAGGGTTATCACATCATTAAGATGTTGAGATAAGAAAGCATCCGTCGACGACACACGTTCTATTATATCTTCCCATTGAACTTCTTGTTCTTTGCTTTCATCTACTACTGCTCCTTGGTCTTCTTCATCATCCATAGAAACGCCCATTTTAGAAGCAAATGCGGCATCCCATGTTGTAAAGCCGGGTTTCTGAGATAACATCCTGTAGATTTTAGGATAACAGATCTGAATTGCAACAACGATGAAATTCAAAATCTTTTCATCCAGGGATGTTTCTTTCTTATTTGTGGAGCCACATGAATCTATACAGTCAAGCAGAGAAAGAGTATTGATTAATCTTTTGATTGAGCGCGGATTCTTTCCTACCGAAGACTCCACTATTGTTGTAAATATTGACCGTACATTCGGATTGGTGGTATCAAATTCATTCAGGTATCCAATATCCACCAACGATTTCAGAATGAAATCCATCGGTCGGTAATTATTGACAGGTAAAGAGAATGGAACCTGAATAATCTTGTCAAAGAAGGACCTGAATTCTCGTTCATTATGGTCTGTGAGATTACCGAACTTCGGTTCCAGTCCTTTAACAACCACTTCATAGTCAATTGCCAAAATGAATATACAATGGTCGAGAGTAAATACGTTTTTCAACAATTCAAGTATTTCCACGGCCACCGGTGGGTTCAAGCGGTCGAGGTCATCTACAAACACTATAACACCTTTTTTATTCTTTGTGGCAATCAGATTATTCACGGCAGTCTCTAAAGATACTCTCAGATCGGAGAGCGTGATATCTTCCACTATTTCTTCTTTATCCTTGTAATCTGAAGGCACATTCGCAGCACCAACGG
Organism: Muribaculaceae bacterium; assembly: GCA_022510385.1. Classification (GTDB taxonomy): domain Bacteria; phylum Bacteroidota; class Bacteroidia; order Bacteroidales; family Muribaculaceae; genus Lepagella. The sequence goes on along the minus strand of JAFLTQ010000013.1, from coordinate 46,092 downwards.
CTATGGCCATGCCGGGAATCATTTTAACGCCTTCATAAAGACCTCTGTAAGTGGCATGTTTTATCTTCTTCAAATACTTATTCCATGTCTTCTTTGTGTTGCCATCGTTTTGAGATAGCTCTTTTACAAGACGTTCAATAATTTTGAACACCGTTTCTTCTGGAGAAGACAACATAGAATATTCCCAAGTATTAATTCCAATACCTACGAATTGAGAATCTTCATATGTGCACAATACTCTTTCAAGGCGGTTCATAAGTGAAGTTTTGCCACTTCCCCATTCACCTTGAAGTGCTATTGTGATCGGAGCAGAGGAATTCTCAATAAATTTAATGAGGCCATTAACGTAACGTTCCGTTCCGAAATCATTCAGAGACTCATTAAAAGGTATGTCAGATAATGAAGATGTTCTACCCATATAGTTTAGTCGTCTAATTATTTCACAAAATTATTAATTTAATTTTAGATTGAATTAAGGAAGACAGACTTTTTATATTATAGTCAACGATACCTCAAGGTTGAGTTATTGTTCTACACCATGCATAGTGCCGAAAATTGTACTAAATCAATCGTTTTTTATTCTTTTATATACACGAAACTCCAACGCTGTCGACACCTCCTTAACTCTGGTGACCCTGTCGATATTCCCATTTGAAAATCCCATGGCTTAATTTTTGAACTCTGTAATGTCATATCATTCCGACACGACTTTTATGTAAACCGGCGAAATTTCTATAGATCATCTTTATGTTAAAGAATAATCCGCGCTTGTTGCATTTTCCGTATACTTACCCATGATTTTTTTTTATGAAACCACAGTTAATTCGTTTAATTCTTGTAATTTTGTAAAAATTTCTAATCTGATTATCTAAACCTAATCTATGGGATTATTTGATGGTATAACCGAAGATATTAAAGATGCTATTTCAGAGAAAATTAGCGATGTAAAAGACAGCCTTTTCGAAAAGGCCGGAGACATCATAGATGATGTAGGCGATACAGTCACTGAAGTAGCTGACAAAGTTACTGGAGGGAGAATATCTCGTACCTTTAACACTCCTTCCGTTCCTGACATAAACGATATTAATGAAGATGGTCTTTCCTTCTCCCTTTCTCGTGACCCCATTAAAGAGTCGGAACCATCCACATCAGAAGTTTCTACTTCTCACACATCAAAAACCAAACAACAAGTACAACTTTCTTCGGTACAAAAACTAAAGAAAGATTTAGAGCGGTTAGATAATCAGGAAGAAAAACAAATTAATAATCTCCTTGAAAACGGGGGTAATGTTTTTGCATCATTAGCTGATACCTTTTTGAATAGGGATAAATTCAAAAAAGCACATGAAATAAGTAGAAAGATTACAGGAAAGAACAAGGATGAAAAGATTGAAGAAGTTAAACAACAATTTGATATTAAAAGAGCCAAAGTCTTCAAAAAAGTTATCCTCCCATTAAAACCCAAAGAACTCTGGGAACTTCTAAATCTTGTTCATTCATTAGTGCTGAAAGATTATGAAGCTCAGTCTTCAGATGCGGTTGTTAAACTTTATACTGAAATTCTTGATCAAGCAAGTCGTATTTTCCCAAGCAATGAAGAATATAATCACCTCTTCAAGAATTATACTCCCATAGATAAATAACGTCTTTTCGTAACCGTCATAAGGTCCATAATTTTGTGATAAACCCCACAGGATTATGGCCTTTTCTTTTGACATCCTAAACTACAATTCCTTTGAGATCATACCCGGCTAAGAATAAACGGTCATATAAAGAATTCTGTTGAGAACCAATTACCTACTCAAAATGTCTTTCTACATAGCAAATAGCGTATAATGCAAATGATTCCTGTTCCCAAGTCATCGGGCTTGGGTTTCTTATTTCTATATATCACGGATATTGATAACGGAGTCACCCATGGTCCTGCCATTATAGATTAAAACTTTTCTTTTTACATTCTTCAATATTTCGGATGCTTTTTTCATGTTCCTCAGAAACTCAGGATATAATGTATCACCATATTTTACTTCATATATAGAGAGATCAAGGCCGTGTGGCTCTACAATGTCTACTTCGGTTCCGGCCTTATCACGATAAAAAAAGAGTCTGGTGTCCTTGCCTTCATTATATCTTTTCTTTAAAAGCTCGCAAACAGCAAGGTTTTCAAAGAGATGACCACGCATCTGATGTTTACGTAAAGTCTCCGGAGTATCAATTTCAAGAAGATAACAAGCCAAACCGGTATCATAAAAATATACCTTAGGCATTTTGGAATACTGTTTTGAGATATTATTGAAATATGGCCTTAATTCAAAAGCTATGTAAGATGTCGTCAAGATTGACATCCATTCTTTTATGGTGTGTGACGAAACTCCTACTTCACGAGCAATCGAAGATGCATTGAATTCCGACCCGATCCTGGCTGCAAGGACCCTAATAAACTTATCAAAAGAAAGAATATTCTTGACTTGTAATAAATCTCTCAAATCCCTTTCAACGTAAGTGTTATAATATCCTGAATAATAAATTTCGCCAGGGATGTTATCAACAATCTTCCGAGGATATAAACCGTCAATAATTATTTTTTCAATCGATTCATTTTCCTCTATGGATTTTATCTCCTTTAATGAAAATGGTAAAAGTGTAAAAACCGCAGTCCTGCCGGCGAGGCTCTGAGTAACTTTTGCTAATAATGAAAAGTTACTGCTACCTGTTAGAATGTAGCGACATTCCGGATCTTCATCGACCCTAACCTGAATCATTGAGAGGATATCAGGGACATTCTGAACTTCATCAATAATAGCAAATCTTCCGAGAGCATTTAAAAAACCGGTTGGATCATTGGCCGCTTTCCCTCTTTGTGATATGTCAGCGAGGTTAGCGTAGGAAAAATCAGGACATATATGACGGCTTAAAGATGTCTTCCCAGACTGTCTTGGACCTGTAATTGTAACCACAGGGAAATATTTCATTGCCTCTATTACGCTTGGTGTCAGCTCTCTATAAATATATGTCCCCATACTTCGGAAAATTTGAAGTTGCAGTTCAAATAAATTTAAATATAAAATAAAAAGCGAAATACTTCGCTTTTTGTGGTCCCACTAGGGCTTGAACCTAGGACTCCCTGATTATGAGTCAGGTGCTCTAACCAACTGAGCTATGGGACCCCGCTTTTTGCGATGGCAAAATTAAAAAATTTTTCTTTGTTATGCAAAAATTTTTCTATTTATTTTGAATTTTATTACCATTTTCAATTAGATATCGGATTAGTTACTTCTATTAGAATTAAACAGATTTTAATCTGAATTTATAATATACATCATTATATTAGTAATCAATTAATCGCTATGTTTCAATCGGTTGTTTAAAGCAAATTTTAAGAATATTTTTGTAAAGATTTAATGATTTTGGTGAACATTTTATAAAGACTCTTTCATTTATTTTAAATTAAACTCTTTCTTTAAAAGTTTTTTATTAATTTTGCATTTAGGCGACGTTAAACCGACTCAGGCCGTCGTTGTCGAATTTAAAAACAATAAAAACTCTAAATATGAAGCTTAAACATTATTTAGCCGCCGCGCTTATAGCCGGTTTTTCTCCTGTAGCGTTTGCACAGTCTCATGTTGAGGGGATGGAATATTATCGTGCCGACCAATTCTCTAATGCAAAAGAATTGCTTCAGAGGAACTACAATAATCCGGGCACAGATAAGTCTGTAAGCGAATATTATCTTGGTCTGATTTCTCTGCAAGAAGGGAATAGTGCCGAGGCTAAAACTCATTTTGACAAGGGTGTCTCAATAAATCCGGAATATGCTTACAATTATGTAGGACTCGGAGAGCTTGCACTAAAAAACGGTCAGAAAAAAGAGGCTGAAAATTATTTTAAAGAAGCAAAAAGCCGTGTAGGGAAAGACAAGAATGACAAAGCATCCCTCGACATTGCAATTGCTCGTGCTTACTATAATGCCGACCCCACTCTTTATGCAAAAGAGATCGACAAGAATGTTCTTCAGGCTCAAAAGGATTCTCCCAAACAGGGTCCTGCCTATACAAACGCCGACATTTATCTTTTTGAGGGTGACCGCAAAAAAGATCTTAAAGATTTCGGAGGTGCAGGCAACCAATATGAGATGGCAACAACTTATAACCCTAACGCAACAGAGGCATACGTGAAATATGCAGAACTTTTCACTGATGTCAATCCTCAGTATGCAATCAAGATGCTCAACAACCTCTTGAGCGTCAACCCGGAGTCTGCTTTAGGTCAAAGGGAACTTGCCAAGGCATATCTGAATGCAAAACAATATAAGGAGGCATCTAATCAGTATAGAAAATATGTGAACAACCCCAACCACTTCAAGCAGGATGAAAACCAGCTTTCTTATCTGCTCTTCGTGGGTGGAGATTATCAGGACGGTTACGATTTCGCAAGCAATTTATTGAAGCAAAATCCTAATGATTTCACTGCACAACGTTTCCAATTTATGAACGCTGCACAGCTCCCGAATCTGAAAGATCAACTCGTGCCCCTTGCTGAGGCCCTCGTAGTTGCTCACAAGGCAAACCCGGAAAATAAATTCGCTCCTATCGACTATAACCTTATTAGCGATGAGCTTGCAAGCAACGGCAAACAGGGAGAAGCAGAAGAATTGCTCAATGAAGCTATATCAAACGACCCGACCAATCGTGATTACTATAAACAGCTTGCTCTTGTTTACGTGAAAGATCAGAATCTTGCAAAGGCAGCCGACACTTTCCAAGGTTATATCGATAATTCCGAGAATCCGGGATATAACGACTACCTACAGCTTGCAACTTATGCTTTCTATGGCGGCGAGCAGAAACGTAGTGAAAATGATATCGATGCGGCCAACGGTTTCTATCAGAAATCAAATGATGCTGCCGACAAGGCGCTTGCAATCACCAAACAATATCCCAAGCCTGTAAAAATCAAGGGTGATATTGCAAAGCAAACCGCTCCGGCAGAAGAGGTTAATTCAGCTGCAGTGCCTTTATATACAGAGGGTCTTGCAATTTTCGAAGCTCTTCCGGAACAAGACAGAACGAGATATAATTCAGATGCCAAAGAAATGTATAACTACATGGGCAACTATTATCTCGATCAGAAAGACCTTGACACCGCTCTCATCTATTTCAATAAATTCCTTGAAATTGATCCTAACAATGAGGGTTACAGAAAATTCGTTGAAGGCTTGACTAAGTAATTATACGAAAGTTTATCAATTATAAATTTAAGATGCGTTAGAATGAAAATTTTAACGCATCTTGTTTTTTAACTCAATTGATTAGAGTTTCATTAATAGGATATGACTAATATTATAAGTCTCCAAAATTCCGGTGGAACGACGTTAGGATAACTCAGTTTTATTTATTTTCAGCCATAATCATTTTTTTATTGTTTAGAGTCTAAATTATTTATAAATTTGCATAAAATAGAACCCACTATAACTTATTTAGAATTATACAAAATACCGAAAATCTCCAACTATCATTTATAGTTGCCACTATAACTCGAACACCAAATGCCAGAAAAAATAAAGATTAAGAAAGGTTTGGATATCCCTCTTTTCGGGCAGCCTACAGATAAAATAAGTGTTGACACTACCTCTCATATATTCGCCATCTATCCTGATGACTTCCCGGGTGTGGTTTGGAAATCGGCAGTAAAGGCCGGCGACACTGTTAAACCGGGCGATATATTGTTTCAAGACAAGGCATCAGGTAAAATATGCCTCGTAGCTCCCGTTGGAGGAGAAATCAAAGAAATCAACCGCGGAGAAAGGCGCCATATCAATTTTATAAGTATTGAATCAAAAGCTTCAGATTCAAAAGGAGACAGATCTCCCTTTGAAAAGCCCTCTGAAGATGCAGTGCAACTTAAGGAGGCACTCCAACGTTCCGGATTATGGGCCATGATGCGTCAACGTCCTTATGACATTGTGCCCGAAGCAGATAAAGAGCCTCGTGATATTTTTGTTACAGCTTTCGACACCGCTCCACTCGCAGGGAATATCATCACAGAGGCCGATAAAGAATGGTTGGAAAAAGGGTTGAAAGCCCTCTCCCTTCTCACAAAAGGGAAAGTTTATCTCGACATCCGTTATGGTCAAAATATAGATTCCAAGGTTGCTGTTGTAACATCTTTTGAAGGACCTCATCCAGCCGGAAATGTAGGCACACAGATAGCAGCAATTAAACCGGTGAATAAGGGAGAAACTGTCTGGGCCCTCGACGCGCGTACAGCAGTAAGGATAGGCAAACTTACCGAAGGAATTGCCGATTTTGAAACTTTGGTAGCCGTGACCGGACCTGAAGTCAAAGATCCCCATCTTGTAAAGAGCATCGTCGGAGCCTCTATCGAAGGGATTCTTAAAGGGAACGTAGAAGATTATAAAGGTAAACGTATCATTTCAGGAAATGTGCTTACCGGAGTTAAAGTATCCCAAGATGGTTTTTTACGTTACCCTTACCGCCAGATCACAGTTATTGCGGAAGGAGATGATGCAGACGAATTTATGGGTTGGGCATCCTTGAATCCGGGTAAATTCTCAGTAAAAAGAACATTCCCCGCTTTCCTCCGCGGATTGTCAAAACCTTTCAATTTCGATGCCAGAATAAAAGGAGGCCAGAGGGCTATGATCCTTAGCGGTGAATATGATAAAGTTTTCCCCTTTGACATTTATCCGGAATATCTTCTCAAAGCAATCATAGCAAGGGATATTGACCGCATGGAGAAACTCGGCATCTATGAGGTGGCTCCGGAAGATTTTGCTCTCCCTGAATTTGTTGACACATCAAAACAGGAGCTGCAAAAAACTGTTAGAGAGGGGCTTGATTATCTGCGTAAAGAATTAGAATAACATCACTCCCAAAAATCAAACTTAAAAGTTGCAAGATAAAACTTATAAATAAGATAAATCTCACTTACATCCATGAAAGGATTAAAGAAAAAAATTGATAAAGTGAAGCCTCAATTCGAGAAAGGAGGGAAATTCTCCAAGCTCCATTCTGTTTTTGATGGTTTCTACACCTTCTTATTCACTCCCAACGAAACATCGCGCTCCGGGGTCCATATCCATGATTCCAACGACTCCAAGCGCACCATGATCACAGTCGTAATAGCATTATTACCCTGTGTTCTTTTCGGCATGTGGAATATCGGGTTGCAACACAACATGGCAATCGGCGACCCGGACAGGGCCTTCTTCAGAATGTTTTTCTATGGATTTTTTGCTGTATTGCCACAGATTTTGACAGCCTATATTGTAGGGCTCGGAATCGAGTTTATAGTTGCCCAGATTCGGGGACATGAAATTCAGGAAGGATTCCTTGTTTCAGGAATACTTATCCCGATGATCTGCCCGGTCGACACCCCGTGCTGGATGCTTGCGGTGTCAGTAGCATTTGCAGTGATATTTGCGAAAGAAGTATTTGGAGGCACAGGATATAACTTCCTGAATGTAGCACTTGTCACCCGTGCTTTCCTCTTCTTTGCATATCCGTCAAAGATGAGTGGTGACAACGTGTTCGTTTCTCTCGGTAATCAGACAGCTGTAGACGGGTATTCAGGCGCAACTCCACTTGGTCAGCTCGCCGCTTCCACGGGTGGAGATGCCCAAGTTCTAAATGTTGTGGGAGATCCCCTCTCTTTTACAGATATGTTCTTCGGATTTTATCCCGGATCATGGGGCGAAACCTCTACATTCTGTATTCTGATAGGTTTAGCTATACTTCTTTTGACAGGAATTGCCTCATGGAAAATTATAAGTTCAGCTGTTTTCGGCGGTTTCTTTATGGGAGTTGTAGCCCATCATTTTGCAAGCGACCTATATCCGGTGACCTTCCTTCTTCCCTGGGAGCAGCTAAGCCTCGGAGGTTTTGCATTTGCAGTTACATTTATGGCAACAGATCCCGTGACAGCCTGTCGTACAGAAGCCGGGAAATACATCTATGGCTTCCTGATTGGAGCTTTGGCTATTCTTATTCGCTGCTATAATACGGGATATCCGGAAGGAGCGATGCTCGCCGTGCTTCTTATGAATTGTTTCGCGCCTCTGATCGACTATATCGTAGTCAATGGAAATATCAATCGCCGAATGAAACGTATAGTCTCTTAAACTTCTACCACTATGAATAAAAACAGCAATATCTATACAATAATCTATTCGATTGTTCTTGTCGTTGTGGTGGGAGTGGTTCTTTCAGTTGTCTATCAGGCCTTAAGACCCAAACAACTTGAGAATATAGCCAACGACACCAAGAAACAGATTCTTGCCTCAGTACATATTTCTCCTCAAAAGGGAGAATCCATATCCGAGCTATTCAATGAGCATATAGTGTCGAGTTATATTGTAAATTTCACCGGCGACCGAGTTAACAATACAGAGAATCCGTTTGATATCAACATGGCGTTGGAAATAAAGAAACCTGCGGAGGAACGACTTTTGCCGGTTTATGAATGTTCCACACCTGACGGCAACAAATTTATAGTTCCGGTTTATGGTGCCGGTCTCTGGGGGCCGATATGGGGCTATGTAGCATTTGATGCCAACGGCAACACCATATATGGAGCCTATTTCAGCCATCAAGGAGAAACGCCGGGTCTTGGAGCTGAAATTGAAAAACCGGCTTTCCAAAACCAATTTGAAGGTAAAGACATCTTTGATTCAAAAGGAGATTTCACTTCAATCGCAGTAGTCAAGACCGGTAAAGAACCACAGGGCAAAGCATGGGTTCACGCTGTCAGTGGCGGCACGATCACAAGTCAGGGAGTGCAAAAAATGCTCTATAATTCTTTGGAGCCCTATATGGCATTCTTTGCAAATCTTGCCGACACTCAAAGTGTTGTACTTCAAGAAGGGAATGCCACAGTAGTTCCTGAAGGTTTTGAAGGAGACGAAGATAATGCAGAGGGTTTGCAACTGCAACCACAAGAACTTTAAATAGAATTGTTTTCACTCACATCTATAAAAAAAGATTATGAAAATAAGCAAAACTTGGCTTCCATTGGTAAATCCTCTATCTAAGGATAACCCTGTCATAGTTCAAGTCTTAGGTATTTGTTCGGCATTGGCTGTCACGGCCAAACTTGAGCCGGCAGTTGTTATGACAATATCAGTGACTGCGGTATTGGCATTTGCCAATGTTATCATCTCCCTATTGAGAAACACAATTCCCAACTCAATAAGAATAATAGTCCAATTGGTTGTAGTCGCAGCATTGGTTGTTATAGTCGATCAGGTACTAAAAGCATGGAACTACGAGGTCTCAAAGGCGCTCTCTGTGTTTATAGGTCTTATAATCACAAACTGTATAATAATGGGTCGTCTGGAAGCCTTTGCAATGAGCAACCGCCCATGGCCCGCTTTCCTCGACGGGATTGGGAATGCCCTCGGATATGGAATTATTCTTATAATTGTAGCCTTCATAAGGGAATTGTTTGGTTCAGGCTCTATTTTCGGCTATCAGGTTATACCCCAATGGTGGTATGATGCCGGGTATCAGAACAACGGTATGATGATACTTCCCCCGATGGCTCTTATCACTGTGGCTTGTATTATTTGGGTGCATCGTGCCATGAATAAAGATCTTCAAGAGAAATAAGCATTTCGAAGCTATCTACAAACAACGAGAAACGAAAAACGCATAACGATATTCGAATTTCAATGGAAAACCTAAATATATTTATCCGCTCGATTTTTGTCGACAATATGATATTCGCATATTTCTTAGGGATGTGTTCATTCCTTGCGGTATCAAAAAATGTAAAGACATCTTTTGGGCTGGGCATAGCAGTGAGTTTCGTGCTAATCATTGCTTTACCTGTGACATGGTGTATCAATCAATATATTCTGATTCCGGGGGCCCTATCCTGGCTGGGCGAACATTATCAGGATGCCGACCTAAGCTTTCTTGGATTGATACTCTTCATATCAGTCATAGCAGCTTTGGTTCAGATAGTTGAGATGGTTATAGAAAAATATTCGCCTTCTCTCTATGCATCGCTTGGAATATTCCTCCCGCTTATAGCAGTTAACTGTGCGATTCTGGGAGCAGTGCTTTTCATGCAACAGAGAGATTTTCCGAATCCATGGACAGCTACAGTCTATGGCGCCGGTTCCGGCGTTGGTTGGTTGCTTGCCATAACATGCCTGGCAGCTATCCGCGAACGACTTGCTTACAGCCAGATCCCGGCTCCACTGCGTGGCATCGGAATCACTTTTATAATTACCGGATTAATGGGAATCGCATTCATGAGTTTCCTTGGAATAAAAATCTGACACAGACTTAAATTCTGATTCTTAAATAGTTGAAAATTATGACTATTCTCAATATGGTTCATTGGAACGGAGTGGTTGTTGCCGCATTAATTTTCCTTTCCATCGTATTGGTGCTCGTTATCATTCTTCTGCTCGCAAAAAAATGGCTTGTAGCAGGTGGAGATGTGATGATAACTATCAACGGAGGCAAAAAAGAGCTTCCGGCCCAAGCGGGCAAGACCCTCCTGGCCACTCTTTCCGAAGGTGGAGTCCATCTTTCATCTGCTTGTGGAGGCAAGGGAAGTTGCGGGCAATGTAAACTCCAAGTCACAGAAGGTGGAGGAGACATGCTCCCCACTGAAGCCGTACATTTCACACGCAAGCAGATTAAAGACCACTGGCGACTCGGATGTCAGGTGAAAGTTAAAAATGACATGCACATCGAGATCGATGAAGCAGCTCTGGATGTCAAGGAGTATGAATGTGTTGTGATTTCCAACAAGAATGTCGCCACCTTTATGAAAGAATTTATTGTTCAGCTTCCCGAAGGTGAACATATGAATTTTATTCCCGGCTCATATTCTCAAATCCGTATTCCAAAATATGAACTGGATTACGATAAGGACTTCGATAAATCGCTTATAGGAGAAGAATATCTTCCGGCATGGGAAAAATTCGGTCTCTTCTCCCTTAAGGCAAAAAATACCGAAGAAACCGTCAGAGCCTATTCTATGGCAAATTATCCTGAAGAGGGAGATCGGTTCATGTTGACAGTGAGAATAGCCACTCCCCCATTCAAACCGAAACCACAAGTAGGTTTTATGGATGTACCTCCCGGAATTGCCTCTTCTTATATCTTCTCTTTAAAACCCGGCGACAAAGTCTTGATGAGCGGTCCGTATGGTGATTTCCATCCAATCATCAATTCAAAGGCCGAAATGATATGGGTTGGTGGTGGTGCCGGAATGGCCCCATTGAGAGCGCAAATCATGTGGATGACCAAGACACGCCATTGCACCGACAGGAAGATGAGCTATTTCTATGGCGCCCGAGCTCTGAACGAAGTCTTTTATCTTGAAGATTTTCTGGCTCTTGAGAAAGAATTCCCCAATTTCAAATTCTATCTTGCTCTCGACCGTCCCGACCCGGCTGCAGATGCTGCAGGCGTTGAATACACTCCCGGATTCGTTCATCAGGTAATGTATGAGAAATATCTCAAAGACCATGAGAATCCGGAAGATATAGAATATTACATGTGTGGACCGGGCCCTATGAGCAATGCAGTCAACAATATGCTCTATAATCTCGGAGTTGAAAAAGAATCAATTCATTACGATAACTTTGGCGGATAAAAAAAGTTGATAACTCCGAATCTAACATCTAACAACTAAAAACTAACAACTAAAAACTGTAACCTTTTATATGCAAAGAGATAACGAAGTTTTTGATATAATAGATCGCGAACATCTTCGCCAGCGTAGAGGAATAGAGCTTATAGCGAGTGAAAACTTTGTCAGCGATGAAGTTATGCGAGCTATGGGCTCATGTCTGACAAATAAATATGCCGAAGGTTACCCCGGACATCGTTATTATGGCGGTTGCCAAGTAGTTGACGAAGCGGAAAACCTGGCTATTGAGCGTGCAAAGAAACTCTTTGATGCCGAATGGGTCAATGTGCAGCCGCATAGCGGAGCGCAAGCAAATATGGCTGTCTTTATGGCTGTTTTGCAGCCGGGAGACACTTTCATGGGTATGGATTTAAGCCATGGAGGCCATCTCAGCCATGGAAGCCCTGTCAACTTCTCAGGTATTCAATTCAATCCCATCAGTTATTCTGTTGACCCCGAAACCGGACTTGTCAATTATGAAGAGATGGAGCAGAAAGCTCGTGAGCATAAACCTAAATTAATAATAGCCGGTGCAAGTGCATATAGTCGCGAGTGGGATTATGCTCGCATCCGCAAACTTGCAGATGAAATTGGAGCGATTTTCATGGTAGATATGGCCCACCCGGCCGGGCTTATAGCTGCCGGACTGCTCGAGAATCCTCTGAAACATGCTCATATCGTCACTACAACCACTCATAAGACTCTTCGCGGCCCACGTGGGGGTATGATATTGATGGGTAAGGATTTTGACAACCCCTGGGGAAAGAAAACTCCTAAAGGTGAGGTCAAGAAGATGTCTGCACTTTTGGATTCAGCCGTTTTCCCGGGAACTCAAGGTGGTCCGCTCGAACATGTCATAGCCGCAAAGGCAGTAGCTTTCGGAGAGGCTCTTCAACCTGAGTGGAAAGAGTATGCTCAGCAAGTACAAAAAAATTCCAGAGCTCTTGCAGAAGCGCTTATCAAACGGGGATATAAAATCATTTCTGACGGCACAGACAACCATTCCATGCTTGTAGACCTTCGTCCGAAATTCCCGGAAATGAGCGGTAAAAAAGCTGAAAGAGTACTCGTAGATGCTGATATTACAGCCAACAAGAATATGGTTCCTTATGACTCTCGAAGCCCCTTCCTGACTTCAGGGTTACGCTTCGGAACTGCAGCGATCACAACCCGTGGAGCTAAAGAAGATCTAATGGAAAAGATAGCCGAACTCATTGATGAAGTTTTAACGAATGCTGACGATCCTGAAGTGATAGCAAAAGTGCGTTCTGAAGTAAATGAGATGATGAACGGCTTCCCTATGTTCGCCTGGTAATATCCGAATGGCTAAAATTACTTACTTATAATATTACTATTATTACTTTTTACTTGTTATTCAATCAAAAAGGATGTTCTTATTGAACATCCTTTTTTTTTACTGAACAATAGCCTTTTATACTTATTTATTAACTTTTTTAGCTGCCTTAACAATTCTTTCAGCTATCTCCATCAAATTCTTACGCGGCATTCCGACATTCAGTCGCATAAACCCCTCTCCCTCTTTGCCAAACATTGCTCCGTCATTGAGAGCCACTCGTGCCTCATTTACAAATAAATTGACCAGTTCTTTCTGAGTGAGTCCCAACCCTCTGCAATCCAACCATACTAAGAATGAGGCATCAGGCCGCAAAGCTTTTATAGCGGGGAATTCTCTTTTGAAATATTCTTCTACGGCAATGATATTTCCTTCAACATATTTCAACATCTCCTCTCTCCATTCGCTTCCATGCTTATAGGCAGCACAGGTCGCCACGTAAGAAAATTCCGGAGCATCATTGAATTCATTGGCCTGTAGCCATCCATAGAATTTTTCTCTAATCTCCTTATTTGGAACAACTGCAAAAGAACTGACAATCCCGGGGATATTAAATACTTTTGAGGGTGCACAAAAAGTTATGCTGTTATCACGTGCCTCGGCATTGACGGTCATAAACGGGACATGCATTTTCCCCCATAAGGTCATATCGGCATGAATCTCATCAGAGATAACCAAAATGCCCTTCCCCTTACAAATCTTGGCCAAATTCTCCAATTCAGATTTCTTCCACACCCTTCCTCCTGGATTATGAGGATTTGAGAATATCAAAATTCCACCTTTCGTAGGAGTATCCTTAAGCAATTCAAAATCTATGTCATATTCCCCATCCTTATTCTCTATTAAGGGGATATTCACCACTCTCCTCCCGTTTAGCTCGGTGGTGATTCTGAAGGGATGATAAACGGGAGGCAGGATAAAGACATCATCTCCCTTTTTTGTGAAAAGATTTATCACCATCCCGATTCCCTTCACAATTCCCGGGATATAACTGATCCAATCCGCCTCAATATCCCAATTATGAAGTTGTTTTTCCCAATCAATAATCAGAGGGCGATATTCAGCCGGTTCCACTCCATAACCGAAAATCGGATGTTCGAGCCTTTTTCTTAAAGCATCAATTATAAATGGAGGAGTTGCGAAATCCATATCAGCAACCCAAGCCGCGAGAAGGTCTCCACGTCCGAAGCGTTCCTCAAGCCTGTCGGTTTTCAATGCTCCGGATCCTCTTCGCTCAATCTCTTCATCAAAATTATATTTTCCCATAATTATTTACCGTTCCCTGATCCTTTAATGGCTTGTAACAAATCCTCTTTCAGGTCATCAGTATCCTCCAATCCGATAGAGAGCCTGATAGTTGTAGGCTTCACATCCATTTCCCGCTTCTCTTCATCTGAGATTGTTGCGAATATAGTGCTGTAAGGATGAATTGCCAGGGATCGGTTATCAAACAGATTTGTTGCCCTATGTAGCAGTTTGAGACTGTTGATGAAATCATAGCAAGCTTCGATATCCTTCAATTCAAAAGTTACCATAGCACCGGCAGTTTCTCCATATAACGACTTGGCAAGGTTATGATCTGGGTGACTTTCCAGTCCTATATACCCTACTCCTTTCACCTCCGGCAGACTTTCCAAAAATTCTGCTATCTCTTTAGCCGACTCTGCCTGGCGTTTGTATCTAACCCCTAAAGTTTCCAATCCCAACACCTGCATATAAGCCGCTTGCGGATTCAAATAACCTCCTAAATTAAACACCATCTCCTTCTTTATCCTCTCGGAAATCACAGGGAAATTACCATAATCGATAATCAGACCTCCCATACATGTCGCTCCTCCCGAGATATATTTTGTCGAAGAAACCACTTGAAAATCAAGCCCGATGGCTCTACCATCAAATTCAGTAAAAGGAATGATGGTAGTGTCTGCTATCAGAGGGAAACCCCATTTTTTTGCAATATGGCTTAGCATCTTGGTGTCGGCAACTTCCGTTTGAGGGTTGGTTACACTCTCTAAGAAAATACAGCAGGTATTCTCATCAACAACACTTTCCACCTCCTCCGCATTGCATAAATCTACAAGGCGTGCTTCAACTCCGAGTCTTGCCAACGTACGTGTCACCAACAAATAGGTATTTCCGAACATGTGGCGCGATGATACAATATTTTTCCCTGCCTCCGCCACACTTATCAGCATGGCGCTAATAGCGGCCATCCCTGAATTAAATGCACTGACCTCCTTCGCGTCGGTCAACGCCTTGACACGGTCTTCAAAATGCATCACCGTTGGATTCAAAACCCGAGAATAATCAGGAACTATTACTTTCCCGCTAAAAACTTCCGACATATATGCAGCATCGTCAAACTCGTAGGCCATGCTATTGTAAACCGGAATCTGTAATGAATCCCAGGCATCCCTGCGTTCATAAGGAGTATGGATTGCTTTCGTGCTTTTTTTCATAACTTTTTGCATTGAAGTAGGTAAGTCTTTGTTGACACCCCTAAATTTCTTGTGAAATTACCTCGGAAAATTTAATTTTGCAACATCAATCAATTATGGAGAAAAAAGGAAAATATTTAGTATATAATTATCCTCATCCTTTCGAGCTTGAGAGAGGGGGTGTGCTCCCCTCCCTTACCATAGCATACCATACTTTTGGTAGACTCGATTCAGAGAAATCCAATTGTATATGGGTTTGCCACGCTTTGACAGCCAATAGTGATGTGGATGATTGGTGGCCTAACACAGTCGTTGATGGAGGATTCCTTGATCCTGACAAATATTTCATAGTTTGTGCCAATATCATCGGCTCTTGTTACGGATCTACAGGGCCTCTATCAGTTAATCCCGCAACCGGAGAACCCTGGTATGATAACTTTCCCAAACTCACTATCCGGGATATAGTGAAGGCTCACATTCTCCTTGCCGATCATCTTGGTCTCTCCTCCATCTTCTCGTTAATAGGGAGTTCTGTCGGTGGTTTTCAGGCTCTTGAATGGGCGATAATGCAGCCTTACAGGTTCCAAAGCCTCGTGTTGATTGCCACAGATGTTTATGCCTCTCCTTGGGCCATCGCTATAGACGAGACTCAAAGAATGGCTATCTTCGCTGACAGTACTTATGGGGAGAAGCGTCCTGATGCGGCTCAAGCAGGACTTGCCGCGGCAAGAGCTATAGGTCTTCTTACATACAGGGGGCAGAAAGGGTATGATTTAACTCAGCAAGACTCTCCTTCCGAAGATGAAAGAGAGGGAGTGCCCGAATACCACCGGGCATGTTCCTACCAACGGCATCAAGGCGACAAGCTGGTCAAGCGTTTTGATGCTTATTCATATGTGACAATACTTGACTCTTTCGATACTCATAATGTGGGACGCGGAAGAGTCTGCATTCCGGATGCTCTTTCCAAAATAAGTTGTCCGGTGATATGTGTTGGAATTACTACCGACATTATATTCCCGCCGGAAATAATCAAGAAATTTGCTGCTATGATTCCAAATGCCACTTATAGCGAAATCTCCTCACAATTCGGGCACGACGGATTCCTTGTGGAATATGCCCTACTGAACTCTATTATCAATAATTTTTTCTCTTCAGTCTCCTCAACAAATTAATAATATGGCAGATATAAAAGTCGGCCTCTTCGGTCTTGGTGTAGTCGGGGAAGGCATCGTTAAAGTAATTTCCAAGGCTCGTAATGCAAATGCGGAAATTAAGAGGATATGCGTAAAAAACAGCTCCAAAAAACGTAATGTAAAGGTTGAACCGGGGATTTTAACTGACAACCGACATGAAATTTTCAATGATCCCGAAATCAATCTTATAGTAGAGGTTATCAATGATCCGGAGGCAGCATTCGAGATTGTATCCGAAGCCCTCAAAAGAGGAATATCGGTAGTGAGCGGAAGTAAAACCATGATTGCACGCCATCTTCCGGAGCTAATAAGGCTTCAGCATGAACATGGAGCCTCCCTTCTCTATGATGCCTCTTCTTGCGGCTCGATTCCCGTAATCAGGAATTTGGAAGAATATTATGACAATGACCTTCTCACAGAAGTTAAAGGAATTCTTAACGGTTCATCCAACTATATTCTCTCGCGAGTGTTCGACCATGACGAGAAATATGAAAATGCCCTCAAAACCGCTATCGAGTTAGGTTTTGCAGAAGTAGATCCTTCTTTCGATATCGAGGGCTTCGATTCTCTTTACAAACTCATAATCATTACCGTTCATGCTCTCGGCGTCTATGTTGAGCCGAATGATATCTTTGTATATGGCATATCACATATTTCCGACTTTGACATCAATTATGCCCGTGAAAAGAGGGTGAAAATCAAACTTGTGGCCCAAGTGGTTAAGATATCCGAATCCCAGTTCACCATGTTCGTGATGCCGGAATTCGTGTCTAAGTCCCGTTATATCTACAGCGTAGATGATGAATACAACGGAGTGGTGATCAGGGGGGAATGTTACGACCGGCAATTCATGTTCGGTAAAGGTGCAGGTTCCCTTCCCACTGCCTCATCTATTCTGTCGGATGTTGTGGCTTATCATCATGGATATCGCTATGGATATAAAAAGATGTCTTACATTGACACTCCAAGTTATACTACCGATATCTTTCTTAAAGTCTATGTAAGATTCTCATCTACTGACGTGACCAAACTTTTGCCTTTCACATCAATTCAGGAGCGATATTACTCGGATGAAGTGAATTATATAGTCGGCGAAATCAAACTCAGCGATATCATCTCCCATAAAGAGGTTTTAATGTCGCCTGATGTCTTCATCGTTAATTTCCCTCGTTTCTTCGAAGACAATTGAATTATACTAATGAGAACTTTTTTTATATTTCTTTTCTTTTTTCTTACCCTTCCAATACTCGCTCAAGTCGATACCTTGGACACTGTTACAGATTCGATTATAGCAAATGAGCCACAAGAAGAAAACTTGAATGAATTCATGGGTGAGCCCGTCGAAGAGGTGGATAGCGTGGCAATCGGAATTCAAGCCGAAGAGCTCGCTGATTCTATCATCTCTTTGCCCGATTATGAACCTTGGGAAATCGCATCAATTCAGGGGAAACTTAAGATGGAAGGACTCCCATTATCTCCATCTCTCAAAATATTCATGCAGCGTGATTCCATTATCAATATTTCTGCACATGCTCCGTTTGTAGGTGAGGTTCTTCGTATTGAAATTGATTCAGATTCTATCTGTTGCATCAATAAAATGAAAAAAACATTCTTTAAGGAGGGATATAAGGAAGGATTAAACGGTGTCGGATATGGCAATCTCGGAATTCCCGAAATACAAGACTTGCTCCTTGCTCGTTTTTTCCTGCCGGGAATCGATATTTACGAAACGGAACTTGATAACGTCATAGATATTTACGAAGAGGATAATCAACTCAATGTCATCCCTAAAGGAGAGGCTTTACTACCGGATGTAACCTATGGTTTTGTGGTGGATGGATTCTTTAATCCTTTGATGATTATCCTTCTCCCCTCTTCACGGCCCGATATCGAGTTGGATATAACTTACACATATAAATTGCAAGGTTATGACATAGATTTTTCCTATACCGCAGGACAACGCAATATAAATATGGCCTTGCAGCTTAACGAGCCAAAATGGAGCGGAAACCAACCCAAGGGTATCGATCTCCGTAAATACCGTCAACAAACACTTTCAGAATTCCTGAGATCTTTCTAATGAAATTCCCCTCTTTCCTCCTTCGCCTTCTGTTGATATTTTCTCTCTTGATGGAGGGGAATCTTCTTTATGGTAGCGGTTTAGAGACAAACTCCGCTCATATATCCATATCTTTACCACGGTCTCAAAAATCTTCCCAAACAAAAAGAAAAACTCAACCGGCCAAGAAAAAAACTCCTGTCAAGACTACAAATTCTCAGTCAAAAAAATCTGTAACCAAATCAACTCCCAAAACATCAGGTGAAGCCAAGAAGAAACAGGCTGAAACTAAAAAGGAGATTCAACTTACAGAGGCGGAAATCAGAGAAAATGATGCAAAAGTAAAAGAAAATCTTGCTCAGTTAGGAAAGATTGATCTTCAGATTGAGGCTACTACCAAGCGGGTTAATGATTTGACCGTCACTCTCCACTCTTTAAATTCTCAAATAGAATCTTTGGAAAAGAGTATTCAAAGCAATGAGAGCCATCTCTCACTCCTTCGCGACGAATATCTTAAGGCAGTGAAGAAAATGCGTAGCTCGAGCAAAAATAAAAGCACCCTCGCCTTTATCTTTTCATCTAAAAATTTCAATCAGGCTCTGCGTAGAATGAGATATCTGCGGGAATTTTCAGCATGGAGAACCCGTCGTACTACGGAGATTAATGAAAATATCAAGTTGCTTGAAACTCAAAGAAAAGAGCTTTCAGCAGCTAAAAGCCTCCAAGAAAAAAACCTTGCGGAACAGACGGCGGCTAAAAAACGTCTTGCCATTCAGCAAGCTGAACAACAGACAATTATTTCCCGTTTGAAAGAAAACGGGAAAGCTCTTCAAGCCCATCTCCAAAGGAAACAGGCTGAGGCACGCGAACTCGATAACATGATATCGCAATTAATTGCCGAAGAGCAACGTAAAGCTGCCGAAGAGCAACGTAAAGCTGCCGAAGAGCAACGTAAAGCGGCAGAAGAGGCTCGTCGAAAATCAGGTGAGAATACTCTTGCTGATGCAGCCAATGCATCAGAAGCAGCGTCATCTTCCACATCTAAATCAAAAGGGAAATCCACAAAATCTAATTCTTCCACTTCTAAGAATAATTCTTCCTCAAAATCTTCAAAAGGCTCCTCCGGTTCCAATTCCGCTGAATATGCAAACGCCCGGAAAAGAGCACCTCGGGGCAACGACGCCTCTAACTCAGGATTTCAGGTAATGAAGGGGAAATTACCACTTCCCGTCAACGGAAGTTTTTATATTACTTCCCGTTTCGGCCGACAGACTCATCCTGAACTCCCTGATGTAGAGTTTGATAATCCGGGGATTGATGCAGAAACGGATCCTGGAGCTTCGGCACGTGCCGTCTATAAAGGTCAAGTGTCCGGCGTTTATCGGTTGCCGGGATATAATACTGTAGTGATTGTGAATCACGGAAATTTCTATACCGTTTATGGCAACATCCTTTCCCCCTCTGTAAAAAATGGGGATGAAATTGAAGCGGGAACATTGCTCGGCCAATTATCCTCTGCGGATAATGACACATCTCATTCAATAATACATTTCGAAGTATGGAAAAACCGTCAGAAACTTAATCCGCAGGAATGGCTTATTCTTCAGTGATTTTCTCCTTTATAGCCTCATAATGTTTCTGATACTCATCATTGTCATCTCCCTGTTCCCGGGCAAGATCCAAGGCTAATTCTATATATTCGAGCGCCTCCTTATATTCTCCCAACTTATACAAAATCCAGGCGTAAGTATCCAAATATGTAGGATTATTCTCTACCAATTCCAACACTCTCCGGCTCATTTTCTGTGCCTTCTCAAGATCCTTATCCTCCTCACTCAGGAAATAGGCATAATTATTAAGAGTCAAAGGATTGTCTGACAGGAAATAGAGGGAGGTTTCATACTCTTCAAAAGCCTTCTCAGGTTCACCGGATTTATAATGCAGATCTCCCAACATGCAATATAGGGAACTCACCCATTGCAAACCGTCATAATCAAGACTTCGTCTCACTGAATCTTTCTCTCCCATGTCTTGTCCTTGACGTAATTCAGGACTTATATCGTCAATCAGGTTTTGCAATATCTTTTCGGCTTTTTCTTTATCATCAAGCATCGAAGCTGAAGAACCATAAAGATTCTTCATACGCAGGGTCGGCTCCATAACCTTCTCCGCCTCTTCGTATGATTCAACAGCATCAGCATATTTTTGGTCGGTCAGCTGATAACTCATAAGCATCAGCCAATACGTCTCATTAGTCGGATCCATATCTATGGCATACCGTATCTCTTCGGCTGCTCTCGCATAATCTCCCTTAGCTCCGGAATATCGAGCAGACATTTCAAGCACCTGAGGCTCATGGGGATATTGTGACTGAAGCACTGAGAAAAGATGATCGCCACGCGTCCTATCTCCCTCTTCGTCCAATAATTTCTGCAAGTATTCTCCCAAAATTCCCAATTTGTCTTCCAGCTCAAAATCCTCCGACAGCAAAGCCTCATACATCTTATTGTCGAGCATGACGCTATCCCCGATTGATCGATAATATTGTGCCAGACTCATCTTGACGTTACCATTATCGGGCGCCAACGCCTCCGCTTCCTTATAAGCCTTAATGACCGAATCCTTATCTCCGGTCACCTCATACAAATTTCCTTTCATTATCAGACTATAAGGATCACGAGGATTGGATCTTATAAGTCTTTCCACTTCCCTCTTTGCCTCCATAGTATCTTTGGCAGCGAGAAGAATAGTGATTTTTTTCAAACTCACATCCTTGCTTTTCCCCTCTATTCCTTCATATTTCTCAAGACTCTCTAATGCTTTTTTGGTGTCCATTCGCCTCATATATGAGTCGGCAAGCATTTGGAGTAAATGTGTTTCTTTGGGCAAGAGATTATAAGTGTTTTCATAAACCCTCACAGATTCTTCAACCGTATCGAGGGCTGTGGCTAAATAACCGTAAACTTGAGTCGCATATAAATCTTTGGGGTTGATATCAACATACCCTTGCATCATTTTCAGACTGCGGAATATTTCATCCTCACTTTGGAGCGTATCTGTTCTGACAAAAAGTCGTTGACTCCCGTAAGTGAAAGCAGCATCTTGAAAATCAGGATCGATTTCATAAGCTTTCTTGAAATACTCGTATGCTCGGTCAGTATTCTGTTGCGACACCTCTATGCTTCCTTGCAGGAAATAATAACGGGCTTTATCACGAAGTGACATCTTTTGCCGATCCGAATTATTTACCGCTTCTTTGGCAGAGACATACCGATGGCCGCCGGCAATAGCGAGTGCCAGCATCATTATAACAGCTATCCTGCTTTTCTTCCTCAACCTCTTTTGTTTATCGATTCCTACTTTATTCCGTTCCGGTGTGCCCGAAGCCTCCTTTCTCTCTCACCGTATGGTCAAGCTCCTTCACCGGTTCCCAACTTACATGGCTATAACGTGTAATGACCATTTGACAGATTCTTTCGCCATCATTCACCGTGAAATCCTCCTGCCCCAGATTGATGAGTATAATTCCGATTTCCCCGCGGTAATCAGCATCTACCGTTCCCGGAGTATTGACTATAGATATCCCGTGTTTAAGAGCCAGACCGGAGCGCGGGCGGATCTGACATTCATAGCCCTGAGGCAATTGAATGTATAAACCGGTTGGAATCAAAGCCCTTTGCAGGGGTTTGAGCACCACCGGACCCAAAGGAAGAAAAGCTCTCACATCCATTCCGGCAGCCTCGAATGTGCCATATTCCGGCAAATCATGATGACTCCGGTTAATTACCTTTACTTTTATACGATCCATATCTCGGTGATTACTTTTTAAAAAGAGAGCCGCCTCTTGGCGGCCCACCATCTTTTTTCATTCTCCCGGATGAATTGCGTCATTCGGGCAAACTTCTGCACAGCTACCGCAGTCGATACAGGTATCCGGATCAATGTGATAGATATCCCCCTCGCTGATTGCCTCTACCGGGCAAACTGAGATGCATGTCCCGCAGGCTATGCAATTGTCGTTAATAACGTAAGCCATAATTCTCTTTTAGTTTTAGTTTTGGGTTATTTCTTAACGCAAAATTATATCATCTTATCCTTATTGCCAAATTTTACAATTCATTTTCCTTTGATTTTTCCATTTCACCCTCCCGCTACCTTAAGCGCGGCGGATGCAACAGCTCTCATCCCCACAGAATCAAATTCTTTCTTACTTATTACTTATTACTCATTACTTATTGTTTATATATCCTTCTGTTACCTTAACCGCGGCGGACGCGACAGGTCGCGTCCCTACAGAAAGTTTCTACTTATTACTTATTACTCATTACTCATTACTTCTTACTCCCTCTTCTTGTTTCTTTACTATTTTATTTTTAACTTTGCAGTTGCTTTTTTAAAAGGGGAATTATGTTTATGAAAAAATTACTTTTTATTTGCGTTATCTCAATCCTCACTATTCCGGCTTTCGCCAATATCAATGGCAACGGTTACTACAGAGTAAAAAATTATGGGTCCCAACGTTGGGCTTCTCTTATAGATAATCAAGGTTCGGTCGACATACATGCATTTGCTGCCAACCTGCACGCTTTCTATCTTTCCAACAACACAGATTCTATCCTCTTTGACCCGGGTTCCATCATATATCTTAAAAATATAACCAGATACCAATATGATGTAGCGGCTCAAGGAACAAGCCTGCAATCCCTAACGGATATACCCATCAACATCATGCAAGACGGCACAGCCGATGGTCAGGCTCTTTACAGAATTTATGGCACCAAGAGCGGAACAACAGCTTATATAAGCGACGGTAGGGCCAATAAGACTTCTCCAACCGGAAAGGCTGCTATATCCCGCGACCCGGAAGGCCAGCTTGCAAACTATGCCAAATGGGAGATCATACCGGTAAATAATACCGACAATTATTTCGGAACAGTGCCCACCTTGACAGTAGGGGGCAAACAATACACCACTCTCTTCACATCTTTTGCCTATAAGCCGAATTCCTCTAATGTAAAAGCCTATTATATCGGACGTGTAGGTTTCGGAATGGCAGAGATGATTGAAATCACAGGGGGTGTCCCTGCTGCAAGTCCTGTAATCATCCAATGTGCAGGTTCTAAGGCAGCTGACAATAAAATGCAACTCCTCTCATCCCAGGATGCTCTCCCTGACAATTCTCTATCCGGGGTCTATTTCAATTATTCAGACTCGGAATATAAAAATTACGTCACCTATAATTCATCTACGATGAGGGTGCTTGGAGTATGTTCTGATGGATCACTCGGATTTGTCACTGCAAAATCTTTGCCCAACGGACGTATCCCACGTAACACTGCTTATCTGAAAGTTCCTGCCGGGGCCCCTGCTGAATTCAAATGTGTCACAACAGCCGAATTTGAAGCAAATCTCCCGGTACAGCCGGAACAATTCTCTGCAGGAAACGGTCAATACATCCTGCAGCCTCAAGATGATTACAATTACACCGGCATCTTCGACATTCCGGCTCAATCAAACCTTTCTTTCCAATTCACATCATCTGTCAATAACGGCTCCAACATTCTTGTCGGACCGGCAGGCTCTAACGGTAAGAACGTCACAATTTCAATCAACAATAATGTTCCTTTTGAATATGGGAATAATGCAAGCTGGGTGATTCCGCAATGGAAAGGTGGCAAACTTCACATCACTCTGAATCTGCAATATCAATATGTCTCTTTCTCGGATGGCACATCCTCAATAAATACTATTACTGTCACTGATTCCAATCTCCGATACGACGGATTTTCAATTGTCAGTGCTGCCTCTGAAGCTATCAAGATTGTAGATCTTTCCGGTCGTATCGTTGCTCAAGGAGTAGGATCAATAGATGTTTCAGACCTCGGGAAAGGAATCTATGTTGCTATTTCCGGCAAAGACTCCCTCAAATTCTTCAGGAAATAAAACCTATTTTTCCCTTTCATCCATTGTTAACAAAGGGATGAGTCTCTGTTTTTTTGATGGCAATATGACATTTTCAGGCATCAAGGGTTATTTCCTGGCTGCCCTGGCAGCTGCTGCTTATGGCACAAACCCGGCCTTTGCCGTACCTTTATATGAAGAGGGGATGAATCCTAATACTGTCCTCCTCTTCCGCTATATTCTGGGGCTTCCTTTGCTTGCTTTTCTTATGGGAATAAGGAGAATTCCTTTCGGCATCCCGAGAAATGTAATCGGCCAGACTTTTATTCTTGGTATTCTGATGGCTCTGTCGTCATTGACTCTTTTCGAGAGCTATAACTACATGAACTCAGGAATTGCCTCAACTCTTCTCTTCGTCTATCCGGTGATGGTGGCTATAATTATGATGTTCTTTTTCAAGGAGAAAAACGGACCCTCACTTTATATCTGCCTTCTCATAATGTTCATAGGGTTATTCCTTCTTGTAAAACCCACGGGAGGGATTACCCTCTCCCCTTTCGGGTGCCTCTTGGTGATGCTTTCAGCACTAACCTATGCCTTATATATCGTATTTGTAAATGTTTCAAAACGCATCAAGGTGATTCCCACCACCAAACTCCTTTTTTATGTGCTTCTTTGGGGATCCCTCCTTTTTATAGCCAATATAGGGCTTGGGAATCCCATCACATTTCCGCAATATGGGCATCAATGGTTTAATCTGCTTGCCCTTGCCGTAATACCCACACTTCTCTCACTGGCGTGCACAACTGCCGCCATACAACTGATCGGGTCGACTCCTACCGCAATTCTCGGCTCCTTAGAACCCGTTTCAGCAGTGCTTCTCAGCGTTTTCTTTCTGCATCAGCCGATCTCTACAGTTGAAATTATCGGAGGATGCCTCATCGTGATTGCAACTCTCATAGTTATTAATGACAAGCGGATTGATAAGGTGATTCTCTCGGTACGCAAAATGTTCCCACGTCACCACATCTGAAAAAAAAGGCACTAACAACTCTAACAAAAATAATTGCGTCGACCCCTGAGGAATCGACGCAACTTATTTCTAAGGATAAGCCCGGAATTATTAAATTGACAGATTGAACATCAGCATGATACGATTATCGTGAGCTTGTTCCCTATTATAGTTCATGCGACGTCCCCAAAGATATTCAACGCCAACTTGTGCGAAACTGCTGACATTGAAAATGAGGTTGCTTGTAAGATATTGTCCATATTTATACATACCGCCCCAGTCACCGCCAAAATCTTTAGCATATGCCCTAACATGTGAGTATGTGAAATTCCAGAGCGCACATTTCCCGAAGTTGTATTGAAGAGTACCATAGGCTCCCCATGTAGGAACTGTAGTCAGTTTACCATTTACATTGTTTACGGGCACAAGGTCGAGTCCTTCTCCGGTTAGATCCTGAATATAACTTGCCACACCTTTACCGTAAACTCCCTGCCATGTAAGAGAGAGACCCCCTACGATAGGAGTTTTTCCGCTTGCCTTGATACCCCAGCCGAATTCACCGCGATTCTTACCTTTTCCTTTATCGGCAACGAGGTCGCGATACTGAAGGTCGCGGAAGATAGCAGAAACACGGAACCATCCTTTATGTCCACACCAGTCTCTCTGGATGAAGAGCGGAATGTCGGGCATACGTTGATGCACAAATTGTGTTGTGGTCCCATCAGTAGTGAAGGGGTTATAGACTTTTCCGTTTGAATTGTCGTTAAACTTACCATGTTCATATTTACCCTCCTTGAAATCTGATTGCTCGGCAAGCGGCATATCCAAACCTATCTGAGCTGACCACATTTTATCTTTACCGAACTTAGCTGTGTAATAGATGTTCGGATGACGTATAAATGTGATAGCATTCGGGCCTGCAAAGTCGATAGCCACCGGGTCAGCCTGAATGTCGGTGAATGTGGAAACAATATAACCGGCTGTGAACCCGCGATATTTCAAATAGGCATGGTGGATGGCGATAACCGGTTTACTTGTAGATCCCAGGAAATTGATGTCAAAGAAGAGTCCCACCTGATTTTTGGAACCCGGGAGGGCCACAAAGTTCCAATAGAGATTTGATTGGCCTATTGAGAAAGTGGTTTGACCCTTATTGCCCGGATCGGCTGCAGAAATAGCCGACGGAGCGAAGAGGTTGGGGTTTGTGATAGGAGCACCCCAGTCGAAATCACCCACCATCTTTACGTTGGCACCCATACCGAGATAGAATTTCGAGTCTTTTCCCACAAGAGTGAACCTCGAAACATCCTTGATATTAGGATTCTGAGGAGCATTCTCCATCATGATATTAAAGACTTCGATGTTGTTTTCCGTGGTGATGAACTTGGTGTCATCTTGCGCGTAGGCAGCAGATGTAAGAAGTAGAGCTGCCGGAATAAGTAGAATTTTTTTCATTGGCAATGTTTTTTTATAGTTATTATTTGTTAGTTGTTGAGTTGTTAGTTGTTGAGTTGTTAGAGATTGAGTTGTTAGAGGTGATTGAAGAATTTTGGGAGGGAGGATCGAGGGCCTCGGCTTCGTCGAGAAGCTGAAGGGCATCCTCATGAAGCTCTTGAGCCTTATCTTCGAGCTGTTGTGCCTGAGCTTTAAGCAATTCTGCCTGCTGCTTACGCATCTTCTGAAGAGAATCCTTAGCGTCTGCCAAAGAAGCTTCCGCAGCCTGCATTATCTTAGCGGATTCAGATGTCGGGGTAATGGGTGCAGTTGAAATGGTTTCTATCACAGGCTCGGGAGATGTAGCAGACACCACGTGTTCCTCATTGGCTGAAGTTCCCGGAGAGGGGGATAAATGAGATGGTGTAGCCGAGGAAGTGATAGCTGCAGAAGGTGTGGTTGGAGTGGCAGTGTTTGGGATTATGCCCATAGGCACTCCCACGGGAGCTTCCGACTCAAGAGCTATAGACTCGTTACTGAGAGCAGCATCTTGCCTGGTGCCTACAATGGCTGACTTGACATAACGGTCACCCGGAGTAAGCACCGAAGAGGGTTGCTTGACAATTCCCTCTCCCTGCGGTATCACACCGGCTTGAACCACAAAATTCTTATGTTTCACCACAACGACAATTGCCATAATCGACATTATCACGCCGTTAAGTATGAAAGGAAAGGAGGGATCGGTGTTACCTTTGATAAAGGTACCGAAGAATTCCACTATAAACGGGATACAGGAGAGAGCGACATAACTGCTGGTCAACAAGAGTGCAAAATATTCGGTGGCTTTTGCATCAGTGGGAGCGAAATAGGAAGTTTTATCATAAAGTATAGGCTGAATCACACCATATCCAAGCCCAAGCATGAATGTTCCTATTATATATGAAGCGAAAGAATGTATGAACCCCACTCCAAGCAGAGAGAGGGCAACGACAATCATCCCGAGTTGGAAAGTCCATATCCCAGTAGCCTTGATCACTTTGGAAAGGCCAAACCCTGCAAGGGTGGCTGCCAGATAGAACATAGAGGTTGCAACACCCACATGTCCTGTCGACATCCCGTAGGCTTCCATAGTGAAGGGTAGATAATATGAGAAGACCAAGGCCCCATAAGAGAGTATGAAATAGATTATCAAGGCAAACCATAACATATTTTTTGCCTCTTTCCCCCTAAAATGGAAATTTTGCGACTCTACATCGGATGAGGAGAGTGTAATCTGGGGCACTTCCCGCTGTTGATTGATGAATTTACTTTTAATAAAAGGCACCATCACCAAAGGAATCACAGGTATAAAATAAGCAGCGAAAGCCCAGTGCCAGTTGCGTGTGGCAATCCATCCTACATATAAAGTAGCAATAATTAATGATAGATTGGAGAGTCCCGACTTCACTCCCAGCATCATTCCGCGTGGCTTACCGGAGAAATTTTGTGAAATTAGGCTTGCAGCAAGAGGTATCACCAGACCTATACCGACACCGAGGATACAACTCAAAATAATAAGCACAATCATCGACTTTGCAAAGAAATATGCAATACCTGTGGCTGTGAATATGGCAAGTCCGATTGACAGTACCGTCAACTGATTTTTGGGAGTGCAGATTTTTCCTGCTCCAAGGATAAAAGGTATGGTGAGCAGATTTGGCAATACATTGAGGAGCTGAGCCTCTATTGCCGTTGAATGGAACACATCTTTAAGCCGGCCCAAGACCGGAGAAATTGCGAGACCGGGCAGGTTCACAGTCAGAGAAATGGCCAGGATAGCCAAAGCTGAAAGCAGAGGAACTTTTCCTTCTCCGGAATCTATAAATTTCATCAGAGGGTTTGGCTTGTTGTAAGTTGTGTATCGGGTTATTTAACCTTGGTTACAAATAAAACAATAAAAAAGTAAATAAAGTTTTAATTAAATATGATTATCCGCATTATTACCCAAATTGTTTTTTATTATCGTTAAATTATTGGCAGATTCGAGCCTATGCCTTACAAACAGAGGGCTTTCATAATTATTTTTTAATATAACTCTAATTTTTTTTGAAATTATTTGCATAAAAACTTAAAGAGTTTTAAATTTGTACCCAAATCCAACAGGTTCTTAGGTAAAAAATCGATGGGTTTTAAAGCTTTTTGTCAAATAATCAAGCGATTACGCACTTGCCTCCCGACCGTAGGAATGGGGGGATTTGGCTTGCTTTAAAGTTTGCATTTTAACACCATGCATATTAAACAAGCCTCAATAAGCACACAAAACAAAACAATAATATCAACTAAATCTAAACACAAAAGGAATGAATAGAAAATTACTCAACGGCTTGCTGGTGCTCGCTGTAGCCGCCGGTGGAGTCGGAACATTCACTTCTTGTAAGGATGAGGACTTCAGAAACGACGTCCTCGTAGGCCAGATCAGCCTCCAAGACCAATTGGACGCTATCCGTGATCTCACAGATGATACTTTCAAGAGCAATCTTCAAGCTTGGCTCGACGACCAAGATCTTGACAAAATCTGGGAAATGATCAAGGAAGGTCCTGCAGGCAATCACTGGGATGTACTCGAACCTTACATTCAGGGTCTTTATGACTACCTCTTCCAGGAAATCTTCCCGGGCGAAGAGTGGTTCCAACAGATCCAAGTTAACCTTGCGAACATCGACAACATCAACATGCGTCCCGCTTCTGTAGAAGTTAGCCATGTTGTTAACCCGGCTTTCGGTGGCTTGTCAACTCCGCTTGGAATCAACAGCACAATTTTCGCTACTTACGAATTCAAACCGAGCAACGGTTCCGTAAACTTCCCGGCAGTTGATGCTTCAGACATCGCATGGGGTTACGATGAGGCTGCTCTAAGCACAATCAACGCTATTGCCTCTGCTCAATCTTTATCTAAAGGTTTCTCAGATCCTGTTTCTCTCGGTTCTGTTGAGTTAGGCAACTTAGGTGGCGCCCTCGTTACTATCAACCCGTCTGATGTTGACTTCTCTGACGATAAGGTTTACACCTATAATTTCGTTAACTCTCTCGGCGAAACCGTATTGAGCAGCGCTAATAAAGAACTTGCACTTGCTAAATATGAGCCCGGAGAAAACGATGAGGCTATTAAATTCGGCACTAAGGCTGCTGTTCCCGGTGTTTATACTTTGAGCGCTACTGCTACAGAGTCAAACTATGAGGATCTCTACTTGGCATTTGACAAGAGCAGTGTTAAAGATGCTTTCGAAAACTTCTTGAGCAACAAAGACCTTGCTGACATCGCTTCATTGGGTAAAGTTCTCCTTGATGCAGTCAATAATAAAGTTCCGGCTCTTGCACTCGAAGTATCATGGAAAGAACAAGAGGCTACTGCTTTGGCTGATGGTGGTTATGAGCTTGATGGTGACGAAGTTAAATTCACAGAGTCAGAAACTGCCAACACTTATAAGACCGGTTATGACTATGCAGCAATCGTTGCTCATCCGCTCTCATATGCAAACGGTGTGACTCTTGCTAACAAGATCAAAGATCGTTTCGATGGCAATCCTCAGCTTCCTACATTCAACTCACCGCTCTCAGACTATATCAAGAAGATCAACGATGAACTTGATGATTTGATCTCTGACATCGACTTGGTTGAACCTGTTAAAGTTGAGTTCAAATATACAGGAGAAGGTGGCACAATCGAAGTTGTAGTCTATGATGAAAATGGAGAAAAGATTGGTACAGCAGAACTTTCATACAGTTCAAGCGGTATTGCTGATCCGGAACCGGGTTCTTTGGATGCATTCTTAGCTGACCTTCTTGAATCATTAGGTAACGATTCACAGAAACAAATCAACACTGTTATCGACAGCATCAACAAGTCAATCGGTACAATTAACGATCAGTTAAAGAGACTTCAGGCTAAGGTTAAAGATTACTCAAGTGACTCCAAGATCAACAGACTTCAGTCACTTATCGACTACTACAACAGATTTGCCAACAGGATTAATGATGTTATCTCAGATCCTGCTAAATACTTCCAGATCTGCGCTCTCTATGAGACAGTTGACGGTGGTGTAGCCGGCATGTCTACTCTTGCTACAGACGGTATCGTTGCTGGTGGTGCATTCGATATGTTCCTTACTTCATACAACGGCGAACTCATCGTTCCGGCTTACAAGAAGTATGTTGCTATCACAGCTATCGATGGCGTTCCTGCTACAGCTGCTGACAACACAGGCGACTTGAATACAGTGCTTTCAGGAGACACTGACTATGTAACTGTAGCTCTTCCTGCAAGTGCTAAATCAGGCCAAACTCTCACTGTTACCTATATGGCAGTTGACTACCATGGTGTTTGCTCAATGCAGAACTATTACGTAAAAGTGAAATAATTAGAGAGTAGTTTAGTAAAACTGTAAAAAAATTAGGAAATGAAGTTAAATAAAATTTTTCTGACTGCTACTCTCCTGTTCGCAGGTGTGTGCGCTAACGCACAGGAGACAGTCACTGAATATGTATTCAAACCTCATTGGTTTATGCAGGCCCAAATCGGAGGTCAGGAAACTCTTGGTGAAGGCAAGTTTGGCAAGCTCCTTAGCGGAAACGCTCAATTAGCTGCCGGCTATAAGTTCAACCCTTACATCGGTATGCGTCTTGCAGTTAATGCATGGGCAAGCCGTGGAGCAATCGCCATCAATCCTTATGCATCAGTAGAAAATCTCTGGAACGGTGGAAAGACTGCTTACTACAAATGGAACTATGTAGCTCCTACACTTGATGCAGTTGTTGACCTCACCAACCTTATCGGTGGCTACAACCCGACACGTCTTTGTGAAGTAGACCTTCTTGCAGGTTTCGGTGTTAACTATGCATGGCATAATAAAGATGCACAGAAGCTTCAGGCATCTATCGCTGACGCTTACGGCGACGGTATAGGTCTCAATGCATGGGGCGGCGGTAAATGGAGATTCCTCAGCCAGTTCGGTTGCGCTCTTAATTTCAATGTTAGCTCACGCGTTCAAATCGGTCTCGAGCTTATGGCTAACATCGTAAACGATAACTACAACTCAAAACATTATGACAATACCGACTGGTATTTCAACGCTCTTCTCGGTGTAGGTTGGAGCTTCGGCCCGAAATACAACGTAAACACTCGCGTGATTGAAGAACCGGTTCAGGAACCTGTTATCGTTGAGAAAGTAGTAGAAAAGATCGTAGAAGTGCCTGTTCAGGTAGAAGAAAAGAAAGTGGAGAAAGAAGTATTGCGTCGTGACGTATTCTTCCTCATCAACCAATACGTGATCCGTCCTCAAGAGATGGAGAAAGTAGCTCAGGTTGCTGAATACCTCCAAAGCCACCCGGATGCAACTGTAACTATCACAGGTTACGCTGACAAGGGTACAGGTTCTATGGCTTACAACCTTCGTCTTTCCGCTCAAAGAAGCCAGGCTGTTGCTAAAGCTCTTCAAGAGAAATACTACATCCCCGCTTCACGTATGATCGTTAAGAGCATGGGCGAAGACATGTATCAGCCTTATCCTGACGCAGTTCAAAACCGCGTTGCTATCTGTATCGCTGAGTAATATTCTTTGGAATATAATCCATAAATTCCTTCAAACGAGGGCGAGCCTTTAAGGTTCGCCCTCATTACTTTATTAATGGAAGTCTAATACTCCATTCTCAACCCTAAAAATAGACTTAAAAAATCCCAATCAATCTCTTCCGGTTGTTGCTTTTTAAACACTTTTTTAGTAATTTTGTAGTCAAACTATACCAATCCGATCAGAAGTCGTAGATTTCAGAGAGAAACTCTATAACAGCCAATTAGATGGAGCATAGCGTCGATATGGAAGAAAAGGTAAAAATAGATGGCCTTTCGTTCGTCCCCTTCCTGAAAGAGGAGGATATAAAACGCGAAGTGAAACGTGTGGCGCAAGAGTTGCGCCGTGATTTAGAGGGGAAATCCCCTTTATTTGTTTGTGTTCTTAACGGCGCTTTTATTTTCGCTGCCGACCTTATCAGGGAAACAGGTCTCAATGAAGCTCCCATCGCTTTCGTGAGATATAAAAGCTACGAAGGCACTGGCACTACCGGCAACGTAAAGCAAATTTATGGCCTTAACGAAGATATCGAGGGTAAAGATGTGGTTATAATAGAGGATATAGTCGACACCGGGATTACAGCTAACCTGATGGTGAAAGACCTCAAGAAAAGAAACCCTGCTTCAGTAAGATTCGTAACCTTGCTACATAAGCCTGAAAGTTCCCGCACCGGATTCAACCCTGATTATATCGCATTCTCTATACCATCGAAATTCATAATCGGATATGGCCTCGATCTTGACGGAAAGGCCCGCAACCTCAAAGATATCTATATACATAGTTGAGAGTTGTGAGTTGTAAGTTGTAAGTTGTGAGTTGGGAGTTGTGAGAGATTAAGATTTTACATTGGTAAAGATTATAGAGAAGTTGTTATATTTTGGAAATAAAATATAGTGATTTTAAAAATTTATTAGTTTGGCAGAGGTCTATAAACCTTGTAAAAACACTATATAAGTTTACTAAACAATTACCGGAAGATGAGAAATTTAGATTAATTGATCAAATAAAA
Organism: Muribaculaceae bacterium; assembly: GCA_022510385.1. Taxonomy (GTDB): domain Bacteria; phylum Bacteroidota; class Bacteroidia; order Bacteroidales; family Muribaculaceae; genus Lepagella. The sequence goes on along the minus strand of JAFLTQ010000013.1, from coordinate 12,413 downwards.
AGAGCAGCAAGAGGTTCTTGTGGAGAAATTGAAACCCAGTTAATATTATGTCAGGAATTGGAATTTGGAGATTTTAGGGAAATCAATGATTATATAAGAGAAGTCAGAGAAATAAATTCAATGATTCGTTCTCTCAAATATTCGATTTCGAAAACATAAAAGAAGTAACTTAACTCAAAACTCAAAACTCAAAACTCCATATTTAAACAAAGAAAATGAATATTGTGCTTTTTGGCGGTCCGGGTTCAGGCAAAGGGACTCAAAGTGAAAAATTAATCGAAAAATATGGCCTGCATCACATCTCTACAGGTGACGTTCTTCGTGATCATATCAAAAGAGAAACCGAATTGGGGAAGATTGCTAAATCATATATCGACGAAGGGCAACTGATTCCCGATGACCTGATGATTCAGATTCTCGATGATGTAATCGAAAATGAGGCCAAAGATAAGCCGGGGGTTATCTTCGATGGCTTTCCGAGAACTATCCCACAGGCTGAGGCCCTCAATGAGCTTCTCGGAAAGAGAGGTAAAGAACTTCATGCTGTTGTAGGTCTTGAAGTGCCCGACGATGAACTCGTGAAGAGAATGATCAACAGGGGCAAGATGACGGGACGCACAGATGATAATGAAGAGACAATCAAAAAGCGCCTGAAGGTTTATCACAATCAAACCTCTCCCCTACGCGACCACTATAAAAAGCTAAATAAATATGTGGCAATTGACGGGAATCGTGAAATCAGCCATATCTTTGAAAGTATCTCAAAAGAACTCGACAAGAGAAGTAGAGAAGTAATGAGTAATAAGTAATGAGTAATAAGTAATGAGTAATAAGTAATGAGTAATGAGTAATGAGTAATGAGTAATGAGTAAAAAGTAAGAAGCTTCTGTAGGGACGCGACCTGTCGCGTCCGCCGCGGTTAAGGTAACAGAAGGAGATATAAACAATAAACAATAAATAATAAGTAATAAGTAAGAAGTAAAAAGTAAGTAGTAATAACAACTTACAATAACGGCTAAAAAAGCTACAACTAAAAATATAACTAAAAATACAACTAAAAATATAATTAATAACTAAACACTACGAGAAAAGATGCCTTGAAGGCACAATAATGTTTAACCCCGTGAGGGGATATGAGATTTTTTAAATATTATGGATTCAGAAAAGAAACCGAAACGCCCCAGAATAGGGAGCGTACCTCCTGCCGGTTTTAATGAGGAGGGCAATGAAGAAACTCGTTACGAAAAAGTAAACTATCCTAACGACGAGAAGAGAAACGACCCGCAGCGTCAAAACTATCAGCAACGCCAAGGCTTCCACAACAGATTCCAAGGTAATTATCAGAATGGGAAGCAGGGTTATCAACGAAACCAGGGTTATCAAAACTATCAAGGTTATCAACCCTATCCGGGAGCTCAACAGAATAATGAGTTATCAGACCATGGCAATGATGTAGAGAATACGTCAAACGACCAACCTGTAGAGGTTTATCAGCCACGCCAGGGCGTCTATCAGCCCCGCCAGAATTATCAGCGCCCAAATTACAACAACTATCAGAATCGCCAAGGGGGCTATCAGAATCGTCAGGGCAATTATAACCAACGAGGTTATAATCAGGGTTATAACAGAAACAATCAAGGTAACTACCAAAACCGTCAGGGCGGCTATAACCAGGGTGGTTACAATCAGGGTGGATATAACCAGGGTCACAATCAAAATAATCAGGGAGGTTATCAGACCCGTCAAGGGGGCTACAATCAAGGTTATAACCGGAATCAGGGAGGTTATCAAAACCGACAGGGAGGATATAATCATGGTGGCTACAATCAAGGAGGATATAATCAGGGAGGTTACCGTAAAGCAGGTAATAATATGAAATTTACACCTCGCCCTAAACAGATCGATTATATAATTGATGATATCGATCCGAATGAAGAGGTGAGACTTAACAAATACATGGCGAATGCCGGAATTTGCTCTCGCAGGGAAGCCGACGAGTATATCTCAAAAGGGCTTGTGAAAGTAAACGGCGAAGTGACCACAGAATTAGGCACCAAGATCAAACGTGACGATGTAGTGGAATTCGATGAGAAGGTAGTTGTGCCCGAAAGAAAATGCTACGTCTTGCTCAACAAACCGAAAGATTGCGTCACCACAAGCGATGACCCTAACGGAAGAATCACTGTGCTCGACATCGTGAAGAATGCCTGCAAAGAGAGAATCTATCCCGTGGGACGTCTTGACAGGAACACTACCGGCGTCTTGTTGCTGACAAATGACGGAGACCTTGCCTCAAAACTAACTCATCCAAAATTCGTGAAGAAAAAAATCTATCACGTTTGGACTGACAAGGATATCTCCGAAGAGGATATGCAACGGATTGCCGACGGAATAGAGCTTCCCGACGGTGAAATCCACGCCGATGCCATCAGTTATGTGAGCGAAACAGACAAGAATCAAGCCGGAATCGAGATTCATAGCGGACGTAACAGAATTGTGCGTAGAATTTTTGAACATCTCGGCTACCGTGTCACCAAACTCGACCGCGTCTATTTCGCCGGTCTTACCAAGAAAAATCTTCCTCGCGGCAGATGGAGATACCTTACCCAGGAGGAAGTGACAGCCTTAAGAACAGGCAGATTTGAATGATAGAAGAAATTTATCCGAAATGAAAAAACTGACTATAAAAGAGATTCTGAAAGAGGGTGAAAACCTTGCCGGCAAAGAAGTTGACGTAAAAGGCTGGGTAAGGACCCGTCGTGGAAACAAAAACGTGCAGTTTGTAGCCCTCAACGATGGTAGCACCATAAATAACCTTCAGATTGTTTTCGACCTCGAGAAATTCCCGGAGGAAAGCCTCAAGAATATCACCACCGGATCGAGCATCCATGTAAAGGGGAACCTCGTGGCATCTCAAGGAGCAGGCCAGAGCGTAGAAGTACAAGCCGACAAACTCGAAATATATGGAACAGCTCCGGCTGACTATCCGCTTCAAAAGAAGGGACACACGATGGAATTCCTTAGAGAAAAAGCACATCTGCGTCCGCGCACAAACACCTTCGGAGCTGTGATGCGCATACGCCATGCCCTCGCTTATGCCATCCATAAATTCTTCAATGACAAGGGGTTCTTCTATTTCCATACTCCCCTCATCACCGCCTCGGATTGCGAGGGAGCCGGTGCACAATTCCAGGTGACAACCCTTCCCCTCAACGAGCTTCCAAAAAATGAGGATGGTTCGATCGATTATTCAAAAGATTTCTTCGGCAAGATGGCAAGCCTCACAGTCTCAGGCCAACTCGAAGGAGAATTGGGAGCCACCGCTCTCGGTTTGATATATACCTTCGGCCCCACATTCCGCGCCGAAAATTCAAACACTCCACGCCATCTCTCGGAATTCTGGATGATTGAGCCGGAAATGGCCTTCTATGAGATAGAAGACAACATGGACCTCGCAGAGGAATTTATCAAGTATTGCATTAATTATGCCCTCGAGCATTGCTATGACGATATAAAATTCCTCAACGACCATTTCGACCATGATCTTATTGACCGTTTGAAGTTTGTGGTTAACAATGACTTTGTCAGACTCCCATACACCGAGGGAATCAAGATTCTCGAAGAGAGCGGTAAGAAATTCGAATTCCCCGTACATTGGGGTGTAGACCTCGCTTCGGAACATGAACGTTATTTAGTGGAGGAACATTTCAAGAAACCGGTGATTCTTACTGATTATCCCAAGGAAATCAAGGCTTTCTATATGAAACTCAACGACGATGGGAAGACAGTTAGAGCAATGGACGTACTGTTCCCAAAGATCGGAGAGATTATCGGTGGAAGCCAGCGAGAAGAGAATTATGAGAAGCTAATTGGCCGTATCGAAGAGATGGGACTCGAAGGTATGGAATGGTATCTTGATACCCGTAAATATGGCACAGTGCCTCATAGCGGTTTCGGACTGGGCTTTGAGCGCCTTGTGCAATTTGTTACCGGTATGCAGAATATCCGTGATGTAATTCCTTTCCCGCGTTATCCCAAAGCATGCGAATATTAAGAGAAAAAGGCACCACCATGGCTACGACAATAGTCATCGTGGTGTTTTGGCTACTTTGCGGTTTCCAGCCATCAGCCGCTCAAACTCCGGGGAGAAATGACACAGTCATTTCTCTCATCACTTGTTATCCGGGGGCCGATATATACGAGCTTTGCGGCCATTCTGCCATTCGAGTGAGAGGAGAGGGCATTGACTCGGTTTGGAATTATGGTATATTCGATTTCAACCAACCTAATTTTGTCTATCGTTTTGTGAAAGGAGCCACCGACTATAAGGGTGCCTCCTACCCTTTTGCGTGGTTTATGCCCGAATATATCCAAACGCATCGTAAGGTGGTGGAACAGGATCTTAACCTTACCCCTAAGCAACGCGACAAGATGCTGTCGATGCTTCGCAAATCTGTAGAACCGGAAAATGCCGTCTATCGCTACAATTATATCAAAGATAACTGTAGCACACGGATTCTCAATCAGATAGATTCAACAGACTCCGGCAACCTTATAATCCCCGACAGCGCAAAATTCGGCACCTACCGTAACGCGATGCGAGCTTATCACCATGGTTATCCATGGTACCAGTTTGGAATTGACTTAGCCTTGGGTTCCGGACTCGACCAAAATATCGGCTCACGTGAAGAGATGTTCGTGCCGGTGGAATTGATGGAGACTATCGGAAAATCAAGGTTTCAAGATGGTCGCCCTGTTGTCAAGGCCACGCGCATCTTGAATGCAGGATCTCCAGATGCAGTTCTCCCTCCCACCCCATGGTGGCTCTCCCCTCTCTTCTGGGCGTGGCTACTCACCATTTTTATCGGGTGGATCGTTGCTACCAATATTATCAGAGGAATGCTCACCAAAGGCATCTATGTCGCCTGGTTTACATTACTCGGGTTGGCCGGGTGCATCGTGGCTTTTCTCGTCTTCATATCAGAACATGAATCCACAAATCCCAACGTATTAATTTTTTGGCTAAATCCTTTCCAATTCCTTCTACCTCTGGCTATTTTGATACGATCAATCAAAAAGGCAGGATTCGTCATGGCTTGTTATAACATCGTGGCATGTAGCATTTTACTCATATCTTCCCCATTCATAAGCCAAAGCCTAAATCCGGCATTCTTCCCACTTCTTCTCTCCACTCTCGGATTGGCAGCCGCTTACGCAATAATCAACAATAAATCAAGTTATAAAAGAAGATGAAACGTCTGCTCACATCAGTCGCAGTAGGTTTAGCCGGAATTCAGGGAATCTATCCGGCCGGCGATTCACGTCCCAAACTACTTGTGGGTATTATGGTTGATCAGTTGCGCACTGATTATCTTGAAAACCTGCGCGATATGTTCTCAACGGGAGGATTCAGACGCTTGATGGATAACGGACTATTCATCAAAGACTTGGATTTCAATGTTGAGCCGGGAGATGCAGCAAGCTCTTCAGCAATTATCCAGACGGGAGCTTATCCCAGACAAAACGGGGTTACCGGTGCTTTTATCTACGACCCGGCCACAAAATCCCTACGTCCTGTCTTTCAGGATGAAACATTCATAGGAAACTTCACAAACGAAACATATTCTCCGGCTTCATTGCGAGTCACTACACTGACTGATGAATTGAGTGTCGAGACTTCAGGCAAAGGGAGAATACACAGTATTGCTCCGGATCCGGCGCAGGCAATCATTTTAGCCGGCCACACCGGGAATTCGGCATTCTGGATTAATGATGAAACAGGCAGATGGTCGTCGACTACCTTCTATTCCAATCCGCCGGCTATCCTGCAAAACAGGAATTACAACTCTCCTCTAATTTCAAGGCTCGACACCATGAAATGGGAGCCATTAAGAAAGTCAGAGCCTTATCCACAAGTGGATTCCCAACAGATAAAAGATGGGTTCCGTTACACATTCCCCAGATCCGACCGGGATGTCTTTAATCTCTACAAACATTCACCCTACATAAATTCTGATATCACTCAAGCTGCAACCGAGTATATTTCAGAACTTAATCTCGGGAAAGACCGGGAAACGACTGATGTGCTCAACATCGCGTACACTCTCGCTCCTTTTACGAATCTAAACAGCGAATCATACCGTTATGAACTGCAGGATGCTTATCTCAGGCTTGATAAGGACCTTGAAAAACTTTTCAGCACCTTAGACAAGCAAGTAGGGAAAGATAATATCCTGGTTTATCTCGTCTCAACCGGTTATTTCACAGAACCGGCCATTGACAATGCAAAATATCGTCTACCCGGCGGCACTTTCTCTGTAAAACGAGCCACATCATTGCTAAATGCTTATCTCGCAGCAAAATATGGCAACGGAGCTTTCATCGATTCTTTTGTTGACAATCAAATTTATCTTTCCAAACCGACACTTGAAGAGAAAAACCTTGATGTTAACACTGTAGCTCAAGAGGCTAAGGATTTCTTGGTCAGAATGAGCGGTGTTGCCGATGCTTTCACAATATCGGAATTGATGAGCCCGGCAATCTCGCAGCTCGAGGCTATGAGGGAATCTGTTGATCCTAAAACTTCGGGAGATATTTACTTGCTTTTCAATCCGGGTTGGAAAGTTATCGACGACACGCGTTTCCCTCAAATTGAAAAAGAACATAAAACAGACGCATACTTGGCCCCTGCTTTTATTATGGGGCAGAACATAAAATCCCAAATAATCGAGAAACCCGTAGAGGCTGTAGAAATAGCTCCGACTATAGCGGGAGCACTTAAAATCAGGCCTCCGAACTCTTCTAACGCAAAACCGATTAAATTGGACTGAAATTTGTAGTAATTTCTAACATCTTAACAACTTAAAAACTTAACAACTCCAATAACCCTACCATGGCTTTAGGAAATTTTTTAAAGAAAATATTCGGCGACCAAAGCGAGCGTGCAGTGCGTCCGTTGTGGAATCGCCTTGAAAAGGAGATAAACCCTATAAGTGAACAAATAAAAGATATCAGCAACGACGACCTTCGCAAGCGTATCGACGTGATCCGCGATTCAATCCGCGGAGAGGCCAAGGAATATGAAGATGAGATGGCCGACCTTCGCAAAGAATTGGAAACTCTCGATTACGACAAACGCGAACCTTACTGGAAGAAAATCGATGAATTGCGCGAGGAGAAATTCAAGATGTATGCACGCCGTCTCGACGAAGTGCTCCCGGAGGTCTTTGCAGTAGTAAAAGAGACAGCCCGCAGGCTCAAAGAGAATGAACTCGTGGAGGTTACAGCCAATGATTTCGACAGAGAACTTGCCGGCAGCGGTAAGGATTTCATCACCATAGAAGGTGATAAGGCTGTCTATCGGAATTCATGGATGGCAGGCGGCAACCAGATCACATGGGACATGGTACATTACGATGTGCAGTTAATAGGCGGTATGGTGCTTCATGGCATTCTAAACGGCGACAAGGCTTCAAACAATATTGCAGAAATGGCTACCGGTGAAGGTAAAACTCTTGTGGCCACACTCCCCGTGTTCCTTAACGCCCTGACAGGCGAAGGGGTCCATGTTGTCACCGTAAATGATTATCTTGCAAAACGTGACTCCGAATGGATGGGTCCGCTCTATCAGTTCCATGGTCTCAGCGTCAATTGTATTGACAAGACCGAACCGAATTCAGAAGAGAGACGCAAAGCCTATCGTTGCGACATTACATTCGGAACCAACAATGAATTCGGTTTCGACTATCTGCGCGACAATATGGCAATCCAGACTTCCGACCTTGTGCAGAGAGACGAGCACTATTATGCAATTGTGGATGAGGTTGACTCTGTGCTCATCGATGACGCCCGTACCCCTTTGATTATATCGGGTCCGGTGCCGAAAGGTGATGACCAAATGTTTATCGAATTCAAACCGAATGTTGAAAAGGTGGTCAACGCACAAAGGAAACTCGTGCAAAACCTTCTTTTGGAAGCAAAAGATAAGATATCAAAAGGAATCGCGAGCAACAATAAGGAGCTCACCGAAGAGGGTGGCCTTGCACTTTTCCGTGCCTACAAAGGACTGCCGAAACATAATCCTCTCATTCGCTATCTGAGTGAAGATGGTATTAAACAGCTGATGCTCAAGATAGAGGCCCGATATATGGCCGATAATAACCGGGAGATGCCTATTGCCGTGGAACCTCTCTATTTTGTGATTGATGAGAAGAACCACAGTATAGAATTAACGGATAAGGGTATCGAAGTATTGACCGGCACTACCCAAGACCCGGAATTCTTCATCCTTCCTGACATCGCTTCACAGCTTTCAGCCGTAGAAGGTGAAGAAAACAGCTCCAAAGAGGAAAAGCAGCAGAAAAAAGATGAATTGCTTCAAAACTACTCAATAAAGTCTGAACGTGTACACACCGTCAATCAGCTTTTGAAAGCTTACACCCTTTTCGATAAGGATGTGGAATATGTGATCGACGACAACAAGATCAAGATCGTTGATGAACAGACCGGACGTATCATGGAGGGAAGGCGCTATAGCGACGGTCTCCATCAGGCTATAGAGGCAAAAGAGGGTGTGAAAGTGGAGGCAGCTACCCAAACCTACGCCACCATCACTCTCCAGAATTATTTCCGTATGTATCGTAAATTGGCCGGTATGACCGGTACGGCTATGACAGAAGCCGGTGAGTTTTATGATATATATAAGCTGGAAGTTACAGAGATTCCCACCAACCGACCCGTTATCAGAAATGACCAGAACGACAGGGTTTACCGCACCAAGAAAGAGAAATATGCAGCAGTGATTGCAGAAGTCGAGGAGATGGTGAAACAGGGGCGTCCGGTTTTGGTCGGCACCACCTCTGTAGAGATATCGGAATTACTCTCGAAGATGCTTCAGCTGCGCAAGATTCCTCATCAGGTATTGAACGCAAAGCAACACCAGAAGGAGGCGGAGATTGTGGCTCATGCCGGTAAAACAGGAACCGTGACGATCGCTACCAATATGGCAGGTCGTGGAACAGACATCAAGCTCACACCGGAAGTCAAGGAGGCCGGAGGTTTGGCTATAATCGGCACAGAAAGGCATGAATCACGCCGTGTCGACAGGCAGCTCCGCGGTCGTTCAGGTCGTCAAGGCGACCCCGGCTCATCAGTTTTCTTCGTTTCATTTGAAGACACTGTGATGCGTCTGTTCGCTAATGAAAGAGTTGTGAAAACTCTCGATCGTCTCGGATTCGAAGAGGGCGACATGATTGAAAGCAAGATGGTGACCCGTTCCATTGAGAATGCTCAGAAACGAGTCGAAGAGAATAACTTCGGAATCCGTAAGCGCCTCGTGGAGTATGATGACGTAATGAATGCTCAGAGAAAGGGCGTTTATGGCAGAAGGCAGAATGCGCTGAAAGGTGAACGTATTGGCACAGACATTGCCAACATGATTTATGAAACCGCAGAAACTCTTGCAAACCGTGGATATGAAAACGGATTCCCCGAATTTGAAGAGGATGTTTTGAAAAATCTTGCTATTGAGGTGCCCTTCACAGAGGAACAATACAATAAGCTTGACTCTGCAGAGATAGCCGACAAGTTGGCTGAAGAGGCTATGCGCACCTATGAGCGCAACAAACAGAAAATGATAGAAGGAGCCTATCCTTATATCAAGGAGTTTGTGGAAGAGCGTCAGGCTACAGGTCAAGTCGGTATTCCTGTGACCGATGGACGTCGTGTCTTCAATATCCGTTGTGATATTCAGGAGGCATACGAAAACGGATGCAAACCTCTCACAAAGGCATGGGAAAAGACGGTACTACTCTCTTCTATCGACAAGTCATGGCAAGAGCAATTGCGTGAAATGGACGAGCTCCGCAAATCTGTTCAGAACGCTTCATATGAACAGAAAGACCCGCTCGTGATCTATAAGCTGGAAGCATATGAATTATGGAAGAAAATGCTTTGGGAGATGAACTCCAAGGCAGTTGCCACTCTGATGAGAGGACGTCTCGCGGTCCCTGATTATAATGAGGCAAAAGCAGCTGAAGCAGCTGCTCTTGCACAACAAGTCAAGCAGAAAGAGGCTGTTCAGCTTGCAAGCCAGCAACGTATCAGGAGCTTATATAGCAGTTCCTCACCGGCTAATAATCCATATGCAAACTACAGCACAACCCGTGAGCAATATCCGGGAGAGGCTGCTCAAAGAGCTGCCGGACAGGGAGTCAGCCGACGTCAAGGTCCCGTGGCTCCAATAAAGGCTATGCCGAAAGTGGGTCGTAACGAGCCATGTCCTTGCGGCAGCGGCAAGAAATATAAAAATTGTCACGGAAGGGATTGATTCCCAGATTATTTACGAAGGGTAAATAAGCTAAAGAGGGTATGTCAAGAAAAATTGGCATACCCTCTTTAGTTTAATGTAGGGATATCGGGTCACATAGACAAAGCGAGGAACAGGCCGTAACCTATAAGTCCTAAAAATAGGGAAATCCCTGTCCACATCTTCGCGCTCCGGCAATATTCGTGCGACTCCGTATTTTTCCCCTCATTCCAGGCCCGTCGGCTTTTATATGCATATACAAGCGCAACTATTCCTGTAGGGATACAGCAGAAGAATGTGACAAGCCATGCATATCCGATCATGGAAACCGGGGGTACTGACTTATCCTTTCTTGCATCTATATCCTCAAGAGTTGGCAAAGGGTCATTCCCCGTTTGTTGCAGATAATGATCAAATCTTGAAGGATACGGGCCCTCGTGAGGAGTATCCTTTGCCACCTTCCATCTGTCATCTTCAACAGATTGGGGCAAATTATCACCATTCGCGCCGGGATGCATGATATCATAAAGATGATTACGGAAAAGTCTGCACACATCTGCATTCTCCTCAGCCTTCTGCCAGTCGGGCATCCCTTTACACCATATATAGGTGGATGGTCTTACTCCCGCTCCGGGCAATTCCTCAAGAGAGAATGGACCCTTCCGCTCTCCATCGAGCATTGCATAATATTTATCTGCCATTTTTTGCAGTCATTAATTTAAAGAGGAAAGAGTATTACCCAAGAAGGCCCAGGCCATAATACCGATTCCTGCAAAAATCAGACCTATGATAGTCATAGTCTTTGCATTTCCATTAGCAGAGTCACCTTCCGGTTCGTATCCTTGAGCATAAAATCTGTTTGCGCGGTTAGCCTGAATAATCCCTACAATTCCGAAGATTGCGCCGATACACGACGTACATAATCCCACTACCGTAGCAACAATAGCCCAGGGCAACCAATTGGTATGTATGGATGGTCTGTAACCGTTCTGATATCGGTTGTAGCGTGGATCCTGATATGGTTGTTGATAGGGATTCTGCTGATATTGATTCTGTTGCTGATATTGATTCTGTTGTTGATATTGATTCTGTTGTTGATATTGATTCTGCTGTTGATAAGGATTTTGTTGTTGGTAAGGATTCTGTTGTTGATATGAATTTTGCTGATATTGGTTAGGATTATAGGTCTGTCTGTTTTGTTCGTAGCTATGGTCAGGCCGATATTGCGGATTATTGGCGAAATGATTGTAGGCGTGACTATTATCTTGAGAAGTTTCAAGATTAAAATCGGGAGGAGTCTGATGTTGAGAATTCTGTTGCTCAATGAAGACCTCTTCAAATTCCGGCAGATTTTGTGCTGCAATCCAATTATCTATTCCCGGTTTCCAAACCAAAGTGTGAGGGGTCAGAGCCGGGTGATTTCTTACTTCTTCAAACGTTAAAGGACCCGTGGATTTCTCATCTACAACCATATAATATTGTTGTTCGGGATACTGCTGTTGTGACATACTTCAATTTTTTTTATGGAAAGATATGCAAAATTAAAAAAAGTCTACTTAAATTTGCAAAATCAAATGCGATAATAGCTCAGTTGGTAGAGCATCAGCTTCCCAAGCTGAGGGTCGCGGGTTCGAATCCCGTTTATCGCTCAAATCTAAATCTTTAATAATCAGATAGTCTCTGCCAAGATTATCTGATTTTTTTATTTATGGGATGGTTGAAATTATCGTGTTTACATAACTTTTGTGTCAACCAGTGTGTCAACCGAACAAATTATGCATTACAATAAGCCAAAATCCATTATACTGTCTGCGGAAATTAATAGGAAGCCTCTTGAAACAATCGAGGTCAGTCTTGAAACTCTTAAAATCGTACCATGCCTTGGGAAACATAACCAGAACAGGGAATATCATGATAGAATCTTGGAACTAATGAGAGCCAATATGTATCAGCTTACCAAACGAATTTCCTGAACGTACTTTTTCTAAGATTATACTTATAAATTACATATAAAAATAAGAAAGGTACATATCCGATACATCAATAATTCTCCGGATTTTATTCATAATAGCCCCATACATTAACATTTTTTATTATATTTGCATCG
>JAFLTQ010000012.1 GCA_022510385.1 Muribaculaceae bacterium | reverse complement strand
AGCTCGTTGGGCTCATAACCCAAAGGTCGCAGGTTCGAGTCCTGCCCCCGCCACTAAATCTAAGCACACTCATCAGAGCGTGCTTATTTTGCATTATAACCGCTTTTTGCATTATAGCCACACGCTTGGGAAAAATAGCAAAAGAGATGAAAGTAGTCTACGAAGACAATCATATTATTATAGTCGATAAAGCTCCCGGAGAAATTGTGCAGGGAGATAAGACAGGGGATACGCCGCTTTCAGAGGAGATAAAAAAATATCTTAAGGAAAAATATAACAAGCCCGGTAATGTTTTTTGCGGAGTTGTCCACAGGATAGACCGTCCCGTGGGTGGCCTGGTGATTTTTGCAAAGACTTCAAAAGCGTTGACGCGTCTGAATAACATGCTTAGAGATGGAGAGATTCATAAAACATATTGGGCTTTAGTTGAGGGGAAACCGGAATCAAAAGAGGGAATTCTCAAAAATTATCTCAAGAATAACGGGAGACTTAACAAAACATTCGTATCCTCAGAAACAGACTCGGAGGCCAAAGAGTCTATTTTGAAATATAACACAATAGCGGAAGGTGATAACTATACTCTACTTGAGATTAACCTTCTGACGGGGCGTAAGCATCAGATAAGGGCACAGCTTTCCCATATAGGGCATCCTATCAAAGGAGACTTGAAATATGGGGCTCGTCGCAGCAATCCGGACGGAAGCATCTCACTGCTTGCAAAAAGAATCGAATTCTGTCATCCGGTTTCAAAAGAAGATCTCTCGATAGAGGCAGATACTCCCGATTCTTTTAAGAAATTCATTCCTCAAGAGAGCAACTTACAGCATTAATAGGAGAAAAATCCTTAACTTTGTAGAGAAAAGGGAAAAAATATAAATGAAGAATATAAGGAATTTTTGTATCATAGCCCATATAGACCATGGAAAGTCAACCCTTGCAGACCGACTACTCGAGCGGACAAACACCGTGACGGGTAAGGATATGGAAGAACAGGTGCTTGATGATATGGAGCTTGAGAGAGAGAGGGGGATCACTATTAAAAGCCATGCCATCCAGATGGATTATGAATTGGATGGAGAAAAATATGCGTTAAATCTTATTGACACTCCGGGACACGTTGACTTTTCTTATGAAGTGTCAAGATCAATTGCTGCCTGTGAAGGAGCTTTACTTATAGTGGATGCATCTCAAGGTATACAAGCCCAGACGATTTCAAATCTTTATATGGCAATAGACAACGACCTTGAGATAATACCGGTTATTAATAAATGTGACCTCGACAGCGCTAATCCTGAAGAAGTTGAAGATCAGATCGTAGATCTTTTGGGTTGTGACCGGGATGAGATTATCAGAGCGAGCGGGAAGACGGGATTGGGTGTTGATGAAATTCTGAAAGCGATAGTAGAACGTATTCCGGCCCCTAAGGGGGATCCGAATGCTCCGTTACAAGCCCTCGTTTTTGACTCTGTATTCAATCCTTTCAGAGGTATAATTGCATATTTTAAGATTGAAAATGGTTCTATCCACACAGGAGAGCTTGTGAAATTCTTTTCCAATGATAAGGAATATCATGCTGACGAAATAGGTGTCTTAAGGCTCGATATGGAGCCACGTAAAGAGCTTTCTGCCGGAAATGTAGGATATATCATTTCAGGTATTAAGTCTTCGAAGGAGGTGAAAGTTGGGGATACAATCACATCTGTGGAGAATCCGTGTGCGAAGGCAATAGATGGTTTTGAGGAAGTAAAGCCTATGGTGTTTGCCGGAGTTTATCCCATAGATGCAGAAGATTTTGAGAATTTAAGAGCTTCCTTGGAAAAACTTCAGTTGAATGATGCATCTCTCACATTCCAACCGGAGTCTTCTGCTGCTTTGGGTTTCGGGTTCAGATGTGGCTTCCTCGGACTCCTTCATATGGAAATAATCCAGGAGAGGTTGGGAAGAGAATTCGATATGGATGTCATCACAACCGTGCCCAATGTTTCTTATAAAGTATATGATAAGAAAGGAGGAGTGACTGAAGTGCACAATCCCTCCGGGCTCCCGGAACCGAACTATATAGATCATATAGAGGAACCATACATTCGCGCTACTATCATAACGCAGTCGGATTATATAGGGCCTATAATGACTTTGTGTCTGAGCAAGAGGGGTGAGCTTGTAAAGCAGGAATATATCTCCGGGAATCGTATGGAGATGACATTTGATATGCCCCTGGGAGAGATCGTGATTGACTTCTATGATAAACTTAAGAGCATATCAAAAGGGTATGCCTCTTTCGACTACCATATCAGCGATTTCCGGGAATCAAAGTTGGTTAAACTGGATATCCTCCTGAATGGGGAGAGTGTGGATGCTCTATCCACCTTGACTCATGCTGACAACGCAGTTAAATTCGGCAGACGGATGTGTGAGAAGTTAAAAGAGCTAATTCCACGTCAGCAATTTGATATCGCCATTCAGGCAGCTATAGGAGCTAAAATTATAGCGCGTGAAACGGTCAGACAGGTTAGAAAAGATGTGACGGCCAAATGTTATGGAGGTGATATAACTCGAAAGAGAAAATTGCTTGAAAAACAGAAACAGGGAAAAAAACGAATGAAACAGATTGGAACTGTAGAGGTGCCTCAAAAAGCCTTCCTGGCAGTTTTGAAACTTGATTGACGCTTACCATACCTATAATTTCTGCAGGCAACTTCAAAGATTGGAACTAAAATGAATATCCGAAAGGGTAATCACAATAATAATTGACTATGAATATTGGAGACAAATTTCCCGAGGTCTTAGGTGTCGACCAAAATGGAAAAGAAGTGAAATTAAGCGATTTCCCGGGTAAAAAATTCATCATTTATTTTTATCCTAAGGATTCCACGAGCGGATGTACGGCAGAAGCAGTGAGTCTGCGTGATAACTATGACACTCTGTTGAAGATGGGCTATCAAGTAATAGGGGTGAATAACGGCAGCGTGGAGAGCCATAAGAAATTTGCTGAAAAACAGGAACTCCCGTTCCCGTTAATTGCAGACACAGACCTTAAAATATGTGAACTTGCCGGTGTCTGGAGATTGAAAAAGATGTGCGGTAAGGAATATATGGGGATTGTGCGCACCACTTTTGTTTGCAATCATGACGGAGAAGTAACAGATGTAATCGAAAAGGTCGAGACTAAAACAGCAGCTGACCAACTTTTCAAACTTTTGGAGGGTCGAGGCTCTATTAATCCGGCTTGATTCAAAAATGAGATAACGTAGAAAAGGCGGTACCATCAAAACGGTGACCGCCTTTTTCAGCTGGTAAAGATATTATTGCTTAAAATTACGGATTTGTATTTTTTGTAAATCTCTTTTTAGAAGAATCGAGCCACTTCTCTATAGAGCTCGTCGCCCGGCATTTCACCGGAGGATCTCCATTCTTCCTTACCATTTTTATAGATTATAAAAGTAGGATAAGATTCTACATCATTTTCTTCGGTTAAAGTCTGATATTTATCCACATCAAACTGATAGACTGAAGCCCTGTTGCCAAGTTTTTCTTTAACTTCAGCCACCACCGGCATCATTCTTTGGCAATGAGGACACCAAGATGCAAAAAATTCTACTAAAACAACCTTGTTGCTGTTAATAATTTCATTGTAGTTCATAATTTTAAATTTTAATAGTTGGGGTTGGTGTTATTACCTTCCTTTTGTATTATTAACAAGTGAGGAGATAAATGGTTGAATTAATTTGAGTCTAAAATGAGGGGAATCCGATTTTCTTGATATATGGTTGCTTTTTAGTAATTTTGCAATAAGAAAAAAACACTAAAATATGAAATCTATTGACGAATATAGAATAAAAATAGAAACCGAGATTCAGAAACTGGAATTTCCCGGTGGCAAACTTGAAAACCTCTATGCTCCAATAAGATATTCTCTTTCAGCCGGAGGTAAGAGGATACGTCCCGTTTTGACTTTGATGGCATCTGATGCTTTTGGACAAGCAGAAGAGAGAGCGCTAAAAGCAGCTTTGGGACTTGAAATTTTTCATAATTTCACTCTTCTCCATGATGACGTGATGGATAAAAGTGAAATTAGAAGAGGAAGGCCGACAGTGCATAAGAAATATGATGAAAATCGGGCGATTCTGTCGGGAGATACTATGCTCACGATAGCTTCTCAATTTGTATCTGATGTTGATAATGACATACTGAGAGAAGTTATGGATAGCTTTAATGATATGGCAATCAAGGTTTATGAGGGTCAACAACTCGATATGGACTTCGAGACGGAGGAAAAAATCTCTACAGAAGATTATATTGAGATGATAAGATGTAAGACCGGGGCTCTGTTAGGAGCATGTGGTAAAATCGGAGCTTTGATAGGAGGAGTAAGCCATGAGGATGCAGAGAAGATGTATGAATTCGGAGTGCAGACGGGAATTGCTTTTCAGATTCAAGATGACTGGTTAGATACCTTTGGAGATGCTGCCACATTTGGTAAGGCTATAGGAAGCGATATCAATAACGGGAAGAAAACTTATCTGTATGTGTCTGCATTAGAGTCAAATACAAATACAGCGGAGGCTCTGCGCGAGGCATTTAAAATACCGGCCGGAGATGTCAGAGTAAAGACAATAACCCGTCTTTACGAAAAACTTGGAATAAAAGAAAGTGCAGTGAAAGCAGTAAATCATTATTCCTCACTGGCATTGAGAGCCCTTAATTCCACATCTTTATCTGACGATAAAAAGGAGATTTTCCGGAAGTTTGCTGAAAAATTGATAGGTAGAAAGAAATAAAGTCATAAATAAATGACAGATACGCATACTCATATATATTTTTCGGAATTTGACGAAGATATCGACGAGGTAATATCGCGAAGTGAAGAATCAGGAGTGACATATTTTATACTTCCCAATGTGGATGAGGAATCGCTGCCACTTATGAAAGCACTCCACGAGAAATATCCGGGAAAGACGTCGATGGCGTTAGGTATACATCCTACTGAGGTGAAGGAGGATTGGCCTGAGATTGTAGAGCATTTCAATAAAGAGCTGGAAAGCGGCCTTTATAAGGGAGTAGGGGAGATTGGAATGGATCTTTATTGGGATCAAACCACTAAGGAATTACAGAAAGCTGCTTTCGAATCCCAGTTGCGGTTGGCACAAAAATATCAGCTTCCTGTGATAATTCATTCACGTAATGCCTTCGAGGAGACAATGGAGGTTGTAGAAAAGGTCAAGCCTACTGTTCCTTTAATTTTCCATAGTTTCACCGGCAAGTCAAGTGACGTAGAGAGAATAAGAAAAGGATGTGACCCTTATTTCGGCATAAATGGAGTTGTGACCTATAAGAATGCCCCTGAATTGCGGGAGTCTTTAAAAACAATAGGAATAGACAAGATTGTGCTTGAAACGGATGCACCTTATCTCTCTCCGGTCCCTCACCGGGGTAAACGAAACGACCCGACTTTTATCCCTTTTATAAGAGACAAGATAGCAGAATGTCTTGAGATCTCTCCGGAGGAAGTAGAGAGAATAACGGATAAAAATGCAAAAGAAATCTTTGGGTTTTAAAAACTCTCGATAACTGATGAGCTTACTTTACACATTGCATTATCCACTGACGGGACCAATAGAGATTTTCTTTTTGGTCTTGCTGATAATCCTTGTGTGTCCTTTGTTATTCCGAAGAATAGGAATACCACAGCTCGTGGGTTTAATAATAGCCGGTATCATTGTCGGACCATTCGGTTTCAACATTCTTGAACGCGATGCAAGTTTTGAGATTTTCGGTCAGGTAGGAATACTTTATATAATGTTTATGGCCGCAGTGGAAATCAATATGTTCCACTTGAAAAGAAATTTGCCTAAAGGAGTTGTTTTCGGATTAATAACCTTTGCAGTTCCTTTAGTGATGGGTATTTTCGGGTCAAGATTTGCATTCGGAGCCGGGTGGAGCACATGTGTCCTGATTTCAACGATGTATGCAGCCCACACATTGATTTCCTATCCTATAGTAAGCCGCTTCGGTTTGCAAAACGCTCAGCCGGCGGTCATAGCTGTTTGCTCAACGATCGTGACTGTTTTGCTTGCCTTATTGGTTCTTGCCGGAGTTGTGGATGCCTCGGCTGCCGGAGGCTTCCGTTTCTCAAGATTTGTAAATCTTTTATGGTTGATGATAATTTATGCAGCCGGGATGGGGTTGCTGTTACATCATCTCACCAAATATTTCTTTCGTAAAATCAGCGACCAGATCAACCAATTCATCTATGTATTGGCTATGGTGTTTCTCTCTTCGCTGATGGCAAGTGTCATAGGTTTGGAAGCAATTTTGGGAGCCTTTTATGCCGGGTTGATCCTCAACCGGTTCATCCCGGAAAGATCCGGCCTTATGGGAAGGATTAAATTTGTTGGAAATGCCATTTTCATCCCTTATTTTCTTATAGGAGTGGGGATGTTGATAAATGTCCATGTAATTTTTGAGAGTTGGAATGTAGGCTGGGTTGCGATAAACATGATAGTGGTAGCTATGATTTCTAAATGGCTATCTGCATATTTCGCATCGAAAATATTCCGTTTCGGAGCCACCGGATGCAGATTGATGTTTGGTTTGACTTCCGGAAAGGCGGCAGCGACAATTGCAGCTGCACTTATAGGTTTTCAACACGGACTGTTGACAGAAGATATGTTGAACGGAGCAGTCTTGATGATTCTTGTGAGCTGCGTCGTCTCCTCAATATCAACCCAAAAAGCAGCCACACGATTAAGAATTGAACTAACGGAGGAGGAGTTTAAGAAAGATTCCGAGACTAAACCGGGAGATTATGCTCGTCAGCTTGTGGCTGTAGCCAATCCTGTCACTGCAGAAAATCTTATGAAACTGGCCTTCCTTATGAGACATAGGAGAAACAGGAATCCGGTCACTGCGCTTTTTGTAAGAAACAGTGACGATACCCGAAGGGTGCAGGCAGGAAGAAATTCTCTTGAAATAGCTGTGGCAACAGGTCAGTCGGTAGATATTGAGGTGAAAGATATTGAAAGATATGATATCAATGTGGTGGCCGGTGTCACAAATGAAGCTAAACAAAATCATTCCACCGACATAATGATAGGTCTCCATAGGAGATCAAATATAGTCGACTCATTTTTCGGCAGCATGACGGAACAACTGCTTAATGCTACCAATAAAATGATATTTATAAGTCGTTGTTTCACATCTGTCGACACTCTTGCGAGGCTTCTGATCCTGGTGCCGGATAAAGCCGAATATGAAACCGGATTTCAGATTTGGGTTGAAAGAATATGTAATCTTGCCTCCCAGCTTGCGGCAAAAGCAATTTTCCTTTCTTACGATACCACGGCATCCTTCATCCGCAACATAATCATATCAGAGGGTTATGCGATACGTCACGAATATCGCTCAATGAAATCATGGGATGATTTTATAATCCAATCCAATGATATAGGAGATGATGATATCTTTATCATTATAGGAGCTCGCAAAGGTGCAGTTTCACATTCTTCAGAACTTGAAAACCTGCCATCATATTTGCAGAAAAACCATGCCGGCACAAATCTTATTCTAATATATCCGGAACAATTTGCAGGCGATAAAGGAGCTTAAGAATTCTTATTCTTTAGTAAGAGGCATAAAGCCGCTATTATTTCATTTCCTCCATTTTAGAAGGGTCCCCAACAAGCCAGACGATATCTCCGGGACGCAGCACGGTGTCGGGTCCCGGTTGTTCGAAGACATCATCACCTCGTTGCACTTTCACTACCATGCAGTAAAAATCATGGCGTATATCAGTTTCTCCAAGAGGTATGTTGACTACGGGAGAATTCGCTGTCAAAGTAATATTTCCGATATCAACTTTTGAAGTATAAACATCAAGTGATCTGTAGGCTTTTTCGTCGCGTTCGATATCATCGTTAAGCCGTTTTATCTGTTCATCATTGCCGATAACTCCCAAAACATCTCCCGGAAATATTCTTGCATCAACAGATGGCAGCGGCATCATCCTTTCTCCTCTTTGAATACTCGCAACACTTACTCCATAATCGCTTCGCAATCCTGAATCCTTTAGTTTATCTCCTACAAAAGGACAATATGCACCTACTTCTATAAATGCTAAGTGAAGATCATCTATCAAATGATTATTTGCCCCGGATTTCGTGTTTTCACGAATGTTGAGGTTATTGATAAATTTCTTTTCAATTTTGGCATAACGTGCTGTTATCTTTTGAGATGCAAAGACAATGATAAAGGCCAGACAGATGATGCCTGCAATCCAAGCCACGGTTGCATCATAAGCCAAAGTTAGCAGATAGACAATGAAGAGGAGAGCCACAAGATATCTTATGATTTTCAATGCCACCAATGGGACTGAATAAAAACTGGCGGAATTATGCAGGCGCATTCTTTCATCCTCTTTTAATGTGCTGAAAGAGAGGGCAAACAAGAATGGCATCATTGCAGCAAGAGTAATCACTGTAGAAAGGAAACGTCCCCAATCAGCCATATAATTTTCAAGCAGAGGGAAAAGGAACTGCCTGCTCACAAGGATTATGGCAATCAATATGACAGATAAAATAATGAGTCTTCCCAAATATCTGCTAAGAATATCTTTCCATAATTTCTTGTCGCTGTTTTTATCCACTACTTGCTTGGAGTAACGATCGATTAAAAATCTTAGGTTTTCCGGTAATTTGGATTCTATAAATTTATAAGCCGGTTGAGACATTTTCACAAAATATGGAGTCGTGAATATAGTTATCACGGAAACAGCCACAATTATTGGGTAGATAGATTCCTGAAGCACTCCGAGGCTCATTCCCAAAGATGCTATGATGAAAGAGAATTCACCAACCTGCGTAAGCGTGAATCCACTTTCAATCGCTACTCTCAGAGTTTGTCCGGTGGTCAACATTCCAAGTGTGCCGAAGAATATCATGCCGACAATGACAACGGCTGCTAATATTAGGATTTCCCACCAATAGCTTACAAGGACTGAGGGGTCAACCATCATTCCGACAGAGATAAAAAATACGGCTCCAAAAAGATCTTTCACAGGTTTCACAACCTTCTCCATCCTTTCGGCAAACATAGTGCCCGCCAATATCGAGCCCATCACGAAGGCTCCGAGTTCTAAAGAGAATCCGCATATCACAGAGAAAATTGCCATTGAGAAACATAATCCCATCGCCACCACCAATATAGTCTCGTCATTGAGAAAATGTCTCACTTTAGTAAGAAAGGATGGCAACACATAAACTCCCACCAAAAACCAGATAATAAGGAAGAAAAGAAGTTTGCCTATAGAGTAAAGAAGTTCGCTTCCCTCAACATTCCCAACTGCTATTGATGAAAGTAAAACGAGCATCAATACGGCAAAAAGATCTTCAATAATTAGCACCGCAAGCACCAAAGAGGCAAATTTCTTTTGCCTCATTCCCAAATCTGTCAATGTTTTCAATATGATCGTGGTGCTCGACATTGAAATCATTCCTCCCAAGAAGATACAGTTGATAGGGTTAAGGTGAAGGATTTTCCCTACTCCGAAACCGGCAAAAGTCATCCCTGTGATTATAATCAAAGCGGTCATGACAGCTGAGGAACCGGCATTCATCAACTTTCGGAAACTGAACTCCAGACCGAGGGTGAACATCAGTATCACAATACCTAAGTCAGCCCAAAATTCGATGTTATCTAAATTAGATATTGAAGGAATATATGTGAAGTTAGGACTTGCAAGAAAGCCTGCAAGAATATACCCGAGCACTACCGGCTGCTTAAGTTTCTTGAATAATAAAGTGACAACAGCCCCCAGAAGAAGGATAAGAGCCAAATCGGCTATTAGTCCGTTATTGACATCTTCTTTTTCTGACGTTTCCGGTTTTGTGTCGTTGATTTCTGTATATGTATCTGAGATAATATCCCGGGTGTCTTCACCGCTAAAGAAACCTTCCTGAATCTCTATATTGCACGGGAGGGTGAGCATAGGAATTTTAGTTTTGATTTATATGCTTAAGATTCGGTTAGAAAGACTGAACCCTAACCGTCCAATGGATCTGACTCAGCAAGCTCCACTTCTTTTCTTGCATATCTTTCTATGATATAAATATTATAGTAGGAGAGAATAAGAGTGGTGAGAGGCAAAGCAATGATTAAACCGAGGAATCCTAACAGAGCACCCCAAATAGAAAGAGACAAAAGAATAATAGCGGGGTTAAGTCCCATCGCTTTCCCCATTATTCGTGGAGTCAAGAATAGATCCTGAATACATTGCACAATTATATATACCGCCATACATTCCCAGAAAATGAGCCAGAAATCAACGCCTGTGCTTGCTGTGCTCACTAAGCACAGAATGGCAGTGACAGGAAGGGAAATAAGTTGAAGGTACGGAACCATATTCAGAATCCCGATAAAAAGCCCCAAAACTATACCCATTGGAAGTCCTACAATTATAAATCCGATGGCAAACAACACTCCCACAATCATTGAAATATAGAATTGATTGCGAAAATAGCGGTTCATTGAATGTTCGATATCTCTTCCAATCTGAAAAATCTGTCTCCTATGAGGGTAAGGTACAAGCTGCCTGAAACTGAGCATAATTCTCTCATAATCAAGCATTATAAATAAGACATACAAAATAACGACCAACCAGCTTACGGCACCGATTACAAAAGCGAGACCGGAGCTAAGGAAATTCCAGGATGAGGATAGCGTCGTCTTGATAATTTCTTTCCACTCCTCAGGGGTAAAAAGTCTTGATATTGAGTCGAAATCAAGATTTTCTTTCAAGAAATCATGAATAGGACCTGAAATGAAGGGAATATCAATTTTGGAAGAAGCATAAGTTTTAAGCATCACAGCCATCTGGGCAGCTTCGCTTACAAGATATGGGAAAAACAGAATGCTAAAAATAGAAATTATCAGACAAGCCTCAAGGAGAGTAAAAATAACAGGGAGAAACCTGCTTTTAATGTGAAAGACACGCATGTTCCATTTCACTATCGGCTCAAGCATGTAAGCTATAAGACATGCAACAATGAAAGGGAGCAAGACACCCTTCAAGGCATCCAACAAATATAGCGCGGCAATTATTCCCAGGATGCTGAAAGAGATTCTGGCTACCCGGTCAAATGTGTATGGCTGCCGTTTGGGTGTCACCATTCAAAAGCTATAAACGCACCGATCGATTGGAGTGTGATATTGTTGTTGTTGACATACCAATAATTGGAAGTCAATAATTTATATTTGACTCCTATGTCGATTGCTTGTTTAGGATTGCTTTTTTTACAAGGGATCCTTAAACCAATTGAAGGGTCAAGGAAAAAGTATTCTCTATTGGTTAGATAACCGTCTCCTATAGCAATATATTTATTTAAGAGTAAGAAGGAGCAACCCACTTTGAGGTCTAAAAAGAATGAAATATTGGAATTATTGCCATTGGCAATTAAGAATCTGAAATCAGCGAAAAGTGGAAGCATAGGAGCTGTCGTGGAAACATTTTGGGGTGCGGATGGGATTGTGCCCGTTCCCCAGTTTGGCCCTTTATGGGCCAGCAAAAGGTCGAACCCGAGACCGGCTCCCATAAAAAACCAATTATTGTATTGATAACCTTGGGTTGTGCTTATCTCCACAAAATCTCCGTTATATTTTGCCAAAGTATGGGAATAACCCGCTTCGACATATCCTTTATAACGACCGGAACCCGAGAGGGCAGGAGAAATGACGGACTGGAGTGTATTGATTGCTTCATAAATCTGAGCATATGTCGTAGCGCTCAATGAAGCAACTGCAAGCAATATGGTGACAATTATTTTTTTCATACTACAAAATTACAAATTAGGGATGATTATTCAAAATTGATATCAAAATTGAATCTAAGTTAACCATAATTTTTTACCTTTAACTCAGAAGAAAAAAGAGACCCTTATTTTAGAATAAGAGCCTCATTGATATCCATTGATTTATTTAAATTTATTTAGGTTCATTGGCCTTTACCAAAGGGATTAAATCTCCATATCCCTCTTTTTGCATATCAGCTAATGGAATGAATTTCAAAGATGCACTGTTTATACAGTATCTAAGGCCTCCGGATTCAACGGGTCCGTCATTGAAGACATGACCTAAGTGGGAGTCTCCACTCTTACTCCTTACCTCAATACGTTGCATCCCGTGAGAATTATCGGCATACCCTTTTACAACATCAGCTGTGATAGGTTTTGAAAAAGCGGGCCAGCCGCAACCGCTTTCAAATTTATCAGTTGAAAGGAACAATGGCTCGCCTGTTACAATGTCAACATAAATCCCGGGACGGAATTCCTTGTTGTATTCATTAGCATAAGGTCTCTCAGTGGCTGCATTCTGGGTCACCTGATACTGTAGAGCTGTTAGTTTGTTCCTCAATTCTTTGTCAGAAGGTTTGGTATAGGTTCTCTCAAGACTTCCAACATTGCGAGATGAGTCGACGGATTCAACCGCCTCTTGATTCAACAGTGTGGTATCTCTGACTTCGCGTGCCAATTTAAATAACCCCGGATTTATATGACAATACCCTCCCGGATTTTTATCGAGATAATCTTGGTGATAATCTTCTGCAGGATAAAAATTTTTCAGAGGAGCTACTTCGATAGCAAGAGGTTTGCTATAATTTCTTTGCAATTGTTGGAGGCTCTCTTCTATAACCGGTCGCTCTGCCGGATCTGTGTAATAAATGCCTGTGCGGTATTGAGTGCCTCGATCATTCCCTTGCTTGTTAAGTGATGTCGGATCTATGGTCTTGTAATAAAGGCTTAAGAGGAAAGGAAGAGAAATCTCCTTTGGATTATACACGACTTTTACAGTTTCTGCAGCACCGGTTCTCCCCATGCAAACCTCTCTATATGTAGGGTTGGCGACATTGCTGTTTGCGTATCCAACTTCTGCTTCCTTGACGCCATGCACAAGACTTAAGAAATGTTCTGTCCCCCAAAAGCAACCCCCAGCAAGATAAATCGTTTTCATATCTTTTTGTTCCATTTTAATTTCTCTTTGATTACTATATGATTCTGTTTGTGTTGTGTCATATTCGATTAAAGCCTTTTCATTCCCTTTGGCGTTGCAAGCTCCAAAGGTCGTAAGGCAAATAATGGCCGAAATATATGTGTGAATGAATTTCATATCCTATTTGTTCTATCTCCTCTATATTAAACAACAAATTAGATAATCGGTTTAAAAATAGAAAAGAAATAAACATATTAATAAAATTATTGATGAAATAATATGATGGCTTGTTATCAATAAAATATATATTAAATTTGCAGTCATGAAAAAAGGATTTTTTATAGGGAATCTCTGTATCCTGATAGCGGTGATTTTTTGGGGCGTGAATGTATCGGTCACAAAAGCCTTGATACCCGACTGGATGACTGCCTACGGCATAATTATTGTGAGGCTTGTGGGAGGGGCTATTTTAATGTGGCTCACCTCCTTGTTTATAAAATGTAGCAAGATTGAGAAAGATGATTGGTTGAAGCTGATCCTTGGAGGTGCAATCGGTCTGTTTCTATTTATCTTTCTGTTTATCCTTTCGCTTAAATATGGGAATCCGATCGATATTTCTATCATAATGACCTTGCCCCCGATCTTTGTTATATTAATGGGAGTGATCTTCCTCAAACAAAGGCCCAACTGGATGGAGTATGTGGGGGTTGTTATAAGTTTTATAGGGGCAGCCATAGTGATATTGGGAGGAGACGTTGATCATGGTCATACACATGAAGCGGCCCGACACTACACTGCAAAAGGGAATATCATTGGAGATATCCTTGCCATAGTCTCCACAATATGCTATGCCTTTTATCTGGTGATTTTAGAAGGACCCACCAAGAAATATAAACCTATCACAATGCTAAGATGGGTATTTCTCTTCTCTGCGATACCGGCTTTGGTTCTTATTCCATTTTCGATACATCAACCCATCTTTCATACATCAAAGGCTGTGCCTTGGATAGAAATAGCTTTCATACTTTTTTGCGTCACTTTTATTGCCTACTTCCTTGTGGAGCCGGCAATCAAATATATCGGATCGGAACTTGTCTCCATCTATCAGTACCTATTACCTGTGTTTGCTACGATTTCAGCAGTTTTGATGGGATTGGCAAAGCTCCATTGGCTTCAGGTTTTAGCGATGGGAATAATAGTAGTCGGTATGATTTTTACCAATATTGGAAAGAAACGTAGAAAGGATGTTCCTCTTCCCGCTTCTCAGACACCTCAATTAACGGGACAATCAGGTCAAATCGCAGAAAGCAAGTAATAAATGGAATTGAGGGAAGAAAGACTGACACGCTATATAGAACCATTAAGGGAAGGTGGATCTTTGCCCGCCCTGGCAGAAGCCGGAGATGGGTTTAAATACGTGGTGAAATTGCGTGGAGCAGGGCATGGAAGTAAAAGCCTGATAGCAGAGTTGATTGGCGGGATGGTTGCAAAGGCTTTTAAGTTCAATGTCCCGGAATTGGTTTTTTTGGAACTAAGCGGTTTATTTGGTATAACTGAACCTGATAGGGAAATTCAGGAATTATTGAGAAAATCGGAGGGTAAAAATTTAGGTTTGCATTTTCTTGGTGGAGCCTATACATTTGATCCGGAAGTTAATGAGATAGATCCCTTGCTGGCTTCCAAGATAGTATGGTTAGATGCTTTTCTTGAGAACGTTGACAGAAGTCGCCAGAATCCAAATATGATGATCTGGAAGAAAGATTTATGGCTAATAGATCATGGAGCATCCCTCTATTTCCATCACTCCGGTCGGGATGCTGCTGAAGCGGCTCTTGATCCCTTCCCCTACATACGGAATCATGCATTGCTTCCAAAAGCCGATAGGTTGGAAGAGGCTGATAAGCTAATGCGTCAGGCTATTACCCCTCGCACTTTAAACAAGATAGTGGATCTTATACCGGATGTCTGGTTGATTGATGATGAGTCGGGAAAGACACCCTCTCAAATTCGCGATGATTATAAATTGTTTCTGACGACCCGACTTGCAAATTCTTCAATTTTTGTCCGTCAGGCTATTTATGAAAAGGGTCAGGGCCCCTATGTTTCACCTTTAAGAGGAAAATGGGTTTGATATGGAAGTTCCTGACAGATGGCTCTATGAATATTGTATTGTGAGATACCTCCCTCAGGCTGAGAGAGGGGAGTTCGTCAATATAGGGCTTTTGATGATGTGTAAACGTCAAAAATGGATGAAAGGGAGGATTTTTCTGAATATTGAGAAAATCCGATCTCTCCATCCCGACGTAGATATTGACAATCTGCGTTTACAGGCATCTCTTTTTGAGAAAACAGATGTACCCCGAAAAGATTTACCTGTGGAAGAAAAATACCGATGGCTTTCAGCTGAAAAAAGTGCATCTATCCGAGTCTCTCCATCTCATCCCGCTATTGTTGACAAAGAATCTATTGTAAATCAAGATTCGGAGACTGCATTGCTCCGGGAATTCGATCGTCTGTTTGCCGAACTGGTAGAATAGCGAGTAATCCCACAAAGCCGACCAAAAGGAAGGCTTTGAACGGGTATTGATAAGACCGATAGATGATTGCTATACGATTGTGACTCCCTTATCTTGAAGCAGTTTCACTCCTAATTCCTTAAGCTTGAATTTTTGAATCTTTCCGCTCCCGGTTAAAGGAAATTCATTCACAAAGAAAATATATTTCGGAATTTTGTAGCGTGCAATCTGATCTTTACAATAATCCTTAATATCAGATTCCTGAAGAGTGCATCCATCATTGAGCATTATGAAGGCACCTACACTCTCACCATATTTTTTGGAAGGGATACCGACAACTTGCACAATTTTCACTTCAGGCATAGTTTGAAGGAATGTCTCTATTTCGCTGGGATAAATGTTTTCACCCCCTCTGATGATCATATCCTTGATTCGGCCTGTAATCCTGAAATTCCCGTCCTCATCTTTTAGACCGAGGTCGCCTGAATGAAGCCAGTTGTTCTTATCAATCAGCATTGCAGTTGCTTCAGGATCATTGTAGTAACCCAACATGTTGTTATAACCCCGGTTGCACATTTCACCTTCCACTCCGACCGGACATTCATTCCCATCAGGATCGAGCACTTTAACCTCGCAATGTTCAAATTCGCGTCCCACAGTGTGGAATCTCACTTCTTCAGGATCGTCCCATCTTGACTGGGTCATACCAGGAGAGGCTTCAGTGAGCCCATACTCACTTGTGACAATCATATGCATCTTTTTTTCAACTTCCTGCATCAAAGGTACCGGACATAAAGCACCCGCCATAATTCCGGCATGCAAACTCGTGAGATTAAAGATATCAAACATCGGATGATTGAGCATGCTTATATACATGGTCGGAACCCCATATAGAGAAGTGCATTTTTCTTTATGTATACAAGCGAGGACAAGCAGCGGATCGAACCTTTCGACAATTACCATCGTGCATCCATGAACCACACAATTCAGCACTCCTAAAACGAGCCCAAAGCAATGGAACAACGGGACACAAATGCAGAGTCTGGTGTCTTGGTTAAAATTCAGATGAACTCCCGTTAGATAACCATTGTTGCATATTCCATAATGAGAAAGAGTTGCGCCTTTGGGAAAACCTGTGGTGCCACTGGTGTATTGAATATTAATGGCATCATGGCAATTACAACTATCTTTTGCCTTCTGATATTCCTCATCAGAGACCGACCATCCCATCGTCATGAGCTCATAGACAGTGTACATTCCTCTGTGAGGCTCCGACCCAAGATGAATGATGCTCTTCATTTTCGGAAGCTTATTGCTATGAATCTCACCTCTTTCTTGAAATTTCAGCTCCGGAAGTATTTTATAAGTCATGTCAAGGAAATTATTCTCCTTCTCATGATCAATAATACAAAGCACCTCCATGTCTGACTTTCTCATTAGGTCTTCAGCCTCGTATTTCTTGAAATTTGTATTGACAGTGATAGTTATCGCCCCGATTTTAGAACACGCAAAGAACATGGTGACCCAATCGGGCACATTACTTGCCCATATGCCGACATGTGTTCCTTTTTTAACTCCTATAGTCATCAATCCTTTGGCAAGCCTGTCAACCCGATCGTTGAAGACTTTGAACGACCATCTTAAATCTCTATCTGAGAAAACTATATATTCTCTATCGGGTGTTTCCTTTGCCCAATGTTCAAGCCATTGACCAATAGTCTTATCCGATAATTCTTGCATATATTCAGCCATAGCTTTATAATTATGTTTTATAACCTAAAACTTGAGGGCAAAAGTAATTAAAAAAAATTAAATAAAGCCACCCCAAGAGTATGAGATGGCATTATCTGTGTTAAATTTGGTTAAAGAGTAGAACTATAATTAGTTAACTCCACATTATATAATATTATCCGTTGCGCAAAAATATTTATTATGTGCAAATTTAATTTTTTTAAAGGTCAAAAACTCTGCATGAATCCAAAAGGTTTGTTATTTCTTCTCGATCCATATTTTTACCAATAAAAACTATCTTCTGCATTCTGTCACCATAGACAGGATCCCAGTCTTTCACTAATCCGGGCTCACGGGCCAGTAGTTGTTCGAGCTCTTCTTGAGGTGCTGTGGCATACCATCTACCGGCTTCTGTGAGTTTTTTCTGCACGCCTGCCTGTTCAAAAAGATAAGACATATCTGTCTGGTCGGCAAAATAGCAGATTCCTTTTGCTCTAATGATTGAAGAAGGCCATTTTTTACCGACAAACCAATCGAATTTATTGATATCAAACGGTTCTCTCCGATAATATACAAAAGTCGATATTCCATATTCTTCAGTTTCTCCACCCTCGTGGTGATGGTGATGATGGCAATGGCATACTCCATGATCATGGTCACAACCTGAATGATCTTCATCGGAATGTTGTTCATCATGCTCATGTTCATGGCCAAGCTCATGTTCATGGTCGTGATGCTTATGTTCATGATGGTCATGGTCATGATGCCGCTTCAACTCTTCTTCTTCCTTATCTATTTCTTCAAGAGGTTTCTCGATTTCCTGTATCCATGTGGCTGAAGTGACTGTTTTTTCATAGTCAAAGAGATGGGTGTCGAGAAGTTTTGTCAGCTCTACATCACAATAGTCACATTCTATGATTTCGGCTTTTGGCTGGATAGCTTTTACAACTTCCTTGATTTCCTGTAATTCAGATTTCGACACTTCCGACTTCTTGTTGAGCAAGATGATATTACAGAACTCGATTTGTTGAATCACTAAATTCTCAATATCT
Source organism: Muribaculaceae bacterium (assembly GCA_022510385.1). GTDB lineage: Bacteria > Bacteroidota > Bacteroidia > Bacteroidales > Muribaculaceae > Lepagella. Next base: position 69,814 of record JAFLTQ010000012.1, on the reverse strand, counting down.
TCTTCGGCCACTTTGGTACGATTAAGTTTGCCTCCATTTTCAAATTCAGATTTAAGACGGAGAGCATCCACAACTGATACTATTGCATCAAGTCGGGGCTGAGCCTCTTTTGTAAGGTCGGGAGCTACGAGCGGCATCGAACAAAGGGTTCTGGCTATAGGCTCCGGTTCACAAATTCCGGAAGCTTCTATAACAATATAGTCGAAATCTTGTAGCATAAGGTCAGAAACTTGCTTCATCAGATCGTTTTGCAAAGTGCAGCAAATACAACCGTTTTGAAGTGCCACTAAAGAGTCGTCGTTGGAACTGACAACTCCTCCTTTAGCAATTAGCTCGGCATCAATATTGACTTCGCCGATATCATTCACAATAACAGCGAATTTTATCCCCTTATGATTAGTCAGGATTCTGTTAAGCAGGGTGGTTTTCCCGCTACCTAAATATCCGGTTATCAATAAGACGGGTACAATCTTTTTATCCATACTCTTATGTGTATTGGGAGATTACTCTTTGGAGAGATTTATTTAATATACTCTTTGGCGAGATCGGGATTTCTTTGCACCTCAATAAGCTTTACAGGAATCTCCTTGAATTGGGTCACTTTGGCACCCGGGATAATACTGTTTTTGAGTTGTTGGGTAGAAGGAACCTGAGGTAATTCAGCATATTGTGAGAAAGTATAATTCGTAAATACAGAATTAGGTCCTATTCCCTGGCAGTTAAGCCACCAGCCCTCTCCAAGGGAGATAGGCTTCGAGTCTGCCGTTATATCTGATGGGGCAGGGAAATAAGAAAGCTCTCCATTAGGTGAGAGAGTGACCGCTACATTGTTGGCATAATCACCGCTCATTCTGAATATTGTTGCGTTAGGAAGATACATGACCGGACGGCTGCCTATTTGCGGCAGGGTGACAGGCCCTCCTATTTTTTGATTTTCAGAGTCTGAAGAGTCAGAAGAGGCGGAAGTCTTAGCTGTTTTGACACTCTGTAAATTGGAAGTTCCTGCGACATAAGTCGACCCCCATTTATGCGAACAAGAGGTCATAAGAGCGATGGTCATAATCCCTAAAATAAATTTTTTCATATTCTCTATTATTGAAATTGATAATAATATACTGCAAATTTAAAACAAATTTTTTATAGGCAGCTCTCTTTCTTTTGACAACTTGGAACGTGCTTCCCATATGACGTCATAAGTGGAGAATAACCGCTTAATTTTGAAGATTACAATATTCTAAATAAATTTGCTTGAAATTTAGACCAAAGAGGAAGTCTTTATTAAAGTCAACAATCTGATTAATAATAACAAACATGTCTACAAATACAATTGATAACTCAAGAAAAGTCACGACGCGCCGATTGACCGAAATGAAACATAGAGGAGAAAAGATTTCCATGTTGACGGCCTACGATTTTTCCTCGGCAAGAATAATAGATGAGGCGGGGATGGATGTTATCTTGGTGGGTGATTCGGCGTCGAATGTTATGGCCGGGAATATCACCACTTTGCCCATTACTTTAGATCAGATGATTTATCATGCAAAATCGGTAATGAAAGGGGTAAAGAGGGCATTAGTAGTTGTGGATCTTCCGTTTGGATCTTATCAAGGAAACTCCAAGGAGGCATTGGCCTCTGCAATAAGAATTATGAAAGAGAGCCATGCTGAGGCAGTAAAACTTGAAGGAGGTTCGGAGATAAAAGAAAGTATAGAAAGGATTTTGAGTGCAGGTATACCTGTGATGGGCCATTTAGGTTTAACACCTCAGAGCATCAATAAGTTTGGAACATATAATGTTAGAGCCAAGGAGAAAGAGGAAGCAGAGAAACTGATTTCAGATGCACGTCTTTTGGAAGAGATAGGATGTTTTGCAATAGTTTTGGAGAAAATACCGGCAGAATTGGCTGCTCGGGTTGCTCAGGAACTAACTATCCCCATAATCGGAATAGGGGCAGGCGGAGGTGTTGATGGCCAGGTATTGGTGATGCACGATATGCTTGGCATTAATAAGGGATTTTCGCCTCGTTTTCTGCGTCGCTATGCCGATTTGTCAACCATCATGACAGAGGCGGTCCAACATTATATCGAGGATGTTAAATCCGGGGATTTCCCTAATGCGCAAGAACAATACTAATTTATTCTTTCTTTAATTCTGTGGCCGGGTTGATATGGGCTGATCGGGATATCTGGCAATAGACAGATAAGAAAGCTATCAAAAGGGAGCAAACCGACGAAACTACGAAGATCCACCAGTAATTCTCAATCCTATAAGCAAATCGGGAAAGATATTCCCTTGAAACTATAATAGCCAAGGGAGTAGCCACGGCTATGGCTATCAAAACAAGAATCATATATAATCTGATATTTCTCCAAATCTCTCCTTTAACATCGCTGCCAAGCACTTTCCTGATAGCTATCCCTTTTGTGTTTTCATTTGCATAGTAAGTGCTCATTGCTATAAGGCCTAAAAGAGAAAGAATGATTGAGATTGCCATGAATATTTCCAATAAAGCTATGGTTGATTTAATCGGCACAAAATATTTCTCATTCAAGTTTGAAATAAAGCCATTAGTCCATGGTTCCATATAAACTCCCCTCAATTCCTTAATATACTCTTCGTAAGCAGTCATTATTTTATTTTCAAGTTCCTCAGATTCATTTATTGTTTCTAAGAGAAGAGAATTACTATAAGGCATATTCATTCCATCAGATAATAAAAATGCAGAGTCATAATTAAATTCTGAAGTAGATGCTGACCTATTTGGCACATTCTTATAGATGCCCCCAAAAACAGACACCGGTGTCCCATTAAACACAATTGAATTAAGATATTTTGAAGCCGTAAGCTCATCTTTGACTCCCATTTCATTTGCTGCAGATTCACTTAGATATAGCATCCCCGAAACTTTTGGGTCAGAAATCCCTGATATCACATTTAGTCCCATAATATCAAAATAATTTCTATCACCTCTCATTATTCCTGTGCTTATACCCTCATCTTCTTTTAGCTTTATTGTGGTATACATTCCGATAAAGCCCGGATAATTCGTGCCGTATCCTATCTTCTTTATGTCGGGAATCTTATTCAATCTGTCGATGAGAGGTATTGCTTCCTCATAAGTTGCAAAGAACGATTGAAGCATATAGATATTCTTTGAATTGGAATATAGAGGCATTTTTCTAATATGGTTAAGCTGACATTCCATTACAATCGCCAAAGAGATCAGCATTACAGCCAATATATTCTGAAAAATTATAAATACTTTCCCAAATATTTGTCGGTTTCTTGTTTGAACTACCCCCTTCACAACATCGATAGGTTTGTATCTTGACGAATAAAGAGCGGGCATTAATCCTGAGATAATTCCTAATACAAGAATAAAACCTATGAACATGAAAATAGAAGCAACATTCCACTTAATGGAAAGGTGTATAAATCTCCATAATTCCATATTGCCATTAAGGGAGATATTGACAAGAAGATGGTCGATTGGTTTTAAAAAGATGTATGCCAATCCAATTCCGATAATACTACAAACCAGAATAAACACCAGCGATTCCTTGACATTCCTCCATATCATTAGTTTTTTGGAAGAACCAAGAAGAAGATGAGTTGCCATCTCTTTTGCGCGGCGACCGGAAAGTGCCAGGTTAAGGTTTATGTAATTTATCATTGATGAAATCAATAATAGAATCACGACTCCTATTAAAAGCTTAAGCATCTCTTTATTCCCGTTCTTGAGATGCCATGACAGATCATTATTAAAATACAATGCAGGCAGACTATAAAGTTTGAATCCCTTTATCCACTTCTCATCATAATAGGGCCTTAAAATTTTATTGATTGTCAATTCTAATTCTTTAATATCTGTCGATTCAGGCACTTTTATAAAGGTGATGTACGTTCCAATGGAAGAAAAAGGGGTTCTATCTTCATCCTTTTCATTTCCTAATATCCAAATCACATCGGTTTCTTGCAATATTGTAGGTGAATTTATTTTAAAAATTCCACCTATGGTCCAGCCTCCACCCATATTTTTACCAATTGGATCTTCATCAGGATAATTGTTCCTTACAAATTCTTCAGAAACTAAAATACTTGAGCCGGGGATAAAATTCTGTCTGTTACCTTTAGTCAATTCAAATTCAGGGAAAAGCTCAAAGAAATCTTTGTCTACCTCCAGCATAGGCAATTCCTTTTGCTCTCCATTTATATTTAGTACAATTTTTTGATTCGACATTCTTGTTACACCCTCTATCGAAGGCAGTTTCACCTCCAACTCAGATTTATCATCCTCAGAAAGAGCGGCATATTTATCGGAACCTACAGCAAATATTCTGTCTGTGTATTTATTACTATAAGCCAGTCTGTATTGTTGCCATACATAATTCCCGATAAGGATTATAAAAGCTATGGATATAATGAGACCTACAGCCTGTATTGACGTATATAGTTTATGCCGGTAAAGAAAAACAAAGTATGATTTCACTGTCAGTATAGTTTAGTTTGAAAGTTTGAAAGTTAAGGGTTTATTCGTTGTAAAGTGATGTAGTTGGATTGGCGGTAATTACTTTATAACTATTAAAAATTACTACAACCGTAACAATTAAAATGATGAATAATGTGCCACAAATAAAGATTAAAGGAGAAAGAGAAATTTTCTCTGAGAACTGTTGCAACCAATGTCTCCCCATTATAAAAGCTCCGCAACATGCTACCACAGCAGAAGCAAGAGAAAGTTTTATTATTGAAGAATAAAACAGGCTGAACAAATCTTTTGAAGAAGCTCCGTTGATTTTTCTTATGGCAAGTTCCTTCCGTCTCCTTTGAGCTTCATCGTTAAGAAATCCAATCAAACCCATCATGGCGATCAAAATAGAGAATGAGCCTCCTATTATAAAAATATTTCTAATTTTGAGACTTTCCCTATAATTTCCCCTTACCATCTCGCTCAAAACCATGACATCAAGATTTTTTTCGTCTAACCGGCTTTCAGCTTTCGTTTTAATTGTATCTAATATTTCCGGAGTTATTTCATTGACTTTTATTAATATATTATAAAAATAATATTGTTTGGGATCTAATGAGCCAAATTCCCATATACTGGGTCGATCATCAGAATAGAGCAAACTCCCTAATAGAAAATCATCATACACCCCACTGATTGTTAAAGTTGGATTGTAACGGTCGGTTACCATGAAGTTTTGTCCAATAAGACTTCCACGAATACCCGTCATACTTTTCATTTTATCAGCAAAACTTTTACTTACAGCTACCTCTTGGGGATTAGCTGGAATCTTGCCTTCAATAAATTTTATATCGAAAATGTCAAATACTTCCGGTGTTCCAAAATACATATCGGAAATATTAAAAGAGTCCTCCTCATCTCTTCCTGGAAAGGTCACATTATTACCACTTTGACCCCCAACAGGAATAGTGGAACTTAAGCCAATATTTTCGACATAAGGAAGTTTCTTTAATTCTTCAATAATGCGTTTATAATCATCATAATTCTTGGAATAGAAATTTATATCAAGAATTTTATCTGTTGTATATCCGGGGTTAAATTTTGTGATTTTATTATATTGAAGAGTTACAATCAAAACAAAACATATAATAAATATATTTATTGCTACCTGTAGTCCTAACAATCCTATTTTCCATTTTCTCGAACTTTTAGAGTAGCCTCGCAAAGCTTTATCTATAGTTACTGAATTATAAACCTTACCGGGAACGAATACAGAAATTGTAAAAACTAATGCAATTACAATTATTATTGCAAGGATACTTTGACTCACCAATAGATCTTTGAATTCATATCCTGTATATTCTTTTATAAGATTTTGACATAAAAAAATCAATATAAAAGCCAATAGTAATGAAACGAAAATCTGAAATATACTTTCCTTGGAGAGTAGGCCTAAAATCGATTTTTTATCAGCTCCATAACATTTCATGATTCCAACCTCCTTTGATCGTTTCACAATATTGGAGACTACTATGAGGATATAGTTGAATAGGCTGATAGATATGAGTAATATAGCTATTATAGAAAGAATTATAACACTATTTTTAAAATCTGATGAATCCACATAGATTTTATGAATATTTCCCAAAGAATATGACACATTCATCCCCCATTTTTCATATTCATCAATTTGTTTATGATTTCTTTGCATTTTAACTATTGATTCATTCAGGGATGAAGGGTCTACACCCTTTCTGAGTTTTACATAACCTATATATCGGTCATTCCCTACCCAGTTTTCAGTACTTGCTTCCGGCATTAACGCCATGGGAACCAGAATATCCGGGATCAAAGTATTATTTTTAGGGTAATCCTCATATACTCCGGCAATTGTCATTGGAGCTTCCGGATAATCCTCATTTGTCAGTATGATTCCTTCAGACTCTTCAATCCCACCTAATTTTTCTGCAAAAGACCTTGAAATCATGATCTTATCTCTTTGATTTAGAATTTCCTTAGGATTTCCATAATATATTTGAGTATCAAATATGTCGAAGAAACATGTATCCGCCAATATACTTTGAGGATAATGGTAAACCCAAATATTACCATTTTCATCTTTATATCGGGGATTGGAAAAAATAGAAGTGAATTTTGTAGCCGACTCAACTCCGGGAATTTCATTTTTAAAACCTGTGGTTACGCCACCAGAAATTTGTCCAAACTGAGTGGGATTTTCTCCTCTGTCATATGTAGACTGAATAAGGTATATTCTATCATAGTCTTTAACTTGGGTATTGACGGATAACTCAAAGAATATTTTGGCAATAAGGATCACTCCAATTGTTAATCCTAATGCTAAAGAAAGGATCTTTATGATAGTATCTCGTTTCATGAATTCAAGTGTTTCGTTGAAAAAAGTCTTATTCTGATCTGAGTGAGTTCACGGGATTAGCGGTGGCGGCCTTGTATGAGCGAAGTGTTACTACCCCTGTAGTTATTACAAGTATAGATAAAAGAGCTACAAAAAATACCCAGATATATATAGGTGTTTTATAGGCGTATGATTCGAGATATACTCTTATTAACCACAAACTAAGGGGAATAGCAATTATAAAACTTACAATTATAATCTTGATAAATTTCATATTAAACATACCAAGAATCTCTTGAACTGTTGCACCGTTTACCCGTCTCACTCCAATCTCTTTTTTCCTTCTTTCTGTGTCGAACATAACTAATCCAAACACTCCCATCAAAGAGATTACAATGGCTAATAATGTAAAAAGATTAATAAGCTTTGATAAATTTTCTTCCTTGCTATATAAATTCTCTATTGATTCATCCAATAATTGCACATCCCATAGAGATTCATGCCGATTATGATCCAACTCACTCAAAATATTGATTATATTTTCTTTAACATCAAAGAGATTTACATTGGGATTTGTCCTTACATATAATTGCTTGAAAGGGCGCCAGGGATATTTACCAAACTGGTAAAAACAGAAAGCACCCGCTTTTTCTCTTAATGGCATATAATTAAAATTCCTCGCAAATCCGATTACTTCTGCCGGATGGTCATCCCCCATGTGACCCGGGAATCTGTCTCCTATTTTTATTCCGAATTTGATACGGGCTTCTTCATTTAAAATAACAAGTCCATTCTCAGTCTGCGAGTCAGATTCAACAAAATCTCTTCCTTCCACTATTGGAATATTCATAAACTGAAGAAAATTCCATGCCACGGGATATGTTTCAAAATGAATTATTTCTCCATTAAATTCTCTACCCCAACCCATACGACCATTGGCCACTATTGGACCGTCAGCCCATGTGATATCTTTGATGGAGGAATCTTCTTTCAAGCGACTCTCAATAATTTCAGGTTTGAGGGCAATATCCGGAGATACTTCCACAGTTAAAAGATTTTCTTTGTCAAACCCAAGTTCAGAGTTAAGAAGATAGTTTCTTTGTTGATTTATTACTATGGCACAAACTACCAAAATAATTGAGATAGTGAATTGAAATCCTATTAGTCCGTTTCTAAATACATTTCCTTTGCTTGATGATTCCATGAACCCTCGTAATGCCATAGCCGGATTAAACGAAGTAATATAAATGGCAGGGAAAACAGAAGAAAGAAAAGCAATAATAATTCCTGCCCCAATCGTTATAAAGGTCATTCCCCAATGATATTTAAACAACACAGAGGTGCTGATGAGATTTGAATAAGGGGAATGGGAAAAGATTACTACCAGAATTGCCCCCAACCCTAAAGAAATCATTACAAAGATTAATGATTCACAAATCATGGAAGCAATTAGTCTTTTTCTTGAACTACCCAATATTTTACGGGTATTTATATCCCTTAGTTTTATGGGGATTAAGGCAAAGAAGAAATTGATATAATTGATAAAAGCTATTATGATAATAAGGATGGCAACTGCAAGGAGAGTAAATGTAGTGGCCTTATTACCTTTGAGACCCGGGGAACGTAATATGGGATTATAATAGGTGGATTGAATAGGGAAAAATCTATACCCTCGTTCCTTAATCCAGTTTTCAGCTTCCTCATCATTGAACCCCGTTTCTTCCTTTAAATTTTTTCTAAGGAAAGCATAAAATTCGGAATTGATTTCTTTTTCGGAAAGATCAGGATTGAATTTTACAAAATATTTATATCCCCACTCATTTGGATTATCTAAATTATTTTCACCAAAGTTATAGATGGCATCATGAAGAGAAAAATCGCTGTTGCGAGGTAAATCTTTATATATGGCGGCAACAGTAATTTCCTCGGGAGTCTGATTTGAATAAAAATCAGTAGATCCCAACTTCAGGTGGTCGCCGGCATGAATACCCAAGTTAGTAGCCATTGATTCAGAGATGGCAAGAGATGTACCTTTCCAGTCTTTCCAACTTCCCTCAATGAGTTCATAACCAATTGTTTCTAATCCTGATAAGGTGGCTATTGAAGTCTTGATATTTATGGGTTGTGATTCGTCAGAAATATAAATCTGATTATCAGATCCCCATGGTTCAATAAGACCACCCCTTTCAATTAAAGGAAATTCCCGGATTATTTCTTCCGATGTGGGACGATTTACATTTGTTCCATATTTTCCTTCCTCAAACCAATCAGCACAAGCCAAAACATAAATCCTGTTGCTCTCTTTAATTCCTTTATTATAGGTAAAGTCATAATGTACTTGTACTATTATTATATAAAGAGCAGCAAAGGCAAAAGTAAGTCCGATAATATTAAGAATGGTGGAAACTAATGTATTTCCTTTACGAAAGACTTTCATCTGAAGAATTAAAAATTAAGAATTTAGGAAAGTTGCTTTTAATACTTTCAATTTTATAAACTATTGGCAATGTCAGAAACGATTTTACCGTCGAGGAGGTCGATGGTGCGTTGGGCTTTTGCAGCATCTTTGGGGGAGTGCGTCACCATCACGATTGTGGTGCCTTCCTGATTAAGTTCTGTAAGTAGATTCATTACTTCAAGGCCATTTTTGGAGTCCAGATTACCTGTCGGCTCGTCGGCAAGAATCAGTTTTGGATTAGACACAACAGCCCTGGCTATTGCGACTCGCTGTTGTTGACCACCGGACAGCTGACGAGGGAAATGCTTCGCACGATGACTGATGTTCATTCGTTTCAATATCTCATTCACCCTTTTCTTTCTCTCAGACGAAGAGATATTTAGGTATTTCAAAGGGAGTTCAATATTCTCGAAGACATTGAGTTCGTCAATAAGATTAAAACTTTGAAATACGAACCCTATATTCCCTTTACGAAATTTTGTCCGATCTTTTTCTTTGAGACCAGAGACTTCTGTTTCTTCAAATTTATAACTTCCTCCGGAAGGGTTATCAAGGAGTCCGAGGATGTTTAGAAGTGTTGATTTGCCACAACCTGATGGACCCATGATGGCTACGAATTCACCATCCTTGATCTCCATTGATACACCGTTGAGGGCAGTCGTTTCTATTTCGTCGGTGCGAAAAATTTTTGAAAGATTCTCTACTTTTATCATAATTCTTTATTTTTTTCGGGTGTCTTAACTTTTATTTTTTTATTTTTAATTCAAAATATGAGTGTTTCATTATCGCCAAATCGTTCGTAGGAAGAAACTATAACTTGTTCTCCCGGTTCAAGTCCTTCCGTAACTTCATAATATTGTGGATTTTGTCGTCCTATTTTTATTTCACGTTTTATTGCTTTGTTTCCGTTTTTATCCAGCACATAGATCCATCTTCCTCCTGTTTTCTGGTAGAAAGTTCCGCGGGGGATTATTATGGCTTCTTCCGGTTGACCCAATTGCAAGTCAAGATAATATGTCTGACCTCTTCGAAGATTTTCGGGGCGTTCAGCTTCAAACTTGAAGTCAGCCTGAAATTTTCCTTCTCTCACTTCCGGATAAACTTTTCGTAGTATCACTTCATATTGCTTACCCTGCCGGTCGAAATTTGCTATCAATCCGGGAATCACCCTGTCGATATAATGCTCATCAATCTTGGTTTCAAGTTTATAACTGTTCATGGAATTTATCTGGCCTATCATGGAGCCTTCAGCAACAGATTGACCCAAATTAACATCCAATAGTCCTAATTCGCCATCAATAGGGGCTCTTACGATCAGTTTCTCTTTTCTTCCTCTTATCATTTCCATATTTAGACGCATATTATTAAGACTCTGTTCCATCTGTTGGATTTCTACACTTCTATAAAGAGAATCTTGTTTTGATCTTTCCTTTACGAGCTGATATCTTTTTTCGGCAAGTTCATAATCCTCTTTTGCTTTGATATAATCTTCTTTAGGAACTAATTTGTCTTTGAAAAGAGCCTCTTGTTGTTTAAAATTACGTAAATTCCTCTGCACTTCAGTTGATAACTGGAGTTCTTCCTGACGCACTGAGAGTTTCTGTTGCTCCATTTGTATCATGGTATTGCGGAGAATATTTTCTTTTTCAGCAAGTTCCGCTTCCGCATTCAATATTTGAAGGTCAAGGTTATCATTCGATAAAACCAGGATAGGATCTCCCGTTTTTACTTGGGAGCCCTCTTCAATCAGAATTTCCTGAACTATTCCTCCTTCATGAGGAGATAATTGCACCGACACTAACGGTTGCACGCTACCTGAAACACGAGTGTAATCATTAAATTCACCTTTTTCAACTTTGGCGGTTGTAAGATTATTTTTATCCACCTTCAAACTATCGGATGAAGTAGAGGCTAAAAGAACGATAATTGCAATTGAGACTATTCCGACACCCCACCAGGGAAGAGCTTGCTTTGTTATGGCTTTACGCCAACCTTTTATTTTTGGTATTTCCTTATCCATGAGTTAAAGATGTTAGTTGGTAAGATGTTAAGTTTTTGTGAATGATATTATCCTTCTAAAACTAAAAACTTAAAACTGATCAATATACTCTATCCCGCTATAATATTTCACTACTGCTTGTTTTATAATATATTTGAATAGAGAATTCATTTCATCGGATTTTGCTTTCAAATAATTGTTGTTTGCTGTCTGGAATTCAAGGGGAGAAATCAATCCTTGTTCTAATTTCTTTTGGTTTAAGCGAAATGCTTCCTCTTGAACGGAAGATTTTCTAAATGCTTGAATGTAAGCCATAGAAGCACCTTCGCAATCCTGGACAGCTCTTTTCACTTCCATCTCTATATCCATCTTTTTTTGATCAAGTTCCAAACGTGCATTATTATACGCATGTTTCTTCTTTTGAATATTGGATATCCCCTTTAAGCGATTGTAAAGAGGCACAGTCAAACCTAATTCCACATATTCTCCCATATTGTTTTTGAATTGATTACTATAAGATGGTGATTGATAACCGGAGTAGGTATAATAGCTGGTGTTCCACCCCCCATATAAAGTAAGTGTTGGGAAAATAGACCACTTGGCAACCCTTAATTCTCTTTTCGAATTTTCTACATTCCATGATGCCATCTTAACTTCCGGATTATTATTCGTTGCCAAAAGTATAATCAATTCGGAATCAAAGATTTCCTCAACAAAGGATGGTAAGTTTTGGTCGATAATCAAATCTTCATCTTCATCCCAAAACAATAGGGCCTTCAGGGTCATCAATTGATCTTTTGCCATGTTTTCAGTTGAAATAAGGTCATATTGTCTGTCGGCCAAATCGGCTTCCATCTGAACTACATCCGCATATCCTTTAATTCCAAGTTCCTCTTGTCGTTTTGCAAGCGACAAAGATTTTTCAGCATCTGATACCAGATTTTTAGAGACTTCGGAGAGCCTGGAATAATAAACCACATTATAATAGGCTTCTATCACTGCAAGACATATATCGGCTTCAACTTGTTTTTCCTGGGATTGAGAAATTAGAAGACCGGTTTTGGAGATCTTGATATTATTCACAGCCGAAAGGCCGTCGAAAAGGTCGATATATGCTGAGACCGAATAATTATTATGAAAAGATGTCTGATTGAAATATGTGTTGGTCTGAGGGTCTATGCTTCGTCCGAAATTATAGTAAGCATAGGTTGAAGCATTGACAGCCGGAGTAAATGCACTTAACACTGCATCCCGGATTTCAAGCCTTTTATCAGAAATTTCGGCTTTCTGTATCTTTATCTTTGTAGATTTCGAGATTGCATATTGCATGCAATCATGTAGAGTGAGAAACTCTGACCCCGTCATCTTAAATGACAGAGCCAGAGCACTTGCATATAAGAAAACTGTAATTTTTTTCAACATTATATCAATTTTACACTCTCATTATTACAACGAGCGTGCCAAAAATTATATAATGCTGATTTACAGAGATTTGTTAAAATATTTATATTTGAAAAAGTGTAAAGTCTTTACACTTTTGTAAAGTCCCGTCTTTACAATCTTTACACTTCTGACATAATTTTTATATTAAAAAATGAGAAAGAGGTTATTATTAAGATTTAAAAAAACTATATTTGTAAAAGAATTGAAATTATCCGAAGTCATGGATGGCGTAAGGGAAGGGCTTCTATGCACAACCCCGTCGGTGCAATCAAATCATTCACATTATGTCAGATGAAATCCATATAGAAAGTGTCAGAAAACAATTGTTTGCCAAATTAATAAAGGAAAAAGTTTTTTGGTCATATAATATGAAAGACACTACTCCTTCCGATATATCGGATGAAGTTTTGATTGCTCTAACTTATAAATATTTGGATTTACAGGAAATAGATCTTCTAAAAAGAGTTTTTTCAGCTAAAAAGTTGAAAGATTCATGGATAAAATATCTCCTTCCTGAAGGGGACTATTTATACACATTAAATCGATTTTTAGCTTGGTATTGTTTTGATATTAAGCATCCGGATTCATATCTGAAGGCAATGACGACCCGATATCATAATAAACTTATTAATAATGCCTGATAAATATAAAGGTTTGACTTCTCAAACCCATCAACTAATTTTACCTTTATCCCTTTTAGATTGTATAAAACCTTTTACATTAGTTGGAGGTACAGCTTTGGCATTGCAATTGGGAACGAGGGAAAGTGAGGATTTGGATTTTATGACATGGCGAAAAAATAAAAATGAGATACGGGAAGTTGACTGGCCTGCCATAAAAAAGGAATTAGAAAAGATTGGGAATATAGAGAAGATGGAATTATATGATTTAGATCATGTGGAATTTATTGTAGATGGTGTGAAACTATCTTTTTATGCAAATCCTAATTATTCACCTGTAGAAAAACCTGTCCCATTTTTAAATAATATTGTTTTGGCTGATTTAAAAGCAATTGGAGCAATGAAGATGGAAGTGATGATGAGAAGATCAAAATTCAGAGATTATTATGATATTTATTCTTTATTGGTAGCAGGTATGGATTTAAATGAAATGATTGGTTTGGCATTAAATTATTCCGGACATAAATTAAAATCAAAGAATCTTTTGGCCATGATTACTAATTCTAATAGATTTCGAAAGGATGAGTTATTTAAAAATCTTAATCCTATCTATGATGTAGATTCTAAAGATATAGAAGATAAAATTATATCCTTCCTCAAATGAAGGAGAGCTCGAATACGGTTTCTGTGGTATTGCTTCTCAATAAATCTATCGACCCTTTATGGTATCTCATTATCTGTCGGCAAACGCTTAAGCCGATGCCGGTGCCATCCTCTTTCGTAGTGTAAAAAGGTATGAAAATCTGCTCCTGAGCCTCAACAGGAATTGGTTTTCCATCATTCTTCACCCATAAAACTATAGTCGAATCAGATAAGACTTTTAAATTAAATTCAATATTATAAGCTTCAGCTTGCCATGCATTTTTGATAAGGTTTTGAATTACCTGAATCAATTGGATCTCATCCGCAAAAACGGTGACATCTTCTTCCGGGAATTTCATGGTTGTGTTGACATTCTTTTCTAAAAGCAACTGCTCATTCAGTTTTAAAGTCTTTCCGATGATTTCCTTTAAATCTATCTTTTGTCTTGCCGGTCTTGATATTCCGGTGATCTGACGATAAGTATTAACAAATTCTATAAGATGATGTGATGAATCTGAAATTATATCCAGACTTTCTTTCAAAATTTCATCTTCTTGGATTTTTTCATTTTTAATCAAAGAATCGGTAAGACTGACAACAGGTGCCAAGGTATTCATTATTTCGTGAGTAAGAACTCGGGTTAGTTTGTTCCATGATTCCTGCTCGTTTGCAATCTTTTGCTTTTCAAAAATTCCTCTCAGTCTGTTAAGAGACTTGTTTAAGCGGTCTCTTTCCCTGAATTTGAAATTGGTTTCTCCATCTTCAAAAGCATCAAACATATAATTGATTTTCCTTATTGTCTTGTATTTTTCGACCTTTATAGTAACTAATACAGTTACTATTAGTACAAAAACAATAATGGCTAACCAAATCCAAGTATTCATCAAAGATTATATTTATTCATTTTGGAATATAGAGTAGGGCGGCTCATATTGAGCAATTTGGCTGCTTTGCTGATATTTCTTCCCGTTTTCAACAGGGCATCAGTTATCAACTCTTTTTCATCCTTGGCAGATGAAGATTCTTTACTTCCCTTTAGGCTCCCTGCTTTTAGATCCTCCAATTTCAATATTTCTCCATCAGCAAAAATCACAGCTTTCTCTATCTCTTGCTTAAGTTCCCGTATATTTCCGGGCCATTTATTTTCATTCAGAAAAAATTCTGCTTTCTTTTCTATACCCTCTATATTCTTATTGTACTTCTTTGAATAAATTTTAAGGAAATGATTAGCCAAACCGATTATATCCTCTTTTCTCTCCCTTAAAGCCGGCATTTCAATTTGGAATCCTGCCAGTCTATAGAATAAATCTTCACGAAACCGGCCCTCTGCCACTTCCTTTTTCAAGTCTTTATTAGTTGCACTGATGATTCTTACATCAACAGGTATTTCCCTGTCGCCTCCAACTTTGGTAATAACCCTATTTTGTATCGCTCTCAACAGTTTTGCCTGAGATGCCAAGGAGAGATTGCCAATTTCATCCAAGAATAATGTTCCTCCTTGAGCTTGCTCAAATTTACCTTTGTGATCTGCTACTGCACCTGTAAATGAGCCTTTAACATGACCGAAAAGTTCACTCTCAAAAAGAGTATCGGTTACAGCACCCATATCAACTGCCACGTATGGATTATCTTTTCTGTCACTTCGGGAGAAGATTTCTTTGGCTATAATATCCTTGCCAACTCCATTTTCTCCCATAATCAAAACAGACATATCGGTGGGTGCAATTTTATCTATTACACATCTTATATCTTCAATCTTTTGGGAGTTGCCCCAATAGAAGGAATCATCAGATCTTGGCTCTGATTTTTGTCCTCCCTTGCTTTTCGCCGCAGCTTTTTTCAATGTTTCAACAAGATTGTCATTATCCCATGGTTTTTCAATAAAGTCAAAAGCACCTCTTTTCATACCTTCCACGGCTAAAGGTATATCTCCATAAGCTGTGAATAATACAATCTCTATTCCCGGATATTTGGATTTTATCTCTGTAAGATAAAAAAGCCCTTCATTCCCCGAATTTATAGTAGCTTTAAAATTCATATCGAGCAAAACCACGTCAGGCTTAAATTGAGAAATTGAAGAGGATATCTCTGTTGGAGAGCCTATAGTATGAATTTCCTCAAAATAAGGAGACAGAACCACTTTGAGAGTCCTTCTCACTCCCAAATTGTCATCAACAATCAAGATTCTGCCGAATTTGTTAGCCATAATCAATCCTTTTATTCGGCAAAATTAAAAATTTTCATTTTAAAGTTCCAAACCCCGGTAGGTTACAAGAAAAAGAAAAAGGAGATGACAAAAAATCATCTCCTGAATTTTATAAATTGGAAAATAATTCCTTCGTTCTTTATTTCAAGGCTGCTTGAACAGCATCGTTAGGCACCATCTCCTCTTTGAAGACATAAGCTCCGGTTTTAGGAGATCTTTCCATTTTAATAATTTTGCTGTATGTGCGTCCTTCACCTTTCTGAAGCGACGCCACGGTCTTTTTTGCCATGGTTTATTCTTTATTTGATTTCTTTATGGATGGTCATTTTCTTGAGGATAGGGTTATATTTCTTCAACTCAAGACGACCCGTTGTATTTTTACGGTTTTTGGTAGTGATGTAACGAGACATCCCCGGCATACCGCTGGCCTTATGCTCGGTGCATTCCAGAATTACCTGCACCCTATTTCCTTTAGCTTTTTTTGCCATAATAGATTATGAATTAAAGTGAGATAATGTTTACTTTTCTGAAATCAAGATTACCCTCTTTTTCTGCTCTTTTTAGGGCAGCGTTAAGGCCGATTTTATTGATAGTGCGGAGAGCCTTTGCAGATACGAGCAGTTCAATCCACATATCTTGCTCAACCCAATAGAATTTTTTCTTGTGGAGGTTCACCTCAAATTTTCTTTTGGTGCGTCTCTTAGAGTGAGAGACATTATTGCCCACTGAGGCCTTTTTGCCTGTGATTTGACAAACCTTTGACATGGCTTATGATAAGTGTGATAAGTTTAATTTTTGTTGATGGCGCTCGCCATTCTCATATCGCGGCCGGTTGCATCTTCCCGGCTGCTTTTATGGGAGTCGCCACATTTGGGTGCAAAATTAATAAAATAAATTCAACTTTTAAAGAGTTCTCACTAATTTTTTACTAAAATTAATTTATTATGCTTTATAAACTTAGCCTGACAATTGTTTTAGCCGATTAAAAAGTATAACGGCACGCTACCATATTCGGAGATAATTGTGCAGAACTTACTGCCATAAAGGCATCTTTGTGGGATTATTCATATTAAAAAATCTTAAAGGATGGGAGGTTATAGATTAAAATAGTTACCTTTGTGAAAAATAACCTAAACCTAACAAAAGAAATGAAAAGGAGTCTATTGATTACCGGAGTGGCACTTCTGGCCGTTATATGTGGTAATGCCGCGCCGCTCACTCCCGAACAAGCACTGAAAAGGCTTGAAAGCACTAATCCTGCTACCAGGGGATTGCAGGAGCAGCCAAGATTGAAAATGACATGGAATTCCATTGATGGGGAAGCAGCCATATATATATTCGACAAAAACAACGATAAGGGATTTATGTTGCTTAGCGCGGATGACTGCGTGGCCCCTTTGCTCGGATATTCTGACGACAATGTGATAAGCCTTGATGATTTATCGCCGGCTCTTGAAGGATGGCTTAAAGGGTATGCCGACCAGATTGAATATGCCAAGAGCGTGGGAAATATTCTTCCTAAATCCGGCTCAACCGCTACAAGGGTTGCTCTTCCATCTTCCTGGACACCGATCTCTCCATTGGTCAAGACACAATGGAACCAAAGCGCTCCTTTTAACAATGATTGTCCAAAGATAAAAGGAACGACATGTCCTACAGGCTGCGTGGCTACATCTGTTTCTCAGGTAATGAATTATTTCAAATATCCGGAGAAAGGACAAAATAAAATTTCATATAATTGGAAGAACGGGAACGAGACGTTATCGTTAGATTTTTCAACTGTGAGCTTCAACTGGAGCAACATGCTTGATAGTTATAACAACAACAATTCTTCGCCGATACAAAATGCAGCGGTTGCCAATCTTATGAAAGCTGTGGGATACGCCGTACAAATGGATTATGGTGCCGATGCTTCAGGAGCTGTCAGCAATCTTATTCCGGGAGCTTTGGTAAAATATTTCAATTACGATCAGTCTGTAGTCTACGTGCCTCGTTCCTCAAAGAATTATACCGACTGGGCCACCTTGATATATAATAATTTGAAGAATATCGGGCCGGTGATCTACGATGGAGATACAGCTGACGGAGCCGGTCATTCATTTATATGCGATGGTTACAACGGCGACGGTTATTTTCATTTCAATTGGGGATGGGGAGGAGCCGGTGACGGTTATTTCCTTCTCGATGCTCTGAATCCATCCGCTGTAGGTATCGGTGGAGCTACCGGTGGATTTAATTTCCAGCAGGATATAGTTCTCAATGTGCAACCGGCCAAACCGGGGAGCAAGCCACAAGAAACAGTTATGCTTGCAGGTTCTTTAAGAGGTCGAAAACAGAACAGTAACATTTATTTAGAAGTATATGGAGATGGTCAATATCCGGGAATGAGATATTATGGCCTTTCAGAAATAACATTTGATTTAGGCGCAAAATTCGAGCCTGCAAACAATCCTTCAGCTGCATTTTATCAGGTTTGTAGTAATAATAACGCTTTACAAGGATGGATGCCTCTTAAAGCAGGAAACATAATGGTAACTAATGGTTCATCAGGCTATCCTTATGGAATAATATTGTCGAATGCATTGAAATTGAGCGACAATGTAAAATATAAAGTCACAATAGCTTATAAACCTCAAGGAGGGGAATGGACTGAAATGCCTTGCGGCAATGGAGATTACAATTATTTTTACCTCACAAAGAGTGGTTCAAACTATAATTTTGAGAATTTAGCCCAGATGCAGTTTGATTGCACTGAGTTGAAGTTGACATCAGATCTATATGACGGCAATGCCGCACAATTCAATATCAAGTTGTCAAATACTAACAACATAGAATTGACTCGCGGAGTTACTCTGCAACTTCAAGATAAAGACGGGAATGTGGCTTATATGGGTGATAGTTTTGTCGTAACCTTAGATCCTAAACAGAGTTATTCTCAGAATTGGATTACAGATCTTACAAGAAACATATCGGGGACACTAACAAAAGCCACAGACTTTTATCCGGCCCTATATGATGTAAACACCGGAGTATGCTATTATACATCTACCACCCCGGTGACAATGCTCCCGAATCCCGGATCTCCCCAAATCTCCCTAAAAGTATCACTGGACAATGCTAAATTGACACCGGATTCTAACAATTGGGTGTTTGAATCATCGACGGATATGCAAGTAACCACCACTGTTTCTGTTACATCAGGTTATTTCACGGAACAGGTTTCAGTTTTAGTTCTTGCGGATATCCCGAATAGCAGATATGTTGAGGTGCTTAATACGACTTATCTGGATATTGCGCTTATTAAATCGGGAGAAACCAAGGCTATGCCTGTGACATTGAATCAACCAAACTTAAGTGTAGATACTCAATATTACATTGGAATCTTAATAGGTAGCTCGCAAGAGTTATCTGCACAAATACCATTTACAGTCAAGAGCAATGGCGCCGGAATTGATTCCGTCAATAGTAATGAGGACGAGATAAGATTCATCTATGAGAAAGCTTCAAACAGATTGGTTGCGGTAGGAGATGTGGAAAGAGTAGAATTATACTCTATATCGGGAGAAAAATTGATCTCTACCTCATCTGCGGAAGTGGATCTTTCTAACTTAGTTAAGGGTATTGTAGTGGCTCGTGCGATTTCAAGAAATGGAGAGACAATATCTAAGAAAATTGCCTTATAATCACCTCAAATTACGTAATTGCAAATACCAATAAAGAGTGATTTAATAAAAAAACAGGGATAGCTAAAAGTTATTCCTGTTTTTTATGAAATAAAATGCAGGTAAAACTCGTTAATAAAATATAAAAACCGTAAGGTTTGAAAAAATTACTTCTCATAATAAATGAAGACAGATTTTTCCTGTCTCATCGCATCCGTATTGCTGTTCTTGCCAGATCCAAGGGGTGGGACGTGACTCTTGTTGCAAAAGACACGGGGCATAGGGAAACTATAGAATCTGCCGGTTTCAAATTTATAGATCTCCCCATCAATCCTACCGGGATGAATCCCAAAGATGAGCTTAAACTATTGAATTTCCTTAAAGATCTTTTTAAGAAAAATCAGGATGCCATAATCCATCTTGTGGGATTAAAAAATATATTATGGGGAGGGCTTGCTGCAAAGATGGTAAAAACCAAGGGGGTTTTGTTTGCAGTCAGTGGATTGGGCACTCTTTTTGGAGAAAATCGTTCTCCGGTCTTGTCAAAAGTTATTCAGAAGTTACTTAGTATTGGAATGCACAGAAAAAATGGAGCTGTGATATTTCAGAATCGTGATGATGAAAAACTTTTTATCGACAACAAGATTGTGGGTCAATGCAAAAAATATTTTATCAAGGGCTCAGGGGTCTATTTATATAAATTCAAGAATATAGGAGAAAAAAACAACCGCCCTTTAAAAATTATCTTTACAGCTCGGATGTTAAAGGAAAAAGGAGTTGAAGATTTGATAGCAGCGGCCGAGATACTGAGAGAAAAATATGAGGAAGAAGTAGAATTTATCTTATGTGGTGGTCTGTCGAGCAATCCACATGCCTTGACTCAAGAAGACATGGAACGGCTTACCGACGGGAAGTATATAAAATGGTTAGGTCATTGTGATAATATTCCTGAGCTTCTGTCAGAGGCAGATATCATGTGTTTCCCGAGTTTTTATAGAGAGGGGGTTCCCAAATCATTGCTTGAGGCATCAGCTGCCGGTTTGCCAATCGTGACAACAGATTCAGTAGGATGTCGAGACACAGTGGAAGAGGGTAAAAACGGCTTTATCGTGCCCCCACATTCTCCGGCCGAAATTGCGAATGCTCTTGAAAATCTTATTGAGAACCCAAATCTGAGACGCAAGATGGGAGGCTATTCTCGAAAGAAAGCAGAAAGGGATTATGATGTTGAGGCGGTGGCTAAAAAACATCTTGAGATATACAACACTTTAATAAAGGTATGATGTCTATAAGTGAGCTGCCTGATAAAATTGACTCTTAAATAAAACCCACTAACACTAAATATAAACTCAAGTTTAATTAGATACAGATAAATAAAAAAGCGAGACATAAATTAAATGTCACGCTTTTTTATTTTAAGAACCCGATTCACAATTAATACAATCGGGAATCGGGTTCCTATAGAAATTGTTAAAACTTATAGTAAGATGATATTAATCGGCTGCTTTACCGTCAGAACCAAGCACGTTGATAATCTTGTGTTTGTAGAGTTTCTCCATTTCGTCACGAGCCGGGCCAAGATATTTTCTCGGGTCGAATTCAGCCGGATTGTCATTAAATGCTTTGCGGATAGCAGCGGTCATAGCGAGACGGCTGTCGGAGTCTATGTTGATTTTGGAAACATCCATCTTGGCAGCTTTGCGGAGCTCTTCTTCCGGGATACCGATAGCATCAGGCAATTTGCCGCCATTTTCAGCAATTATCTTAACATATTCCTGAGGCACTGAAGATGATCCGTGGAGCACGATCGGGAAGCCCGGGAGTTTCTCTTCTACTTTCTCGAGAACGTCGAAAGCCAATGGAGGAGGCACGAGCAAACCGGTCTTCGGGTCGCGAGTACACTGTTCCGGAGTAAACTTATAAGCTCCATGAGATGTTCCGATAGAGATGGCGAGGCTGTCTACGCCTGTGCGGGTTACAAAATCCACAACTTCTTCCGGATCAGTATAGGTGTGATGGTCTGAACTTACTTCATCTTCAACGCCGGCAAGAACACCGAGTTCACCTTCTACTGTTACATCATATTTATGAGCATAATCAACAACCTTCTTTGTGAGGGCAACATTTTCTTCATATGGAAGATGGCTGCCGTCAATCATCACTGAAGAGAATCCATTGTCGATACAATCTTTGCAAAGTTCAAAAGTATCGCCATGGTCAAGATGCAAAACAATCTGAGGATGATTCCAACCTAAAGATTTTGCATATTCCACAGCTCCCTGAGCCATATAACGGAGCAAAATGGGATTTGCGTAGTTACGGGCTCCTTTCGACACCTGTAGAATCACCGGACTCTTAGTGTCGGATGCTGCCTTAATGATAGCTTGGAGTTGCTCCATGTTGTTGAAATTGAAAGCAGGGATTGCATAACCTCCATGCACTGCCTTTGCAAACATCTCCTTAGTGTTGACAAGGCCTAATTTTTTATAATCTACCATTTTAAAAATGTTTTATGCGCTCTGCGCTGTTGATATATGCAAATATAATGAAAAAAATCCACTTATTGATAGTAACTGCAAAACCAGGAAACGGTCTTGTGGATTCCCTCTTCCAAAGTAGTGTTTGGGGTAAACCCTGTTATTTCTGCTAAGGCTGAGGAATCTGCACATGTCTGATAAACGTCTCCGGGTTGCATCGGCAACATCTCCTTTTGCGCCTCTCTGCCGAGTTCTTTTTCGATAGCCGAGATATAATCAAGCAGACGTGTGGGTCGTTGGTTGCCGACATTGAAAATCCGATAGGGGGCTGTGGAAGAGGCAGGATCGGGTGACTGGGCATCCCATTTTTCATTTCCCTCCGGTTTATGATGGATAATCCTGGTGACGCTTTCCACAATGTCATCTATAAAAGTGAAATCGCGCCACATATCCCCATTATTAAAAACCTTAATATTTTTACCTTTTTTAATCCCGTCAATAAATAGGAAAGGTGACATATCCGGACGACCCCATGGCCCATAGACTGTGAAAAATCTCAGACCTGTGACCGGTAGACCGAAAAGATGGGAATACGCGTGCGCCATCAATTCATTACTCTTTTTGGTGGCAGCATAAAGGCTTACAGGATGTGCTATTGAATCTTTCTCTGAGAATGGAGTCTTGCCGTTAAGACCATAGACACTGGAAGAGGAGGCAAAGACCAAATGGCCCACTCCCGTGTATCGACATCCCTCCAGAATATTCAGGAATCCATTAATATTATTTTCTATATAATCTTTTGGATTTGTAATGGAATATCTCACTCCCGGTTGAGCTGCAAGATGCACAACGCTTTCAAACTTCTCCTTTTCAAAAAGATTTGAAATGCCTTCATCATCTGTGATATCCATCCGGATGAATGTGAAGTTAGGATATTTATCACTTACAACCTCTTTTCCCCATTCGTGGGCTTTATCAGAAATTCCCAATACTTTCAGTCTGTCGAATTTGAGGGTGGGGTCATAGTAGTTGTTGATATTGTCGATACCTACAACTTGATTTCCATCTTTTATAAGTTTTTCAATTACAGCAGAACCAATAAAACCGGCTGCACCGGTCAGCAATATTTTCATTTCTATATTATCTTCGTAGTTGCAAAATTATATATTTTAATGATTATTTGCAACGTTTTCCCCTCTTTCGGGATTGAATATAAAAGTCACTACTCCTCCAACAATCATCACAATAATAGAGACTATGAGGACTAATGAGGAACCCCCGGAGTGGAGAAGTATAGGGATGAAAAATACTCCCAAAACGGCACCAATTTTTCCCAACGAGGCAGCTATTCCGGACCCTAAGCCTCTATCGGCTACAGGGTAAACCTTAGGCGGCAAAACGAAGGTGATTAGATGAGGCCCCATATTCAGAAACATTTCAAAGGCCATGAATGAGACGATGGATATCCATACGGCCCAATGATGTTCATATGCCAGCAAGAGCACTAATAATGAAATGGCGCTTAAAAAGAAACCCCACCATTGAATCTTCTCAGGCTTTACATGATTGATTAGAAATAGTCCCAAGATAAATCCGGGTAAAATAATGCAGGAAATCCAAAGTGTTATTTTCACGGAGGAGTCAACATGCATTATTGAGGTGGCTCCGGGTGAGATATGCTCAAGTCCCAACGCCATGACAAGAATCGGCAGGAAAATGCCGATGCCATAGACTCCTAAACCTTCGCAAGCCCAGGGCACTCCGGTGAATATCACATTCTTCCAATTGCGCCGCAAGAAACCGGGCTGAGGTTGAGGATGTGGCAATTCATCTGCATCAGACGCTATATTATCAGATGCTTTTATATCTTCTTGAGACACGTTGATATCGTTGCCAAGAAAATGATGAACATCCTTTTCAGCCTGAGATAAGTTCCCCTTATTTAGAAGCCATTTAGGACTTTCCCACCATCTAATTCTCAATATTATCATCAGAGATGACAGGATAATCATAAGCCATAGGAGGTGGGACCATAGATGGGCATTTGACCAATCTTTCACTATCAGAAAACATGCGGCTGCCACTCCGATGTTGCCTAATGCACTTGCTGCTTTGGTTGCTCCCACCATCATGAAATTCCATTTTGTAGGCATTAACTGCGAAACATAATTGGAATCAAGGCTATACTCTCCTCCTATGCCGAATCCCATGAAAAAGAGGCAAACAATCAAAACCCACAAATGAGGAAATAGGAGAATGATGATTGAAGCTACACAAACGATGGCCGGACATAACCTGAAAAATAACAGGTAGCCATATTTATCAGAGAGCTTTCCTAAAATAGTTGACCCCACCATAATTCCAATCAGATCCATGGCTCCTACCAATCCTTGCATAAAGGATGATAGTTCCGGATGACTAACGATCTGGTAAAGTGGAATGATAACTGATACCAGAGTTGCAAGGCCGGTACCAATAAGCTGACCCAGCGATGCCACTGCAGTGATGTAGCAATGACGCCAGGTCAGAGGGGCATTGTCGATGGTATAGGCCATCTTTTATTTTGCGGGTGCCGGAGCCGGTTCAAAGAACTTATAGGCCGGGAAAAGGAATATCCAGGTCGCTACGCAGAAGGGACCGGTCAGTGTCGGGAAGCCCATAGGAGTGAAGAATACATTCATGGCTGCCTGAACAAAGACAGTGGCAATAATTCCGCAAACACACCAAATGGCAGCTTTCCATGAGAAATTACAGAATGTGGCGCCAAGAGCAATACCGGTCAATACAGCAGAAAAACCATAAAGTCCATTTGCTATATCCATGCCCGGTCCTTGCCAGATAATTGCAATAAATAGGGAGAGGGCTGATGCTACGGCTGCCCAAAGACATGCTCTCCAACTGCTTACAGCCAAAGCGGCAAGGAAGAAGATTCCGCATACCCATGATTTAATCAAAAAGACTTGAGAAATTCCTCTCAACCAATAGATCACCAAGTCGCCGAAAGCAAGAGATACATTTTCATTTGCAAAATGTTCAATCACTCCAACGTAGGCTGCCGAGCCGCTTACGACGTGTGGAAATTCGGGGCTACCCATTTCTACGGGAGGAAAACCGCTGAACACTCGTGCTGACAAAAGGAAAATCCATGTCGTTGCTACAAACGGGAATGTGAATGAGGAAATTTTCCATCTTCCCAAAATATTATCCATTCCGGATTTTGCAACTGTTGAAAGAGCTGCACATAAGATTAAGCCAATCCACATCCAAACAGTGGCTCCCAAGAAGGTCGGGAATGCGCATCCAACTAAGGCTCCATTGAATCCCCAAAGCCCTTGGGCTCCTCCCTGGTCGGGAAGGCGAAGGATATAACCGGTAAGAGTAGAAACAAATACTCCTGCGATACAACCCCAACAAACAAGCCCTTGGCCTTCCATGTATGCGCCCCAGATTATTCCACAAAGAAATAGTAACCCTGTCCACATATTATCTTGGAACATAACTTGTCCGACACCTCTTAATAGCGTGCGAGGAAATTCTTTAACTGAAGGACGGTGCAGATCTTGCTGCAATTCAGTTTTCACTTCTTGTGCCTGTTGTTGTAATTTCATAATATTGTTGTTTTATTTATTTTTTTATCAATTAGCAGAAATTTGCGGGGTAGATGGGTTGCTCGGTTGATTTGCAGCCCCTGAGTTATCGGAAGAAACATTTGTAGAACCTTGAGACTCGGCTTGATTGGTTTGTGTCGAATCGTCTTGATTGTTGTAAAATATAGGTCCATCTATAGATTCTCCCTGTTGTTTTGTGCGTGTCAGCAGGTTAGTGACATATACGGTGAATATCGGAAACATCATCATCCCGAGAGCTGCCAGCAAAACCGAAAGAATACGGCCTACAGGTGTTATTGCCACGATATTGGATCCCACAGTTGTCGCATCCATACATGCCCACCACAATGCATCCTGATAATTTACAACCAGTGAATTAACGGGGTGCTCGAAAACATAGAAGGCAAGTGAAGCAAAATAAACTGTGAAAAGAAGGGTGGCAAGATATGAAATAAATAGACCTGTAGCCCTGTTGTAGGTGAACCAACTTACTACGATAGACATTGCATAGCCACCTCTAATAAGCGGAATATAATGAAGCGCATATGTCACTTGAGGTGAAAATGTCCATCCATAAAATGATATGATGGAGTTATAGGGAATTGACACCAGAAAGAAGATGAAACGGTTTCTGATATAATGCCATTTCTTATCCGCCAAAAAGAATTCCACAAAGAAGTCGAAGAGGAACACTATACAAATCCAGAATTGAAATTTCAAGAATCTCTTTTCAAGATAGAATGCCTCGTTATGGAATGTATCAATAGAAATTCTTACCACCAGGAAAATAGAAAGCACAAGAATCAGAATATGCAAGAAAGCATAGACTCCCTTATCTTTTAAGTTCTCCTTAAATTTTTGGAATGGCTTCATTGATTTCTTATCCGATTTTTCCCTTTATTTTGAGAATTGTCAAATTTACTCCCAATTTGTTAAAAACACAATTCAAAAATGAAAAATGATAAAAAAATCCTAATAATATATGATGGAGATTCATTATGTAAAGTCAGATTCTTTACCTTTGCATAATAAATAACAATAAATTAGCCTCAACATACTATAAAATGAAAACAATCAAGAATGAAGAATTCGGAGGAGAACGTCCTCTTTACGCCAGCCATGATTTAAGACTTGAGAATGTTACCATCCACTCCGGAGAGAGTGCGCTCAAAGAATGTAGCAATATCGAAGCAATTGACTGCAGGTTTGAGGGTAAATACCCTTTTTGGGAGACGGATGGTTTTAAAATAAAAAATTGTCTGTTCACAGAGGGAGGTAGAGCTGCCATCTGGTATTCGCGAAATATGGTGATGGAGGATACTCTTGTTGAGGCGCCCAAGATGTTTCGTGAGATGGATAACATGGAAGTCAGGAATGTCAAGATACCCAATGCCCTCGAAACCTTATGGATGTGTCGTAACGTCACTTTGAGAAAGGTAGAGGTTGATAAGGCTGATTATCTGTTTATGCATTCGGCAGACATAGATATTGATAACTATAAGCAAAACGGTAACTATTCTTTTCAATACTGCAAGAATGTAGTGATTCGCAATGCTGAGATTTATAGTAAAGATGCTTTTTGGAATACCGAAAATGTCACCATTTATGATTCTTATGTCACCGGGGAATATCTAGGTTGGTACTCTGACAGGCTTCGGCTTGTGAATTGTCGTATAGGAGGGACACAGGCATTGTGTTATGCCACCAATCTCATTCTTGAAAATTGCACATTTGATGAAGATGCCGACCTATGTTTTGAATATTCTGATGTTCATGCTGAGATAAAGGGGAGAGTCACCAGCATAAAAAATCCAAGAAGCGGAAAAATAGTATGTGATGAAATCGGTGAAATTATAATTGACGAAAATATAAAAGCGCCGGGGAATTGCGAAATAATAACGAGGGGAAAATAAGAAAAGAGAAAAAATAGCAGAGGGGAAACTATGAATTTCCTTTTTAAGGAGAAGCAAGACTTAACGAGCGTCATCCATAGTAAGCAGCCTGTCGGGAGAAAGGAACAGCTCCGGCTGGCTGTTTCGTTGAGTATACCAGCAATAGTAGCACAGATATCTGCCATTGTCATGCAGTATATAGATGCATCAATGGTGGGTAGTCTTGGGGCTCTCCCGGCTGCATCGATAGGATTGGTGACTACCTCTACATGGATTTTTTTCGGGTTATGTTCAGCCGGATCAGTGGGTTTCTCAGTTCAGGTGGCTCATTTATTAGGAGCCGGAGATCCGAAGGGAGCTCGTTCTGTGCTTCGTCAAGCTCTTGTGGCCGCCTTGTTTTATAGTTTGTTGCTTGCTGCAATTGGAATCGCAATAAGTTGGGAATTGCCTCGATGGCTTGGAGGGGAGCCGGCGATACGTCATAATGCCTCCCTATATTTTTTAATTACGGTAGCTGCGATGCCTCTTTTCCAATACAGCTATCTGTCTGCAGGAATGTTGAGGAGTAGCGGAAATCTTCTTTTCCCGGGGATGGTTGGGACATTGATGTGTATCCTTGATGTTTTGTTTAATTTCTTTCTGATATTCCCCACAAGGGAATTAAATTGGGGAGGACATGTCATAATGATGCCGGGCTTTGGATTTGGAGTGTGGGGAGCAGCCTTGGGGACATCCATAGCCGAAGGAATAGGAGCGATAATAATGCTTATAAAGTTGATTTTCTTCTCAAAAGAGATGAGGTTGACAGCTGAAAAGGGGAGTTTCAGGCTTAAGAAAAGCTGTATGAAAAGAGCAGTTCATATAGGATTTCCATTGGGCATAGAAAGATTCCTTACCTCCGGTGCACAAGTTATGATAACAATAATAGTGGCTCCTTTAGGAGCAGCTTCAATAGCGGCGAATGCATTCGCTGTCATAGCTGAGAGCATCTGTTATATGCCGGGATATGGTATCGGAGATGCAACCACAACCTTGGTGGGTCAAAGTATAGGGGCCGGGAGAAAGAGACTGACAAGACAATTTGCGTGGACATCGACCTGGCTCGGAATGGGGGTGATGACGCTATTAGGAGTAGTTATGTATGTGATTGCTCCCTGGATGATGGAAATCATGACTCCGGACTCGGAAATCATCCATCTGGGAGTTGTGGCGCTACGCACTGAGGCATGGGCAGAACCAATGTATGCTGCCTCTATTGTAGCCTATGGAGCTTTTGTGGGCGCCGGCGACACTCTCATCCCAAGTTTTATGAATTTAGGAAGTATGTGGGGTGTTAGAGTAGTTTTAGCGGCTCTTTTAGCTCCCTCGTTAGGTTTGCATGGAGTATGGATTGCTATGGCCATAGAATTGACTTTCAGAGGTGCTATTTTCTTGACAAGATTGAAAAGCGGAGCATGGATGCAAAGAATTATTAAGCTTCAAGCCATGTAATGGTTTTACACAATAAAACAACATTTATTCTTACCTTATAATTATGAAAAAATATGATTTTGATGCCCCGGTGAATCGTCATAATACAAATTCATATAAATGGGATTCCCTTGATATGGAGAATGTGATACCCTTATGGGTTGCCGATATGGATTTTAAGACAGCTCCCTGTATAATTGAAGCACTCAAAAAAAGAGTGGAGCATGGGGTGTTCGGTTATACACGGGTGCCCGATGAATATTATGAAGCTACAATCAATTGGTTTAAACGTCGCCATAATTGGGAAATCCAAGCAACTGATATTATCTATACCAGTGGAGTTGTTCCGGCTATATCTGCAATTATCAAGGCCCTGACTAATCCCGGAGATAAGGTTATCATTCAGACACCGGTCTATAATTGTTTCTTTTCTTCTATCCGCAATAATGAGTGTGAACCATCCGAAAACACTTTGAAGTATAATGGAGATTATTACACCATTGATTTTGAAGATCTTGAGAGAAGGGTAGCGGATCCTAAAGCTAAACTCTTGTTGCTTTGCAATCCTCATAATCCATCGGGGAGAGTCTGGAATTATAATGAATTGTCAAGAATCTATGATATATGTAAGAAGAATGATGTCATAGTGGTAAGCGATGAGATCCACTGTGAACTTGTCTATCCTCCTTTTGTTTATATTCCTTTCTGTAGCCTGTCTGAAGAGGTTGCTGCAAATTCCATAGCTTGTGTATCCCCGAGCAAATCATTCAATATAGCTGGGCTTCAGATAGCAAATATAATTTGCCGTAATGAAGAGATGAGAAAGAGAATAGACAAGGCTATAAATATAAATGAAGTTTGTGATGTGAATCCTTTCGGTGTACTGGCTACAATTGCTGCATACAACGAAGGAGAGGAATGGCTGACAGAATTGATTGATTATTTGCAAGGTAACTATGAATATTTAGTTTCTTTTTTCAATAATGAATTGCCTGATTATCCTGTCACTAAGCTTGAAGGAACCTATTTGGTATGGGTAGATTTTCGTAAATCGGGAATATCTTCGGGAGAATTGGAGGAAAAACTTATAAGGGATGGTGGAGTATGGCTGAATCCCGGTTCAATGTATGGCACCGACGGCGAAGGTTTTATGAGAATAAATATAGCATGTCAGCGCCAACGGCTTGAGGAGGGATTGAAACGTCTTGCCAAGATATTAAAAAAAGGAGAGTATTAAAGAGCGTTAAAGTCGCTCGTGGTCTCCTCGAACATCTTGTTACCCGGGGTAGTTTTCAATTTATCAGAGTTTTTAGTTATATTTGCAGTATAAAAGACAAAATAAAAGAATTAAGCGATATGATGAACGCTCAAGACATCAAGAACGGCACCTGTATAAGATTGGATGGCCGTCTCTATTTTTGTGTGGAATTTCTACATGTAAAGCCGGGTAAAGGTAACACTTTTATGCGTACAAAACTTAAAGATGTTGTAGACGGAAGAGTTATAGAGCGCCGTTTTAACATCGGAGAAAAACTTGAAGATGTACGCGTGGAACGCCGTCCCTATCAATATCTCTATGCAGATGGTGGAGATGATATATTCATGAATAATGAAACATTCGAGCAGGTGCCTATCAATAAGGAACTTGTAACCGGTGCAGCATATATGAAGGAGGGAGACACAGTGGAAGTGGTAAGTGATGCTTCCACAGATACAGTTCTCTTCGCAGAGATGCCTGTAAAGACCACATTGAAGGTGACTTATACTGAGCCGGGTCTTAAGGGAGACACAGCCACCAATACATTGAAACCGGCAACAGTTGAAACCGGAGCTACAGTGAGAGTGCCTCTGTTCATCAATGAAGGAGAGTTGATAGAGGTTGACACTCGTACAGGTGATTATACCGGTCGCGTAAAAGCATAAGGGGCTGTTCTTAGATTATCTAAAAAATTAAGATTTTGGAAATCCTGCCTCCTTCCTTCTCAATAATAGTGCCTGTCTATAACAGGCCTCAGGAGGTTGAAGAGCTGCTTGAGAGTCTGAGTCACCAAACCGATAAAGACTTTGAAATAATATTGGTGGAGGATGGCTCAACCATAGATTGCAGGGCGGCTTGCGAAAAGTTTGGAGAAGAGGTAAGGATAAAATATTTTCATAAGAGCAACGAGGGGCGTAGCATTGCCCGTAATTATGGAATTGAAAGAGCCGACGGAGATTTTTTTGTCTTCGTCGACTCTGATTGTATATTGCCCCCTGATTATATAGAATCGTTGAAAAGGAGTCTAAAAGATAATCCTACTGATTGTTTTGGAGGCCCCGATGCAGCTCATGAGTCATTCTCAGATGTGCAGAAGGCAATAAATTTTTCTATGACATCCTTCTTAACCACCGGAGGAATTCGGGGCGGCAAAAAGAGTATGGAGAAATTCACGCCTCGCACATTCAATATGGGATTCTCCCGCAAAGTTTTTGAAAAAGTTGGAGGCTTCCGTGAAATGTTTAGTGAGGATATCGATATGAGCACCCGTATAAAAAATGAAGGATTTAAGGTGGTGCTTTTCCCGGAAGTGAAAGTTTTTCATAAAAGAAGAGTGGATTTCAAGAAATTCTGGAGGCAAGTACATGTTTTTGGAATGTCAAGGATAACTCTTCAGCTATTATATCCGGGGTCGATGAAATTGGTGCATTGGTTGCCGGCTTTGTTTGTAATTTTCGGTATTGGTTTCGTCATAGCTTCCTTTTTCAATAAATGGTTTCTTATACCATTGCTTGTCTATTTCATTTTGTTGTTGATTGCAGCATTATTGTCAACTAAAAGTCCTAAAGTCGCTTTTTTGGCATTGCCGGCTGCTGTTGTTCAGCTTGGAGGATATGGCACCGGTTTTATAAGGGCCTGGGTTTGGAAAATTCTTCTTAGACATGGCAGGGATGAAAATGATGAGATAGAAAGAAGGAGAGGGAAATAGGAATTGGTAAACCGTTATAATTGATAAAAAGTAACTGAATTATTATATATGGAGGGAAAGGGGACAACTGAGTATTCACTTCCACCACGGATTGTAAAGACAGTCAAGGAGATGGATGAGGATGAACAGCCTCGAGAGAAAGCAGAAAAATATGGAGTGGGGGTGTTGTCAGTGCCTGAACTATGGGCTTTGTTGTTAAGGACAGGCACGCCGGGATATCCAATCACAGAGCTTTGCCGCGACATTATGAGAAATAATGACGGATCTCTTCATAAACTTGAACGACGCACTAAACAAGAGCTCTGCGAGATGCGAGGAATCGGCACAACGAAAGCAATACAGATATTAGCAGCGCTCGAACTTATAAAAAGATATTGCCAGGAGGATATTCCGAATGATGAACCCATCAGAAGTTCATCTCAAATTTATGATAGGTTGAGACATAAAATCGGTAATCTTGATCATGAGGAAATCTGGATGTTGGTGCTCAACCGCCAAAATAAAGTGACAAAAGAGATTAGACTTACATCAGGCACCAGCACCTCTACAGTTTTCGACACTAAGAACGCTATAAAATTGGCTCTGCTCGAAAATGTGGAATCATTGATACTTTCACACAATCATCCTTCGGGTACGCTCAAACCGAGTGTGCAAGACGATCGCATAACGCAAGATCTTAAGGAGGCTTGCAAGTTTATGGGAATAAGATTCTTAGACCACATTATAGTGACAGCAAACGGTTTTTACAGCTATAACGATAGCGGTCGTCTTTAAAAATGTTGTCACTCCTATTCCCCTTTGGGATAATTGGGAAATAATAAATGGTTGGAAGCAAACGTTAAGACGATAATGGTTCTTTTTTATTAACTTTGCAAAATAAACGCAATAATATAATGACATGACAGACACAACAAAATCCATAACAAGTTCCGGAAATCTATTGAGAGATAAGGCATGGGCAAGATGGACAGCCCTCGTGCTATTGGCCGGAGCAATGTTTTTTGCTTATATCTTTGTGGATGTTCTCTCCCCTTTGCAGGAGTATCTCCAGAGCACCAAGGGATGGGATCCGGATGCTTACGGACGATTTGCCGGATCAGAAACATTTTTGAATGTATTTGTATTCTTTCTGATATTTGCCGGAATCATCCTTGATAAGATGGGAGTAAGATTTACAGCAATCTTATCCGGTTCGGTAATGTTTGCAGGCGGTTTCATCAATTATTATGCATTGACAGAGGCTTTCCAGAATAGCGGTCTATATAACTTTATGGATCATTTTGTGAATTTGCCTAACACATGGTGGAATATCACTCCATTCTATGATGGAATGCCGGCTTCGGCCAAATTATCAGCTATTGGTTTCATGATATTTGGATGCGGATGCGAGATGGCCGGTATAACGGTGTCAAGAGGTATCGTTAAATGGTTTCAAGGGAAAGAGATGGCTCTTGCCATGGGCACAGAGATGGCCCTTGCCAGAGTCGGAGTTGCTGCAGTTGTATTAGGCTCCCCATTTATCGCTACGCTTGGTGGAAATATCAGTGTTTCAAGGTCTGTAGCTTTCTCAGTTTTATTGCTTCTGATCGGACTGATATCTTTCATAGTCTATGCTTTTATGGATAAGAAGCTGGAGACAGAGATGGGTACAAACGCAGAGGAGAAGGATGATCCCTTTAAAATATCCGACCTTAAATTTATATTTTCTTCCAAGGTATTCTGGATAGTTTCATTGCTTTGTGTATTATATTATTCAGCTATCTTCCCATTTCAGAAGTATGCAATCAATATGCTTCAATGTAACCTTGGAATAACAGCACAGGAGGCGGGTTTTGTCTTCTTTGTATTCCCATTGGGGGCTGCAGCGGTAACCCCGATTCTCGGGAATTATCTCGATAAAAAAGGTAAAGGAGCCACGATGCTGATCTTCGGAGCGATTCTGATGATTATTTGTCATTTGACATTTGCATTATTATTGCCTGCCACTCAGTCAGAAATAGTGGCTTACGGAGCTATTATATTGTTGGGAATTAGTTTTTCCCTTGTTCCGGCTTCACTATGGCCATCAGTGCCAAAATTGGTTGACAATAAGTTGCTTGGCTCTGCTTACGCTGTGATTTTCTGGATTCAAAATATTGGGCTGTATGCCTTCCCGATGATTATCGGAGCAGTCTTGACAGCCACTAACCCGGGCGTTGAAAATCCTTTGGATTATAACTATACTGTTCCGATGCTGGTATTTGCCGGACTTGGTGTGTTGGCGCTGATTTTGGGCGTTACTCTAAAAGCCTTGGATGCTAAGAATCATTATGGGCTTGAACTGCCTAACATCCAGAGTGAAGAGGTGGTAGAGGAGGCTCTTGGTGCTCAAGTGATAACAGCAGAGGAATAATCGCCTTGAAAATTTGAGACAAAACTGAAAAATTAGAAATGAAGAATCCTTTGCAGTCGACATTTGTTGCATGGATTGCCTTGGCGATTGTAGTTTTAGTTATAATCACAACATTTCAATATCGTCAGGCATGGTGGAGCTTTATAGACTTATTTTTTGCCTTTATGATGGTGTTCTGTCAATTGGCCGGTCTCTATATAAAGCGATTTAATGCCTATGCAGGGAAAACATTGCAAAGTATCTCTTTTATCTGTCTGATATTGATGGTGCTTGCCTTTATAGGAGAATATATAGCCTATCAAGTTTTGGAATAAAATCTGAAAAAAGTTTACATAATAAAAGCGGGTGAAATCTTTTAAAGAAAACACCCGCTTTTGTTATATCTAAAATCAGATTGTCTGCGAAATCTCCCAGACAAAAGCACGTAGACCCAGACGTGGTTTTGAAATGTCAAGTTCTTTTAATTTAGCAAGCACCCCGTCAACCCGATTATCCTCAACAATAGTTAGAATGGCATTCCCCAAAGAGGGCCATGCGTGTGTGCCATAATGAGGCTCCCCGGTAGTTGATCCTCGCCCTTGAGTCTGTCCGAAGGATGTGAATCCACGGCAAGAACTTTTTTCAAGAATTTCTAATATAGCTTCATTGTGAGCTTGATCGTATGCTATAAAAATTGCTTTCATTTTGATGCTCTGTTTAATGCTAAAGTTTTCCTGTGTTTTCTGCGAATATTCTTTACACCATTACCGGCAAAAACACAATATAAAACGGGTACGAAAAGAAGGGTTAGGATAGTTGAGAATGTCAATCCTCCGATAACTGCGGTTCCCATTGGCCTCCACATTTCGGCTCCTTGTCCGCTACCAACGGCCATCGGCACCATACCCAAGATAGTTGTCAGCGTGGTCATAATAACAGGACGAAGACGTGATTTACCTCCTAAAATTACTGCGCTACGGATACCCATTCCACGTTCCCTGTTGAGAGATATATAATCTATTAGCACGATACCATTTTTCACAACTATACCGATAAGCATTATTGCTCCGATCATACTCATCACATTCAAGGTGTGGCCGCTTATCCATAGAATAATGAAAACTCCTGAGAATGCGAATAGAAGAGAAGTCATGATAATTCCCGGATATGTGAAACTTTCAAATTGAGCCGCCATCACAATATAGACAAGGATTATAATCAAAACGCCCAGTAAAAGCAAGTCGCTGAAAGAATCCTGTTGATCTTCATATGAGCCGGAAAGAGTGATACTGATGCCGGAGGGGAGATGCAATTCGTCTATTTCTACTTCCGCAGCTTCCACCACTTGACTCATTGGCACACCATCCACAACCGCAGAAACCGTTATGACACGTTCGCGGTCTTTTCTCTCTATTGTAGGAGGCGTGAAACGTTCCACAACCTTTCCTAACTCCTTTAGTTTCACGCCGACCCCCGTGGGAGTGTAAAGAGTTATGTTTTCAATATCCTCGAGAGATGTGCGATACTTTTTATCATACATCACCTTAATATCATATTCCTCACCATCTTCACGATACTGGGACGCAGTGGAACCATTAATACGGTTTCTCAGATAAAAAGCTGCAGTTTGAAGATTTAGCCCATAGAGCGCAAGTTTCTCCCTATCGAAATCCACTTGATATTCGGGTTGATAGTCGGAGCGTGAGATTGTGATATCTGCGGTGCCTTCGATTCCTTCAAGAATCTGGCGTAAGATGCGTGCCACTGAATCCGTTTCGGTGAAATCATATCCGTAGATTTCAAAATCTACTGTTGATTGTCCTCCCATACCTGAACCACGACCTCCACCGATATTCACCTGTGCTTTGGAGAACTCAGGGAACCCGGTTTCTATATCCTTACGCATTCCGTCAGCAATCTCCTTAATTCCTTTTTTACGTTCGCCGGGATTCAAGAGCCTTATATTCATTGACGCTATATGGCTTCCATTATCAGATAAGGATGCATAGGTGTTGTCGGAACTTGCCGGACCAACCGTATAGCTTGTTACAACTATTTCCGGATATTTTACCCTCCAAAGAGAATCCAGCCGCCTGAGAGCATCTTGAGTTATTTCTACTCGTGTGCCAATGGGAGTCTCCAACGAAACTCCGATACGTCCATTATCTTGTGTGGGGAAAAATTCAGTCCCTACATGTTTCATCAAGAAAATTGAGCCTACAAATGTGCCCAGACATATCACAATTGTTACAGTCTTATTTGAAACAACTTTATGGAGCAGCCATTCATAACCATTGTCGAATTTATCAAGACCCTTTTGTATTGGCCCATAAATTATATTGTATAACTTTGAATGACTTCTTGAGAGTTTCAGCCATTGTGAACAAAGCATGGGAGTCAGAGAGAGAGCACAAAGAGTCGAAATAATCATCATAATAGTGACCATCCAACCTAATTGCCTGAACATAACGCCTGTCATGCCGGTTACAAGTGTCAGAGGGAAGAAAACCGCTATAAGAGTCAGGGTAGATGCAATAACTGAAACTGCCACCTCATTTGTGCCATGCACTGCTGCCTGTTTCGGATCTGAACCCCGTTCAATATGAGATGTGACATTCTCTAACACAACTATCGCATCATCCACAACCATACCGATTGAAATGGATAGGGCCGAAAGAGACACTATATTCAGCGTGTTGCCCGTGGCAAACAGATATATGAAGGAGGCAATTAATGAAATCGGTATGGTGATGACGATTATCATTGTAGCTCTCCACCTTCCCAGGAAGAAAAACACCACAATCATCACGAAAAGCAATGCATAAAGCACAGTTTCTTCCAATGATGCAATTGTATTTTTGATGTTATCGGATGTGTCTACAACAATTCCTATTTTTATATCGGAAGGCAAATTCTTTTGGAGGCGCGGAAGCATCTGCCTCACTTTGTCTGAGATGGCTACTGAATTTGCTCCCGATTGCTTTTGGATTATTATGGTGGCGCCTTCTTCTCCACTTATATAAGTTTGTTGGGTTCTCTCTTCAAGAGAATCCTCAACTCTGGCCACATCTCTAAGATAGACAGGTTTCCCTTGATAAGCTCCCACCACAATATTCTCCATCTGTTTGGAATCCTTGAATTCACCTTGCACTCGAAGAGCATATGTATTAGACCCTATATCAAAAGAACCTCCGGGGATATTTCGGTTTTCAGCCCCGATTATAGATGATATGGTTTCCACAGATAGATTGTAGGCCTCCAGTCGGTTGGGATCAGTGTAAATATGTATCTCTCTTTTGGGAGCTCCGGAGATGGAGACAGAACCTACACCATCCACTCTGGCCAGAGGGTTGGCGATATTGTCATCAAGAATTTTATATAAACCCGCCATACTCTCCTTTGCTTCAACGGAAAGTATGAGGATTGGAATCATATCGGTTGAGAATTTGAAGATAATAGGATTCTCTGAATCATCCGGTAGCATTGACTCTACCATGTCGAGCTTGTCACGCACATCATTTGTCAAAACATCTATATCATAACCATATTCAAATTCGAGTGTGATTACAGAGGTGTTTTCCCTGGAATCGGAAGTGATATGTTTTAGATGTTCAACTGAATTAAGGGTGTTTTCGAGTGGCTTAGTGACATTTTGTTCTATATCTTCTGCGCTGGCCCCCGGATACATGGTAATCACCATAATGGTGTTTGTATCGATATCCGGAAACAGGTCTATAGGAAGCTTTACGAGTGAAAAGAGTCCTAAAATTATGACAGTCACAAAACATAATGTCGTCATAATAGGACGTTTCACTGCTGATGCATATAAGGAAGCCATCGGATAAGTTTTTAATTAAGAAGAATTTAATTAAGATTAGTGATAAGGTTTTTAATTTACAATTTCAACCTGAACCCCATCTGCCAGTTTTGCCTGACCGGTCACAACAACAGTGTCGCCCGGCTCCACTCCGGATAAAAGTTCATAGGAGGAACCAAGTCGTTGACCTAATTCCACTTTGTTATAGCTGACTTTCCCGTTGTGATAAACATATACATATTGATTTGCAGAACCCGGCTGTTTCACAATAGCTCTGTCAGGAACGACGACATGGTCGGCATTTCCTAAAGCTAATTTTACTCGGCCAAACATGCCCGGGAGAACACGACCGGAAGAATTTGTAAGACTTATTTCGACACCAAATGTGCGACTGTTGGTATCTACGGTTGGAGATACCATCGTAACGTGTCCTTCAAAAATTTCATCGCCATAAGTATCAAAACTTATATCTGCCGGCATCCCTTTTTTGACCTTTGAAAGCTCGCTTTCCGGGACGTTGATTATGATTTTAACAGGATTGACTTGTGCTACAGTAATTATAGGAAGGGCTGCAGTCATATCACCCGGATCATAATTTCTGGCAGTTACAACTCCACTGATAGGAGAAACCAAAACAGTGTTTTCCTTTACATTTTTTAAAGTCCGTTCAGCTGCTGCCAAAGAATTTTCTGCATTAGTGAGCTGCAGTTGCATCTGATCGACGCTTTGTTGTGTTCCTCCCCCGATTTCTAAAAGTTTGAGAGCCCGCTCATAATTCTGCCTTACGTTTTCCAGATTAGCTTTGGCATTTGCCACCTGAATCTCATAGCTTGTTATGTTTACATCATCAAGAATCACCACAGTCTGACCCTTGGAGACATTATAACCTTCATCTACCAATATCTCCTTTATGCGGTTGGGAGTTGAGGAGGATATGTTGTTTATCATTTCCGGTTCTACAGTTGCGGTGTATGTCCCCGTTTGAACCACATCCTGATTAAAGACTTGCTCCACTTTTACAACCGGAAGCTTTTCCTGTTCTTCATTTTGAGATTTATCACCACAAGCAGATAATGTCAATGTAGCCAGTAGTAGTGAGGTATATTTTAATGTATTCATTTTTATATTAGTTAGAAATTTTCTTTACCAAGGAGAAGATCGAGTTCGGAAGATGAAACAAGATAATTATAGATTGCCTGGAGATAAACCAGTTGTGCAGATGTATTTGCGAGCTCTGCATCCCGAAGTTCCAGATATGATGCTGCTCCGATTTCAAAACTTTTCTGCATTATCTCATAGGCTTTTTTAGCCTGTGCCACACCTTCCTTACTTGTGGAAATCTGAGCAGCCTCTCGGTTAATATTATCGATGGCCAGATCAACCTGCATATTTAGAGAATTAATCAAATAATCTTTTTGCAGATCAATCTCTTTCAATTGCACTTGAGCCTGCTTGAGCCCGTAATATTTTGCTCCTCCGGAGAAAATGGGAACAGAGAGCGCCACACCTACATAGCTATACGGGTTAAATTGTTGATTTCTGAAAGGAGAACCATTGCTCAAGGAGGTCCATGATAAATTAAAGGATGCTCCTAATGTCGGAATCCATGCAAATTTTTTCAAGGTGACGTTCTGTTTCAATAATTTCCTTTGGATTTCAAGAGAACGGAGTGAGGTGTTATCTGTCAAAGATTTATCGGCATCGGAGGGATAAGCCCACATTTCATCAGTGAGATCATTGAGTGTGATGTCCGGTAGGATGTCGAGGTCTGCAGATATACCCATCAAAACTTTCAATTGAAGCTGGCACTGTTTGAGGGCTATGTCAGCCTGAAGAAGGTCGGGTTCTATATTCTTTACCTGCACAGAGGAACGCAACACGTCATATTCCGAAGCAGTTCCGTTTTCATACTGTTTTTTATAAATATCAGCGTTAATAAGGGCTACTTCATAATTCTTCTTTATGACTTCTTTCGAAGATACGGCCAGCATCAATGCATAATAAGCTTTGTTAACCTGATTGACAAGATCCAATTTTGAAGCTCTCGCATCTTCAAGGCTTGAGAGAATTTGAGTATCTGAAATGTTAATTGCCTTCCAAAGAGAAGGGGCGATGATAGGTAGGGAGGCGGAAAAACCCAAATTCCAAGTATTGTCAGAACCCATTTTGAGACTTTGACTTTCTCCGCCGAAATCCATTCTGATCGTCTGAAGTTCTATGGATCTCTGATATGCTGCGGAGAAATCAATCGCCGGGAAAACAGAAGCTAAAGTCTCTTTTTTAGCATAATCGACTTTCTTGACTTCCCAGTCGGCAATTTTTACAGTCGGATTGTCTTGAAGGGCAATTTCAAGACATTGTTGACGTGTCATTATAACCTCTGCGGCATTTAGGGCCGGAAAACTGCAAATAAAAATTGTTCCGGCCAATATATGTCTTTTCTTAATTTTCATTGTTTATTTCAAAATGATTAGAAAGCGTTGCATGTGAAGGAAGATACTTCTCAAGTTCATTAAGTCCTTTGGTAGAGCTAATTGCTCTAAGGAACCCCATAATTACATTATCATAGATTTCCAGCAGGGAAATATCATCAGGAAAAAGACCTTCTCCCCGTTTTAGGGTTTCCATCTGGATGGCGAACATACGGCATTGTATATTCAGATTCACATCATTCCGGAAGTATCCCTCCCTGACGCCTTTTTCAAGGATATCATAAAAATTTTGATAATTCTGCCGTCTATGGTTTTCAGAGATGAGGCTCCCTTTAATGGCATATTCTTCCATATCCCTTATGAAATCTACATTTACTCTGCTCATCACATCCCTGATAAGTAAGAAACATTTAATGATAGCTTCCATAATGTTGGATGAAGAATCAAAAATAGAGGCAAGATTAGTCGCTAACTTTTTATTAAAATATTGATGAGCCTCACGGAACATCTCTTCTTTACTTCCGAATAGTTCGTAAAGAGTACGTTTTGACATCTGAAGAGAGGATGCCACTCCATCCATGGTTGTGGCTTTCAAACCATTTTTAGTCAGGGAGTTTATGAATTCCTCAAGTATCTTCGTGTATTGTTCCTCGGTAAGATCCTCTTTTTTCATTATAGATTATTTACGCAGGTGCAAAAATAATGAAAACCGAAAACTTTTTTTTGGTTTTCGGTTTTCCTTTATCGGTTTTAACAATTATTATGAAATCTTAAGGGCTCGTCAAGTCGTACAGACTGAGGATACTTTCTCTTTGGTTTCTTTTTTTAATTTGACACTTAAATGAGCCAACATGTCCTTTGTCATAAAATCGAGGTCGAATCTGGGTTTCCATCCCCATTCTTCGCGCGCACATGTGTCATCAAGGCTGTCGGGCCATGAGTCTGCAATAGACTGGCGCAAAGGATCGAGTTTATAATCCATTTGGAAGTCGGGGATAAATTCCTTGATCTTTGCGTAAATCATTTCCGGATCGAAACTCATGGCTGTGATGTTGAACGAATTCCTATGCACGAGCTTTGAAGGATCGGCCTCCATTATTTCAATTGCAGCTCTTAGAGCATCAGGCATATACATCATGTCCATAAAAGTGCCCGGTTTCAAAGGACAAAAGAATTTTTCACCTTTGCATGCTGCGTAATAGATATCTACGGCATAATCAGTTGTTCCTCCTCCCGGGGGTGCTACATAAGATATGAGGCCCGGAAATCTCACGGATCTTGTATCAACTCCGAAACGGCTGGCATAATAGTCTGAGAGGAGTTCTCCGGTCACCTTTGTTACACCATACATTGTTGTAGGACGTTGCACAGTGTCCTGAGGAGTTTTGATGCGGGGTGTATTCGGTCCGAAAGAACCGATAGAACTTGGAGTGAAAACAGCACAATTATTTTCTCTTGCAACTTCCAGAACATTGTAGAGACCACCCACTCCTACATTCCATGCCAGTTGTGGTCTCTTTTCGGCCACTGCGCTCAGAAGTGCTGCAAGGTTATATATGGTGTCGATATTGTATTTTTTGACTGCACTTGCTATCTGACCGGCATTTGTGATATCTACCATTGCTGAGGGTCCCGATTCAAGAAGCTCTCCCTTAGGCTCTGCTCCTGAAATATATCCGGCGACTACTTGACCGGAGGGATACTCTTCCCTTAGTCTCATGGTCAGTTCTGAACCTATCTGGCCGGTAGCTCCTATGAGTAGGATATTTTTCATTACAATATGGTGGATTTTTCGACTGCAAAGATAACGCTAATTCACTTATTTTTTCTTAATTTTGATTGAAAAATATTATTTCAACTCTTATTGATATTGAGAAAACATTAAAAGCTCCATATTAGAAAACTAAGAAACTATGTACGGTAAATTTCAAAACCATCTTGAGAAAGAACTCAGAAATATCCGGGAAGCCGGATTATATAAGAACGAAAGATTAATTGATTCTCCACAAGGAGCGGCTATTGACGTCGTTGGAACACCTACTGAAGTATTGAATTTCTGTGCAAACAATTATTTGGGTCTTGCTGATGACAGCCGGTTGATTTCAGCGGCTAAAAAAGCAATGGATACTCGCGGATATGGAATGGCCTCAGTAAGATTTATATGTGGCACACAGGATATTCACAAGGAATTGGAACAAGCAATCAGCGAATATTTCAAAACTGAAGACACGATACTATATGCAGCTTGCTTCGATGCAAACGGAGGCCTCTTTGAGCCTCTTTTCACAGAAGAAGATGCAATTATAAGCGATTCTTTAAATCATGCTTCAATTATAGATGGAGTAAGGTTAAGTAAAGCCAAACGCTTCAGATATAAAAACGCAGATATGGAGGATCTGGAGCGATGTCTCAAGGAATCACAGGATTGTAGATATCGTATTATAGCGACCGACGGTGTTTTCTCTATGGACGGGAATGTGGCTCCAATGGATAAGATTTGTGAGTTGGCAGAAAAATATGATGCCTTGGTGATGGTTGATGAGAGCCATTCGGCAGGTGTTGTAGGGA
This sequence comes from Muribaculaceae bacterium, assembly GCA_022510385.1. Lineage (GTDB taxonomy): Bacteria > Bacteroidota > Bacteroidia > Bacteroidales > Muribaculaceae > Lepagella. Next base: position 26,341 of record JAFLTQ010000012.1, on the reverse strand, counting down.
AAACAGGTCATGGAGTTGCTGAACTCTTCGATTGCTACGGAAAAATTGATATATTTACCGGGACGCTTGGAAAAGCCTTCGGAGGAGCAATGGGAGGATTTACTACCGGACGTAAAGAAATAATAGAGATGTTGCGACAACGTTCCCGCCCATATCTTTTTTCTAATTCTGTGACTCCCGCTATTGTCGGAGCCAGCTTGGAAATGCTTAACATCCTCAAGGAAAGTAATGAGCTGCATGATAAGTTGGTTGAAAATGTAAAATATTTTAAATCAAAGATGGAGACAGCCGGATTTGACATCAAGCCGACTCAGAGTGCAATTTGTGCAGTTATGTTGTATGATGCCAAACTCTCACAAGATTTTGCAAAAGAAATGCAGAAAGAAGGAATCTATGTCACCGGTTTCTACTATCCGGTTGTTCCGAAGGGAGAGGCTCGAATACGTGTTCAATTGTCAGCGGCTCATTCAAAAGAACAAATTGACAAGGCGGTTGATGCTTTTATTAAAGTTGGAAGGAAGTTAGGGGTTATAAAAAGTTGAGATATCAATCTTTGAGAAAAGGAAATTTTTGTTTAGTTTTGCTTGACTGAAAGAAATAAAAATAAGAATACTATGGAAAATCAAGAACTCTTGAAAGAAGTGAAAGCGAAAGCGCAGAAATGGCTTTCGCCCCAATATGATGAAGAAACACGCAAGAAGGTTCAAGCTCTTCTTGACGATGCCGACCCGACAGCTTTAATAGATGCTTTCTATAAAGACCTTGAATTCGGCACGGGAGGTCTGAGAGGTATTATGGGAGCAGGAAGCAACCGCATGAATATTTACACAGTGGGTGCAGCCACCCAGGGTTTGGCCAACTATCTTAATGAGGTATTTAAGGAAGAACCTCAAATATCTGTTGTGATTGGCCACGATGTGAGAAATAATTCAAGAAAATTTGCGGAATTGGCAGCTGACATATTCTCGGCAAATGGTATTAAGGTTTATCTTTTTGAAGATTGCAGACCTGTGCCGGAGGTTTCTTATGCTATACGCAAACTTGGCACCAATAGCGGAGTTATGGTAACAGCGAGTCATAATCCGAAGGAATATAATGGATATAAAGCTTATTGGAGCGACGGTGCTCAGATGATAGCTCCCCATGATGTTGCGACAATAGAATATGTAAATGCAATCACATCTGTTGATCAAATAAAATTCACACCCAATAAAGACCTTATCCAAATAATCGGTAAAGATATAGATGCTCTTTATCTTGATGATATAAAGACTTTGAGCCTTTCTCCGGAAAGTATCAAACATCATCATGACATGAAGATCGTATATACCCCGATTCATGGCACGGGAGGTATGCTAATTTTCGACTCATTGAAGAAATGGGGATTCGACAATGTTATCCATGTTCCGGAACAAGATATCAGAAGTGGTAATTTCCCCACTGTAGATTCTCCAAATCCTGAGAATTCAGAGGCAATGGCCATGGGTATCGCAAAAGCTCTCGAGACGGGTGCCAGCCTTGTATTGGCATCAGACCCCGACTCCGATCGTATCGGATTGGTAGTAAGAGACAGCAAGGGTAACTATCAACTTGTAAACGGTAATCAGATTGTTATGATTTTCCTCTATTATCTGATTACACGTAATAGAGAGCTTGGAAAACTCACAGGAAGGGAGTATTGCGTTAAGACTATCGTGACCACAGAAACTATCAAGAGAATAGCCGAAGCCAACCGCGTGAAATGTTTCGACTGTTTCACAGGTTTCAAATGGATAGCTGACATGATGAGAAATATGGAAGAAGAGGGAAGGTATCTCGGAGGCGGTGAGGAAAGTTATGGTTTCTTGCCCGAGACATTCGTTAGAGACAAGGATGCTGTTTCCTCTATCACTTTGATGTGTGAAATAGCAGCCTGGGCTGCCGACAGAAACCAGACTCTCTACGATCTCCTTTTAGATATTTATGCTGAATACGGTTTCTCGCGTGAGAAAGGAGTAAGCGTTGTTCGTCCGGGAAAATCGGGAGCTGATGAAATCGTTGCCATGATGAAGAATTTCCGCGCAAATCCTCCCAAATCGCTTGCAGGTAGTGATGTAGTTATTATCAAGGATTACGCAGATCTGAATTGCAGAAATCTCAAGACCGGAGAAGTTACGAAAATGAATTTCCCGACAACTTCAAATGTTCTTCAATTCTTCACAGAGGCCGGCGACAAAGTTTCAGTGAGACCCTCAGGAACAGAACCTAAGATAAAGTTCTATGTTGAGGTTCGCGAAGATCTTCCCTCAAAAGACAAATATGAGGAGACTGTTGAAAAAGCTGAAGATAAAATCAAGAGAGTATTGAAGGATCTTGGAGTGTAAAAAAATTTCATGGCGACCGGGCACCCAGATTTATCCGTTGCCTGCAGTGATCGTCACCTGTGGCGATAAGCCGGAAAATTGGAATATGTTGACCATAGCCTGGACCGGAACTATTTGTTCCGATCCGGCTATGTGTTATATATCTGTCAGACCTGAAAGGGCTTCATATCCTCTGATTGTAGAGAATATGGAGTTTACTATTAATCTGACAACCGAGAAAATGGCATTGGCAACTGATTGGGTTGGCGTCAGGTCAGGTCGCGACTACAATAAATGGGAAAAAACAGGGCTTACACCATTACCCGGTGAAAAAGTGGCTTCTCCAACAATACTTGAATCGCCATTATCTATAGAATGTAGGGTAAAAGAGATTATAAAGCTTGGCACTCACGATATGTTTATTTCTGATGTGTTGAATGTCAGGGTAGATGAATCGTTAATGGATTCAACCGGTAAATTCAATATTGAAAGAGCAGGGTTGATGGCATATGTGCACGGCCATTATTATTCTCTTGGCGAAATGATTGGTAAATTCGGGTTCTCTGTCAAGAAAAGATAATACAACAATTTTTTTCTTGACTAAATTCCCATTCACGAATCCCTATTATTAGGTAACCTATGTGGATTAATTTACCTATTTTTAGGGATTGCAGATAGCTAAAACTGATATTAATTTTGCTACTGTGATAATTGATGCCATAATTCATCTGTTATCGCTTTAGTTTTAGTTATTTTGAGAGTTTTGAGAAATTAGGGGAATGTAACATTTAGTTACATTCCTTTCTCTTATTTCAGAAAAAGAGGAAATCAAGTTAAGGTAAAAATGATAAAAAATAGAGAGTATATTCCTGATGATAAAATGATATCTCTGATATCAAATGATTATCGCATATTACAGGTATTAAGTAGATTCGGGATACCTTTGGGATTCAACGAGAAAACTGTGAGAGAAGTTTGTGAAGATGCCGGGGTTGATTGTAACACGTTTCTCACGGTAGTGAATTTTTTAAATTCTGATGACCTGTTAACTCCGGATGTCAGTCAACTTTCCATTTCTTCGCTAATTCATTTTTTAAAACAGAGTCATACCTATTTTCTTGACTTTTATCTTCCATCTATCAGGAGGAAACTGCTTGATGGGATAACTTTAAAAGAGTCTGATGTTTCTTTTTTGATTATAAAACTTTTCGATGAATATCTGGAAAGCATAAAGGAACATATGAAAGAGGAGGAGGCCCACCTTTTCAAGCAGATTGAAACTCTTCCGGAAAATGGAGGAGACGATGATTTATTATTCCCTGTCTATAGCCGACATCATCAGGAAGTGGGAGCTAAACTGAGAGAACTTAAAAATATCATTATCAAATATTCCCCGGCGGATTCAAGTGCCAATCTTCTTAATGCTGCCTTATATGATATTTACAGGTGTGAAGAAGAGTTGGAAAGTCATTGTAAAATAGAAGACCGGCTCCTCTTGCCGGCTCTAAGATTATCATGAGGAGATGAAGAAGTTAAAAATAATCATAGCAGAAAATTCTCCGGTAATCAGTAATGGGTTAGGGGTTACTATCAAGAATCTGAGGGAGGTTTATCCTGTGGTGATTGAGGTTGATACAAAAAAATCACTAATAGACACAGTGTCTTCCGAAGAAGTGGATTTGCTCATTGTGAATCCCGCTTTTGGAGGACTACTTAATCCGGATGAAATAAGGAAAACCAGTTTGAATTCCGAAATAAAGATTTTTGCCATAGAAATTGGTAAACTTAATAAAAGCGTGCTTTCTCTTTATGACGACCACCTTCATGTCACGGATGATCTTGATGAGATAAGAAATAAAATAATGAAGGTCAGCAAGATGAAGAATCATGACGGAGAGGAGAAAGAGAATCTGTCGGTTAGAGAAAAAGAGATAATATCCTTTGTAGTTAAGGGTCTCACGAATCAGGAAATCGCGGATAAACTCTTCTTGTCGGTTCATACGGTTATGACTCATAGGCGCAATATTGCAAAAAAACTCCAGATTCATTCCGCAACCGGTCTCACAATCTATGCAATAGTCAATAAAATAGTCGATCTTTCAGAAATCAAACTTTGATATATACTGTTTTTTTGGATTGATTTTTGTAATTTTACAATCTGAGAAGAAAATTATCAGATGAGATTGAAATTCACAAGTCAAGATAAAGAGCGTCAAGAGGATAAACAAGATAAAGAGTTAAAGAAGTCAAGACGCAATAAAAATATAGTTATTTGGTGTTGGGGAGCCTTTGTATCAATCGGTTGTATAGGTTTCATAATCCTATTATTAATCTATAACGGGGCGATAGGATATATGCCTCCGATTGAGGAGTTGGAGGATCCCCATGACAAGCTTGCATCAGTCCTTATAGCATCGGATGGCACCACAGAGATGGGTCGCTACTTCTCCGGTTCGGGTAATCGAGTGAATTCCGATTACGAATCAGTGTCTCCCTACGTAATAGATGCCCTTATATCCACTGAAGATGAGAGATTTCTTGATCATTCGGGAATTGATTTTATAGCGTTGGCGAGAACAGGTGTAAAAACTTTGATGCTTGGCGACAAATCATCAGGTGGAGGCTCCACAATTACCCAACAGCTTGCTAAACAACTCTATTCCCAACCCTCTTCCAATATTTTCAAAAGAGCGCTCCAGAAACCTATAGAATGGATGATTTCTGTGAAATTAGAGCGTTTCTACACAAAAGAAGAGATAATAAACATGTATCTTAACCGTTTTGATTTCCTTAATAATGCAGTGGGAATCAAGACAGCAGCGAATGTCTATTTCAATAAAGAGCCCTCAGAACTAAAGATTGAGGAGGCTGCAATGCTTGTGGGCATGCTAAAGAATCCGAGTCTTTTCAATCCTTTGCGTCATCCGGAGCGGACACGTGAGAGAAGAAACGTGGTGCTTGAGCAAATGGTGAGGGCGGAAAAGTTAAGCCGACAGGAGGCAGATTCTCTTAAAGAGTTGCCTATAACGCTGGATTATCATCGAGTTGATCATAAGCAAGGGATTGCTCCTTATCTGCGAGAAGAGTTGAGGATGATGTTTGCAGCCAAAGAGCCGGTTAGACCTGATCCGTCCAAATATAAGAGTAAGCTTGGATATACCCTTTCGATGGGTCAATATAACACAGATTCAATTCAATGGGCTGATAATCCTCTGTATGGATGGATACTTAAGAATCCTAAGCCTGATGGCACTTATTATGATATCTACACCGACGGATTGAAGATCTACACCACAATCGATACCCGGATGCAGGAACATGCAGAAGAGGCTGTCTATAAACATTTAGGAGGCACCCTCCAACCTGCGTTTTTTAAAGAGAAGCAGGGTCAGACAACAGGTCCTTACACAACTAACGGCGCGGAATTATCGCGTTCGGGTGTTATGAAGCTGATTGAGAACGCCATGAAACAGACTGAACGTTGGCGTATGATGAAACGTGGAGGGTACTCTGAAGAAGAAATAAAGGCCTCTTTTCAGGAGCCTTATCAAATGGATATCTTTGCCTACGAAGAGGAGAATGGAAAATACAAACCGGGGAGCAAGACTGTTACTATGACTCCTTACGACTCATTGCTTTATATGAAGTCGATATTGCGTACCGGTATGATGAGTATGGACCCGGTGACCGGCTATGTAAAGGCTTATGTAGGAGGTCCCGATTATTCATATTTTCAATATGACATGGTGTCTCAAGGAAGAAGACAAATCGGATCGACAGCAAAGCCGTTCCTCTATACCCTTGCAATGGAGCAAGATTTCACTCCTTGTTCCATGTTTTTGAATTCCCAGCCTACTTTCGGGAATTGGTCACCCAGAAATTCAGGAAGCGCAAGAATCGGAGAGATGGTCGATCTCAGATGGGCTCTAACTAATTCTAACAACTGGATATCAGCTCGATTGGTGTATGAATTAGGGGCAAAGTCACTTGCTGACAAGATGAGAATGTTTGGAGTGACCGGGCATATTGATGAAACTCTACCTTTGGCACTTGGAACTGTAGATGTGCCTGTAAAAGAGATGGTGAGCGGTTACACGGCATTTGCTAACAATGGATTAAGAGTCGACCCCATATTTGTGACACGTATTGAGGATAACCAGGGAAATATTATTTATTCGGCTACCCCTCACAGAACTGAGGTGACCGGCATCGATTCCTATTATAAGATACTTTCGATGCTTATGAATGTGGTGGATGGAGGAACAGCGGCAAGCTTAAGAGGCCGGTATGGTATTTCTGCACAGATGGGTGGCAAAACCGGAACAACAAATTCAAACTCCGATTCCTGGTTTATGGGTTTTACCCCCGAACTGGTCACCGGAGTATGGGTAGGTGGTGAAGAACGGTATATCCATTTTAATACTATGGCATTAGGACAGGGGGCAAGAGCTGCTCTCCCGATCTATGGATATTATATGCAAAATGTCTATGGAGATAATAAACTGCCTTATTCTCAAGATTCTCGATTCTCATTCCCTCCCGACTTCAACCCATGTAGCGGTGAAGTTTATTCGATAGCTGAAGATGAGGGAATCGAAGAATTTTCAGAAGGCATATTCGACTGACAGATTTGCTTAGTTTTGATTAATGAAAGGAAACGATAATGAGATTTAAAAATAAAATACTTCTGTTTGTAACCGGAATTCTTATATCTTTCATCTCGTTAGGCGTGGTTGAATCAACCGCTGCGACCAATACGACGAAGGCAAAGAGTGCAGCTGCAAAAACAACAGGCGCCAAGAAGAAAACGACAACTTCTGCGGCAAAAAAGAAAACCACTACAACAGCAAAAAAGAAAACCACCACAACTGCAAAGAAGAAAACAGGAAACGGAACTTCTGCCAAAAGAAAGTCGAATAGTAAGGCAAAAACTACTACAAAGAAGAGAACCACTCGTAAAACAACTCCTAAACCGGAGCCCAAAAAGCCGGAAGAATTACCACAAAACGATCCATTGACTCTCTACGTCAATGATGGCGTCTTGGCTTGGGTGCCTGATAATTTAAATCCCGGAGGTTTGAGAGTGAATCTTGTCAGAACCGACCGGGGATCGAGGTCGGCAAAAATTTTCCTAAACGAAAATTTCACTTATCTTCCGGTGACCAAAGACCTGATAAACGATTTGACTGAGGCAACAAAAAAATCTTTGCCTGATTCCATATCAGATTATCAATTGACTCTGATGGTAAGCGACAAACCATTGTCATATTTTATCACTACAATAGATAAATTGCCGGAAGAATTGAGAAATAATCCCCCGTTCGTAGTAGAGGCATTCCCCCTTGCATCTCCTAAAAAGGGAATGCAAGGAGATATATTGGCTTTATGGGCAAGTCATGGCCGTTATTTCAAGCCCGGTTCAAGTCAATGGTACTGGCAGAGGCCACAACTTTTTCAAGTGACAGAGGATACTCATACGATGAGCTATATTCTTCCATATGTCGTTCCCATGCTTGAAAATGCCGGCGCATACGTCTTTTTGCCTCGTGAAAGAAATATAAATTGTAATGAAGTCATCGTGGATAATGACACCAACGATGAAGGAATGATATTTTCACAACCATATTATAAAGAGAAATCAGGCAAAGAGAAATGGGTTGACGGTGAAGGAGAAGGTTTTATATATGACCTTCCGGATTTTAGAGACACTGAGAATCCGTTTGAGAATGGAACTTATAGACAAGTCAATACGATTACTTCAGGAAAAGAATCACTTGCAGCTTGGTACGCAGATATTCCTGAAGATGGAGAATATGCTGTTTATATAAGTTATAAGAGTTTGCCGAATTCCACGGAGGATGCACGTTATGTCGTGAATTATTCGGGAGGTTCAAAAGAATATCGTGTCAATCAAACCATGGGAGGAGGGACCTGGATTTATTTGGGAACTTTCCCGTTGGAAGCCGGGTATTCCGATGAGGAGCCTATAGTTGTTCTAAGCAATCAGTCGTCACAGTCGGGAAAGATAGTGACTGCTGATGCTGTGAAAATTGGAGGCGGAATGGGGAATATTGCACGCAGTGATCGGCGCACGGATATCTTCCTTGACCCCTCTACTCCTTTAGAAGGAAATGTAGAGTATCTGTCGGGAATAGAGAATGATGGTTCTGAGGAAAGCGAAGATGCCTTAGAAGATTTTAACGAAGAGATTGAGGCTGCAAAGAATGCAGCCAATAACGGATATAAACCATATTTTTACACATCCGGACTTCCTCGCTATCTTGAGGGAGCGAGATATTGGCTCCATTGGGCAGGATTTCCTGAATCTGTCTATTCTCCATTTCATGGTACGGATGACTATAAAGATGACTACACTTCAAGAGGTCATTGGGTGAATTATCTTGCCGGAGGTTCGAGAGTGTTGCCCGATCGTGAAGGACTTCACATACCTATCGACGTTGTGATGGCTCTACATTCGGATGCCGGTAAGAAAGCCGACGACTCTTTTATCGGGACGCTGGGTATCTATTTTACAAATAATGGCGCTTATTATACAGACGGGACTCCGAGGACTAATTCCCGAGCCTTGACTGATATGCTATTGCGACAAATCACTATGGATATCAAGCAGACATGGGAGCCTAATTGGACAAGAAGAGCTATGTGGGATAAGACTTATGTGGAAGCACGTGTACCCGAAGTGCCAACATCTTTAGTGGAGTTTATGAGCCACCAGAATTATGCCGATATGAAATATGCTCTTGACCCGGCTTTCCGGTTCACAGTGAGCCGGTCAATATATAAGGCGTTAGGTAGATTTATTGCTGAGAGAAAAGACAAAAAATTTATAGTGCAACCGTTGCCGGTAAGAAATTTTTCAATCAGCAGGGTTAAGAAAGGCACTTATAAGCTTGAATGGCAAATGACGCCTGACAAACTTGAGCCGACAGCCGAACCGAACAAATATATCATAATGGAACGCTCCGGTGATGATCTCGGATTTCATAAAATAGGGGAGACCACTTCGCGTCATTTCACCGTGAAAGTGAATGATAATAAAATTCATTCTTTTCAGATAATTGCAGCCAATGATGGAGGGATATCATTCCCGTCGGAAACCTTGGCATTAAAGGAGGGAGGAGATAAGCCTATGCTTATTATCAATGGATTCACTCGGGTTAGCGCTCCGGGAAGTGCCAGCTATGGTGATGAAGCCGGATTCTATTCAGTGAATGATTTCGGAGTGCCACATATAAGGGATATCTCTTTTATAGGATATCAAACAGAATTCCGCAGGAGTGCCGGTGAAAGCTTCGGCAAAAGCAACGGTGATTATGCTTCTCAAGTGATTGCCGGAAATACATTCGATTATCCATATCTCCACGGGAAGTCAATTGCTGCAGCAGGAAAGGGTTTTGTTTCTGCAAGTGTCGGAGCTGTTGAGAATGGAGATGTCGACTTGAAAAAATTTAAGACCATTGATCTGATTCTTGGCAAGCAGAAAACCTCAGTGACAGGATTTGGAAGTTCAGGCATCAAATATTCAGCGTTTCCTGTCAAACTTCAGAATGAGCTAAGAGAATTTGTGAAAGGGGGAGGAGATTTATTAGTGAGTGGAGCCTATGTGGCAAGCGACCTCTATGATGACAGGTCATCCTCGGGAAGCAAAGAATTTGCAAAGGAAATCTTGGGGGTTGAAAAAACTGAGGGTCCCCGGAGCGAAACGGGAAGCATTATTTCATCACAAAATTCATTCAGAATAAAAAATATCGGTTATTCCAACACACTGAATGAGAAATGTTATATTGTAGAAAATCCGGATATTCTTTCACCATTATCTAATTCTACGGTGATATATAAATATAGCGACACCGGTCTGCCATCTGCAATATTGACTAAAAAGGGGAACAGCCGAATTTTAATTAGCGCCATACCATTTGAAACCATGAATCCCGAACAGAGGGATGCTATAATGAAAAATTTTCTTGATAATCTTGAACAATGAGAATTATCCGGTTTAAAGATATCCACTCTTTAAGGGAAGAGATACTTAAAGGAGGATTGGAACAATTTGCAGTCATACAGCTTGATGATCGCAGTGTGACAATCGACGATAATTATTTTCATAGGATGGAGGAAATAGCCTCTGATGCTGATTCAACAATCACATATTGTCATTATCGCGAGAAAGATGGTGATAAGATAACATTACATCCTGTGATAGATTATCAGTTCGGTTCTGTCAGGGATGATTTTGATTTCGGCCCGCTTGTGATGTTGAATGTTGCCGACGCATTGGCATCATCAGAAGATATGGGAGATGGAAGAAAAATGGCCGACGGAGGATGGTATGAGTTAAGATTGAGAATGTCGATAGGTAAGACTATAGCAGCTGTACCCGAATATCTATACACCGTAGAGAAAAAGGATTTCAGGAAAAGCGGGGCAAAGCAGCATGATTATGTCGACCCTCGCCAGATCTCTTACCAAATAGAGATGGAAAGAGTTTTCACTGATTTCCTGATTGCCACAAGCGGCATGGTAAATCCGGCTATAATTGATAGCAAGGGAGATGACCCTCAATTTAAAGTGAAAGCATCCATAATAATTCCCGTCAAAAATCGAGTAAATACAATAAAGGATGCTGTTAATTCAGCTTTATCCCAAGCAACTGATTTCGCTTATAACGTTATAGTGGTTGATAATGGAAGCAGTGACGGAACCCGAGAGTATCTTGAGCAAATAGATAATCCGAAGTTGAAGTTGATAAAGACGGAAGAAACAGACAATCTTGGAATAGGAGGTTGTTGGAATAAGGCTATCCTCTCGGAAGAATGTGGGAAATATGCTGTTCAACTTGATTCTGATGATATCTATTCAGATGAGAATACATTGGCAAGGATAGTTAAAAAGTTTGAAGATGAGGATTGCGGAATGGTTGTCGGCTCATATATGTTGACAGATTTTAATTTGAACCCTATACCACCCGGATTAATCGACCATAAAGAATGGACAGATCTCAACGGAGCAAATAATGCTTTGAGGATAAATGGATTTGGAGCCCCGCGCGCCTTTTATACTCCACTTGTTAGAAATATTCTCTTCCCGAATGTCAGCTATGGTGAGGATTATGCAATGGCTTTGAGAATCAGCAGGGAGTACAAAGTAGGGCGAATATATGAACCCCTTTATTACTGCCGTCGCTGGGATGGCAACAGTGACGCCGATCTTTCCATTGAAAAGGTCAACGAGCATAATATGTATAAGGATTTTATCCGTTCGGTAGAGCTGATAGCGCGTATAAGAGCCAATATCCGGGGATATGAAAATTGATGACATAAAGAATTTTCATGACCATCAAGTTCAGGAATGGCCTCTTGCGCACAAGAACTATCTGGATTTGTTTTCTGTTAGAAAGAAACAGTTTAAAGTAAATGATTTAGAGGGGTGGGTGCAATATAACCCAGGAAGAGCTCTATCAACTCTTGCAAAGGTAGACAGAAAATCAATACAAGAAAGGAGGTGCTTTCTCTGTGAGGAGAACAGGCCTCCTGAACAACATCGTCTTGAATTAAATGAAGATTTTAGCCTTTTGGTGAATCCCTATCCCATATTGCCATATCATTTCACAATACCGAGCGTAAGACATGAGATGCAACAATTCTCATATGCGACGGGATGTCGGTTGGCTAAGGAGTTGCCGGGGATGGTAGTTTTTTACAACGATGACGGAGCAGGGGCAAGTGCTCCCGATCATCTTCATTATCAAGCTGTCCCTCTTGAAAATATTCCTTTGATAAAATTATATGAGGAAAACAAAGAGTTAGAACTCCCCTTTAAAATTTTGGATGAAAGGAATTTAGATTTCAGAAGTCCTGTAAATGGTTATTTTTGGACTACAGAGGAGAGTGATGATGTAAATTTTATATGTATACCCCGGAAAAAACATCGGCCTGATGTTTTCTTTAAAGAGGGTCCTTTACGGAGAGCGGTTAGTCCCGGAGCTCTTGATATGGCAGGAATAATCGTTATTCCCTATCATGAAGATTTTGAGGCTATCACCAATGAAGATATAAAAGAGATATATGGAGAAGTTGGCTACTCTCCTTCATTTTAAGTTTTCAGGGCAACGATAAGCAGTTATATCCTCAGATATTTTAAGTAAACTATGGAAACTATAAAAGAATTGCTTGATAGCGAAGCTCAACGTATAAATAATCCTGATTTTATTGGCAGAGATCCTGTTCAGTTCCCGCGTAGATTTGAAACACTTCAGGATATTGAGCTTGTATCTTTTTTGGCCTCAATGATTGCTTGGGGCAACAGGAAGATGATATGCCGAGATATTGAAAAAATGCTTGCGTTGATGGATAATCAGCCATATAAATATATGATGGATGAAGGGTATGAGGATTTGGACCCACGATTGAATATTCATCGCACTTTTTTTGGGGAACATTTGGCGCATTTTTTAAGAGGATTGAGGGGCATTTATGCAAAATATGGATCTTTGGATTCTTTTGCAAAGACTCATAAAGTGGGGGAGGAAGAGTTCCCGGCCTGGAAGTTGGTAGAATTGATAAATAATGAATTGGAGGTAGCAAATGGCACATCCTCAAGCAGATGTTTCCCTTTGAATTTGAACCAATCAGCCTTAAAAAGGGTCAATATGGCTCTTCGATGGTTGGTTAGGGACGATGGAATTGTGGATATGGGGATCTGGAAATCAATACCCAAGAGCAAGCTCTTTATTCCTTTGGATTTGCATGTTGGGAATGTTTCGAGAGAATTAGGTTTGCTGTCACGAAAGGCTAATGATCGTAAGAGTGTTGAGGAGTTAACCGAAGTATTGAGAACCTTCCGTCCTGACGATCCGGTGGTTTATGATTATGCTCTTTTTGGGATAGGAATAGGGGAATAGAAAGTTGGAGAGTGGAAGAGTTGGAAAGAGTTGTTAATTTTTCCGGAGCTTTTTTGCAAGGTCAGGATTCACGGTCCGGATTGTTGAGATAAATGTTGAATCAAAGGCCTCGGCACATTCCGGTTTACCATCAATTAAATATTTGCTTTGTTTGACTTTAGCATCAATCAAAGCCTTTTGGAGCTTCAGGGAATCTTTCCATTCAGGTCCTAAAATGGCTCCAGCCGTTCTTCTTGCCTCCATCTGGGCTGCAGTGATTTCAGCAGTTATAGCTTCAGTATGTTCTGTCTCAGCGCAAGAACATAACAAAAGAGTTGGAAAAGCGGCTATTAGGACTGTAAAAGAAACTTTTTTTATTCTCAAAGCTTTCATATTCAACGGATTACATCAATTTACTGATGCTGTCGAGTCTGATGCCGAAAACGAGAGTTGAATAGGGTAGGATAGCGCCGCTTCCATAGACGCCATAACCTGCAGTATATGGTATGACAGCAGTGACTGTGTCATTTACTCTCATATTTGTAAGGGCTGCCATAAATCCCGTCACAAGATTGTTTGGTACACATGTAAATGATGGAGAAGAATCCAATGTGTCACCCGAAATATTAGTCAGGGTATATTTAATATGACAAGTTGATGTTGAGAGAGGAGTCACATAACTCGGATTTTCCTCTCCCTCATTATGCCATCTGACAAAGACAGTGAAGGATTGATCCCATCCCGGTGTTATGGGAGTGTAAACAAATTTACCATCCACAATCAGTTTTTCAATCGAATCAATATATTCTTGATTCAGGTTTCTCCATTCGGAATAATCATTCTTATAGTCATTATCTTTGAAACATGCCGTTAATGTCAGTAGCATGCTTGCAAACAATATTGGGAAAATCCTCTGAAGTTTCATTAATTAAAATTTATAGACAGCTAACAGATTGAAAAAAGCGACTAACTTTTCAATATTTTAAGTTTCTGCTAAATTGTTGAATTGTAATTTGTTTGTAGATATAAGTTATATCTATTATTGCAGATTTAATGATTTGAAGTCAATTTTTCATTTAGAATTGCACTTCAGGAGCTCTTTGGGCGCCCTCTTCAGCTTTGAATTGCGGTTTGGCTTCAAATCCGAACCAACCTGCATAAATCATAGTTGGGAATTTCTTGATTGCTGTATTGTAATCTTTCACACTTTCGGTGTAACGCATGCGTGCAGTGGTGATTCTGTTTTCGGTTCCCTCCAACTGGGTCTGGAGATTCATAAAATTCTCGTTTGCCTTCAAGTCGGGATAAGCCTCAGAAACTGCCAAAAGAGATTTCAATGCCTGTGATAGTTCATTTTGAGCTGCCTGGAATTTTGCGAGGTTCTCTTCGGTTAAGTCATTGGCATCAATAGTGACTGATGTAGCCTTAGCACGTGCCAGAGTCACTTTCTCAAAGGTTTCGCTTTCATGGGTGGAATAACCCTTTACAGTATTGACGAGATTCGGAATCAGATCTGCACGTCTTTGGTATTGGTTTTCTACCTCAGCCCAAGATTGTTCTACACTTTGTTGCTTATCTACCAATGAATTATAATTGCAGGAAGTAAGAGCTATGACTACCGGCAAAATAAGAATATATTTAATAAATCTTTTCATTCCTGTAGGTTTGGGTTAATATGTTTGAAAACAATAAATGGTTTGTGTGAATAAAATGTAAGATATTTATTATCAGATTTAATCCTGAAGTTAAATTAGTTTTCTAAGCAAGGAATTTATGCTGACTTTTTCGGCAAGAATGGTTTCCAGATCATCAATATTTACTCGTTCTTGCTCCATAGAGTCACGATGACGTAAAGTCACAGTATTGTCTTCAAGACTTTGATGGTCTACTGTGATACAATAAGGTGTGCCGATTGCATCCTGACGGCGATAACGTTTCCCGATAGAATCTTTTTCATCTATCTGGCAAGTGAAATCGAAACGTAGTTTTTGTTGTATCTCTTTAGCTTTTTCGGGAAGTCCATCCTTCTTAACCAAAGGCAAGACAGCGCATTTCACCGGGGCAAGAGGAGCCGGGAAATGAAGCACAACTCGTTTTTCTCCTCCTTCAAGCATTTGCTCTTCATAGCAGCTACAGAATACTGAAAGGAACATACGGTCAACCCCTATAGATGTTTCAATCACGTATGGCACATAACTTTCATTGAGCTCGGGATCGAAATATTGAATTTTCTTGCCTGAGTATTTCTCATGCTGTCCGAGGTCGAAATTTGTTCTTGAGTGGATTCCTTCCACCTCTTTGAATCCGAAAGGCATTTGGAACTCTATATCAGTGGCGGCATTTGCATAATGAGCCAACTTGTCATGGTCGTGGAAACGATATTTTTCATCGCCAAGCCCGAGGGTCTTGTGCCATTTCATTCTTGTTTGCTTCCAGGTGTCAAACCATTTCAACTCTTCGCCCGGTCGCACAAAGAACTGCATTTCCATCTGCTCGAATTCACGCATACGGAAGATAAATTGGCGAGCCACGATCTCATTCCTGAAGGCTTTTCCAATTTGAGCGATACCGAATGGAATCCGCATACGACCTGTTTTCTGCACATTCAAATAGTTTACGAATATACCTTGTGCAGTTTCCGGACGCAAATAAACATCCATGGCACCATCAGCAGTTGAGCCCATCTCAGTTTTGAACATCAGGTTGAATTGCCTTACATCTGTCCAATTTCTTGTCCCTGAAATAGGATCCACTATTTCATAATCGAGAATTATTTGTCGAAGCTCGTTAAGATCGTTGGCATTCATTGCTTCAGAGAAACGGTTGTGGAGCTCATCACGCTTCTTAGTTATTTCCACAACTCTCGGGTTGGTTTCTCTGAAAAGCTTTTCATCGAAAGAATCTCCAAATCTTTTGGCTGCTTTAGCCACCTCTTTGTCGGCTTTTTCATCGAATTTGGCAAGCTCTTCTTCAATTAGGACGTCGGCACGGTAACGTTTCTTAGAGTCTTTGTTATCGATCAAAGGGTCGTTGAAAGCATCAACATGTCCCGATGCTTTCCAGATCGTGGGGTGCATGAAAATAGCTGAATCTATGCCCACAATGTTGTCATGGAGCATCGTCATTGCTTCCCACCAGTAACGCTTGATATTATTTTTAAGCTCCACACCATTCTGCCCGTAATCATAGACTGCCGACAGGCCATCATAGATTTCGCTGCTCTGGAACACAAATCCATACTCTTTGGCATGGGCCACTATAGTCTTGAAGAGATCCTCTTGCTTTGCCATTTTTTAGAAACTTTAAAACCTATTTGCAAAGATAATAAAAATCAGCTTAAATAGACATAGCGGAAGAATAGAAACAACAAAGAATCAATAATAAGAATCCACTATGGAATCAGAATTCAGCAGAAAGATGGAAATTTAGCTGACGACGGGTCAGATAGTTCGGAACTGCATATTGGAGATTGTTGACATCTGTGACCCAATAATAACTGCTGACATTAGAAATATCAAACATATTGAAGAGATCCACTCCCACAGAAAGGCGTTTGAAATGTCGCCAGAAGTTACGCTTGACTACTCCCTCTTTCGGCTCCCCGATTATTAAATAGGAAACGCCTATATCCACCCTCTTATAGGATGGGGCTCGGAAATATGCCTGGTCACGTGTCACTCGCGGCGGTGTAAGTGTCAATCCATCTGAAAAAATTCCTCTGAGACTGAACCGGAGTCTCGGAAATTTCGGAAAATAATCTGTGAAATAAAGTCCGAATGCATATCGCTGATCGGATGGAAGCGGCACTTTCTTACCGTTCAGATCCTGCTCGGTTTTCATAAGGGCAAAGGATATCCAGGAATCAGAGCCGGGAACGAATTGTCCGAATAATTTGAAATCAAGCCCCATTACATACCCTTTTGAGTCGTTTATTCCTGAATAATTAATCTTCAGGTTGTCATATTCGTATGATATGAAGTTGTGGAGATTCTTATAATATGCTTCAGCTGTTATCTTGAAGGGGCGGTTATATGCCCGGAAGGTATAATCTGTTCCCAAGACTACCTGAATACTCCGTGGAGACTTGACTTTATTATTTAGCATCACATAGCCGTTCCCAAGATCATCTATGACTGTCTGGCGATACTCTTTATAGAATGGTGATTGGTAATAAACACCGCTTGCAAGCCGGAAAGTCCATCCGATATGATTGGCGGGGGTAAAGCTGAAATTCACTCGCGGCGACACTAAGAATTCCTTATTGAAATCCCAGTATGAAAAACGTAATCCACCATTTATTGTGAGAAAAAATTTATCGTTTTCAAGATATATGGCATCTTCAGCAAAAGCTGAAATTCTGTTTCCGCTGATATCCTGTTTTGATGTAAGGTTATAAATAAGATGCACTCCATCGGGCCTTGTTGGTAGTGAATACCCTGCGGAGTCGCGCCATTCCCATTCTTTAGTGCGGTCGCGGAAAGATTCATGGGAATATGTCACACCGTAGGTAATATGGTTCTTCCCCGCTACAGTTTGTCCTGAAAGAGCTGCTGTGATGACGGATGCACGAAGCCTATTTCGTGAATGTTCCATATATTTCCCCACTCCGAGCTCTCCTCCGACACCATTCTCGCCGCCGGTGCCTGCTTCATCAAGCCAATATTCTCCCGAAACGTCATAACTCACGAATTCATTGGTGAGAAAACCTGACAATGCAAGGTTGAAGACGGTGGAACGGCTATGTTTATATTCAAAGGCGACAGAACCCAGATATGTCTCGAACTTATCTTTTTCTTCCCCATCGAAATAGACCTTAAATTTCTTGGCATCCTCAAGAGTTCCGAAAGTGGTTTCACGGTCTGTAGGTCGGAATCCGAAATGGTTTAAGGCAATGTTGCCCAAGAAATTCACCTTAAATTTATCGGTGGCCTTAAGTATCATATGTGTCTGATAGTCAAAATAGGTCGGGTCATACTCTCCTCTGGTTTCCTGAGTGGACAGGAGGGAATTGTTGCGACGAAACCTGACTCCATGAAGCTGAGAGAATTTACCTGTGTTAGAGCCAATCGAAAGGCTTCCACCCATAAGACTTAAAGAAAGGGCCGCTTCGAATGCTTCCGGTTCTCTATAGGTTATATCGAGCGCCGATGACATTTTGTCGGCATATCTTGCCGGGAATCCTCCGCTCGAGAATTTCACACTACCCACCATGTCAGGATTGATGATACTTAGTCCTTCCTGCTGGCCGCTTCTGACGAGCTGAGGCCTATATATTTCAACTCCGTTGATATAGACAGAATTTTCATCAAACGAACCTCCCCTGACAGAATATTGAGAGCTCAGCTCATTGGATGAATTCACGCCGGGCATTGTCGTGAGCATTGACTCTACACTGCCTCCGCTGACATCCGGAGAACCTTTATAGGAATCTACGTCAAGGGTCTGCATACCGTTGATGTTGTTCCTGAAACCGGTCACCTCCACTTCCTGTAGCTGAATATCATCAGGCATCATTTTGATATTAAGGGTTACTTCCGGCTGAGGGTCGATTAGTTTTCGGCTTATAGTTTTAAATCCGATACATGAAAAGACAACTTCAATAGTATCTTTTTTAGCCACGTTTAGGGAATATTCTCCTTTCAGGTCGGTATTGGTACCGATGGCCGTTCCGGCAATCCGGACAGTTGCGAACTCTAAAGGTTTGTCGTCATTATCACGAACACGTCCCGATATTTTCACATTTTCGGCATAGACATATATGCCGGATGCGAAGCAAAAAAATAAAGTGAGAATTCGCAATAAAGATTTCATCAATGAAGTAAAGGCAAGAAATAATTCATCAATAAGGAAACGAAAAAAGCGAAGGGATATTACACCTTCGCTTTAAGTTGATATAGAGTTATGAGTTGAAGTCCTTAGTTAGCGTGGGGCTGAACGTTGATAAACTTTCTACCTTCCTTACCTGTTGAGAACACCACAACACCGTCGATGAGAGCGAAAAGAGTGTGGTCTTTACCCATACCTACATTCTGACCGGGATGATGCACGGTGCCTCTTTGACGTTTGAGGATGTTTCCGGCACGGCAGTTAGACCCACCGAAGATTTTCACACCAAGTCGTTTACTTTCTGATTCGCGGCCGTTCTTTGAACTACCGACACCTTTTTTATGTGCCATATCTGATGAGTTTTACTTACTTAACGATAGATTTAACCAACACTTTAGAGAACTGCTGACGGTGACCGTTTTTACGACGATAACCTTTGCGACGTTTTTTCTTGAAGATAATGACTTTGTCGCCCTTAACGAGAGGGTTAAGCACTTCGCAGCTCACTTTAGCACCTTCCACGGCAGGCACTCCGACTGTTACGTCGCCGTCGGCATCAATGAGCAACACTTTGTCGAATTCTACTGCGTCGCCCTCTTTAACTTCATCGCCGAGATGATGGACATAGAGGAATTTCCCTTCCTCTGCTTTGAATTGTTGTCCTTTAATTTCTACAATTGCGTACATTTTTTTACACTAATGATTTTCAATCATTTCCGTTGGGCGGAGACCCTTATGACCTCTCTTTTTCTGCCTTGGCGGATTTCGCGACTGCAAAATTAAGTAAATTTTCGTAATTTTGCAATATAGCATTGAAATAATTATGGCAACAAAACCATCAATACCAAAAGGAACACGCGATTTCGGACCCGTAGAAATGGCCCGTAGAAATTATATCTTCGACACTATCAGAAGTGCTTTCAAACTTTTCGGTTATACTCCCATAGAGACTCCGGCGATGGAAAATCTGTCAACTTTAATGGGTAAATATGGCGAAGAGGGGGATAAACTTCTATTCAGAATACTAAATTCGGGTGATTTCCTAAAAGATGCTCCGCAAGAACTTCTCAATAATAAAGAATCTCATACTTTGACTCCGTTTATTGCAGAAAAGGGGTTGAGATATGACCTCACTGTTCCATTCGCACGCTTTGTGGTGCAGAATAGAAATGACATCCAGCTTCCTTTCAAGCGTTGTCAGATTCAACCGGTGTGGCGTGCCGACAGACCACAGAAGGGTCGATATCGTGAATTCTATCAGTGTGATGCTGATATCGTAGGAAGTGATTCCCTTTGGAATGAGGTGGAATTGCTTGAATTGATTGATGAGGTATTTCATAAATTAAAGGTAAGAGTTGCCATAAAGCTGAATAACAGGAAGATCCTCACAGGTATTGCCGAGCTGATAGGAGAGAGCAACCGTATTATCGATATCACCATTGCAATTGATAAAATCGAGAAAATCGGTCTTGAAAAAGTAAAGGAGGAATTGATTTCCAAAGGGATTCCTTCTGATTCGGTTGAGAAACTTGTTCCTATCTTGCAACTTGAAGGAGACAATTCCCAAAAACTTGATAGACTGCAGGAGATATTGCAGGGATCGGAGACGGGCCTTAAAGGTGTTGAGGAGTTAAGATGGGTAGTGAGCCGTTTTGACGACTTGGGTCATAATGCCGTTCTTGATATGGATGTGTCACTTGCACGCGGACTTAACTATTATACGGGCACCATTATCGAGGTGAAAGCTTTGGATGTGGAGATTGGGAGCATCACAGGAGGCGGACGTTATGACAATCTGACCGGAGTCTTCGGAATGTCAGGACTTTCCGGAGTCGGCATCTCTTTTGGCGCTGATAGGATTTATGACGTGTTGAATCAATTGGATCTTTATCCGCAAGGGATAGGGGAGAGCGTAAAGGTGCTCTTCCTTAATTTCGGTGAGAAGGAGGCGGAAGCCTCCATGAAGCTCGTAAAGACTCTCAGGAGAAAGGGCATTTCTTCCGAACTCTATCCAGACAATGTCAAACTGAAAAAACAGATGACTTATGCCGATAATTTGAAGGTGCCTTTCGTAGCAATGATAGGGGAATCTGAATTGGAGGAAAAAGTTGTAAATCTTAAGGAGATGTCCACGGGAAATCAGATGAAGCTTTCATTTGATGAGCTGGCTGAAAAATTTATCTGAAATAAAATTTAAATATGATAACAAAAGAACAATTCCTTTTAAGGCAACCCTCAATGCCGGAGGAAACAGAGACCGATAAATTTTATTTCAATATTTGCAACCGTCTTGCAGAGGTTGCAAAAGAGAAGGGTCTATTCCCCTCTTATCCTGAGAAGGTGGTGGAGCGTGCCGCCCTTGTAATGATTGGATATTATCAGGATATAATCAGTGATGCGGGAGTGTGGCGTTCTTTTATCACGGAATGTAGACGACTTTATGGATATACAGTGCCATTTTTCAGCCGAGAGGGAGATGAATATTTCGACTTTGAATTGAACAAGGCTGATGTCAGGTTTATGGTGTGGTATGCCTTGTCGATGAATTATGAGAATCGCAGGGTATGCAACCCCTACGACAATGAGCTGATTGAGGGGGCCGATATATGGTTTGAATTGCTTGAATCATTTTATGAGGAGGCTCCGATTCCGGTTAACTATCGTTTTTCGGCAGAACTGGAACTGCATAATGAAGAAGACCGTCCGGAAATTATGAGGCTTGCCAACTGGCTCTTCCTGCATTGCTATCTTATGACTCCTGCTTTTGCCTTGTCATTGTCGGAACTGGCATCGGAATATGACCTCACCAATGAAGAGGGAGTCATTGAGATGCAGAAACGCTTGGATGCTGCGATGTGGCAAGACCCGACAGGACCCCTCGCCCTCTATCTCGGGGAATGGCTATATCTGATAGTAGAAGGGAAGCCGGCACCTGAACCAAAGGAGGAGAAATTATCCGAACCTCATAAATATTTCACCTCTTTTACAAAATTCACCGGCGGGAAGAGACTTCAGTTCTTTGCCGGATATGAAGAACTCAATAAATTTTTTATTGAGGCTTTAGGATGGCCGGAAGGGGAGGAGCATCTCAGTCAGGTAAAGAATGACCATGATTTTGTTTTGATGGTTGATGAAAATAAAGGGATGTTGTTGGCAAGAAATGTTGCAAGATGCATTGCTTCTCCTGATAATCCTCTTTATGACAAGGAATATGCGAAGAGCCATGCCATAGATTTACTGACAGAAAGGGGTTTATGTCCGGGCGATCTCTTGAGATATGTATGTAGTCAGGGATGGTTGCCGGATGCACATTTCCCGGGTTCGGAAGATTATAAATTAGTGGAAGAAACCTGGGATTTCATATCTCGTTGCTATCTTCAGGCATATTATAGAGGCGACTAATCTTATTTATATACGGCATTTCTTCCCGCGATTTTGATAAAACGTCAGGAAGAAACTCTTTAAATTCTTGTCTGCTTACTTTTCTCGATGGAAAATTGAGTCGAGTTTCAGTTTGATGACTCCGAACATGGCTTCTCCGAAAATAGAGCTATTCATTTTGGAGGTGCCTAACTGACGATTTACGAAGATTATAGGTATTTCCGATATTTTGAACCCTTTACGGTGGGCCTTGAATTTCATTTCTATTTGGAAAGCATACCCCTTGAATTCAATTTTGTCAAGATCTATTGATTCAAGCACCCTGCGTCGATAACAAACAAAGCCGGCAGTGGCGTCACGAAGCTTCATACGGGTTATGAATCTGACGTAGGCAGACGCAAAATAAGACATCAGCACTCTACCCATAGGCCAGTTCACTACATTTACTCCGGAAATGTAGCGGCTACCGATAGATACGTCGAATCCTTTGTCTTTGCTGTTGTGAAACAATTTTGTCAGGTCGTCGGGATTGTGTGAGAAGTCGGCATCCATTTCTATTATATATCCATAATCTCTTGCAAGAGCCCATTTAAATCCATGGATATATGCTGTGCCGAGTCCAAGCTTTCCGGCACGTCGTTCTAAAAAGACACGGTCGGGGAATTGCACCATCAATCGTTCCACTGCCTCGGCTGTCCCGTCGGGAGAGTTATCGTCTATTACGAGCACATCAAAATTATCGGGATAGCTCATCACCTTTTCTATTATGGCAGTGATGTTCTCGATCTCATTATAAGTTGGTATGATAACTAAAGCTTCGTGCATTTGAATGCAAAGTTAATGAAAAAAAGAAAAAAGTCAATTTTTTTAAGTAACTTTGCAAGTTGCAAAATAAGCGGTGCCAACGTTGTTCCGGTCTACCGGAAAATGAAGTCGCAACAGCTTAAAAACTTTCACAACATAGAACTTTATTTAAAAGAGCAGATATAATACTAATATGATAAAGATTACTTTTCCCGACGGAACTGTCAGAGAATATGAGAAAGGAGTGACTCCCTTTCAGATCGCTGAGTCGATAAGCCCTCGTTTTGCGGCTGATGTCCTCGCGGCCCATGTTAATGGGGAGAAATGGGATATCTCCCGTCCGATTGACTCTGATGCGACTATTGAGCTCTTCAAATGGGATAGCGAAGAGGGAAAACATGCATTCTGGCACTCTTCGGCCCATTTGCTCGCTGAAGCTCTCCAAGAGCTTTATCCCGGCGTTAAATTCGGTATAGGGCCTGCTGTTGAAAACGGTTTCTATTATGATATCGACCCGGGTGATAATAAAATCACTTCCGAAGATTTCGACAAAATCGAAAAGAAGATGATGGAAATAGTTGCCAGGAAACAGGATATTGTAAGAAACGACATATCAAAGGAAGATGCCCTCAAGATGTTTGGCGATCGTGGCGAGAATTATAAATGTGAACTTATAAGCGAGTTGGCTGACGGCACAATCACTACTTATTCGCAGGGTGGTTTCACAGATCTTTGCAAAGGTCCCCACTTGCCCAATATGTCGCCCATAAAGGCTGTAAAGGTGATGTCGCTTGCCGGAG
The DNA here is from genome assembly GCA_022510385.1 of Muribaculaceae bacterium. GTDB lineage: Bacteria > Bacteroidota > Bacteroidia > Bacteroidales > Muribaculaceae > Lepagella. Next base: position 2,288 of record JAFLTQ010000012.1, on the reverse strand, counting down.
CTTTTTGGCGTGGAGATGAGAAACGTAATCAATTGACACGTGTCTATGGCATCACTTTCCCGAAAAAGAAGATGCTCGACGAATACTTGACTCTTTTAGAGGAGGCTAAGAAACGCGACCACCGTAAACTCGGTAAGGAGATGGAGCTATTCACTTTCTCTCAGACCGTAGGTCAAGGTTTGCCGTTATGGCTACCGAAGGGAGCTGCCCTTCGCGACCGCCTCGAACAGTTCCTCAGAAGAATTCAGAAAAAAGCGGGATATCTTCAAGTAATCACTCCCCATATTGGAAATAAGAACCTGTATGTTACTTCGGGTCACTGGGCTAAATATGGTAAGGATTCTTTCCAACCCATCAAGACTCCGGAAGAGGGAGAGGAGTATATGCTTAAGCCCATGAACTGTCCGCATCATTGCGAAATATACAAATCAAGTCCGCGAAGCTATCGCGACCTGCCCCTGCGTCTTGCTGAATTCGGCACCGTCTATCGCTATGAGCAGAGCGGCGAGCTCCATGGCCTGACAAGGGTGAGAGGTTTCACTCAGGATGATGCCCATATCTTCTGCACTCCCGATCAAATCAAGGGAGAATTCCTGAAAGTGATGGATATCATTCTTTATATCTTCAAGGCTTTGGATTTCAAGAATTTTGAAGCTCAGATCTCCTTACGTGACCCTAAAAATAAGGAAAAATATATAGGAAGCGATGAGAATTGGGAGAAAGCTGAAAAAGCTATCATAGAAGCTTGTGAAGAGAAAGGACTCAAGGCTAAGCAGGTGGAGGGTGAAGCAGCCTTCTATGGGCCGAAACTCGACTTTATGGTGAAAGATGCTATAGGAAGACGCTGGCAATTAGGAACCATTCAGGTAGACTATAACCTTCCGGAACGCTTCGATCTCGAATTCACAGGTAATGATAATATGAAGCATCGTCCTGTGATGATTCATAGGGCTCCATTCGGTTCTATGGAAAGATTCGTGGCAGTATTGCTTGAGCACACGGCAGGCAAATTGCCTCTATGGTTGATACCCGAGCAGGCCGTAGTGCTTCCCATCAGCGAGAAATTCAATGATTACGCCAATAAGGTGGTTGAACAGCTTGATGAATTGGGAGTCAGAGCCTTTGTTGACGACAGAAATGAAAAAATCGGTAAGAAAATCCGAGATAATGAGCTCAAAAAAGTGCCTTATTTGCTGATTGTTGGTGAAAAAGAGGCAGAAAATGAAGAAGTTTCTGTAAGAAAACAGGGCGAAGGAGATAAAGGTTCGATGAAAATCATTAACTTTGCAGAGCAAATAAACAGGGAGATTAAAGAATTAATAGGTTAAACTCTTAAAAATCAAGCAGAAAAAAGGACTTAATGGAAAAAAAACCACAATTTAGCGGCCCTCGAAAACCGATTACGCCCGGGAACAGGCCCGGTCAACAAGACCAAAACGATCGCCAACGACGTCCAAACGACAAGAATTCAAAAGATCCTTATAGAATTAACGAGGGAATTTATTCTCGTGAAGTAAGGCTCGTGGGTGATAATGTTGAGCAAGGTATTTATCCAATTGAGAAAGCCCTTAAGATTGCGCAGGAGCTCGAGTTAGACCTTATTGAAATCTCTCCTAACGCAGTTCCTCCCGTTTGTCGTATCCTGGATTATCAGAAATTCCTCTATCAACAACGTAAACGCCAGAAAGAGCAGAAACAAAAAGCTGCAAAGGTAGTGGTAAAGGAAATTAGATTCGGACCGCAAACCGATGATCATGATTATAACTTCAAGTTAAAGCATGCAATCGGGTTCCTTAAGGAGGGCTCTAAGGTAAAAGCCTATGTGTTTTTCCGCGGGCGTTCAATCCTCTTCAAGGAGCAGGGTGAAGTCTTGTTGCTTCGTTTTGCCAACGATCTTGAAGAATATGGGAAAGTGGAGATGATGCCGGTGCTGGAAGGTAAGAGAATGACCATAATGATTTCTCCTCTGAAAGCTCCCCAGAAAAAAGAAGCTCCCAAATCAGGCGACAAGAAGCAAAAGGAGGCAAGAGCAGAGTCTTCCCACCCGGAAAGAGCAGAGAGCCCCGAACCTGAAGAGGAGGCTTGATGAAGAATAAATAATAAGAGCTGCTAAAATAAAAAAGAAATAAAACCAAATAGTAGACCGTAGGCACAAGTTCTTTCTGAACAAATTGCCGAGGTGATTTTTAAACAACTAAATAAATAACAACAATGCCAAAGGTAAAGACCAATGCCGCGTCTAAGAAGCGTTTCGCGCTCACCGGCACAGGGAAAATCAAAAGGAAACA
>JAFLTQ010000011.1 GCA_022510385.1 Muribaculaceae bacterium | reverse complement strand
AGCAGTCGAGACCCTCCCAACGAGTCGGAACTATCGGATAGAGCTCCGGTTGGAACACAAATTCAAGTGTAGCTCCCTCTTCCACCACAAGGTTTACATGGCTCAGAAGTGTGATAGCTCCGGTCTTATAGAGACCTGCCGGCACTATAACTTTTCCGCCACCCTTTTTTGAGCAAGTAGCTATAGCCTTGTTGATAGCTTTTTGATTCTTACTTGCCGAAGCTTCCGGAGAAGCGCCGTAAGAAGTGATTTTATATTCCCGATTGGAGAATCCGGGCACTCGAATGTTTTGCTCAATCTTCTTATATTCGGCATCATTCCATTCGGCTTTAGCAATAAACGGGACAAGCAAAAGCAATGTGCCAAGAATTAAGTTTTTCATAGTGTTAGGTTAGCAATTAAAGTCGTTATTTTTACAAAGTTAGTAAAAAATGAGATAATTATAAAAGTCATGAACAAAAAAATAGATAAAAACAAAGCGCCTGCAGATTCGCGACAGATCACTTTCCACAGGCGCTATGCTTATTCCGGAAGAGGATTATGAATATGAAAGAGCCTCTTTACATTTAGAAGTAATGAATGCCCAGTCTTGACTTTCCACCTTATCTTTCGGGAAAAGTTTGCTTCCCATTCCTACACAACTTACACCGGCCTTGAACCAGCTTTCGAGGTTCTCCTTAGTGGGTTCTACACCACCGGTAACCATCAGTTTGCTCCATGGCATCGGAGCAAGCAGACCTTTCACAAATTTCGGTCCGAGCACATCGCCCGGGAAGATTTTGCAAACTTCGCATCCGGCTTCCTGGGCATTTCCAACCTCTGAAATGCTTCCGCATCCCGGTATATAAGGAATCTGCCTTCTGTTGCAAACTTTTGCCACCTCCGGATTGAAAAGCGGGCCAACCACGAAGCATGCACCAAGCTGCATATAGAGCGAAGCTGTGCCCGGATCAACTATAGAACCGACACCGACAGCCATCTCTGGACACTCAGTAGCTGCAAATTTCACCAACTCAGCGAAGATTTCATGGGCGAAATCTCCTCTATTTGTAAACTCGAATGCTCTGACGCCACCGTCGTAGCAGGCCTTGAGCACATTCTTTGCCACCTGGGCATCTTTGTGATAGAACACCGGCACCATGGGTGCTTCCTCTATCTTTACAAGAACTTGAATTTTATTGAATTTAGCCATTTCTAATTATGCATTAACAATTATGAATTATGCATTGAATTATCTTTGAACACGGCCGTTGGCGGAACCGCCGGCAAGAGCCTCTACTTCACTTATTGAAACCAAGTTGAAATCGCCGGGGATGGTTTGCTTCAAAGCAGAAGCAGCCACTGCGAATTCAAGAGCCTCTCCCTGAGTCTTGTAAGTGAGCAATCCGTGGATGAGACCTCCGGAGAAAGAGTCGCCGCCTCCTACTCTATCGATGATAGGATTGATATCGTATCTCTTACTTACATAAAACTCCTTGCCGTCGTAGATCATGGCTTTCCATCCATTGTGAGTAGCTGAGAAAGATTCGCGTAGTGTAGAAACCACATACTTGAAACCGAATTCCTTCATCATCTGCTCGAAAATCTTCTTGTAGCCTTCAGCGTCGGTGTTACCGCTTTCAACATCTGCATCCGGTTTGAAACCAAGGCAAAGTTCAGCATCCTCCTCATTACCTATGCAGACATCCACATATTTCATAAGAGGCTTCATGATAGAGATAGCCTTTTCAGAAGTCCAAAGTTTCTTACGGAAATTGAGGTCGACTGAAACAGTGACGCCATTTCTTTTGGCAGCCTCACAAGCCAATCTTGTCAGTTCGGCAGCTTTGTCGGATATTGCAGGAGTGATACCGCTCCAGTGGAACCAGTCAGCCCCTTTCATAATCTTATCAAAATCGAAGTCAGAAGGGTTAGCCTCGGCAATAGCTGAATGAGCACGGTCATAAATTACCTTTGACGGACGCATGGAAGCACCTGTCTCACAATAATATATACCCACTCTGTCGCCACCGCGAGCTATGTGGTCGGTGTGAACGCCATATCTCCTTAACGCATTGACAGCAGCCTGTCCTATTTCATGAGTAGGAAGTTTGGAAACGAAATAAGCATCATGGCCATAATTTGCACAAGAAACTGCCACATTTGCCTCACCGCCGCCCCAGATTACATTAAATCTGTCGACTTCAACAAATCTGTAGCATCCTTCAGGAGAAAGACGAAGCATGATTTCTCCAAGTGTAATGATTTTTGACATAGTTTTAGATTTTATTAATTTTTAGTTGGTTAGTTCTTCCGTTGTAGGGGTTTGTGAGATGGAATCCATCAATTTTATTGCATCGATATATTGGGCTATACCTTCAGCAACTTTCTTGGCATCTGCCATTGCATGTACCACTGTGGCTGATCTTCTCGCCACATCGCCTCCGGCAAAGACTCCTTTTCTGGTAGTCATCCCATAAGGGAATTCACGGGTGAGGACATACCCTTTTTCATCCACTTCAATCCCTTCGGTTGAAGAGACGATGCGTGATGCGGGTACGGAACCTACTGCGAGGATCAGATGTTCCACCGGTTTTTCAAAGGTTTCATCACCTGTCTTGATAGTTATCTTATCCAGTTTAACATCGTTCTTACCCTTGATATCGATGACACTGCTGTTCCAAAGGAACTTCACACCTTCAGCCACAGCTTCGTCATATTCAGCCTTAAGGGCAGCCATATTCTCAATTCCACGATGATAAATCACGGTCACTTCCGAGGCTCCCATCCGTAAAGCAGTTCGGGCGGCATCCATTGCAGTGTTTCCACAACCGATCACCGCTACCTTGTCGCCCTCAGAAATCACGACCTCTCTCCTCTTTATGTAACCGCTTTCATAAAGGCCTACCCTGCGGAGAAAACGGATGCCCTGACGCACTCCGAAATGGTCAATTCCCGGGATATCAAGTCGTTTTGGCACTCCTGTGCCCGTGCCCATAAAGATGGCATCGAAACCTTGTGAAAAGAGATCATCTACCGTGAAATCCTTCCCTATCGTGGTGTTCAGATGAATATTCACTCCAAGCCCCTCTATCTTCTTTATTTCACGCGTCACAACTTCTTTCGGGAGACGATATTCGGGGATACCGAACTTAAGCATACCTCCCGGCTCTTTCTCCATCTCGAAGATATCGACTGCGAAACCTTTACGCGCCAAATCGCCGGCAATTGTCAATCCGGCAGGCCCAGAACCGATCACAGCGACCTTCCCTCGGGTCTTTTGAGGTATATTGGTATGGCTCCATCCCGCTTCTGCATCAAAGTCGGCAAGGAACCTCTCCAATTTACCGATCTGCACCGGTTCACCTTTTTTCCCGAGCACGCAAGAACCCTGACACTGGCGTTCATGTCCGCATACCCGGCCGCATATAGCGGGCAGGTTACTTTTAGTATGGATTATATGAATGGCATTCCCGAAATTTCCATGACTGAGTTCATAAATCCAGTCGGGGATATCATTACTTATCGGGCAACCCTTCTTACATCCGGGGGCCTTGCAGTTAAGGCAACGTTGCGCCTCTTTAATGGCCTCCGCCAAGGTATAGTTTTCAGATACTTCTGCGAAATCTTTCATAAAAACTTTAATTTTCTTCAAAAAACGGCATATATCCGTTTCTAAGGAATTTCGGAGATATGGATCCGATCCTAATTTATTTCATGTCTGTGTAAGGAACCTTGTCCATATCGCCATAGTCGAGGTTTTCACCGCCCATTCCCCAGATAAACATATAGTTAGAGGTGCCGGCAGCTGCATGTATCGACCATTCGGGGCTCATGATAGCCTGCTCGTTGTGGAGCCAAACCACTCTCTCTTCCTGTGGTTCGCCCATAAGGTGGCAAATAGCATTTCCTTCCGGAACATTGAAATAGAAATAAGCCTCTACTCTCCTGTCGTGGGTGTGAGCCGGCATCGTATTCCATACCGAACCGGGCATCAATTCTGTCAAGCCCATCTGCAATTGGCAAGGACCCTCTTCAAGCACATTGTTTACTATCAACTGGTTGATCACACGGTCGTTGCTCTCTTCCATGCTTCCGGCATGAAATGAATTGGCCTTAATAGAGCCGGGACGTCCGTCAATAGTGATCAGCTGGGTTTTATAATGCTTATGGGCCGTGGTGGAATTCAAATAGAATTTAGCAGGATTTGCCGCATCTTTTGAACGGAAAGTCACCTCCTTATTACCTTGTCCGACATAGAGTGCATCCTTGAAATTAAGTTCATAATCTTTCCCGTCTACCGAGATGATGCCCGGGCCTCCAATATTAATAGCTCCGAGTTCCCTTCTCTCAAGGAAATAGTTAGCTTTCAACGGGTCGATGGTCTCTAATTTTATAGTCTGACCTACCGGCATCACGCCTCCGAAAACGAGACGGTCGTACATAGAATAAGTCAGATTTACCTTGTTAGCCTCCATGACTACAGGCATCATGAATCTTGAGCGGAGTTGTTCGGTGGTGTATTCCTTCACATCATCCGGATGACATGCCCTTTGCACTGTGTAGGAAGTCTGACCATAGGAAACAGCCATTGATGTCATTGCTATTACACTCATAATTAGTTTCTTCATATCTTTAAAAAGTTTTGTAAACAGATTTGATAATTATTCCATAGTCTGCAGGGTTGTAGCCCCTTTCTCAATCATCTTCTTCTGATTGCGGATGATTAGAACGCGATTCCACCACATCAGGGCGCAGGTGAGCAAGACAAGGATGCCGGCACCTATCTCCCGGAGATAAACAGTGAGATGATAAAGCGCGAAACTAATGGGAGAGGAGGCAAAGTCGAGGGCTCCGGCCTGGAATCCTTCGGGGATAGCCACCGAACCGTCGCCTGTCACCTGATAAACATCATCAGCAGCCAGCGTAAAGGCCGGAGCTATGCTTGTGACCATATACAAACCACCGATAATGATTATAACACCCACTATGAAAGATTTCACTACGTTTCCGTTGGTGTATGGGAGTATCAGCACAAACACATAGAACATCCCGGCAAGAGATGCGAGCGGCAGGAATTGATTACCCGGCAAGATAACAGCCAATACAAGAGTTACCGGCATAAGGAGAAGCGACACTACAAGAGTGGTGGGATGCCCGATCACGATAGCAGGGCTCATACCGATATTCAATCCGTCGGCATTCTTGAACTTCCTTGCTATCAATTCCCTGGTGGCATCGGAAATAGGCTTCAGACCTTCGATAAAGAAAGCTGTCACACGCGGGATAAGGGCCATTACTGCTCCCATCTTTATTCCAAGCCCAAGAATATAAGGGATTTTGTCGACGAACTCATTCCATGAAGAGCATGTGAAACAACCGATACCTACCCCAACAAGAACTCCGAGAAAAAGAGGTTCGCCGAGGATACCGAATTTCTTTTTAAGTCCCTCTGCATCTATTTCGAGTTTCTTCATTCCGGGAATCATGTCGAGACCCTTATTGATGACGTAAGCTATCGGGGCAAAGCCGGCACAGAAAGGCTGGGGAATAGAGATGCCATCAGTGTCAGGATAGAAATCCTGGAATTTCTTTGCCGTCATGTCGGCGATAACAAGAGTCACAATATAGCAAATTATTGCTCCGAAAAATCCCCATGCCAAAGAATCGGTGGCGAAATAGATAACTGCACCGATAAAAGCGAAATGCCAATAGTTCCACAAATCGATATTGACGGTGCGGGTTGTCTTGATAAGCAGCATGAGGAGATTCACCCCGAGGCATACGGGAATAATAAAAGCTCCCACGGCAGTATTATATGCCACTGCTGCCGCGGCGGGCCAGCCCATGTCGAAAACCTTCAATTGGAGATCGTAAAGTTTCACGATCTCATTGAGGGCCGGGCCCAAAGAAGATGTGAGCAAGGCGGTGACGATAGAGAGGCCCACAAAGCCGACTCCGACTTTCAGACCGGCCATCAATGCCTTACCTATCTTAATGCCAATACAGAGGCCCAGCACCGTGAAGATGATAGGCATCATCACCGCGGCACCCAGACCTATTATATAAGAGAAAACCTGTTCCATATTATGGAGTTGTTGGAGTTGGTAGAGTTGTTGGAGTTGTTGAAGTTGTGGGAGTTGTGGGAGTTGTGGGAGTTGTTGAAGCCTTTGTAATTATTGTATCTTTAAAACTTTAACAACTTAAAAAACTAACAACTTTAAAAACTAACAACTTTAAAAACTAACAACTTTAAACTATTTATTTAGGTTGTTTGCCGATGTATGCGAGGATACCGCCATCAACGTAGAGTATATGACCGTTTACAAAATCGGAAGCCTCTGAAGCAAGGAAAACTGCCGGACCTTTCAGGTCTTCCGGGGTGCCCCATCTTCCTGCCGGGGTCTTGGATATGATAAACTGATCGAACGGATGACGGCTGCCGTCGGGCTGAATCTCACGCAGCGGAGCTGTCTGAGGAGTTGCTATATAACCCGGACCGATACCGTTACATTGGATGTTATGTTCACCATATTCGGAACAGATATTCTTAGTCAGCATCTTCAAGCCTCCCTTGGCGGCAGCATAAGCTGAAACTGTCTCTCTTCCCAATTCGCTCATCATTGAGCAAATGTTGATGATCTTACCATGTCCTTTCTTTATCATTCCCGGAATCACAGCCTTTGCCATTATAAAGGGGGCGATAAGGTCGACATCCACTACCTTACGGAAATCCTCAACACTCATCTCCTCCATCGGAATACGTTTGATGATGCCGGCATTATTTACCAGGATATCAACACCACCGAAATTCTTTTCAATATCGGCAAGCATCTCTTTAACCTGATCCTCTTTTGTGACGTCGCACATATAACCTTTTGCATCTATGCCCGCTTTCTTATAGTTTTCTATACCTGTCTGCATCGATTTCTCCGTGCTGCAGTTATAGACTATTTTTGCTCCCGCTTCATGAAGCGCTTCTGCAATTGCAAAACCAATACCGTAAACGCCTCCGGTCACCAAGGCTACTTTCCCTTTGAGTGAAAAATTTACCATTTTCTTGATATTTATTTATTATTATTTTTCTGATAATTGCTTTTGATATAGGATAACCATGATTCGGCATCTTTGAATCCATCTTTTTCACGGTCGCCGCAAGAAATTATTTTATAAGTGATCTTACCATCCTTATCCGGTTTTAAAATAAAGAGGTAATTAAGGTCATCCTCTTTTGCCTCAACAATATTGTCCTGATTTACCTCGATTGCCAGACCCACCTGTTCTATCAGCTCCGGGTGTTTCTTGTCGGGGACATTGCTCCCCCATGATGCTGCGAGGCCATCCGGTTGAATAAATCCGATATTATCCGTTTCAAGTTTTTGTATGCCTGTTGCGAAAAGATCGTCGGGTTGATAACCTTCAAGTTGGATCTCCACCGTCAAATCACGGCTGTCAGGAAGCATTGAATATCTCTGAGACATCTGTATCGGATGTCCATTAAATATCCAGTCTTTGTCAGCAACTTCCACACTTGAATTGCTCAAGACTCTCTGAGTGCGGGAAGCTACCGTATCAATTGTGACCGGCTGACCCTGATATCCTCGGAAAGAGCCGGCTCCGATAGACTGACCGGCCCAAAGCACATCGCATCCGTATCCCTCCTCCAGTTGTTGCGGAGTGGTGTAGAAACCTGTCACATCAAGCTCCAATTGAGGAGATTGCTTCACATAAAGATCAAGGCTCTGCCTATTATCCATATATACCCGGAAAGCTACCCATGGATTCTCAATTACAGCCCCATGACCATATATGCTGTTGTACATTTCACGGGTGTCGGCATTTCCCGGAAATGTCACGGACTCTATTCTCGGATGTTTGTTGTTTTTATCGTTAAGCTTGATATAGGCATTATTATCACACCATCCCGTCAAGGCTAATGACGTGAGAACAATTAGCACAAGTGTTTTTTTCATTCTTACTTTATTTTATGACAATTAGATGTCATTATGAGTTTTTACATGGTTTCTCAGGAAACTTTTACATCAAATTTCCAATCTAATCCTCTATTAATTTAAGCCTATGAGGGTTTATAAGTGCAAAATAAATAAAAATTCTTAATTTTCTCCCTAAAAACGAGTTCCTTTTTTTATTTGAGTATTAATTTAACTAATTTTACTAAACTTTCAAAAGAGAAATGGCGGGGTTTCGAAAACTATAATACCAACCCAAGACCCCATAATCAACTTTTATTAAGAACCATGAAAAAACAAAGATTTGACTTAAAAATCATAATATTTTTTCTTATTTTCTTTGCCGGGGTTGCTTACAGCGAGAACCGACCCACTCATTATGTTCCGGAGGGCAAATCAGTTAAGGCTGTGAATGGGAAAGCCAAATTCAACCGTGGACTTTATGGGGCTCACAGCGGATTCAGAGTTGATTGTTCCGATATGCCGGAATTCGGGATATATCTCCCCGGAATGGGAGGAAATCTGACCTTCATATTGCCTGAGGGCGACTGTATAGCACGTTACACACCGGGTCGTATGGATTACGAAAAAGGGGGCGTGGAACTTGAAGTGCAGGTATTGAGAAAAAGTGATACCATTTACAGCGATATGGCTTTCTGGGTTTTGAAAAACAACTCTGACAAGCCGGTTGAAATCCCTGTGAGATTCGGGGGCGTGTCGGATAAGAAATTCTCTCGTGCGGGAGATCTCGGTGTTGACGATCCTACCTGTTTTGACCTCAAGCCGGAATATTGCATCGGCAACAGCTATAAAGTGGAAGGGAACAAGGTATCTGTAGAGTATGGAATAAAAGAGAGAAAAAACATCTCATTAATAATACCGGCAAAGAGATATCAGATCACCTCAATGCCGGCCTACGAAGGTGTTATAGAGTTGCAACCGCGTGAAGAGGCATTCATAGCTTTGACTCCATCTTCAGTCATAACTGAGGAATCACTCCCGACTCTCCTTTCCAAGGCAGAACAGGAACGGAAAGAACTATCCTCGGGATTAATTATCAACACTCCCGACCCATGGATTAATCCGATAGGAGGAGCCCTTTCCGTCGCTGCTGACGGCATATGGAGCGGAGAAGCATGGCTTCACGGATCGATAGGATGGCGGACCCCTCATCTCGGATGGCGCGGCGCTTATGCGGGGAGCGCACTTGGACTACGCGACAGGGCTCTTACCCACTTCAAAACATACGCTCAAAATCAAATCACCGACACACCCCCTGTTTATGATCATCCCCGACAAGATTCAGCATTGAATCTTGCAAGGGCAGAAAAAAAGTGGGGCACTCCAATGTATAGCAATGGATATATCTGTCGACGTCCCGGTAAGAAAGATGAAATGTCACATTACGACATGAACATGGTCTATATTGATGCCATGCTGAGACATTTCCGACACACAGGCGACACTGCTGCCATGAAAGAACTTTTTCCGGTAGTAAAACTTCATTTAGACTGGGAGAAACGTAATTTCGATCCCGACGGAGATCACCTGTATGATGCCTATTGCTGTATTTGGGCAAGTGATGCCCTCTATTATAGCGGAGGAGCCGTGACACATTCATCCGCTTATAATCTGTTTGCCAACCGTCTTGCAGCCCAAGTGGCAGAAGCAATCGGTGAAGACCCGACTCCTTTTATAAATGAAGCCAATGGAATCGCCGCGGCAATCGACAGCATCTTGTGGATGCCCGAAAGGGGACATTGGGCCGAATATAAGGACAAAGGGGGACATCAACGTCTGCACCCTTCAGCAGCTCTTTGGACTATCTATCATGCAATCGATTCCGAAATAGCCGACCCTTTTAAAAATTTCGCTGCCACCTGCTATATCGACCGTGAGATTCCACATATCCCGGTGGAAGGAGAGGGAATCGATGGAGATCTTTTCACACTTTCCACCACCGACTGGAAGCCATATTCATGGAGCATAAACAATGTAGCCATAGCAGAAGTGATGCATACCGCTCTCGCCTTCTGGCAGGCAGGTCGCAATGAGGAGGCTTTCAAGCTCATGAAAAGTGTGGCAACCGATAATATGTATCTGGGAGCATCTCCACTAAATTTCGGTCAGATAAGCCATTATGACAAGGCCAGAGGAGAATGTTACCGCGATTTCGCCGACCCCATCGGAGTGTGGAGCCGCGCTTTGACAGAAGGTCTTTTCGGAATACGTCCCGACCTCCTCTCAAAAGACCATTGTGTGAACATTATTCCGGGATTCCCTGCTGATTGGGAAGAGGTTTCCATATCCCTCCCGCATATTTCCTATTCATTTAAAAAGGAGGGTAATCGTTCTATTTATGACATCAACCATCTCTATGGGCAAAATGTAGATATGAAATTCACACTACCGGTGAAGGGTGTTGAATCCGTCACGGTAAACGGTCATCCTGCCGAATGGGAATCTGTTGAAAATTCAATTTCAACACCGCGTATAGTTATCAATGCCGGAAGCGAACCTCAACTTGAAATAGAGATCATTGAAAAGGTAGACTTAAATCCCTCTCCCACCGGATTAAAACATCAAGAGGGTCATATATCTTTCATCGAAGTCAGTGACGGCACACTTAACTGGTGGATTCCTGAAATCAATCAGTTGGCTAAGGACGATTTCATTCCGGAGAATGGTTTTGAAAATATAGCCACCGATCTGTGTGAGACTATAGACATCTCGAAACATTACAATGCTTCAGTGACTGATATTTTCCAAAACGAATATCTTTCACCGCGTCCACAAGTCACAACTTTGCAACTTCCAAAGCAGGGTATCGGAGAATGGTGTCACCCCTTATTGATGGCAAACATCGATGATTCCGGATTAAGGGAACGTCTTGTCGCTGAAGGTGAAACCCTTCGGACAGAAATAGGGATACCTTTCAAACTGACGGCTACGGGTGATAATATTATTTTCACATCCCTGTGGGACAATTATCCTGACACAGCCTTATTGAATCTCGACGGAAAGGCATCTCATCTTTATCTTCTTATGGCGGGTTCCACCAACCATATGCAGGCAGACATAGAGAACGCAAGAATAATTGTGGGATATACTGACGGGACCACACAAACAACACCATTAATCAACCCCTATAACTGGGCTCCCATTGAACTTGATTTCTATAATGACGAACATGCCTTTGCATTGGCTCCCGGGGCTTTGCCTCCTTATAGAATGTCTTTGAAAACCGGCCATATAAGCCGCAATCTGGGAGAAGAATTGGGTATCCAAGGAGTAGCAGACCGCTATATCGACGGGGGTGCTGCAATTCTGCTTGATATCCCTGCCGATCCGGACAGGGAACTTGAATCAATCTCTCTTGAAACCTTATCGGGTGACGTAGTTGTCGGACTAATGGGCCTCACACTCCAACGTCCCGGCAATCAGTGACCCTTACAGAAAATATTTATTCTGCCGGGAGGGAGTTAAGTGTGAATGTTACAGGGGCCAGACCCTCGGCATGCGCGGTAATTTTAATCGGTCCTGCCTCATGAGTACTCTTGACAAGAAATCGATTCATACCGTTTACAGCCTGAATTTTCTTGTTATTTATTGAATTGTCGGGTAGACTCGGGAATGAACCGAGCCATTCTGCCGGACCTTCGATTTCAAGTCTTATAATCCTGTTGTCGTTACAACGTCTGGCTTGAAAGTCGCCCACCTCCACTTGAAAAAGTGCCAAGTCTTCACCATTAGCATGGAAATCATCCTGATTCCCTACCGGAGTCAGTACAAGTTGTGCCGGTACTCCGGGAGTAATAACAGAGTGGCGACTCAATTCTTTTCCTTGCCAATCATAACCGACTGCTGTGAGGGTGCCCGGTTGAAATATCACATTATCAAATATGAATAAATAATCTGAGGCTCGTTTCCCGTGCCCGAATGGTATATCATTGATAAAAAGTTCCACGTCATCACCCTCCGACATGACATAGACAGGTTGCACCGAATCTTTTGGATAATCCCAATGCCCGAGGATATAGGTCTTTGAATTATTCTCATTATCAACTGCTTGCGCCAAATTGCCGAACAAGCCGGCCATCAATATCAAGAGGAAAAGTTTAATTTTTTTCATGGTATTTTTTTAATCTCTACTCAGTTTCCAGGGGTAAAGTTACATCTTTTATCATTCATTACGCAATAGCAAAGCATTATTTTATTTTAGTTTATCATTAATTTTACCTAATTTTGTATATTATCCCATAGTGGGGTGATTTTTAAACCTTAAAGAATAATATCTAACGGAATGAAAACTCTTAATAATTCGGAAGTAAAACGGACTGAGCGTCCGGTGAGAATCTTGCAATTCGGTGAGGGAAATTTCTTGCGTGCATTTGCAGACTGGATGATTGACATTGCTAATGAACAAGGAGTGATCGACACCTCAATAACCGTCGTGTCTCCCCGCTTTAAATTCAACAATACAATCCAAAATCTCACCAATCAGGATGCCCTTTATCATGTTTACCTCGAAGGAGTCGAAAAAGGAAAACCCAAGAAAGAAAAAAGGCTTGTAAAATCTATTAAACATGCCTTCTCACCGGTTGAAAATGAGAAGCTCTACAAGGAAATCATAGAATCTCCGGAACTTCGTTTCGTGATATCCAACACCACCGAACAGGGCATCAAATATGACGAAGATGATGCCACGAAACTCTTCGCCGCAACCTTCCCCGGCAAACTGACAGCATTATTACACCACAGATATCTCCATTTCAAAGGAGACAGAAGCAAGGGGCTCATGTTTATCTGCTGCGAACTAAGTGAAAATAATGGTGCACGTCTTCACGACTATATTTTACGTCATGCTGAAAATGCAGGAATGGAGAAAGATTTCAGCGACTGGGTAAACGAGAGTTGTGTATTCTGCGACACGTTGGTAGACCGTATAGTATCAGGATATCCGGCTGAAACAGCCTCTGAAATTGAAAAAGAGCTCGGCTTTGAAGACAAGGCTTTAGTCAAGGGTGAATTATATCATCTATGGGTAGTCGGTGGAGAAGGAGCTGAAAAAGTAAAAGAGGAACTTCCGCTCCATAAAGCAGGATTGAACGTCTATTTCCTTCCGTCTGTTAAAGAATTCCGCGACAAGAAGGTGAGAATCCTAAACGGCGCACACACCGGAATGGTGGCCCTCTCACTTCTCTCAGGGCACAACACAGTCTTTGAAGCTTTCACCGATCCTGAAATCAATAAGTTTGTAAATGCCCTGATTGATAATGAAGTGATTCCCGTTATCCCGGAAGATCAAAAGGAATTGAAAGAATTTGCAGCTGAAATTCTTGAACGTTTCCTCAATCCTTATATCAACCATCAGTTGAAATCAATTGCCCTCAATTCCCTTTCTAAATGGGAAACGAGGAATTTCCCGACTGTGAAAGATAATTGGACAAAACTCAATAAACTTGCCGATCTCTCAATTTTCACTTTTGCAGCTTTGCTGGCTCTTTATGCCCCCGATTCAGGATTTACGCCGGAAGATAATCCGGAACATGTGAAAATAATACAAGAAAACTGGGACGACAAGGATCTGAAGGGCACCATCACAAAAATTCTTGAGAGCGGCATTTTCAATGAGAACTTTGAAAAAGTTGTGCCCGGTTTCACAGATAAAGCTGCCGGCTATCTTGCTTCAATCCGCAAAGAGGGAATCAAAAAAGCTCTTTCCGACCTTTTGAAATAAAAAAGAGAGGAATTGTTTCATTTTTTGAATAATTGCGGTTGGATTATCTCGGCATGAAAACCCGACTAACATCATTAATAGGATGTCTCTTGGCTTTTGCAGGCGCCTTAAATGCGTATGCAAAAGCTGAGACTACCTCCTCTGCCACAGAATGGTATCCGATAGAAACAGAAAACAAGCCATTTGTCAGGTGGTGGTGGTTGGGGAGTGCCGTAGATAAAGAGGGTCTAACCTTCAATCTTGAAGAATTTGCCAACAAAGGTCTTGGTGGAGTTGAAATCACTCCAATCTATGGAGTGAAGGGAAATGAGATCAATGACATTCCATATCTTTCCCCGGAGTGGATGGAGATGCTGGAGCATACTATCAAGGAGGGAGAAAGGATGGGGCTGCAGATTGATATGAACAATGGCACCGGCTGGCCTTTTGGAGGACCACAAGTGGGTATTGAGAATAGTGCACGTAAACGCGTCGTGGAAAAATGGAAAGCAGCTCCCGGGAAGATGTTCTCTGAAAAGATTCTGCCCTCTGATCCGAAGCAACGCGAAGTCGCCTCTTTGCAGGCTATAATTGCTGTGAATGGTGATAAAAGACTTGATATCACTTCAAAACTTGGTTCCGACTCGCTTTTAACCTGGAGAGCTCCCAAAGCGGATGGAGACTGGAATATTTACGCAATATTCAGCGGAAGGACATTCCAAAAGGTGAAACGCGCAGCTCCGGGAGGAGAAGGTTTTGTGCTTAACCATTATGACAGTGTGGCAGTAAAAAGTTATTTCGAACGGTTCGACAAAGCTTTTGAAGAGTCAGGAGCACCTATGCCGGATACTTTCTTTAACGACTCTTTTGAAGTCTACGGATCCGACTGGACTGATAATATTCTCGATGAATTCCGCAAACATCATGGCTATAGCCTTGAAATGTATATTCCGGAGTTGACCGAAGAGGATAGCGATTCGGAGATTCGCTCAAGAGTGGTGCGTGACTTCAGATTCACTCTTGGAGAATTGTTAAGAGAAAATTTCACTGACATATGGGTTGCCCATAGCCATGGGAAAGGAGTGAGGGTAAGAAATCAAAGCCACGGGTCTCCGGCAAACATTATTGATCTATATGCTATTGTGGATATCCCTGAATGTGAATCTTTCGGCCAGACCATCTTCTCAATCCCGGGTCTTATTCAGGATGGGCCCTCTCGACCCAGCGATGCAGATCCGGCTGTTTTGAAATTTGCATCATCAGCTGCACATCTAACCGGAAAACCTCTCACATCAGCCGAAACCTTGACCTGGCTTACCGAACATTTCCGTACATCCCTATCAAGATGTAAACCTGAACTTGACCAGATGTTCTCTTCAGGAGTGAATCATGTTTATTTTCATGGTGCACCATATTCTCCAAAAAATATAGAATTCCCGGGATGGATGTTCTATGCATCAATAAATATGTCGCCTACCAATAGCATATGGAAAGATGCTGATGCACTTTTCTCCTATGTGGCAAGAGTGCAGGCTTTCCTATCGGCAGGGATTCCCGACAATGATTTCCTACTTTATTTCCCCATCGAAGAGATATGGCAGACACAAGGTGGAAACCCATATCTTATGTTTGAAATCCATAAGATGGACCAACGGATGCCTTTTGTCAAAGAGGCCGTAAATAAAATAGTTGGGGAGGGTTACGATGTGGATTATATTTCAGATCTTCTTCTGAATAATATCGAAGTTGAAAATCAATTGATCAAAGCTGAAGGGGGTTCCACCTATCGAGGCATCGTCGTGCCCCCGGCCCGATTTATGCAGCCGGAAACATTGCAGCGTATCCTCCAATTGGCGGATAATGGTGCCACCGTTATCTTCGTAGGGTCTCTTCCTGAAGATGTGCCCGGTCTCTCTGACCGGGAAGAACGCCTGGGCCGGTTGAAATCTCTTTCTTCACAACTCCCCGGGACTCAAGGGAGCGATGAAACAATCATATCTCCTTTCGGCAAAGGAAATATTATTATTTCTCCCGACTATTCGCGCGGTTTGGCAGCTTCAGAAGTTAAGCCCGAAACTATGAGAACCGAACAAGGGTTAATCCTGATACGCCGTAGAAATGAAACAGGAGGATATAATTATTTCATATCATTGCTTAAAGATGCCCCTGTCAATGGGTTTGTGACCCTTCCTAACGTTGCAGAATCTGTAATGATTTTTGACCCTCTTACGGGGAGAAAAGGTTTGGCCCAAACTCAAAAATCAGCAGATGGAGACACACAAGTGAGGTTGCAGCTGGAGCCGGGAGAATCAGTCTTGTTGAAAACTTTCCCCTATATCGTCGAAAGTGAACCTTGGAATTATATTTGGGAAAAAGGAGAACCAATATTAATTGACAAAGGATGGTCGATTAGTTTCCTTAATAGTGAGCCTCCCATTGAGGGAACTTTTACTACAGACTCTCTAATTCCCTGGACGGATCTCCCCCACCCTGATGCCTCAGTGAATTTCGGAACCGCAAGATACTCAGTAACGTTTAATCTTGAGAATCCGGAGTCAGCTGATCTCTGGCTACTCGATCTCGGAGAGCTCAGGGAAAGCGCTAACGTAACAGTGAATGGTAGCCAAGCGGGGAAAGTGTGGAGTGTCCCGTTTACCATTCAAATCGGAGAATTCCTTAAACAGGGTCTAAACACTCTTGAAATCGACGTGACAAATCTTCAGGCTAACAGAATTGCTGATTTTGAACGAAAAGGCGTAGAATGGAGAATTTTTAAGGATGCAAATATCGCATCTGTCACCAATGCCAAAGAATTCTCTTTTGCTGACTGGCCTGTTATTCCTGCCGGTCTGAATTCTGAAGTAAAACTAATACCTCTCAAGATTGATAAATGAAATTTTAACACTGCGGATATATCTACTACCATAAAAAAACCTCTCAGAAAAAATATGATTATGAAAAGATTATTGATTTCATATATTACACTTCTGGTTTTTCTGCCAACCTTCTCTAAAGGTACAACTTCCATAAAGAGTAATTTTCAAGAAACTTTACCTCCCCGCGAGCAGACTCTCGAAACCTTGAAAAAGATCAATGATTATTATATGAAGAATCATCCGGATCCTTTGAAAGATATACCATATTATTCACGCAAGAAGGTTTACGAGGCAAATATCTGGACACGTGCCGTCTATTTTGAAGGCTTGATGGCCCTATATTCAATATATCCCGACAACCGCTATTATGACTATGCATATAATTGGGGCGACGGGTTTAAATGGGGTATGAGAAAAGATGAGACTCAGACGCGCAATGCTGACAATTATGCATGTTCGCAGACCTATATCGATCTTTATCGTCTGACTCCGGAGCCAAAGATGCTCACTAAGACAAAAGCAAATATGAATATGCTTGTCAATACTCCTCAAATCAACGACTGGACTTGGATAGATGCTATCCAGATGGGGATGCCGGTGCTGGCAAAAATGAGTGCTTTGACAGGCGACCAACGTTATAATGAAAAGGCCTGGCAGATGTATACATGGACAAGAGACTCTTTGGCAGGCGGTCTTTTTAATAAGAAAGAGGGGTTATGGTGGCGTGACAAAGATTTTGTTCCTCCTTACAAAGAACCTAACGGTAAAAACTGTTATTGGTCGCGCGGAAACGGTTGGGTAGTTGCTGCTCTTGCAAGAGTGATTCAAGAACTGCCCGAAGATGATCCCCACCGGGCCACGTATATTAATGACCTGAAACTTATGTTGGATGCCGCCGTTAAATGTCAGAGGGAGGATGGTTTCTGGAATGTAAGTATGCACGACGACTCTAATTACGGAGGTAAAGAAACTTCCGGAACTGCCTTGTTTGTGTATGGTTTGGCGTGGGGGATCAATAATGGTATCCTGGATCGCGACAAATATCTTCCGGCCCTTACTAAAGGATGGAATGCAATTGTAAATGAGGCAATACATCCCGACGGATATATAGGATATGTGCAAGGCACCGGAAAAGAGCCTAAAGATGGTCAACCCGTAGCGTATGATTCCAAACCTGATTTTGATGATTATGGAACAGGGTGCGTTCTTCTGGCCGGTTCGGAAGTCTATAAACTAAAATAACAACGTGATAATATTAATTTAGATCTACAAACCTGCTTTCATAATTCATGAAAAAAATTACATATTTTCTGTTTGCTTTGATTATTTGCCATAACCTCGGTTACGGTAAAAAGCAAAACGTCTCTGTAGACTTATGGCCCGACGGAACGGAAATCAGCGAATGGTTTAAGGACACCACTCCTGTTGATATCTCCAAATTGGGAAAGCAATATAGAGTCACCGACTGGGGTGTAGTTAACGATGGTAAGGTACATACGCAGGAATTTCAAGCCCTTATCGACAAGGTTGCTGCAGATGGCGGAGGAGTCATTGTTGTGCCTGAAGGTACTTACCTCTCCGGCGCTCTTTTCTTCAAACAGGGTGTCCACCTTTATATTGAAGATGGGGGAACTCTGATGGGAAGTTCCGACCCCAGTGACTTTCCTTTGACGAAAACCCGCATTGAAGGGGAAACGTGTCTCTATTACCCGGCCTTAATAAATGCTGATGGTTTAGACGGATTCACAATCTCCGGAAAGGGAACAATCGACGGTAACGGCTTTTCATATTGGAAACATTTCTGGGAAAGGAGAAAATGGAACCCTAAATGCACAAATAAAGATGAACAACGCCCGCGCCTGATTTACGTATCAAACAGCAAGAATGTTCAGATAGAAGGGCTACATCTACAAAATTCACCTTTCTGGACCAACCATATTTTCAATAGTGAGAATGTGAAACTCCTATCTCTTCATATCTATTCGCCGGCTCAACCTGTGAAAGCACCTTCAACCGATGCGATAGATCTTGATGTAGTTAAAAATGTGCTTATAAAAGATTGTTATATGTCTGTTAATGATGATGCTGTGGCAATCAAAGGAGGGAAAGGTCCGTACGCTGATGCATTCATGACGGCATATGATGACGTCGACCTGAGTAAATTCCCGGAAATTGAAGGGAATGGTGCTAATGAGAATATCCTCATTGAAGATTGCGAATATGGTTTTTCCCACGGGTGTCTGACTCTGGGCTCGGAAAGTGTATTCAACCATAATATCATCCTAAGACGCATAAAAGTGAAGGATGCCAATAATCTGTTATGGCTAAAAATGAGGCCCGACACTCCTCAACGTTATGAATATGTGACTGTAGAGGATATTGAAGGAAACGGAAAGAACTTTCTTCTGGTGGCTCCCTGGACCCAATTCTATGATCTGAAAGGTCGGGAATCCACTCCCCTCTCTTATTCCGACAATATCACAATGAGGAATATCAAATTTGATTGCGATAACTTTTTCAACGTGAAAAACCGTGAAGACCAGTATCATCTTAGTAATTTCACATTTGAAAATCTGGATATAACTGCTAAAGATCCGGAATTTCATCCTGAATATATAGAAAACTTTACAATAAAGAATGTTAATGTAAACAAATAAATCTATTATGAAAAAATTCTTAGACAGCAATTTCTTGCTTGAGAGCGAAGTGGCGCAAGATCTCTACCACACCAATGCTGCGCCCATGCCGATCATCGATTATCATTGCCATCTCAATCCGAAGATGATAGCCGACGACTATCGTTTCAAATCAATCACGGAAATATGGCTCGGAGGTGACCATTATAAATGGCGTGCGATGCGTTCAAACGGTGTTAACGAAGAATTCATCACCGGCAAATCCACTTCAGACTGGCAGAAGTTTGAGAAATGGGCTGAAACTGTTCCCTATTGTTTCCGCAATCCTCTCTACCACTGGACTCACCTCGAACTCAAGACTGCTTTCGGTATTGACAAATTGCTCAATCCGGAAACTGCAAAAGAGATTTTCGATGCTTGCAACGACAAGCTTATAAATGATCCGAATATGTCGGCCAAAGGCTTGATGCGTCATTACAATGTGAAGACAGTCTGCACTACTGATGACCCTGTTGATTCTCTCGAATACCACAAACAACTTCGCGACTCCGGTTTTGAAATCAAGGTATTGCCGACATGGCGTCCTGATAAGGCTATGGCTGTAGAAGATCCGAAGGAGTTCCGCGATTACGTTGAAAAACTCGCAGAAGTTTCAGGAGTGACTATCAACAAGTTTGCCGACCTGATCGCTGCTCTTCAGAAACGTCACGATTTCTTTGAAGAAATGGGTTGCCGTCTCTCCGACCATGGAATCGAAGAGTTCTATGCAGCAGACTATACAGATGCAGAAATCGAGGCTATCTTCGATAAGGTTTACTCCGGCAAAAAGCTTGACGGAGAGGAGATCCGCAAGTTCAAATCTGCTATGCTCGTGATATTTGGCGAGATGGATTATGAATCCGGCTGGACTCAACAGTTCCACTATGGCGCAATCCGCAACAACAATACAAAGATGTTTAAACTTCTCGGACCTGACACCGGTTTCGACTCAATCGGAGAATTCCCGACAGCAAAATCATGCGCCAAATTACTCGATACACTTAACACACGTGGAAAACTTGCTCAAACTATCCTTTACTGCCTGAATGCAGACGCAAATGACATGCTCGCCACAATGTTGGGTAATTTCCAGGATGGCACAGTGCCCGGCAAAATCCAGTTTGGTAGTGGCTGGTGGTTCAACGATCAGCTCGACGGTATGACCAAGCAGATGGAATCTCTCTCAAATCTTGGACTCCTTAGCAGATTTGTCGGAATGCTCACCGACTCTCGTTCTTTCCTCTCATATCCACGTCATGAGTATTTCCGTCGTTGTCTCTGCAATATCCTTGGTAGCGATGTTGAAGCCGGAAAGATACCGTTCGAAGGATATGAGGAAAAACGCGTGCGTCAGATGGTGGAAGACATCTGCTACAACAATGCAAAAAATTATTTCAAATTCTGATTTCGTGTCTAAATCTTGACACTATCAGAGCAAAAATATCGGTTTTTTATTTCCAATGACAATATAGGAAAGCCTAAATCGTTAAATATACGAATTTATGTTTGACGATTTAGGTCTTAATCCTTTTGAAAGTCGTGTGAAACTGATATCTTTGCGACTATAATACTTGAAAATTAACCCCAAAACCTAACCCTTATTCTATGGATATGACAACCTCGATAGCAGCAGGAACAGTCAAACGCACCAATTGGCGTTGGATGATTTGTTCTCTGCTCTTCTTTGCAACTACCATCAACTATCTTGACCGTCAGGTGTTATCACTGACTTGGAAAGATTTTATCCAGCCGGAATTCCACTGGAGTGATGCCAACTATGGTGAGATCACGGCTTTCTTTTCAATTTTTTATGCAGTAATCAGTCTTTTTGCCGGTAAGGTCATAGACTTTTTGGGCACAAAGAAGGGTTATCTTTTAGCGATTTTCGTATGGTCGCTGGCAGCGTGTCTCCACGCCTTCTGCGGCTGGGCAACAATCCATATCGCAGGCCTTGGCTCGATTGAAGCCCTTTATGAAATTCAGAAAGGCTCAGCGATGGCTCTGACAGTATCGACCATTAGTGTTTGGCTCTTCCTTGCTTGCCGCGCATTGCTCGCAATCGGTGAATCGGGCAACTTCCCGGCAGCTATCAAGACAACTGCACAATATTTCCCGAAAATGGACCGCGCCTTCGCGACCTCCATCTTCAATTCAGGTGCTTCTGTAGGTGCTCTCGCCGCCCCTCTCTGTATTCCATGGCTTGCAAAACTCTACGGCTGGGAAATGGCCTTTATAATCATCGGTGCCCTCGGTTTCATCTGGATGGGTTTCTGGGGTAAGATGTATGCACGTCCCGAAAATTCAAAATATGTAAACAAAGAAGAGCTTGCATATATCATGCAGGACGACAAAGGTGAATCAGAGCAGGAAATTAAGGAAGATGAAAACAAGACCATTCCTTTCTGGCAGTGTTTCAAATATCGTCAGACATGGGCATTCGTTGCCGGTAAGGCGCTCACTGACGGAGTATGGTGGTTCTTCCTTTTCTGGGCACCTGCATACTTCTCCGATCAGTTTGGGTTCACCTCTTACTCCTCTATGGGTCAGGCTTTGATTTTCACACTCTATTTCATAGTTACAGTACTTTCAATCGGTGGAGGCTATCTCCCGAAAATATTTGTTGAGAACAAGGGTATGAATCCTTATGCCGGTAGAATGCGTGCAATGCTTATATTTGCCTTTATCCCTGTATTGGCACTGTTTGCCCAACCTTTGGGTGAATATTCAGTTTGGTGGCCTGCTATTATTATCGGTTTGGCCGGTGCAGCCCATCAGGCATGGAGCGCCAACCTCTTCTCGACAATCGGTGATATGTTCCCGAAATCAACCGTTGCTTCAATCGTAGGTATCGGCACAATGGCCGGAGGTCTTGGTTCATTTGCCATCAACTGGGGTTCAGGCCACCTCTTCAGCTATGCCGAGGGAATGGGCCCATCCTTCCAGTTCCTTCAGTTTGCAGGCAAACCTGCAGGTTATATGATTGTATTCAGCATTTGCGCTGTAGCTTATATTCTTGCATGGGTTATCATGAAACTGCTTGTACCGAAATATAAGAAAATTGAAGTGTAATCCGGGAAACTAATCAACTGTTCAGATAGATATTCAAACAGTTTGATTAGATTTCTATAACAGAATAAACAAAAAAATATTCGGGGGATGAGTTCCGGCTCATCCCCCGAATTCTTTTAGGCTGTTACGCCCTTGTCGGATTAACGTTGTATGTATTTCTTGCCTTTCTTAATCACTATACCCTTGTAGTTCTTGTCAACTTTTATACCCATCAAGTTGTAGATTGGGGCATTCTCGTCATCCATGTCACTCAGGATTGTTTCCACTCCGTCGAAGTCGTAATCCTCACCGAAATAACCCTTATCGTCAGAAATTCTTAAACCGGTGAGTTTCACAGTACCGTTAATAGAGGTAGGCACAATCTTAACGAAATGTGATTGAGGATTAAGTTCAAGTTCACATTCAAACGGCATCTCGGCATGTGTCACTGTCCTGATTGTACGCCATTGTGGAGCACCCTTATCGGGATTACGTGTTTCCTGAATCTTGACAGTTGCTTCTGTACCTGCTTCTGCCTCAAGTTTCACATAAACTTTCTTGGCCACTCCGTCGAAATAAGCCATCACTTTGTCGCTGCTTGAATTGTTGTTGAAAGCTACGTGTTCATCAGTTATTTCTCCGCCATTGGTTTGAACCCAGTGCGGATAATCATTCTGTTGTTCCTGAACGTGACTGCCAACAGTCTCAAATGGAGACAAGTCTGTGAAAGGAGCAAAATTTAGAGGAAGATAGGTTGCTGCTTTGCCCCAGTGGTTTTCTCCGGCAACTTTTTCGGCTGCGAAATCCCCGGTATTAAGCTTTATTTCACCCACAAACGACTGGTTACCTGCCATATTGGTAAGTTGACCCTGTGCAAATGTGATTGTGTATCCGCAGTTAGCATCAAGGGCATCATAATCGATATTCAGCTTGTCACCTGAAACACTGACATTGATTTTCTCGAACTGATGCGTTCCTGAAATAGAGGGTTGTGAATTAAGCAAAATAGCTTGATTGAAACCAAAGGTAAGAAGTCCGTCGGTAAAGTCTATCTCATTAACAAGATTACCGGATTTCAGAGTAAGAGGTTCTTCACCACTCGCTGCCACATAACGCTCAATAAGGATATCATTAACGTTCACCTTCTTGCCGTTTGCATCGAATCTGAATTTGACCGGTCCCGAATTTGTGTAGGTTGTTGTAAACTTGTAGGTTCTCTTCTTTGACATAGCCATATCCATTGAACCCACTTGTTGACCTCCGGCAAATGTGAGTAGTTTGGTAGTACAAGAATTGCCGTTTGGATTACCGAGGAATAGCGTTACCACGCAAGGACCCTCTATCTCGGGAGTCTCGATATATCCTCCTGACGCTGTTGTATAGAACTGCACACAACGCGGTGAAGCTCCTCTGTCATCTTCGCTGGCAGGTCCATAATCTACACTTAAATCATCTGATACATTACTTCCGCTCATAGCAATGATACGAAGTGAATTGTCACCCGAACCGATCTTCATGCCATTGTAGACCATCTCAGTGTTCTTGGCATTGATAATGTTAGTGTTGTCTGTAATGTTACTCCATTTTGCGCCAAATTCAGCAGGCTGGGTATAGAAGTCGGCATAGAAGAGCACTCCGGCAGCGGTAGTTGAGAAATTCCAGATGTCACCTGTTGTTGTGCCTAAAGAATTGGTTGCATCTACTCTCCAATAATATGTTACGTTTGCCTGCAAATCTTTTGTTGACCATTCAGTCTTAGTAAGTCCTGTGGCCTTCTGTGTCAGATTCTCAGCAGAAGTTCCGAGATAAAGCGCGTATGTAACATCACCGCCGTAAGCCTTTATATTGTCTTCCCACGAGAATGTTAGACCGGCAGCGATACCCTCTTTGGCTCCTACCGCCGGGAACGGATCCGTAGGTTTGGCGGGAGCTGTAGGATCTCCGATTGTCTCCGTAACCACAACATTGGAATAGTCTGATGCCAGTCCTTTGCCTGTGGAGCGGACGCGAACCTGATAGTTGGTCTTTTCAGTCAAACCTGTCAGGGTAGCTGAAGTTGCTCCCGCTGCTGCCTCGGCTGCTTTGCTGAAATTCTTGCCATCTGTAGAAATCTCGATTTCGAAACCGTTTGCGGTATTCTTGTTGAGATCCCATGACAGGGTCAAGCTGGTCTTCTCCTGTTTGGTCACAGCAAGATTAACGGGCTTCTTGATATAAGGATATGGTCCTGTGATAGTGTGGGAATAAGCTTCGATATTTGTGTAGCCCTGAGCATTAAGTTTCACTGCATCAGAAGCATCATTCGGATTCAAGCCGTTTGCAATCTCCCATTCATCGGGAATACCATCGTTGTCTGAGTCCAGAGGTTTCACTCCTCCTGAGATAACGCCCGTTCCTTTATGGGGAAGCGTCGCCTCAGTTGTGATTCCGTTTTTCGTACCATTAAGACCGTATGAAGCCATTTCGTCAATAATATATTGGTCGACTTCATCACGAACCGGAAGAGGTCCGGCATATTTCAAAATCCACTCGTAAGCATCAGCGGCCGTAAGTTTCTCGGATATTTCCGGGATAAGCTGAATAGCTTCCGAAGCAGTTTTGTTATATTCGGTAATGTTGCCGTTAAGGGCACTGAGAGAAGCGAAATAAGTGGAGTAAGGAGCAGTTCCCCCTTCCTTGCCGCTCATCTCCTCTATACTCATTTCATGACCGTTCAAAAGACCGTCTTTATTATCATCGTAAAAGTTGCCTGCCCCATAGTAACGGAAGGTCTGAACTCCTCTTGAGAAAGGAGCTGTGGCACCGTTCCATGGTCCCCTCATGAAATAGTTGTTCTCGATATCTGCCCATGAGTCACCCTCTGAGTCGCTCTGGATGTAGCAACCGCCGTTGCCCCAGTTATAGACAACATTATTAACGAATTGATTCAGGCCTTTTACCTTAGGATTACGGGTCTTGTTCTCGATGTAAAGATTACGGTAAAGGGTTACTCCGCCGATTGTCTGGATAAGGCCTCCGCATGAGTGGTCTTGAAGACCTTGTCCCATAATAGAATTCTGGATAGTGATGTTGGCAGGGCGATTGTTCTTGTTGTCCCAGCTTATAGAAAATGTTTCATCCCTACCCCATAACACTGAGAGGTGGTCGAAAATCATGTCAGTGCCGTTTGCGACACCACAGGCATCGGCTCCCGATGTTCCGTTAACGCCCATACGGAAACGCATATGACGCACGATAAGGTTGTTTGCTCCGGAGAAACTGACACGGTCACCATACACTTGCACTCCCTCTCCCGGGGCCGTCTGTCCGAGAATGGTGTTGTTGCCCTTTATAGTGAGTGCTGATTTCAGCCTTATTGTTCCGCAGACATCGAATACGATAATTCTACCCTCCTTGCTCACGGCATCTCGGAAAGAGCCTGTACCGGAATCATCAAGATTAGTCACATGATATATTACCGGATTTGCCACAGCTCTCGCTCCCAATGTGTAACGCCCGAAACCTTCAGCTCCGGGGAATGCCAAAAGCTGGGAATCGGCTGCCATACACTCGCCCGCAAAAGCTAATGCACAAAGACCTATTGCCAAAAATTTTATAAGTTTCAAGGTTTTGATGTTTTAAGGTTAATAATTATTAGTTGTTATGATTTTGAGTGCTTGTTAAAAGGGAAACGCGATATATCGCGTCTATGGTAAGAAGACGGATATATCGCGTATATGGGGTCAGAAATTATTTCTGAATGAACTTCTTGCCGTTCTTGATAACCACACCCTTGTAAGACTCATCAACCCTTACTCCAAACATATTGTAAACTGGAGCATTCTCATCGGCATCAACAATTATACCTTCAATGCCGGCTTCATCTATAGTTTCGATACGAACGTGAACGAGTTGAACCTGACTTCCGGCGCAACCAACGCGGAGAGCCACATTACCCCTTACATTTTCCGGGAGAACGGTTTCAACCTTATAGTAACGTTTAGGCAAGTAATTTGACGGACCTTGAACCGGGATAGCATCAAGAACCTCACTACCAATCACCGGGGTTATCTCGCAATACAGCCCCATTTCATGGTAATCTCCACCTTGATTACACATCCAAACAGTCACTTTGGCGGGGTCCTTTATTTCCGGGAATTGAACATATGTGCCGGTACGTGAAGCACTGTTTCCACCACGCAGGAAACCGAGAGCTCCCTGACTGGCGATAAAATCTTGCTCTGAACCGGGTCCATATGCTCCCGGATCATTATCTTTTTCACCCGGCACTCCGGTATCTACTGCTTTAAAATCAGCATAACTTTCCCATTTGTTCCAGCCATTGAAATAGTGAACACGTGCCGGTCCGGTTCCTTCAGGATCCCAAGTAATAAAAGGATGAGAGTAATCTAACGGATCCATATCATCAGCCACAAGATTATAGGTTTGACCATCCACGAGGTCGATTGCATAGTTGGGAACAGCAACCCATAGCCCCTCTAAATTCATTTCATTGAACATTGTGCCTGAGGTATTTACGTCCATACCGGTTTTGTCGATAAGGTCATATTCTCCGGACATACCCATACCTCCTTCATCTACAGGCGTGTATATTAAAGTAAAGAAAGGAGGATTTGTTTTGAAGTCATAATCGATGACTTCGGCATTAGCTGTGAAAGCAGCGAGAGCCACAGCTGAAAGAAGTAAAGATTTTTTCATGTGTAAATTGGTTAATTGGTTATTTATAATTTATTGAGTGTTCGTTTTTTTGGCAGAGGAGAGAAGAAACTCTCCTCTGCTAAAGTTTTATTATCAATATCACTGCACTCCGGTGTATCCGGGATAACCGGGAAGCTGGGTCAGACGCGGGTTATCAACCAGAGGATGTCCTGCAGCCTGATTAGCAAACGGAGAAAGCTCGGTCTGGTTATATTTATAGCCGAAATAGAGTCCTAACGGTCCCGAAATCCAGTCGGGATATTCATTGCCGTTTTCCGCAAACCCGGTAGGTTTCTGTGCTATGGTATTCCCTATCAGGATCTGATTATTTTCAGCACCCTGACGGAAGCCTCCCGCGATACGTGCGTTCTTATTCCAAGTATTGTCCCAAGCCAAAAACATATTGCAAGGATACCATGTTGCGGTGGCATCTTTACCATGCGAAGCAGCAATTTCCTGAAGTGCCTTAAGATAAGCCTCCTTACCGGCAGATGCATTAGGATTGCTTACGGCGACAATTGCCACTTCTGCCGGGTCGGTTATATCTATATATTCAAGTGCCAGGAAAGTTGTTCCATATTTGTTTTCATCTTTTGTAAACTTATAAAGACGATAGGTAGCTATCCCGCTATATTCACCTTCACGCTTTGAAAAAGCTTTCATGGCTTCTTGCTGTTTTTTAACTTCACTGTCAAGAAGGTTCATACGCACAAGGTCGGTGCGCAGCAGGAATTCGTCGGAAAGTTCCCACTTACGCTCCTGCAGGAGGGCATACTGGAAAGCCTCATAACCGCCGGGTACCGCCATGTCTCCGATTCCGGCTCGTTGGCGCACCTGTTGTAAAGCTGCAATCGCCTCGCCTGTAGGCCCGTTATGCAGATAATTCTGAGTCTCGGCATACATGAGCAAAATGTCTGAATAACGTAAATAGGGTATATTTACATTTCTTTGAGATGCAGCATCCGGTTCCACTTGCCATGGAATCCTGTATTTTCCGCCGCAAAGCGACGAATAAGTGACACCTGCATCTGCTACTTCATCTTCTGTGCTTGTGCCTAATGAACGGGGATTATAATTGCATATCGTCACGTCTCTTCTCGTATCTTTGGGATCGAAAGATACATAATATGAGGGAAGTTTGGCTTGCAATGCACGGCGCTGGCCATAGACTGCATACTGGCTGCCACCGCATGTGCCGACATATACTCCTAAGTATGTGTTCCCTACATTAGAGCCGTAACGCGCGTTCGACCACATCATTTCTTGGGCCACCGCACCAAAATTGCGCTGAACAAAATTATAGAAGAGAAATTGGAAACCTGACATGCCTCCCTGTGCCTGGATCAGAGCATTCTCACCCTTGTTTATCACGGAAGTGAGGGCATTGTCTGCAATGGTGTAAATCTCACGAATGCGGGCCTGGTCTTCACGTTGACCCATGTGAAGAGTAGAGGGATCGTTGGTTTCCAGATTCCATCTCAAAGAGTAGCCGCCGGCATACAGGCATATCCTTGCTAAAAGGCCACAGGCACTGTTACGGTTGATTCTTTCTGTGTATCCACATTCCGAATACCATGGCAAGTCTTCCATCTTTGCCACCATATCATCGATGATATAATCATATATCTTGTCGCGATCATAACGCTTGGGATATATCACATCAGGGTCGGTTATATCCAGTATCTCAAGGGGTTGGGTAATAAAGGGGACATCACCGTAAAGACGGATAAGAGTCGAATATAGGAAAGCCCTCAATGCGGATGCTTCGGCAGATAAGGCCTTTACTTTGTCTGTCTGCTCGAACTTACCAAGACGATAAATAGCGATATTGCATGCCTCTATCTTCTTATAACACTCCGCATAGATGCTTCCAAAAACATAAGGAGGTATAGGGTCGTATGCATAATTGGAGATATAATGCTTATTGCCCTCGAAATTATCTTCAGCAGCCATGGTAGTCATTTCTCCCGAATTTGCTTGACGATAATATTCTTCAGATGTAAGTCCACGGTATATTCCCTGGATAAACATGTCAGCATTGTTCTCATTGGCAAATGCGAACTCAACATCATCCTTTGTATATGACGGCATATCAAGCGTATCCTCACAGGAGGTGAATAACATTAACGCGCAGCTTATGATTGCCGGGGTTGCTATCACACTCAATACTTTACTGAAATTATATTTTTTCATCAGTTTCAAATCTTTTAGAAAGTTTCTCTATTAGAATGACAGGTTAACTCCGATAACATAACTGCGTGATGCCGGGTAAGCTCTTGAGTCAAAACCCGGGGTACAAATCACGTCATCGTTGGCTGAAGAGACATTGGGATCATATCCACTATATTTTGTGAATGTGTAGAGATTGTTGGCCGTAAAGTAAATACGGAAATTACGTATAAATGCCTTCTTCATCCATTTATCGGGGAATGTGTAGCCAAGTGTGAGCTGAGAGATTCGCAAGTAGGAACCATCTTCCACAAAGTAAGAGGAAGGATAGATAATATTGCCGGAATTAGACTCAGTGAGCGACCATAGACGGGAATTTTCATCGGGATTAAGCTCCTTAAGTCTTGAAAGTGTGGTAGCCTCTCTACCCGTTGTCGGATCTATTAACTGATAATGGTTGTCTCCAAACTTTTTGAGGGTGTTTTGGAACGGACCGTAAGGGCTCAAAGCTTGTGCTGTGGCATTATAGATGTCGTTACCAATAGCGAAATTCATAAACACATTCAAATCAAATCCTTTGAAAGAGAATGTATTTCCGAATCCACCGACGCAAAGAGGAGTACCATTACCAATTTTTTGAAGCTGGCGGGTAAACTGAGTGCCATCCTCATTGTCGGCGGCAAACTTCATGTCACCCGGCTTTGCAATACCATCAAACGGAAGCACCACACCCTTTTTGAGTTGATAGCCGGTCTCGTTGCCTGCGGCATCATAGGTTGGTTCAAAATCATCTGTGGTATAAATCCCTATATATTTGTAACCGAACATATCACCGAGAGGCTGACCCACCATTGCATAATAAGTTACCTGCCCTTGTAATGAACTTCCGGCATTGAATGTCTTGTAATCAAGTCCATTGTTTAGGGCAATCACCTTAGAACGGTTAAACGAAAGGTTTAAAACAGTGCTCCAGGTAAAGTCTCGAGTGGCAATATTTACGGTGTTAATAGCAACTTCCCATCCACGGTTTCGCATCTTACCCACATTTTGCATCTGTTTTGTATAACCTGTGGTAGATGGAATAGTAGCCTCCATAAGCATATCTGATATCTGGTTGTTATACCAGTCTACAGAGATGCTTAATCTGTTGTTAAACAATCCCAAATCAAGACCCACATTGGCGGCATGCAATGTTTCCCATTTAAGATCACGGTTACCCAGTTCGTTTGAAAGAACGAACCCGGTGTTGTTCAAGTTATTATCCATAGGATAGCTGCCAAGAGTCACGGCTGTTGTATATAGATTGTCTCCGATCCCGTTATTACCGGTCACTCCATATCCCGCACGAAGTTTCAGATTGTTAAACCAAGTGTTGATCGAAGCTTCCTCCCAGAATTTTTCCTGGCTCACACGCCATGCTCCTGAAATTGAGGGGAAGAAACCCCACTTGTTCCCTTTTGCAAACTTGGAGCTACCGTCGGCACGCATTGTTGCTGTCAGAATGTAACGTTCATCATAGATATATGTGCCGCGAGCAAAGAAAGACAACATATTGCTATGAGAGTGGGAAGTAGACTTGTCTGATACCTCAGCTGTTGTGATATAATCAAGTCCGTGATTGGGATTCGGGAATTTCTTAA
Organism: Muribaculaceae bacterium; assembly: GCA_022510385.1. Classification (GTDB taxonomy): domain Bacteria; phylum Bacteroidota; class Bacteroidia; order Bacteroidales; family Muribaculaceae; genus Lepagella. Next base: position 62,681 of record JAFLTQ010000011.1, on the reverse strand, counting down.
GCCAAATAGAATTACCTTCGCTTTCGCTATAAGAATATTCCTGGCCAACCATTATGCTGAGGTCATGCTTTTCATTGAAGAGCTGTTGATATGTAAGCACGTTTGCTATATGCCAGTTGTAACCCTCGGTATTTGCGATAGAGCCGGTCATACCGGTATTCACCGGGTCAAGTAGATAACCCGTGCCGTTAGGGCCGGCAAATGATGTTGATTTATTCCAAGAAGCAACATAATTGCCTGAAGTTCGCCAAGTGAAATGATTTGCAAAATCCACTGTAATTCCACCGTTGAGTTCAAGACGTCTGTTGCGTCTGTCGCTTGTGGCCGCACGATTCTGCACCAATTGGTTGGTAGCCGAATAGAGAGAGGTCATTGTTCGGAATATTCCGAGTGTCTGGGTGTTGAGAAGCTCGTCTTCCGTAAGCATCGTACCTCCATTGATAGGATATTTCACAAGATCATCGAGTCCGGCGAAAGCTCCTCCACCATGTGTTGAGGCTCCGTAAAAGAAGGTCGAGAAATCGAGTTTCACACCCTTCCATAGTTCAGAGTTTATCTTTGCTCTGACGGAGTTTCTCTTATAATCATGGTTGGCGAGTAGACCATTGTTGCCAATAAAGTTGTAAGAGACCAAATAATTGATCCTGTCGTTCCCGCCGGTTATAGAAACACTATGGTTTTGGGTAACGGCTGAGCCACCGAAACCCTCTTTCTGCATGTTGAGGGCATAATCGAGCGGACCTCCGGCCCCATATAGAGAGTTCATTCTACCGTATACACCGGTGAAAAACGACGGATCTGAATAGTCGTAGTTATTATCATAAACCTGAGTGAAGAGCCCGTAATTGTTCCTGAGAGCTATGAGCTCATATTGATAATTCACGTAATTAAGGGCGTTGTCCATAACGTCGAGTTGCTTGGGGAGCACGTCGATTGAAACGAAACCGTTGTAATCTACCCTTGTCTTACCCTCTTTTGAAGACTTGGTAGTGATTACAATGATACCGTTTGAACCTCTCGCACCGTAGATGGCTGTTGAGGAGGCATCCTTCAGAACGTCTATTGTGGCGATGTCGTTGATATCTATATTAGAAAGGGCATCATCCATCGGGAACCCGTCTACGATATAAAGAGGTTTGGTGCTTTGAGTAATAGAAGCACCACCTCGCACAGTAATATTTACTCCGGCACCGGGTGCACCGCTCTGAGTCACGATATTTACTCCGGCTGCCTTCCCCGATAAAGCCTGTGCGGCAGATACCACCGGTGCCTCGGCAAGCTCCTTACCTGAGACTTGGGACACCGAACCGGTCAGATCTTTTTTACGCACTGTGCCGTAACCGATGGCTACAAATTCATCAAGCACTGTGGAATTGGGTTGAAGAGTTACGTCGATTTTTGTACGTCCGTCTACTGCTATATCCCTGTTGGTATAGCCGACATACGAAAAAATCAGTGTTGTCTTGGGTGGTACCGAAATCCTGTAGTTCCCATCGATATCTGTTGCAGTCCCGTTTGAAGATCCTTTTTGCATGATGGTGGCTCCTATCAACGGTTCGCCTGTCTCATCTGTGACGGTTCCTGTCACAGTGATGTTTTGGGCGTAGACTGAAATTGAGAATGTCATGGCAAGCAGAAGCATTAGCCAATGACGTTTTTTCTGCCTGAATTTCATACGCTCGTTTAGTTAGTTCAAAGTATTAGATGTAAGTATAATATAAGGTTAAAATTTGCTGAGTTTTCCAGGTCACAATTTATACAGTTAAGACCGACTTATTAGGATCGTCGTCTTAGAAATTCGTAAAAACTTGTGTCACAATAATGCAAATTTATAGAAATTTAATTTTATCCACAAAACCCTTTCCCTTTTTACATAAAAAACAAGTGAAATGAGCCCTAAAAGCATTGAAGGGCATTTAGGACTCATCTTTATGTGTAAGTTGCTGATTACCGTACAATCACCTTGTCAACCTTGTCGCCGCGAACTCGTACGTAAATGCCGTTGGCAGGATTATCTACACGCACTCCATTCAGGTTGTAATATACAGGTGCTACATCCTGTGGATCTTCGATTCCTGAGATTGCAGAAGAACCATCATTAATGTCTATAAAATAAACATGACATCCGTTTGTGTTATAAACTGTAATGTCAACGGGATCATCACCTTCGGGCACTTGCCATGTCTGTTCCTGATATGTGGTTGGTACCGCAACAGCATTCCCATCGGGGTCTTTCAGTTCATTGTCTCCCACAAATAATTTCACACCTCGGGCTTCTGCCGGCTTATGTGATTCAACTCCCATAGTTATAGTCGCGCCGGATTTTACGTTGTGGATTATAAAATAATTCAATTCCTTGCTGCCAAGCCATAAATAGGAGGGGCCTTCATATGTACCCAAAGAGGTTGAAGGATAGTCAATTGCGATTGCAAGGCTACGTTTACCTGAAGTTAGGGAAGAGAAGTCAAGGCCTTCAAGTTCAGGGATAAGTTCGTCTTTTGCATAAAGATTGCCGTTATTACCTACAGATGTGTTTTCCCCGGCCATCCAGAAACATTTGCCGTCAACAGCATTCGCATTATTTTCAGCATCAGCCACTTTTTCGATGTCGCTCCACCCGGTTAAGGCGTCGTTTGCCGCATCAGCTTTAAGGTTTGCTACTGTTGTTTCGCTCCAATTTGTGAAGTCATAAGTGTGTTGGGCACTTACCATACCTCCTGAGGCAAGGAGTAGGGTGAAAATAGAAGTAAAAAGTTTCTTCATAGATTAAATTTTAAGGTTAATTTAAGGTTGTTTTAACTTTTTTCTCAAAAATCGCGCAAATTTAAATCTTTTTATTAATTCATCTTTCAAACTTATATATGTTGTATAGCATATATGACCGAGATATTAGATTTTTGTGGGATCTTTTTAATTTAAAAAACTCATTTTATTGTCTTTTCAACTAAATTTTGTAATTTTGTTGGTTGAATTGGGAAGAATCGATTTTTTTATCCTGCCTAAATATAATATTATATTACCTTATAAATTAATAACATGAAAAAAGTTTACTTAACCTGTCTTGCCCTGCTCTTCACTTTGGGAGCATTCGCGCAAGGCAATTACAGCCCTACTGTGAAAGCTGAAAAGCTCGACCGAGGCCTTGTAGCTGTAAAAACCGACAAAGGAGTGTTCCTATCCTGGCGTTCACTTATCGATGATCCCAAAGATCTCACTTTCGATGTTTATCGTGGGGATACAAAACTAAATGATACGCCAATTAAATCAGGCACTAATTTTACAGACCCGAATGGCACAACCGGTGTTGCTTACACTGTAAAGGCCATTCAAAATGATGTGGAGCTGGAAACTTCCGCCCCCGTTGAAGCATGGGACACTCCCTACATGAAAGTACACCTCGACCGCCCCGCAGGCGGTACATCACCGGCAGGTGGCTCCAAACAGCAACGTGACTATGTTTATACCCCCGATGATGTGTCGGTTGCCGATGTTGACGGCGACGGTCAATGGGAACTCGTGGTGAAATGGTTCCCGACAAATCAGGCTGATAACGGCGACCAGTTCCGTTTCACCGGCAACACCATCCTCGACTGTTATAAACTTGACGGAACCAAACTATGGCGCATTGACCTCGGCCAGAATATCCGTTCCGGTAACCACTACACTCAATTCCTCGTCTATGACTTCGACGGGGACGGGAAGGCAGAACTCATCTGCAAGACTGCTCCCGGAACAATCGACGGTAAAGGGAAAGCCGTATTGATGGGCAACGACAAAGTCACCGACGATTACAGAAAAAAAACCGAATCTAATGCAGGTATTGTAAATTCCGGCCCGGAATATCTCACAGTCTTCAATGGTGAAACCGGTGCCGAAATCAACACGATCGCTTATAATCCCCCGCGTTCCATTCAAAACAATAGCGGCTGGGGTGACAGTAATGCCAACCGTTCCGATAGATATCTTGCCTGTGTGGCTTATCTTGACGGCAGGAAGCCTTCAGCAGTTATGTGTCGCGGTTATTACACCTACGCATATGTATGGGCTGTGGACTTCGACGGCAGCAAACTGACTGAAAAATGGTTTTACTCCTCTCCTAAGAGCAAGGAACTTTATGGCCAAGGCACCCACTCCATCACAGTGGGCGATGTAGATGCCGACGGTTGCGATGAAATTATCTTCGGCTCAGCAGCTCTCGACCATAACGGTAAATTCATGTACCGCACCGGCGGCGGCCATGGCGACGCTCTCCATCTCGCAAAGATGTTGCCGGATCGCGAAGGTCTTCAGGTAATGATGCCCCATGAGGAGAAATCAAACCCTTACGATGTCAGCGTGCGTGATGCTAAAACAGGAGAAGTGATCTATTTCGAGAAACAGACTGGCGGCGACGTAGGCCGTGGTCTCGCTGCCAATGTATCCTCCACATATCCGGGCTACGAATGGTGGTCTTCAACAGGGAATGTATGGGGTGGTCAGGAAATCGTTTCAGGAGCTAAACGTCCCTCTGTCAACTTCCGCGTTTATTGGGATGGAGACCTTCTCGACGAACTTCTTGACGGTACAACCATATCAAAACCCACTAACGCTCTCTCAAGCGTAAATACCGTGCTTGAACTTGGCAAATACAGCAATGCAGCATCTTGTAATTCCACAAAAGCAACTCCAAACCTCCAGGCCGACATCTTCGGAGACTGGCGTGAGGAGATTATACTTCACGACGGCAGCACAGAGTCAGACCTCCTCATCTTCACCACTACAATACCTTCCAGCTACAAGATTCCGTGTCTGATGCAAGACCGTCAGTATCGTCTCGCTGTGGCTTGGCAGAACTGTGCCTACAACCAGCCTCCTCACCTTTCTTTCTGCCCGGAAGATTATTTCAACACCAAAGGTGTTATATCTGTAAGTTCCGGTTCTCTGAATCAGGTGATTTATCAAGGAGATGAAATTCAACCTATTATATTCAGAGTGAAGAATGCAACCGGCGTTACATCATCAGAAATGCCTGATGGCCTTGTCCTCAACTTCGATAGCACCACTCTCCAAGGGTCAATAACAGGAGAACTTCAGGAAATCGGTGAATATACATTTACCCTTACTACTACCGGTGCTGAAGATGATGACAACACTTCGGTTGAAATTAACATTATAGTTCTCGAACCTTCAAAAGTTGAACTTATAGCTTACTTCCCGTTTGACGAGATTGATGCGGTTGGCTCCACCGAGGAAAAAAGCAAGGGTATTGGAAACACAATTACTAACAACGTCGCTTCACAAAAAGCTGTGCAGGCAAAATCCAACGGCGCATACGCAGGCACTTATAAAGAGGCTGAAGTTACCGGTGGCAAGGTGGGGAATGCCTTGAGATTGTTCGGATCTTCTGTATTTGTTCAAGATGCATACGAAGAGTTTGATATTAACGATAATTCATTCTCAGTTGAATTCTGGATGAACTCTTCAAGCAAAGCAGACGCTTATCTCCTTCTTTACGGTTCGATTGCAACCCCGACAGGCAACTGGTTTGGCTTTGAGCATAAGAATGGCGATACCTTCCGCTTCTCAATCGACGACGATGTAACAAAGACAGAGGTCGGTATTTCTGATGCCTCTACAAGGGTATTCGACGGGAACTGGCATCATATTGCAGCGGTGCGCGACTTTGATGCTAAAACTCTTGCATTCTACATTGACGGTGAACTTGCTGAGAGCAAAGCAGATGTAATGACCGGACCGATAGTTTGTCCGGGAGAAAAATTAGTGATTGGCGGCACAAACACATATAACTTTGATGATTCCTACAACGGTCTCCTTGATGACCTTTATATCTACAAAGGAGCCCTCTCTTCTTCAAAAATCAAAGCTGATTATGAAGCCAATGCTGCATCCGTGAATAGCATCTTTGCTACCGGAAATTCCCGCTTCACAGTAGTCAATGCCATGAGCGGCATAGTGGTATGCTCAGCTATTGGAGAAAATCGTTTCGACATAATGGATTCTCTTGACCCCGGTGTATATATCATCGTGATAGAAAACGGATCCAAAGTTGAAAACTATAAGTTTATCAAACGATAATACCCTTTTCGGGTGTGCCAAACGTGAGTTTTGGCACACCTCCCAATGATGGTTTTTCAACACCCACGACAACCAACACAAACCAATAAAATGAAAAAAAACTGTAAAATTCTTCCCGCGATTGCCATGATGTTGATATCAGCAATTCCGGTCTTTGCAAAACAATATACATCAGAGGTGTGGCAACCGGATCTCGGCAATGGGAAATATAAGAATCCTGTTGTAAATGCAGATTATTCGGATCCGGATGTAGTAAGGGTAGGTGACGACTATTATATGACCGCTTCAAGTTTCTGTGATATTCCGGGATTGCCGATTCTTCATTCGAAAGATCTTGTTAACTGGGAAATCATCGGTCATGCTATTGCAGAAATGCCCGAATATGCACAAGCTGCTCCCGACCCCAGCCATGGCAACCATGTATGGGCTCCGTCAATCCGCTTTCATAACGGTGAATTCTATATATATTATGGAGACCCGGACTTGGGTATCTTCATGACAAAGACAAAAGACCCTGCGGGACCATGGGAACCTTTGGTGCACGTTTACAAAGCTAAAGGCGTTATCGACACCTGCCCTTTCTGGGATGAAGACGGGAAAGCCTACATCGCTCATGGATATGCCGGAAGCAGGGCCGGTGTTAAGAGTATTTTGGGAATGATTGAGATGACTCCCGACGGCACACAGACAATTGGACAGGACAGAGTGATCTATGATGGCCATATCGAAAATGAAACTATCGAGGGAGCAAAAATGTATAAACGGGGCGACTGGTATTATATCTTCTCCCCGGCCGGAGGAGTTGCCACAGGTTGGCAGGAGGTGCTTCGTTCAAAATCTCCATGGGGACCTTATGAGGTCAGAAACGTTATGGATCAGGGAACAACTGACATCAACGGGCCTCATCAAGGAGCATGGATCGATACTCCGGACGGCAACGAAGATTGGTTTATCCATTTCCAAGACAAAGGTCCTTACGGAAGGGTTGTGCATCTGCAACCAATGGTATGGAACAGCGATGGGTGGCCTGTGATCGGAGTAGACCCCGATGGTGATGGGCGCGGGGAACCAGTGAAGGAATATAAAAAACCTAATGTCGGAGCCAACTACACCAAGAATAATCCTGTGGAAAGCGATGAATTCGACAGCGTGGAACTTGGCAAACAATGGCAATGGAAGGGGAATCCCAATGCGTTATGGTATTTTGCCGATGCAAACAATTCCCAACTGCGTCTTTTCTCCCAAAAGACTGCGGACAGCGGACGCCTTTACGACTCTTCAAACCTTCTGCTTCAAAAATTCCCTGCAGAAAATTTCACTGCTACTGCAAAAGTTGAATTTGTCCCACGTGTAAACAACGGGAAAATCATGCCGGGCGAAAGAGCCGGTCTTGTGATCGCCGGTTATAACCTCGGTGCCATCCAGCTTGTGAGCCGTGAAGATGGAATCTATCTTTCTGAGGTAGAGAGTTTGAAATCTAACAAGGGAGGAAAAGAGACTGAAACAGCTTCCCTGAAACTTGATGAAAACAAGCCCCTCTATCTTAGGGTAAATGTCAAAATGACAGGCAAAAAACCGACTAAGAAAGAAGATTATAAATGTGAGGCCATATTCTCTTATAGTTTTGACGGGAAAAAATTCACCACCTTCGGCAAACCACTTCAAGTGACTGAAGGACATTGGATAGGGGCCAAGGTCGGACTCTTCTGCGTCAGAGACTGGGAAAGTAACGACAGTGGATGGCTAAATGTTGACTGGTTCAGAATCACAAAATAAGAATAAAGAAACTTGTAAAAAACTGTATGAAATCACGTATCACAGCGCTGCTACTTCTCTTCATCTCTGCAATGTCAGGGATGTCGGCAGCCGAATGGAAGAGAGATATCTACGTGAATCAGAATGGCTCGGGCGACTGCAAGACAATTACAGAAGCTCTTGAACTCATCCGCGCATATATGGACTATACCGTCACGGTTCATATCGCAAACGGTGTCTACAAGGAAAAGATTGTTATCCCGGCTTGGCTGCATAATGTGAGGTTTATAGGCGAAAATATGGATAGCACCATTATCACCTATAATCATCATGCCAATATCGACAAGATGGGAACGTTCCGCACATACACAGTGAAAGTGGATGCCTGCGATGCTACATTTGAAAACCTTACGATAGAAAACGATGCCCCGAAATTAGGCCAGGCGGTGGCACTGCATACGGAAGGCGACCGGCTGATATTTCGCCATTGCCGTTTCCTCGGCAACCAGGACACGATCTTCACGGCAGGGAATTTTAGCCGCGTCTATTTTGAAGATTGTTATATAGAAGGAACAACAGACTTTATTTTCGGACCGGCAACTGCTTATTTCAAGAATTGTGAAATAGTCGGGAAAGCCAACTCATTTATCACTGCCGCCTCAACGCCCAAAGAAGTTAAGTTTGGATATATATTTGACGGGTGTAAAATCAAAGCTCTTGATAATGTTGAAAAACTTTATTTGGGAAGACCCTGGCGTCCCTACGCAGCCACTGTATTTATCGACTGCGATCTTGCCCCGCAGATTGTGGCGCAGGGATGGAACAACTGGAGCGACCCGGCAAATGAATCGACAGCCCGATATGGGGAATATAATTCGACAGGCCCGGGAGCAAATCCTGATGCCCGCGTTAAATGGGCTCATCAACTCACACCTGAAGAGGTGGCTGAATATAGAAATCTCGCTAACGTGTTTTCCGTCGGATCCGTTTGGATTCCGCAAGAATGAGACTCATGTTTTAACTTTTATTGTTTTACGGTGTCTAATATAAAATCAAAAAATGAAAGACTTTATCAAGATAAATCCGGCAGATAATGTAGCCGTGGCAATCCGGCCTCTTCCCAAAGGGATGATAATTACTGTAGACGGAGTGGATATCACCCTCGGGTCTGACATTCCTGCAGGCCATAAATTTGCCCTTATAGAAATTCCGGAAGGAAAAAATATCATAAAATATGGTTTCCCGATAGGACACGCACGCCACAATATACAGCAAGGTGATTTTTTAGATCATAATGATATTAAGACCAACCTTGCAGGGACTCTGGATTATTCCGGCATTGCAATTGATAATGCTTCACCTGACTCTCCCGGAACTTCCGGAAAAGGGAAAGAGGTTTCCTTCATGGGTTATGAGCGTCCCGATGGTCAGGTTGGAATACGTAATGAGATTTGGGTAATCCCGACCGTTGGATGTGTCAATGGCATTGTAAAACAGATAGTAGATCAAGTTGTAGCAGAGACCGGAGCAGAAGGTGTAGATGGAATTTTCGGTTTCCCCCATAATTTCGGATGCTCTCAACTTGGAGGTGATCATGAAAACACAAAGAAGATTCTTCGAGACATGGTTAGTCACCCAAATGCAGGAGGTGTGTTGGTAGTTGGTCTAGGATGCGAAAATAATCAGCCTAAGGATTTTGAAAAATTCTGTGGTGATTATGATCATTCACGTGTGAAATTCATGGTGTGCCAGGAAGTGGAGGGTGATGAAGTAGAATATGGCGTGCAACTTCTTCGTGAGCTATATGAAAATGCCCGAAACTTTAAACGTAGCGAACAACCCGCTTCAAAATTGCGTATCGGACTTAAGTGTGGTGGTTCCGACGGTTTCTCCGGTATCACGGCTAATCCTTTACTTGGCGAATTTTCCGACTGGTTATGCAATGTGCAGGGGGGTACAACCGTTCTTACTGAGGTGCCGGAAATGTTTGGTGCTGAAACAATCCTAATGCAGAGATGTGCTTCCAATGAACTTTTAGGAGAAACAATCTCCCTTATAAACAACTTCAAGGAATACTTCCTGAGCCATGGCGAGCCTGTGGGAGAAAATCCATCTCCGGGTAACAAGGCGGGAGGAATTTCAACTCTTGAAGAAAAAGCTTTGGGATGCACTCAGAAATCGGGGAAAAGTCCTGTCTTTGGTGTTCTCGAATATGGAGAACGTATCAAGAATCACGGCCTCAATCTTCTTTCTGCACCGGGCAACGACCTTGTGGCTGCTACAGCTCTTGCTGCTGCCGGATGCCAGTTGGTGCTCTTCACAACTGGAAGAGGTACACCCTTCGGTACTTTCGTGCCGACAATAAAAGTATCAACAAATTCCGGTCTTGCTCAACGCAAACCTAAATGGATTGACTTCAATGCAGGAACTCTTGTGGAAGATGCGTCTATGCAGGAGGTACTCAATAATTTCATCTCCTACGTCATTAATGTAGCTTCAGGTGAAAAAGTAAATTCTGAAAAGAGCGGTATTCATGAAATCGCAATATTCAAGAATGGAGTAACGCTTTAACAATTAGAAATTAAGAATTAGAAACCGAAAGTCTGGAATAAGTTCCAACAATAATAAATAAACCATAAAATACAAACCATAAAAAACCAATAACTAACAACCATATGAAAAGATTTTTTACTTTAGTAAGTATTGCCGCAATAGCAACGGGCCTATACGCTCAGGAACTCGCCCCGGCATTCCCCGGAGCCGAGGGACATGGGCGATACACCCAGGGTGGTCGCGGCGATGGTACCAAAACTCCTGAAATACGCCATGTCACTAATCTTGACAATGATGGCGAAGGTTCTTTCCGTAAAGCTGTAAATGGAAGTAATCCTAAGATTGTTGTTTTTGACGTTGGTGGATACATTGACCTGAAATCTGACCTTACCATTGGCGACAACACCACTATCCTCGGTCAGACAGCTCCCGGTGATGGTATAACTCTTCGCTATCGCACAATCCGTGAGGGTAACCAGAATATCATCCGTTTCATCCGTTTCCGCCGCTCTCAGGTGAAGGATGTAAACGATGGCGCTGACGCCACTTGGCAACGTGAAAAACATGATATGATTCTCGACCATGTATCGATGTCTTGGAGTATCGATGAAGTGGCCTCTTTCTACAACAACAGGAATTTCACGATGCAATGGTGTACAATCACTGAAGGTCTTGCAAATCCCGGACACTCTAAGGGAGCTCACTCTTACGGAGGTATTTGGGGGGGTAAGGAGGCTTCCTTCCACCATAATTTCATTGCCCATGTTCAGAACCGCGCTCCACGTTTCAACGGCGCCCGCTATAAATGGGCCGGATATGACCAGACTAAATTTATCAACCACGTTGATGCTGAGCGTGTGGATTTCCGTAATTGTGTGATGTATAACTGGGGTAATGGCAACGGTTGCTATGGCGGCCCCGGCGGTGGCTACATCAATATGATAAACAACTATTACAAGGCAGGCCCGGGAACTAAAAATAAGACTCGTGTGACTCAAGTTTCCTTTATGACTTCTGTAGGTAGTGGAGAAGATAGTTCGTTAAAAGGACTCGGCTCCCGCTATTATATCAATGGCAACTATGTTACTGCTGCTGATAAGCCGGAGAATTATGACTGGGCCGGTGTTATATATGACAGTGGGAAAACAAAAGATGGAGAGAGATTTATAGTCGACACTCTTCACAATTACGGGTCTAAAGTAGATTATGTGAACATTGACGGAATGGATTGCGTTAAACTTAAACTTGACGAACCGATCGATGGAGGTGATATATCCACTCATTCAGCAACAGAAGCTTACAACGCTGTGCTTGATTATGTAGGCGCAAGCTTGATTCGCGACGCTGTTGATGAACGCCTAATGGAGGAGGCTCGCACAGGTACTGTCACTTATCTTGGCGATGCCCCGGTTCCCGGTTCTACGGCTAAATCCGGCACCCAAGGGATCCTTGACTATATCAATGATCCGGATGGAGAAGAGAATCCAAAGACTGCAAGTTTCCCGTCTCTCAGAACAGTGACTCGTCCCGCAGACTTTGATACTGACGGAGACGGTATACCCGATGACTGGGAAATCCAAAACGGTCTTGACCCCAATGATCCATCAGATGCTTTAACCTACTCTCTTGACCCCAAGGGATGGTATCTAAACATTGAAGTTTATGCCAATTCTATAGTGGAACATATCGTTAAGGCACAGAATGAAAAGGCCACCGCTAATTTTGAAGAGTATTTCCCCGAATTCACATATATTGCCGGGGTAGATGAAATCGAAATTGATAAGGCTCCTTCTGCAATTCGTTCTATAGAATATTACACAATCGACGGCCGCAAGTTGTCAGAACCTCAAAAAGGTATCAATATCCGCGTTATCTACTTTGAGGATGGTTCAAGAGAAGCAGATAAAGTAATCAAATAATAACATAGTGTATAAATACATTCTATCTATAACCTGGGCCGTCGTCAGCACATTCCTCTGCACGACGGCTCAGGAATATTTACCATATGGGGTGGAACGTCAGATGCCGGCATTTCTTGACGACATCAAAAAGGAACTCACCTACCCCATGGCATGGGGAAACAGCGACATCTCCGACTTCAACCAATGGCGCGACTCAGCCCGTAGTGTGCTAAAAGAAGCGATGCTTGTACCTCCGCCTCCTCCTGATGAATTTAATCCGGAACTTATCGCTGAGGAGAAGCGCGAAGGATATACAGCCAAAAAAATCCGCCTAAATATAAGCAAATACACCCGAGCTGACGTGCTTATGCTTATTCCTGACACTCCCGGTCCTCATCCCGGAATTGTCTTACTCCACGACCATGGAGGACATTTCTTCATCGGAAAGGAGAAGATGATAAAGCCATTTGATGTGGATTCAACAGTGATAAAGGATGCCGATATGTGGGTAGACCAATGCTACGGTGGTCAATACGTGGGTGATTATCTCGCTTCAAAGGGGTATGCTGTGATAAGTGCCGATGCAATTTTCTGGGGAGACAGGGGCAGGAAAGAGGGAGTTGACAAAACAAAACTCAGTGAATTTGCCGGTAACCTTATGGGGTTAGGCAGATGTCTGAGCGGAATAATGACTCATGAAGATTCATACATCACTGATTATTTCGCATCTCTTCCGGAAGTGGATGCCGACAGGGTAGGTTGTATGGGGTTCTCAATGGGTGGCTACCGCACATGGATGCTTTCTGCTTTAACCGATAAGGTAAAAGCCGGAGCTGCCGTTTGCTGGATGACAACAACAGATAGTCAGTTTTCCTGGGAACATGGTCGTGAAAATGGAGGTTATGCAAATACTCTGCCTTCCATTCGCCTTTATATGGATCATCCACATATCGCATCAATTGCATGTCCCAAACCAATGTTATTCATTAATGGGAAAACGGATAAACTTTTCTTTCCTTCGGGAGTTGAAGATTCTTTCAACATAATGCATGATGTCTGGGAAAGCCAAAATGCCGGTGATAAAATTTCCACACAGATATGGGATATGCCTCATTATTGCGGACCCGAAGTGCAAGAGGAAGTGAAAAATTTCTTCGACAAATGGCTCTAAACCTGAGCATTGTTGTATTTCCCTACCAGAAAACTCATCCATATAATCAATACTCTTCAATATCATTAGGACCTTCGGAATAAACGACACAGTACTAAAACCGGCAATCAACATCTAAAAATGACCATGAAAAATTATCTTTCTTTATTACTGTTCTTCTGTATAACTATTGCTGCCGCTGAAAATTATCCCTATAGAAGTGATGTTTTATGGGTGACGGTGCCCGACCATGCCGATTGGATTTATGAGACCGGGGAGAATCCTGAAATTGAGGTGCAGCTTTATAAATATGGAATCCCGGTTGATAACGTAACGTTGGATTATGAAATCGGAGGAGATATGATGCCTTCCGATTCTAAAGGATCCGTGATCCTGAAAAACGGAAGAGCTAAAATCAAGACCGGGACAATGAAATCACCCGGTTTCCGTGATTGCAGACTTTCAGCAAATATTGACGGCACAACTTATAAGCATCACGTGAAAGTGGGCTTTTCTCCGGACAAAATTGAACCATACACTCAGATGCCTCAAGACTTTAATGATTTCTGGCAAAAAAACATAGACGAACTTAACAATCTGCCATTACAATATACCATTAAGTCTGCGCCGGAATATTCCACCGACAAGATGGATTGCTATTTAGTGAAACTAATTGTAAACAAACAGGGGCAAGCTATTTATGGCTACCTTTCCATGCCTAAAGATGCAAAACCCGGGTCTTGTCCGATTGTTTTATGTCCTCCCGGAGCGGGGATAAAGACTATAAAAGAACCATTGCGCCATAAGTATTATGGAGAAAATGGTTGTATCCGGTTTGAAATGGAAATACATGGTTTGAATCCGGAAATGACAGAAGAGCAATTTGCTGAAATTAGTAAAGCTTTCAATGGCAAAGAAAACGGATATCTACAGAATGGTCTTGACAATAAGGATAACTATTATATGAAAAGGGTCTATCTGGCCTGTGTGAAAGCAGTAGATTTCTTGACATCCCTTCCCGAATGGGACGGCAAGAATGTAGCGGTGCAAGGTGGTAGCCAGGGAGGTGCTCTATCAATCGTCACCGCCGCTCTCGACCCGAGGGTGACTCTTTGCGTAGCCAACCACCCGGCTCTCAGTGATATGGCAGGTTATAAAGCGGGAAGAGCAGGGGGATATCCCCATTTCTTTAATACTCCCGGAATGGATACTCCGGAAAAACTCGAGACGATGGCTTACTATGATGTAGTTAATTTCGCAAGAAATCTAAATGTACCTGTTTTTTTAACTTGGGGCTACAATGACAATACCTGCCCTCCCACAACAAGCTATGCTGTCTATAATGTAATCTCCTCACCCAAAGAGGCGCTCATAACTCCCATCAACGAGCATTGGACATCCGAGGCCACCGAGAGAGCTCACCTTGACTGGATTCTCTCCCATCTCAAAAAATAATATGTTTAGATGATGTAGGAATCAGTCATCGTTGACTTCTTCCTGAACAATATAAGAATTACGCAAGAGATTAATGAGCATCACAATACCATGATTTGTGGCGCTTTCTATGACCGTGTTTCTGTCACCTTTGAAATGCAGACATTCACTCACTATTTTTTCTCTATATTTCACTGCAATCCAGACTGTTCCTACAGGCTTCAGCGAAGTTCCTCCATCCGGACCTGCTATCCCTGAGGTTGCTATCGCGCAATCACTGCGCATTAATGATGCCACTCCTTTTGCCATACTTTCTACAACCTCACATGAAACGGCGCCATAACTTGAGATATCGCTTCGAGAAACCCCTAAGACACGCGCCTTAACATCATTCGAATAACTTACTACGCTCCCTAAGAAATATGCCGAAGAACCGGGCACCTGCACTATCCGATGAGCCAGATTCCCTCCCGTGCAACTCTCGGCACATGCTACTGTAAGTTCCCTTTCATGAAGCAAGCCTCCCAACACCTCTGCAACCGTCTTGTTCTCCATCGACACCACATCCCGAGTGAAAATACTGTTGAGATTATTGTGATAACGATTCATCTGAAATCGTAGCAACTCTACTCCGGTGTTCTCTCCTGTCAGGGTGATATTTGTGACAAGATGGGTGTTCTCAATGGTTATCTTTACAAATTCGGGCAACTGCGCCTCAAAATGACGAATCACTCGGGACAGTTCCTGACGTGTGTAGCCATAAATCACTATATGACGTGTCTCAGTGTAGCTGTCACCAAGTTTCGCCCTATTAGAATTAGTTATATCGAGTTTTTTCTTCATAGCTTGTTTTTGTAAGTCTTTTTTGACTTTACTTTTCTATTTCTATATGCTCACCCTTGAATAGGGAGGAGCCTCCAGAGAACAGAATTCCCCCGTTTTCATTTTGAAAAATCCGGCCTGCGCCACCATGGCTGCATTATCCGTGGTAAATACTCTCTCCGGAATCCATGCCCGGATTCCTCTCTTATCGCAAAAATCTTTGACCGCTTGCCTCACTCCACTATTAGCCGACACTCCGCCTCCTATTGCAATATGTTTTACAGTATGCTCTTTAACTGCTTTACCAAGCTTGTCTAAAAGGATTTCGATTATCGTCTTCTGAAGAGAGGCCGCCAAATCAGCCCTGTTTTTTTCTATGAAATCCGGATCCTTTTTCAATTCATCCCTCACAGTATAGAGAAAAGAGGTTTTCAATCCGCTAAATGAATAGTCTAAACCGGGAATATGTGGTTTCGCAAATTTAAACTTGTCAGGGTCTCCTTCCGCCGCAAGTCTGTCGATATGAGGCCCTCCCGGATAGGGAAGCCCCATCAACTTTGCACATTTATCAAATGCCTCGCCGGCAGCATCATCTATCGTCTTCCCCAAAATCTCCATGTCATTTTCACTTCTTGCCAATACTATCTGAGAATTCCCTCCCGAAATCAATAAGCAAATAAAAGGAAATTCCGGAACCTCATCCCCTTCATTTCTCCTGATGAAATGAGATAATACATGGCCATGAAGATGATTCACATCTATAAGGGGAATTGATAGAGCTATCGACAATCCTTTAGCAAATGATGTGCCAACCAAAAGAGATCCCAAAAGTCCGGGACCCCGCGTGAAGGCTATGGCGGAGAGTTCTTCTTTACTAATCCCGGCCTCCCGCAACGCCTCTGAAACTACCGGAACTATATTCTCCTGATGAGCCCTTGATGCAAGCTCCGGCACTACTCCACCATATCGTTCATGTACCTTCTGACTCGCTATTACATTGCTAAGCAACCTGCCGTCGCTTATAACAGCTGCAGAAGTGTCATCACAAGAGGATTCTATTCCTAAAATATACATGGGCTTATTTGCCGGATTATTTCCTACAAAATTACGCGTTTTTGTTTAATTTTGCAACGAAGTCCACTTCTCAAGAAACAAAGGATTGCTTACCACTATTTATAAAGCCCTTCGAAGCATAATTTTCACGGTGACTCTTCTTGTCGTCGGGCTTTATGTGGTTTGTTATGTTTTCTTTTCAATTCCTTATTGCACCAACAAAGTCGTCAACCTCGTTACTCAGGAGCTTTCAACCCTCCTTGGCGGAGACGTAAGGGTTAGAGAATTAAACGTTTATCCCTTTAATGAATTGAATATTAAGGGACTTGAGGTTTTCACTCCTGAAGGAGAAAAATGTCTTGAGGTGGAAACAATAGGAGCCGGAATCAGGCTTTGGAAATTGATAACAGAAGGAAAAATCGAAATCACATATGGAGAAATAATTGGTCTAAACGCTTTTATAGAACAAAAGGAGGAGGGAGCACCTCTAAATATCGACTTTATTATCAAGGCCTTTGCTTCTAAAGATGATAAAAAGGAAAAGAAAAATTTTGAATTGGCTCTTAAAAATGTTGTCCTGAGAAAAAGTTCCATTTCATTCTCTCGTCCCTGGTTGAATGAGAAGAAGATAGGTAATCTTGATCTTGCCAATCTCTCTGTCATTGACCTTGCCGCCGATATATCCTTTCCTAAAATCAGCAATAATGGTATTGCGGTAGACCTTAGACGCCTCTCTATGAATATTCCGGAAGTTGCCATTATCAATAAAATCGGGCTCAAAGGAGAATTCTCAAATGAAAAAATTCATGCAGACGAAATTTCAATATCACTCCTCAATTCCAAAATCTTCATCCCGCAGTTTAGTCTCAATGCCTCTCCTACAGGAGATTTCAAAACTCCTCTATCGGAAGATAATCATACTCTTGAAATCAGTGACTCTTACATCACCCCATCTGATTTCTCTCCCCTCTTCCCTTTCCTCTCACCGTTTACCGAACAATTACCTTTAGAATTGAGTCTGAACGGGAATCTGAATCATCTTGATATAGAGAATTTCAGGTTTGGAATTCAGGATATTCTCCGGTTGACTTTTAAAGGTCAACTTGATGATTTCTCAGAAAAAGGAGCAATCAAAGGGAATCTTTCGGGATTTGAATTAGAATTGTCACAAACTATTTTAAACCGGTCACTGGAAGTAATCAAGAATGAAGATTTCTTTAAGAAAGTCAGAAATATTTCCTCCTATTCAAAGGCAATAGGCAACATGGGGATTCTAAAGCTCTCCGGAGATCTGGCGGCTTCAATGCCGGAAAAATCAGCCAAGGCCCAACTTTCAATTTTTTCCGAGCTTTTCAATATCGCTATCGAGGGAGACTTCTCGCAAAAGAAAGAGAAAAGTATTGGAAGTCAATGTGAGGTAAATATTTCCGATTTGAGATTAAATGAATTCTTTCCCAAAATGCCGGTCGCCAATATAAATGCAAATATTATAGCAGAAGGTGAAATCCTAAAAGGACAACCGGAAGGAATGGTAAGCCTTGTTGTGGAAGATTTCGACATGAATCAGAAAACTTACGATGGATTTTCTCTGAATCTTAACAAATCATCGGAAAATATCGAGGGGGATTTTCTGATGCATAATGCAATAGCAGATATAGAAGCTCGTTTTGAAGGCGATATCGAGGGAGAAGAGAAAGATCTAAAATTGGATATGGACTTCCAAAGAGTAGATCTTTCTGAAGCTATCGAAATGAAAAAATTTAACGATTATCTGATTTCCGGCACCCTCAATCTCGATATGGAGGCTGTGGGAACAAGCGAACTTATCGGGGAACTAAACCTTAATAATTTTTCTTTCGCTTCTCCCGATTTAACCAAAAATCTCCGACTCAAGCAGCTCAAGATTTTGGCAAGTCGTGAGGATTCTTTGCAATCTATTAATCTAAAGAGCGATTGGTTGGATGCCAATTTGGAAGGCACTTACTCCGCTAAAGATCTCCTCCCTCAGATAAAGGGTTTGGTGGCCTCAGTAGTGCCGGCTCTTCTTCCCGCTGAAGAGTTCCCGGAATCTTCAGCAAATCTTGATTTCGATTTCCAAATAAAGAAAAACAACAGTATACCTGAATTCTTTAATTTACCATTCCGCCTTCTTGTCCCTATAAATATAGCGGGGAATATTAACGGAGGAAGTAATTCCGCATGGATCACCTTAGACCTCCCCTATCTCCAACAAGTGAGAGACAAACTCATTTATGACACACGACTCAACGCCAATATTGACGGGAATGCGGGTCTTTTCGATGCTCTGATTGAAACCAATCTTCCCGTCAAAAGAGGAGACCTCTCCCTTAACGTGCATCTTGGCGGATATGACAACTCACTCACAACTGACATTCACTGGATTAACACAGAGAATTCCGACTTTAAAGGTCACCTCCTTTTGGATAGCAGGATTAGCAGGAATCATCTTTCTAATCTTCTGGAGATAGCCCTGCAATTCCAACCATCCTTGCTTCAGATGGGAACCGCCGACTGGCACCTTGCCAAAAGCTATATAACATACGCCGACGATTCAGTCATTATCAAAGGATTCAGGATTAGCCACGATGAGGAACAGTTTGTGGAAATAGAAGGAATCGCCTCTCCTCAATATTCTGATATAGTGACATTGAAATTGGCTGATATAGATGTGGATTATGTTTTCGATATGCTGCAAATCAATTACGTCACTTTTGGAGGGACTGCCACCGGTGAAATCATCGGCCATGCTCTTCTTAGCGGCAACCCGGTAGCAGAAACAGAATCCCTATTCATAAAAGAATTCACCTACAATGGTGCCGCTTTAGGAGATTGTGTCGCAACCAGCCGCTGGAACAATGATGAAAAAGAAATTGAGATTGGTGCCAAGATAACACAGAACGGGGAGCAGACTGTAGAGGCTGCAGGTGGTATATGGCTCGGACGTGACTCCTTGAGCTTTGACATCGCTGCAAGAAAAGTTCCGGTGGATTTCGTTCAACCTTTTATGGCAGTTTTTTCCTCCCATGTCGGGGGATTCGCAACCGGAGATGTGAAATTATTCGGAACTTTCCATGATATTGATATGACAGGAAAGATTTTCGCCGATTCTGTGGCTGTAAAACTTGATTATACAAATACAACCTATCACGGCAGCGACTCCGTTTATCTTAATCCCGGAAAGATTGAAATCCCTCATTTCCGGCTTTATGATAAATTCGGGAATTCTGCCATGCTGACAGGCGAGTTAACACATAGGTATTTCCATGACCCTTCTTTCACTTTTCGCCTTTCAGATGCTGAGAATTTTCTTTGTTACGACACTTCCCAGGAGCTAAACCCGGATTGGTTTGGCACTCTTTATGGCTCGGGGTCGGCTTACCTTAACGGAACCCCGGGAATCACCGATATTTCAGCGGATATGACCGTTTCAGGGAATTCTGTATTTACCTTCGTGCTCAACGACACTCAATATGCCCGCGATTATCAGTTCCTCACATTCTCCGACAAGCGCGCCGAAGAGGCAAAGAAAAATCAGGAGATGACGGCCAATGACATAAAGGAAATGCTCAAACAACGTCTGAGAAACGATGAAGGCTCTCTCTCAAAATTCGGCATTGATATCAGAGCTACCGTCACACCGCAAGTGCTTTTCACTTTGGTTATGGATCCCGCAGCAGGTGATAAAATCACTGCTCGCGGAAGTGGTGCTTTGCAAGTGAAATATGATAGCGATGATGATGAGATGTTGATGTATGGGAAGTATGAACTTGATGAAGGCAACTATAACTTTTCTCTTCAGGATATTATCCTCCGAGATTTCAAAATCAAAGAGGGTAGCTCCATATCGTTTAATGGGAATCCCCTGGCTGCCGATCTCGACATCAGCGCTACTTACAGAGTCAATACAAATCTCTCCGACCTTGACAAGAGCTTTTCAACTGACAGAGATCTTAACCGGACAAACGTGCCGGTGGATGCTGTGCTCTCAGTCGACGGGAACATGACTTCTCCAAATATAACGTTTGATATAGAACTCCCCACCCTGACCCAAGATGTGGAAAGAAAAGTTAAGAGCATAATTTCAACCGATGATATGATGAACCGACAGATCATCTATCTTCTAGCGCTTAACCGTTTCTATACTCCCGAATATATGGGAGTCTCAGGAAATGGAGGCGAACTTGCTGCTGTTGCCTCCTCAACTATATCCTCTCAATTATCTAATATTCTTGCTCAACTCACAGATAAATTCTCGGTTTCTCCTTCCTTCAGAAGCGACAAGGGAGATTTCTCCGACATTGAGGTTGACGTGGCTCTATCTTCCAAATTGCTCAATAATAGATTGCTGATCAATGGTAATTTCGGATATAGGGACAGAAGCAATTCATCCACCACTTTTGTGGGTGATTTTGATGTGGAGTATCTTTTGAGTAAAAATGGCAACCTTAGATTGAAGGCTTATAACCATTTTAACGATCAAAATTATTATCTTCGCGAAGCTTTGACCACTCAAGGAATCGGGGTGGTCTATAGAAAAGACTTTGACGATATGTTCAAATTTCTCAAGAAAAAATAAAAACACCGGTCATGGAGAATCCAAAGACCGAATTATTCTTTATTTTTGATGAAAATAGACAGCTTACTGGAACGCTTAGGAATAAGTAAAGACAAGACAATCGGGCTTGCCTTAAGCGGTGGTGGAGCTAAAGGCTTCTCCCATATCGGAGTGTTGATGGCTTTCAATAGATGTGGCATCAAACCGGATATCCTCTCAGGTGTTTCTGCCGGATCGATTGCAAGCGTGCTATATTCAGCAGGCCTCTCCCCGTCAGATATTGTCCAATGTTTCTCCGAAGCTTCCAGTCTTAGCGAGTTTACTGAATGGGCAATTCCCAAAACGGGATTCATGAAACTCGACAGGTTTGGCAAACTTCTCGACTCTTGGCTCCCTGTTAAACGGCTTGAAGATCTGAATATTCCGACTATTGTGTGTGCCACAGACCTTGACCATGGAAAATCGGTGGGCTGGAGTAAGGGTGAGATTGTACCTCGTGTGCTGGCTTCCTGCAGCATTCCGATAGTTTTCAACCCAAGGGTTGTCAACGGCGTGAGCTATGTCGACGGAGGAGTGCTTCGCAATCTTCCGGCCTGGGCTATACGTCCCTACTGCTCCACTCTCTATGGATGCAACTGTTCTCCTTTACGACATTCCTATAATGGGAAAAAGACTTTATTGGATATCGCTTTAAGAAGCTATCATCTCATGCTTAAGGCAAATATCGCGCAAGATATACGTTTATGTGACAAAGTGATACAGGTGAATGAGCTCAGTCAGGTGTCGACGTTCGATCTTTCCTCTCTTCAGAAAGGGGTTATGGCCGGATATGATGCTGCCATGAAAGTGCTTGAAAAAAGGGAGAATTTATAAATGACTTATGGAAAAATTAATTATATATCAACTCTTTCCCAGAATATTTTCAAATCCTACAGAAAATTGTGTGCCCTGGGGCCCGTTACAAAGAAACGGTAGCGGAAAATTTGAAGATTTCACCCCTTCCCTACTCGCAGGAATCAAAGATCTTGGGGTTAATTGTCTTTGGATGACCGGAATTATCGAACATGCCACTAAAACTGATTTTTCAAAATATGGCATAATACCGGATAATCCAAACGTAGTGAAAGGTGAGGCCGGCTCTCCCTATGCCATAAAGGATTATTATGATGTTGACCCTGCTTTGGCAACACGGGTTGACAAGCGTATTGAAGAATTCGAGTCACTTGTAAAAAGAATTCATATGGCAGGGATGAAATTTATTATAGATTTTGTTCCCAACCATACGGCACGTGTCTACCATTCAGATATGGCTCCTGCAGGAATTGAAGATTTTGGCAGTGACGACGATATCAGTATGAATTTCGCGCGGGATAACAATTATTATTATATCTCCAATCAGCAGTTTTATCCCGATTTTGATTTGGCAGCCGAAGGAGATAAGCCATTTGTGGAATTCCCAGCGAAAGCTACAGGAAATGATTGTTTTACAGCATTTTGCAACAAAAACGATTGGTATGAGACCGTAAAACTTAATTATGGTCATGATTATAACGATCATTCCGATCATTTCCATCCCGTACCAGACACATGGCTTAAGATGCTGCATATATTGCGCTACTGGTGTGCCAAAGGTATCGATGGATTCCGTTGTGATATGGTGTTTATGGTACCTCTTGAATTCTGGCATTGGGCCATTCCTCAAGTAAAGGCCAATTTCCCCAATATTATATTCATAGGTGAAATTTATGATGTGGCTCAATATCGTCCTTTCCTTGATTATGGCTGTTTCGATTATCTCTATGACAAAGTCAACCTCTATGACACTCTTGTAGGAATCGAAACTAAAGGATGGAGCGCAGCACAGCTTACAGGATGTTGGCAGACTGTCGACGGGATAGGCGATAGAATGCTTAATTTCCTCGAAAACCACGACGAAGTGAGATTCGCCTCCGATGAATATGCAAAAGATTCTTTGAGAGTGGTACCTTCACTCGTGGTTAGTTCTATGATCTCCAAGGGTCCTTTCATGATTTATTATGGACAGGAACTCGGGGAAAGAGGTGAAGAGAATGAAGGATTTGCCGGACAAAACCATCGCACAACTATTTTTGACTATTGGAGCCTCTCTTCCCTTAGAAGATGGATCAATAAAGGGGATTGGGGTGATGTAAACCTCACTCCCCATGAAAGATTCCTTAGAAACCTTTATAAAAAGGTATTGACCCTTTGCAATTCTCGCAAGGCTATTTCAGACGGGGAATTTTTCGACCTCATGTATGTCAATCTTAGAAATCCGGATTTCAACCCCCACAGGCATTTTGCTTTTCTGAGATACTCCAAAGAGGATATACTGCTAATCATAGTCAATTTCTCCAATGAACAGGAAGCTATTAAAGTAATAATTCCCTCTTTGGCTTTCAATATGGCTCATCTCCCGACCGGCACTCTCACAACTCATGATTTGCTTTGGGATAAACCCTATAAACTGACTTTAGTGCCCGATCAAGCCATATCTGTCAATATCGGTGCCGCAGATGCAATAATTCTACCTCTGACCACTTCCCAATCGTTGGGGAAATCAAATAAAAAAGGTAATTTTGCAGCATCAAAAGCCAAAATAACCAAGACTCAAAAATCAAAGGTTGAAAAAAAGCCTAAGTAATTATCTATGAGTAATTATCTACCTCCCATCAAAGTGTTTGCAGGCACTAAGAGTCATTATTTGGGAGAGTCTATCTGCAAGGAGCTGGGCATAGAGCTCGGTAAAATGAAAATCGAGAAATTTGCCGACGGAGAATTTGAAATCTCTTTTGAAGAGAGTATTCGTGGCGCTGAAGTCTATCTCGTTCAAAGCACATTCCCTAACACCGACAACCTTATGGAGCTTCTGTTGATGATAGATGCTGCCAAAAGGGCCTCAGCAGCTACCGTCGTGGCTGTTGTTCCATATTTCGGATGGGCCAGACAAGACAGAAAAGACAAACCGCGTGTATCTATCGCTGCGAAACTTGTAGCAGATCTTCTTAGCGTCGCCGGTATTAGCCGTCTTGTTACAATGGATCTCCATGCCGACCAGATTCAAGGATTTTTCAATGTACCGGTCGACCATCTCTATGCCTCTTCAATATTTATTCCATATATTAAGAGTCTCCATCTCAAAGACCTTGTAATCGCATCTCCGGATGTGGGAGGGGCGAAAAGAGCTAACTCTTATGCCAAATATTTCGACGTGCCCCTCGTGCTTTGCCATAAACAAAGGGCTAAAGCAAATGTAGTCGAAAAAATGACGGTTATCGGTGATGTCCAAGACAAAAATGTTGTCCTCATAGATGATATTAGCGACACTGCAGGAACAATCACAAAAGCTGCTGACCTCCTTTTAGAAAAAGGTGCTAAATCTGTGAGAGCTCTCTGCAGCCATGCCCTTATGAGCGGGCCTGCTACCCAGAGGGTGCTTGATTCCGGCCTTAATGAAATTGTTTTCACCGATTCCATCCCTTACGGGAAGGAGAATCATAAGGCTGTAGTGCTCCCGGTAGCCAAACTCTTCGCCGACACAATTCGAAGAATTCATAATAATCAAAGCATCTCTTCCCAATATCTATTCAAATAAAGAAACTATGAAAAAATTAATATTTGCGATCGCCATGATCGCTCTTGCCGGTTGTGGAGCCTTGCAAGCTGAACATCTCAAGAGCCTTAACGGCAACGGGCTTGATAAAAACGTGAAACCGGGTGAGGATTTCTACCTGTTCGTAAATCAGGAATGGATGAATGAACACCCTCTGACTCCGGAATACTCCCGCTATGGTCAGTTTAATGTGCTCCAAGATTCAAGCAACAACCGCGTGCAGAGAATCGTGACTAATCTCGCAAAGACTAATCCTAAGAAAGGTTCAAATGCATTCTTGATTTCAACTCTTTATGAGGCCGGAATGGATTCAGTCAGAAGAAATAATGAAGGGGCTGCTCCTATCAAACCTTTGCTCGCAAAAATCGAAAACACTCAGCCGGACGGTATGACCGATCTTTTCCTATGGCTTCATAAGAATTATTCTTCACCTTTCTTAAATGTGGGCCATCAGGAAGACCTCGCTAACAGTAACGTTTATGCAATGTATATCGATGGACCGGGTCTCGGCCTCGGCGACCGCGATTATTATCTCCTTAACGACAAGAGAAACAAGGAAGTCAGAGAGGCTTATATGAAGCTCATAGAAAAACAGATGACTAATGCCGGTTATTCTAAGAAGGAGGCTAAGAGAATCGTGAACAATGTGATGAAGATTGAAAATCTTATCGCTGATTCTACATGGACGCGTGAGGAAAGCCGCAATATACCTGCGATGTATAATCCCCGCTCCCTCGAGCAAGTAAAAGAAATGTATCCGAATGTACCTTGGGATCGTTTCTTTGTTGAAACTATGGGATTTGAAACTCCTGACCAATTTATTGTAACAACTATCAATACCATAAAACAGGGGGATAATCTCCTGGGCAGCCTTACCGACCGCGAGAAAAAAGATTATTATCTTTGGCAGATTGTCAGAAGTGCCTCACCATTTTTGAGCGATGATTTCAGCCAGGCTGCTTTTGAGTTTAACAAAGTGTTGAGCGGTGTGCAGGAACAACAGCCACGTTGGAAACGTTCTCTCGGTGTGACTGAAAGAAGTCTCGGAGAAGCTGTTGGCGAACTCTACGTTGCTGAGTATTTCCCGGAAAGTTCTAAGGAGTATATGATAGGACTCGTGGAAAACCTTCGTACTGCTCTTGGCAAACATATTATTAATCTTCCTTGGATGAGCGATGACACTAAGGTGGCAGCCATGAAAAAACTAAACTCTTTCACGGTAAAAATCGGATATCCCGACAAGTGGAAAGATTATTCAGCAATGGAACTTGACCCCTCTCTTTCATATTGGGAGAATGTGCATAATGCCAATATGTGGGCTCAACAACAGTATCTTGACAAATGGGGGAAACCGGTAGATAAGAGCGAATGGGGTATGACTCCTCAGACAATCAATGCCTATTATAATCCGGTAGCCAATGAAATAGTTTTCCCGGCAGGAATCCTTCAGGCTCCTTTCTTTGATCCGGAGTCGAGCGATGCCGAAAATTATGGTGGAATCGGAGTAGTCATCGGTCACGAATTGACACATGGGTTCGACGATCAAGGCTCGCAATTCGATGCAGAGGGAAACATGGTAAATTGGTGGACTCCCGAAGATGCTGCCGCTTTCCAGGCTTTAACTCAGGGTCTTGCCGACCAATATAGCGCAGTGGAAGTGCTTCCGGGCCTCTTCGCTAACGGACAATACACCCTCGGTGAAAATATTGCTGACCAAGGTGGTCTCAGAATAGCTTACACTGCTTTCAAAGATTCCCAGAAAAAGAAAGGTGTCGACATTAATTCAGAAGAGGCTAAAATTGATGGCTTCGACCCGACTCAAGTTTTCTATATGAATTTTGCCAATCTATGGGGGCAGAATATCAGAGATGAGGAGATTCGCAGGCTCACAATCGGTGACGTTCACTCTTTAGGTAAAAATCGTGTTAACGTTTCCCTCAAGAATATCCAACCCTTCTTCGAGGCTTTCGGTATCACAGAAGGTGACGCTATGTTTATCCCCGAATCTGAACAGGTGATTATCTGGTGATGAGATATATCTGCAAATTTATTGCTTTCCTGTCTATAGGGCTCGCCTTTGGCCTGAGTTCCTGTATAAATGAGACTCCGGATCCGGAAAAATGTATCTTTAAGGTCACTCTTACTGTTCATTCTTCCACTGAATGGCTTCCTGATTATGAAATGAATTCAGGAAGAGCTTCTGAAATCGGAGTGGAATATTTATTCAGAATCTACAATGCGGGAGAAACATCTTCACCGGTTATAGAGGAAATTTTTTATAGCGATGATCTGACCCGACAAGATTTCTCCATTGATTTCTCGTTAAGGGAAGGGAATTATGAGATATTTGTATGGAGCGATTTTTATGATTCCTCTTCAGGAAAATCTCTCTATTACAATACGGAAAATTTCTCAGCAATTTCTTATCTTCTCCCCTATCAGGCTGACTCGGATAATAAGGATGCATTCCGCGGCATGACCTCCCTGATTATCGATGACTCAATGTATGGTCAATCGATAAATGCTCAAGTGGTGCTTGAGAGACCTTTGGCAAAATATATGCTTGTGGCTACAGACTTATCTGATTTTCTGCAAACATCTTCTGACGACAGCGATCTCCGCGCTTTGGAATCTCAAGGAAACTTTTTTGAAAATTACTCGGCAACAATTTCGTATCCTTTATTTATGCCGGCTGTTTTCAATAATTTCACTAATCGGCCGATTGATTCATGGAACGACATGAGTTATCAGGCTCAAATATCTCCAATAGGCAATGGACAGGCTTTAGTCGGTTTTGACTATGTATTTATCAATGGAGAAGAGTCGAGCGTTCAAGTTGCCCTTCAAATCAGCGACGCCGAAGGAAAGGGGGTCAGCGACAGTGGAGGAACCATTAATATCCCTATCAAACGCAACCGTACTACCATTGTGTATGGTAAATTCCTTACAACCTCCAGCAACGGAGAAATCACATTAGATCCGACTTTCAAAGGTCAACATAATATTGAATACAATTAAAATTATTTAAAGAAAAAATAGAGACATTCCTTTTATGAAAAATTTCAAATATATATTGCTTGGCATTTCTTCTATTATGCTGGCCTCTTGCAGTCAGGAAGCTTTATCTCCGACACCTGAATCAGGCGAACCGACAATTGCAAATTTCTCTATAAATCTGCCAAAAGATTTTTCCACGCGTAGCATTGGCGACGGTCTTACAGCCACCCAACTTTCTGCATACGTTTATGAGGTCACAACTCAAAATGCTGAAAACAGTTACAATTATATCTTCACCGGTCATTCAACCTTCGCAAATGATAGTTATACGACCACTATCACCTTAGAACTTGTAACCGGGAAAAGCTATTTCATTGCTTTCTTTGCATCTTCTTCAAATTCATCCGGTGCTTACACTGTCGACACAACAACCGGGGAGCTTTCTGTGGATTATTCAGCAATGTCTTCTTCCAATAATCTCTTGGATGCCTATGATTGCTTCAACGGAACCTATGCGACAGGTTTGGTGGGAAATTCTTCTATCTCAGGTACAGTGAATCTCACTCGGCCGGTTGCACAATTGAACTGGGGGACTACCGGACTTAGCGCTAACTCTAATTTCGAGACTGAGTTTGGTGCAAACGGTGATTATATTCTGACAGATCTCAAAATTGCAAGCGCATATACCACCTTCAACCTAATAAAGGGGACTTATGGAGGTGAAACAGAAGTGAACATCAATTCTATGGCTTCTCCTGCCACTTTGCCCGGAATCTCTTATCCGGTCAGCAACTATAGATATGTGGCCATGCAATATGTGTTAGCTCCAAGTGAGACGCCCGCTACCTACGATCTTGACCTTACTATAAGAAACAATGGAGGTAATAACACATCTGGCACTTACAATCAAACTATAACAGTCTCTAATGCCCCTGTTCAGGCAGATTATCAAACGAACATATATGGAAGCCTTCTGGCTGCCGCAACTAATCTGACTATTAGCAAAGAGCAGGGTGCAAATTGGAACACTTACAATGAACCTCAAACTTGGGACGGAACTGCAACTACCCCCACTATCAATCAGACAAACAAAACTGTATCCCTTAACTCTCCGTCGGATCTTGCCGGGCTTGCCGCGTTAGTTAATAGCTCTACTTCTCCGACTGATTTTAAAGATTTTGTCATAACTCTGAACGCCGATTTTGATATGAATAATCTGGAATTCCCTACATTAGGTTCGGGGACCCGTTCAGGCGCTGACATTAACGGAAACTCTTTCAGAGGAACTTTTGACGGACAAGGACACACAATCAGCAACCTTAATATTAGCGGGTCAACTAACAGTGGTGATGCAATCGGGTTTATTCCGAATCTCGACGGATCGGCTGCTGTGGTAAAGAATGTAATTTTCAATAATCTTATAATCAATGCACCCTCCAATGAACAAGTTGGAGCCGTTGCAACTGTCACTAACGGTGCCACAGTTTCAAATGTAATGGTGAAATCCGGCACAATTACTGCTGCTGAAGGTGCCGGTGGTGTGACAGGGCGCTTAATTGAGAATGGCACTATCGACCAATGCTCCAATTATGCTACAATCAACACGGGCACAAATGGAGGAGGTATTGTCGGGGCTGCTTATAGAACCGCTTCAGGTGTAACTGCCACTGTCAGCAATTGCGCAAACTATGGAAATGTCACCGGCTCAAGCCAGGGCATCGGGGGAATTGTCGGTCTGAGCTCTGCTGTGGTGACAGGTTGTTCCAATGAAGGAACGGTTACCGGCGCCACTACCTCCACAGGCGGCATTGTAGGACAGCAAAATGATGCAGGAAGCATAACCAATTGCACCAACTCAGGTAAAGTGGTCGGAGGAAACAACTATGGAGCCGGCGGGATTGTAGGTTGGGTGAGATACACTAATTCATCTGCCTACGCTTTGCAAAATATTATAACAGTCTCACATTGTAAAAACACCGCTTCCGTTTCCGGAGCCATAGGAGTGGGCGGCATTGTAGGAGTCTGGTATGCATGCGGAATATGTACAAATAATACAAATACTGCTGCGTCCCTGTCCGCTACAAATCAATTTGTGGCAGGAATTGTCGGAACAAGCCAATGGACTGAAAGCGGACCCTCTTCTAATGTTACAGGGAATAAAGATATGCTTTATGTGGAATATAATTATTCCACCACATCTCAAACTGCAATGACAGGAGGAGCTAAAGCCGATTTTATCTATGTAAACTCTCCGGCAAACACTACAGTAGAAAATAATTCAATGACTGACCCCTCTATTGTAGCAACTCCTTTCAATTAACTTCAGCATTGACAAAATTGTCATATAAAAAGGAAGGGATCTTAAATGATTCCCTTCTTTTTTTATATTATAAAGGCCTTAATTATCCCTGATAATCAAACTCTTATAATTCTTTATTCAACTTTTTTATTTTTTTATGAAACATTTAGCATGCTATTTGTTTATATTTTAGAAGCAACGCAAAAACGAGTTGTAATAAAAATGAATCAAATAAAACAAAATTAATAAAAACAAAATTATGGGAAAGATTATAGGTATAGACTTAGGAACCACTAACAGTTGTGTGGCAGTTCTTGAAGGTAAAGATCCGGTTGTTATTCCGAATAACGAAGGTAGAAACACTACTCCATCAGTAGTTGCATTCGTAGACGGTGGTGAACGTAAGGTTGGTGACCCTGCAAAGCGTCAGGCAATAACTAATCCTACAAGAACCATTTATAGTATCAAACGTTTCATGGGCGAAACCTGCAGCCAGGTTGAAGATGAAATTAAGCGAGTGCCTTACAAGGTGGTTTGCCAAAATAATATGCCTAAAGTAGACATCGACGGTCGTGATTATACTCCTCAGGAGATTTCTGCAATGATTCTCCAGAAGATGAAAAAGACAGCCGAAGATTATCTTGGACAAGAAGTGACAGAAGCCGTTATCACAGTGCCTGCATATTTTGACGATTCTCAACGTCAGGCTACAAAAGAAGCCGGTGAAATCGCAGGTCTTAAGGTGCGCCGTATAGTAAATGAACCGACAGCTGCAGCTCTTGCTTACGGTCTTGATAAATCAACCAAAGAACAGAAAATAGCTGTATTCGACCTTGGTGGCGGTACTTTTGATATCTCCATCCTCGAACTCGGCGACGGTGTGTTTGAAGTTAAGTCAACCAACGGTGACACTCACCTTGGCGGTGATGACTTTGATAATGTAATCATCGACTGGCTTGCCGATGAATTCAAGAAGAATGAAGGTGTGGATCTTCGTCAGGATCCTATGGCTATGCAACGTCTTAAGGAAGCTGCCGAAAAAGCTAAAGTGGAACTTTCAAGCTCTACTTCAACAGAAATCAACCTTCCTTATATCACAGCCACTCCTTCAGGCCCGAAGCACTTGGTGACTACTCTTACACGTGCTAAATTCGAACAATTGGCAGAAAAACTTATTGATGCAGTTGCTGCTCCTTGTGTGAGCGCTTTGAAAGATGCAGGCTACACTGCAGCAGAAATCAATGAAGTGATCCTCGTGGGTGGTTCAACTCGTATCCCGGCTATCCAAGCCAAGGTTAAAGAGATTTTCGGCAAAGAGCCAAACAAGAGCGTTAACCCGGATGAAGTTGTAGCTATTGGTGCTGCTATTCAGGGTGGTGTGCTCAGCGGTGATGTGAAAGATGTGCTTCTTCTTGACGTCGTGCCTCTTTCAATTGGTATCGAGACTCTTGGCGGCGTGATGACTAAACTCATTGAAGCCAACACTACAATACCTACCCGTAAGAGTGAAACTTTCTCAACTGCAGCCGACAACCAGCCTGAAGTTACAATCCGTGTTCTTCAAGGTGAACGTCCAATGGCAGCCGACGACAAACTGCTTGGTGAATTCAATCTTGCAGGTATAGCTCCCGCACCTCGTGGAGTTCCTCAGATTGAGGTAACTTTTGAAGTAGACGCTAACGGTATATTGAACGTTTCTGCAAAAGATAAGGCTACAGGTAAGGAACAGAGCATCCGTATCGAGGCTTCCAGCGGTCTTAGCGAACAAGAGATTCAAAGAATGCGCGATGAGGCTAAGGCTAATGAAGAAGCTGATAAGAAGGCAAAAGAGCGTGCTGACAAATTGAATCATGCAGACTCCATGATCTTCCAAAGCGAGAAACAGCTCAATGAACTTGGCGACAAGATTCCGGCCGACAAGAAAGCTACAATTCAGGCAGCTATCGACAAGCTCAAAGAAGTTCACAAAGCTCAGCTTATTGAAGACATTGACTCAGCAGAAAAGGCAGTCAACGATGCATTCCAGGCTGCAGCTCAGGACATCGCCAATGCTCAAGCAGCAGGCGCACAAGCCGGCCCTCAACCGGGAGCTCAGGCAGGTCCGCAGAACCCTAACGAGCCCGAAGTAACCGACGTGGACTTCGAAGAAGTTAAGTAATTAAGCGTAGCGAATTCGAGGAGATCATTTAGAGAATGTCGGGGCTTTTGCAAAGCGAAGCGACGTGAAAAGCCAAGCCGGATCTCGATGCCGAAGGCAAAATGATTGACTCAAATACTAAAAAAACAATTATATTTTAAAAAGTCCCGAAAGTTTTTCCTTTCGGGATTTTTTCATATATCTCGGACATTGATGATATCAGGCAGGAAACTTTCACCATCATAAATTAATGTTGTTGATGAAACTTTGTCTCCTAAAAGATTTTTAACTTGATTTAAGTTTTTGGTAAAATCTTTATTAAATGTTTTGGATGACTTAATTTCATATAGATCCAAATGTAATCCTTCAGATTTAACTACATCTATTTCCCGACCTTTGTTTTCTCTATAGAAATACAATTCCCAATTCTCCTTCTTATTAAATTTTTCCTTGATGAACTGAGTTAAAACAAGATTCTCAAAAATCGCTCCCCTTAATGGATGGTTTTGTAGTTGTGATTCATTATGAATGTCTAACATATAGCATAAGAGACCTGTATCATAAAAATAAATCTTGGGGGTTTTGCTTAGTCTTTTCCCTACATTTGTGTAGTAAGGATAGAGTGAAAATGCGATGTAACTTGCTTTCAATAATCCAAGCCATTTTCTAATTGTAGTGGCTGAAACCCCTATTTCAGCAGAAATCGAAGAAGCATTGAATTCACAAGAGGCTCTTGATGCCAGAATCTTGATAAACAACCGGAATAAATCAAGATTTTCAATATTTTTAATTTTCCTTACATCCCTTTCTATATAAGTAGAGACATAATTAGAATAGAAAATCTCAACCGGGGTCTTCTTAACAATAACACCCGGATAAAACCCATTTAGCATTATCTTGTCGATCCCGTTATCTTTGACATAATTATTGACCTCCTTAAATGAAAAAGGTAATAAAGTGAAAAGAGCAGCTCTTCCCGCCAGAGATTGGGTGATACTTTCCATAAGAGCAAAATCGCTGCTTCCGGTAAGTATAAATTTTTTCTCCGGGTTCTCATCCACACAAACCTGTATGTAAGATAATAATACCGGTAGATATTGCACCTCATCAATCACCATCCCATCCTTATCATCAAAAATAAATTTCGATGGGTCATGATTAATAATGTCCCGGGTCGACGGATTTTCAAGATTGAAATATTTATAATCAGGGAAAAGATTTCTACATAGAGTTGTTTTCCCGGATTGTCGAGGTCCCGTAATAATTATCACTGAATAAAAAGGGAAAGCCTCTAAGATTTTATTGGAAATTATCCTTCTAATATATTCCATATTTACTTTAAGTTTAGACTTCTCAAATTGAAAGTCAGAGTTTCAATATGCGCAAAAATATGCAAAATCTGCTGACTTTACAAATATTAAAGGATAAATAAATAATTATCTATAAGAGCAGAACAAGAAATTAGCATCCGCATTTTATGCTGCCATTCGTAAGCTTGAAGCATTATTCCGTAATGATGCACAACAACAAGTAGATGTTTACAAGCAGAATGCCATGGCAGATTATAAAGTACATTGGTCATTGAGAGAGTAGAACCAAAGTCTATCAGAAACAAATCAAATTCTCGAAGATGAACTGATAAACATATTTGATAAGTCGGTGGATCTTGTTCATTAGGGTTTCTTACTGTATAGTCGAGATAGAGGCCTACTTACTGCTACATTTATTTTTATTAAATTTTATACCCCGTATGAAATTGATGGGATCCTGATCCTGAATTATTTGGACACTCCGGTCTTGGTGAAAACCAGTATTGCGCCATTCGTGCCCCGCGAACCATATATCGAAGCATCTTTAAGCACCTCTACATGGTCTACATCGTGTAGATTTATTCCATTGAAACTTGCCACTATATTTCCATCCACGATGTAAAGGGGTTCGTTGCTCCCTATAAGGCTGCTTTCACCTCTTATTGTGACCCGTGACCGAGTTATGTCAAGACCGGGCACTTTGCCCACAAGCGCCGACATAATGTCGGAGCGACCTGTGCGAAGCAGTTCCTCGCCCGAAATACCGTTGGAGGTGCCTAAGTATTCACGTCTCTTAACAAAACCATATCCAAAATTTACAAGTTCTTCATCCTCCTCCACCCTGGGATTTTCATCCGCCAGAAATATCTTCATGCTTTTACGGTTTTCTACAGGTATTAAATAAGGATATTTTCTTTTCTTCACCAAAACATGTATGGTATCGTCGGGCAGAACATTTGTAAGGCCGAATCTTCCCATCTTATCAGAGGTGGCATAGCGACGGCTATCATTCACATAGACTTTAGCATTCTTAATGGGGTTCCCTTGGGCATCATAAATAATTCCGTTAAATGGTTCATCCGCATTGACCGAAACTATTGCCAAGACTGCAATACATATTATTAAGAAAATCCTCTTCATAAAATTATCAAATTATTAGGCCTTTAAGTTAGTAATTAATTTATAATCTACAAATTTCAGCCCATATATGGAAACCGTAATAACATACCTGTGTTCGGATATTTTTTTTCAAAATTTTATAATGCATTTTTGTAAAATTAGATTTCAGGCATATGAGAATAGAGCCCAACGAAATTCTGAACACCCCCAAGGACTCCACAATTGTGAAATTGAGTGTCGACATTTAGAGAAACGTCAGACGGCTTTTGCAGAGCGAAGCAATGTAAAAAGCCAGACTGGTGCTCGATGCCGAAGGCAATTAACAATCGAGTGTCGAAACTTAGCGTACGTCGGGCATCTTTTGCTTTGTGAAAAGATAGCCCGGGTAGCGGTTCGAAGAAAAGTTATCGACCTCAAAATGACCGACCTCCAAATGCTTATCAAAGAAGATGTCTTCTTGCAGCTGTAAAGTATATTCGTACTCCTTCAAAAAGAACAATCAGAAGATAAGACTTGGATTTGATACACTAATTTATAGATTTCATACAATATAAATAGAATAATATCTGTAAGTTATACGTTATTATTAAAAATCATTGAATTTGCAAAGCATGCCGATTCTTGGAGCCTCCGGTATGAGGGCAATGAGGGGGGTGCAAGACATATTGACAAAAAGCGTTATCGCGCTAATTCTTGACAATCTGAAATTTGGCAATTTCAAGCTTAGGTCAGGAATGAGGCAACGATAGGCGCCTTCATTGGTATGATACTCTTGGCTAAATTTTCTCTTTAGTCAATTAAAATCTTATCAACGTGAGGCTCCGGTTGCTCGTTTCAACCTAAGTGGGCAAGCTAGAGCCTCAGATTGTGGGAGCGATCAACGATGAATGGCTATCACGCTTTTTCATTTATCCAAGTATTAAACAAACTCTTACTTAAAAATAAACTCATTAATTTATATTCTAATTTTAAAATATATGAGGCTATTAATTACATTATCGCTGATTTTTGGAATTTTTAGTGCTTTTGCACGACAGATTCCTGTGGACGAGGCCAAAGAGGTAGCACAGAATTTTCTCTCTTCAAAATCTGAGATGCTTACCCGTGGAATGAATGATGCAACCGTAAAGGACTTGAAATTTATTGATAATAAATCCTTTTCCTCAGTACATATATTTAATGTCGGAGAAACAGATGGATTTATTTTGGTCTCAGCTGTTGGTGAAAAACCAAAAATTTTAGGATATTCCGATAAAGGTAGTTTTGATTTGAAAAATCTACCTCCTCAACTTAATGGAATATTGGGAAACACAACTTATTTCAAAGAAGGTTATCCTCGTTTCTCTACTCGGGCCACTGCAAACGGAATACTACATCAAACAGCTGAATGGGGTCAAGGTGCACCATTTAACAACCTTGCACCTAATAATGCAGCAACCGGTTGTGTTGCAACCGCAATGGCAATAACAATGCAATATCACCAATGGCCTGAATACACACGGGGAGGAGAACTGTTTGATTGGTATTTCCCTGATTTCAAATTGAATTTTGATGATTACAAAATCAATTGGCACGTATTAAGCGATAAAAATGATCCTCAATTCGATGATGAAGTATCATTGCTCATGAAAAGCGCCGGTATCGCATCACACATGTTGTATGGCATGAATGAATTCAATGAAAGTGGTGCAGAAGTATGGGCTATTGGTAACCGTATGATTGAACTTTATGCCTACGATAAAGATTGTCAATATATTGAAAAAGAAAGTTTTGATGACTCTCAATGGAATCAAATGCTAAGACAACAACTGGATGAGGTAGGTCCTGTTATTTATCGTGGCGGATCCGTTACTGCTCACTGTTTTGTCATAGACGGTTATGACAACGAAGGTTTTTATCATGTGAACTGGGGATGGGATGGTCAATCCAATGGTTATTATGCATTGGATTTTTCTGATGTCGGAGGTATGAATTTCGGTGAATATCAAGGTATGATTATCAACATCAAGCCGGATAAGGAAAGAAAAGAATATTCCAAGGCTTTTTTTCCCAACGCAAATGTTTATAACATCGGTGGTTACACATCCTCAATTTGGAATTTCTCAACGCCTGATATCGATACCGGAGAGAATGTATATTTAATTGCACCTGTCGTAACCCTGAACGGTCAACAAGGTTTTTTCAGATTGGCTGTGGTTGACGAAAATGATAAAATAATTAAATTGATAGGTGACGAGCCAGAATTGGGGGTTAATTATATCAATGCGGTTGATGATGCTCCTTATTGTGCTCATCCGGGAATGGATCTTTATTTTAATGTTGTTTTTCCTCCTCTTAAAGAAGGACAAAGATATCAATTGGTGTCTCAGGATGCAAAATTAGTAGACAAAGAGTGGGGAATCCTTTCTCCTGAATATCCATCCAACGACCCCACTGATTATAAAATTGTACTCGGAGGTATGCTGAATCCTTCATATTTCTATGCAAAAAACAACACTTCTATTTATTCCTATGCCAACTTCCATATCGATGAAAACTTGCCTTATATGGGACAACAGAATTGTATATTCGACCATGAATTTACATTTGAAAGGCTAAGATATGATGACATTACAGAAAACTTTTTCGTACCTTCAAGTGGCGTATCAATGGAAGTGTATGCAAAAGATGAAAATGGAAATGATAAAACACCACTTTATGTAGCAATCTACGATCAAGAAAACTATGAGAAGTTTCTATTCGATTTTACTATAAGTGCTTATGAACCATACTATGAAGTTTATTTCAAATACAATCCGGCAGATCCTAAAAGAACCGAAGGAATTGATGTCGACAAATTGATAGAAAAAGATGGCTTGATATTCAAAATAGATGGTGAAAATTGTAGTTTAATAGGGTATGATCTTGAATTGATTCAACCGGTCATTTCGGTTCCTTCAATGGTTTCCAAAGATGGTAATGATTATAAAGTAGTGGAAATTGCAAGAGAAGCTCTACTTCTTGCACCCATAAAATCTTTGACGATTGATGCCAAAAATCTTACCAATATAGGTAGAATGGGCTTAGCTGGCATGAGAAATATTGAAGATTTGCGGATTACGAACTTAAATGACAATATTATTGAGGAATGGTTTGTAAGTCCTCTCCTGCAATCTTCATTATCAAATTTATATTCCAACAAATTTTTCTCTTACAACGAACTTTGTGCTTTATCCGGAGCTTATTACATTAATATGGATAGAGCTAATATTGAACGATCGGATATGAACTTCTATTTCAGTTCTCTGCCGGATGACCCTAATCTTCAGGTTACTTTTGATTCGTTCAGGAAAATAAAAGAGGGCATTAAACTGCTTGATAATTCCTATAGCTCTCTCAACCTTCCCGGAGTAGGAAATACCTATGTTCCGTTATTGGAATCTTTTGAGCTTCCTTTCACTCAGATGTGGGAATATGAAATTGATAAAGACAAATATTTATTGGCAATATCAAATATTATTGATATAGTGAAAATTGAAAGTGTTGCTGTTAATGGACAGACGATTTCTATAAATCAAGACGGCTACTATCCCATACCTTCAGAAGCTCTGATGGCTATGGAAGTAACGATAAATTATACAGTGAATGGTAATCAAAATATGCAGACCATTTATTCTCCAGACTATAATAATTCAATTAAGAGTGTTACTTTGGGAGCCGGAGTTGATACCATAATCGATTATGATAATGAAAATGTAAGTGTATATAATACTCAAGGTATGAAAGTCCTCGACAAAGCATCCAAAGATGATTTGAATTCTCTAAACCCGGGAATTTACATAATTGGGAATAAGAAAGTAGTTATAAAATAAATCTTATTAATTAATCGAGTAGGAGGTAACCCTTGATTGTTGGGTTATCTCCTATTTTAGTTTTTGTGTTTATCGACTTCTTACGCACTCATACATTCCAAACGACTTATGAATTGTGTAAGCATTAACTGAAGTAGAGAGAAACAAAGGATAAGAAGAGGCAAACCGGAGCTTATACCTAATGAAAAATGAGATGTCTCTATCTCCTTCGGCAGGTGGATAATCATTTACAAAATTTAGTTATATTTGCAAAGACGTTTTGACTATTCTAAATTTTTAGAAGGTTTATTACGCATAGCTTTTTTGAAGCTCAATACAAATAGCTTAAATAGCTTTTTTCAGACTATAAATAACTTTAATCAATAACTCATCATAGTTTAGATTAGAGAAGTTGTCGGAAATTTTCCTAATGATTTATTCTTAATGGATATATATAAAATAATCAAGTTAGTAGGAATAAATAAAGTGCCTGGGTTTGTGAAACTCTTGGGGCTTTGGAGTCTTATTAAACTGAAACGAAGATTTTTAGGAGTATTTATTGATCCTGTTGCTGCATGTAACTTAAGATGTAAGATGTGTTATTTTAGTAATCCTCAAAAGCGATCTCAATTAAAAGGCACTATATCCGAAGATAAACTAACTACACTTGAAAATAAAATATTACCATATGCCCTTAAGATGCAGATAGGATGTGGTACCGAACCGACATTATATCCCAATTTGGCCCTATTAATTAAAAAAAGCAAAAATAAAGGCGTACCATATATTAGTATAACCACTAATGGTCAATTAATTGCACAAAACAAAATTAGTTTAGATGCTTTAATAGAGGCAGGGCTGGATGAAATTACAATTTCTGTACATGGAACAACCAAAGAAATTTATGAAGAACTGATGCCGGGCGCCAAGTTCGAACTACTTACTGAATTGATTCATAAACTTGGGATCATAAAGTCTAACACAGGTAAACCATTAATAAGGGTTAATTTTACAATCAATTCTCTAAATATAGAAAATTTAAGAGGTAACTGCTTTTTTAGCCCTTGGGATGATGGGAATTGTAAAATCGATATAATACAATTGCGACCTGTTCAAAAAATTGGTGAAAGTGAATGGAAAGATTTTGACTTATCTTTTTTAGAAAAAAATTATAATGAAACTGTCGGTAATGTGATAGAAAGGGCGAAACAAAGAGATATTACTTGTTTAGCCCCAACTATCGATTCGCTGAAAAATAATTTTGATATTCAAGATGATGTGAGTGCCCTGCTCGAAGATATAAGTTACTGTTATATTTCTCCGGACACTATCTATAAAAATGATTTTCTCCCTTCGAAAGAAAATATATTTTCATATTTAAAAAAGAAGAAAATGTCCTCACTTATTTTTAAAACCATATTTGGTAAGGGAAAAGTTCGTGGCAAGAATACATCAA
Source organism: Muribaculaceae bacterium (assembly GCA_022510385.1). Taxonomy (GTDB): domain Bacteria; phylum Bacteroidota; class Bacteroidia; order Bacteroidales; family Muribaculaceae; genus Lepagella. The sequence continues at coordinate 22,583 of JAFLTQ010000011.1, read as the reverse complement.
AGAAATTACAATACAAAGTAAGTTAACTGTAGATAAAGATTCTTTATCTCATCCCAACAGATATTAATAAGTAGTCTGGTTTATCCTTTTTCTTAAAAAGTATAATTACATTTCTTCATCATCTTTAATTCTAATTTATCAATAAGAAATAGAGTGGTGATTTTTTATCAACATCATATTCCGGGAGGAACTTCATATACGTAGATTATATTTTAGAAGTTTTTCATTCAATAATTTTTGCAAAACCGGCAGCCATTCCGGACACTGGTTTACCAGATAAGGGGATCTACAAAATAGTTTCGGGAAGGGACATTACAAAATCACAATCTAATAATCCTTGAATGCATGGCTCCGGTAAGGTATTTTTATGGAACAACAGAAATCACATTTCTGATTTGTTTTTGAAGGGATATTTTAATAAGTTTCTTCATTTTTGCTGAAGAGAATTTTATAATAACATATAATCCTGTCGTGAAATGGCAGGATTATTGTTTATATTTGTAAAAAAATTGAGAATGGCTACATCGGTTAGACTTATAAGGAGATATGTCTGGTTGGTTGAGACAATACGTAGGGCCGGACGGATTTCTCTTGAAGATATCAATAAAAAATGGATTAATTCTTCATTGCACGATGAAAAAGATTCTGATCTCCCTGAACGAACTTTCCATCGCCATAGGGAGGCCATATCCGACTTATTTGGCATTGAGATTCTGTGCGGCCGATCTAACGGAAATGTCTATTATATCGGTGATGAAGAGATTCTCGATAAACCATCTTTTACGTCGTCGCTTTTTAACGGACTTGCAATCGATAATCTGCTTATAGACAACCCTAATGTAAAAGAGAGGATTCAATATGAGCAAACACCCGGTGGCAGCAAATATCTCCCTGTTATAATTGAGGCTATTGCCAAAAATTTACTTATAAAGTTAACCTATAGAAGTTTTAATGACCGGAGATTAAAAGAATTTAAAGTTGAACCTTATGGGCTGAAACAAGCTTCACGAAGATGGTATCTGATAGCCCATATTCCTGATTATGAAACCTTGACTGTATTAGCGCTCGACAGGATAGAGAGCATTGATATAACGGATGATAATTTTGAATTTGACAAGAATTGGAATCTCGACTCATATTTTGATGAGGTGATGGGTGTAAATCTTGAGGATGACTATGATTGCGAAGATGTAAGAATCAGGGTTTATGGTCATCAGCGTCACTATATCGAGAGCCTTCCTCTTCATAAATCCCAGAAATTACGGAAAAGTGAAAAAGAATATTCCGAATACATTTTCAAACTGCGTCCGGAATATGAGTTTCAGCATGAAATCTTGAAGATGGGTTATAACGCCGAGGTACTGTCTCCCCAATGGCTTCGCGATGAAATCCGTTGGCAAGCCGAAGAAATCCTGAAACTTTATCAAGAAAAATGATTCTTGATATTGATGGCATTAGCAACTCCCCCACGATGCTTGAATACTATATGCACGGGGCGATACACCAATCGCATGGTACGACAATTAGTATCTTCATGTGGCACAAGATTCAAAGCATTTCTCCATTCCCAAAAGTCTTCCGGATTACCGGTTTCTTTAGCCCATTTTCTTATGGCAGCCTTTAAATTGGGAATCATTCTCATTTGTGCAATTTCTTGGAAACTTTTGGAATTCCCCCCTCTTTTCTGAATATTATCTGCAGAAAGAGAATCATAAAGATCGGAAATATCAACTATTGACCCCGGGAAAGTCACTTTGTCAAAGTCAGGACTGCCATGTTCATCGTATGTGCATTGAGTAAAATTTTGGTCAGCACATTCATGATAGCTTGGATGAGAGGGTTTGAGCCGGCACGTCATTTCTCCGGGTCCAACCCATTCGGCATGGCTTTTCGGAACCGGATTCCATAGAGTCCAGTTATCCTCCAAACCCTCCCAAGTGTTCGGTTTCAATGCTTTCTCAAGTTCATCGTATTTTTGCCTGTCTTCCTTATAAAGTCTGTCTAATTCAAGCCTTATCCTTTCAAGGATATTATACTTATCAGCGACCTTACCGGGAGAATAAAGTTTCTTCTCCCAATCCAATATACGACTTTTCGGGTCATTGTTACCAAACCAGAACATATTCAATCTAGGGGTCTGAAATCGAAATCTATAGGCATACAGCCACATTTCTTATAATCAAAATTATAAATCCTTTTATAGGTTTCAAATATTTCCTCTGCTCCATTATTGAAAGGATTGCCTACATAATTCTTGGTAGTCACCACCACTCTCATAGCCGGAGAAAGCGATTCACCGTTAATCTGCCTCACTTTCTTGGGTATAATTTCCCATACCTTGTGTAAAGCCATAATAAAATCAATTAACAGGTCATTCCTTTAAAAAGAAACAATTAATAAGTTAAAAATCAAGTTCCAAAGGTTTGTCTTTGCTATTGTTTTCCCATGCATCCATAAATTTAGCAAAATCCTCAAAAGGATTCGAAACAACAATAGAGCTTACACCTTTCAACGAAGCAATAATTAAATCTCTGTCATTAGAGGCCAAAGCCTTATCCAAAACATCGTAGTGCTTTTGTAAAGCTCCGTGTCTTTCGCCATACATAGACATTAATGCCTGTTGAATTGTTGTGTATCTTGCAGCTATCTCAGCTAATTGAACTGTGGTTTGTGAATTAATGGCTGCAATATTTTGCTCCACAATCATACTTGTATGCCAAACATCCAAACCTTTGTTAATTAGTCCAGTTACCATACCTCCTACATTGTTAATAGTATTTAATGAAGCTAAGGCCACATCTCTGTCCGAATCAATCTTGGATTGATAAGTATCAAGTACACGATTATTTAACTCATAATCCTTATACTCTTTTTTAATTTCCTCCGAATAGGATGTCTCATATGAGGATTGGTTAGCTATCAATTCTTTGGAATTTCCTTTGTTTCTTTTAAATAATGAAAATGCCATAACTATTTATTTTGCTTTATTTATTTTATTATATTCTGAACAAACTTGAGCCAAATGCCACACATTTTGTATAAATTCTTTATTATCCAAAATTTCTTTTGTTGGCTTACCATCTCTGATAAAGCCTTTTAATGAAGGTGAGAGTCCATATAATTCGTCACGAAGAGGCACATAAGCTAATACAAATGCTTTGTTGGCATTATATAAGGCTTTTAAAATTTCTCCGCTTCGTAATATCTTTGCTTGATTTTTTGTGATTTCCCTGGTCAATTTATCTAAATGATCCACTACTTCAGCCGAAGCATTAACTGCGGCCTCACGCGCACGCTGTTCTCTTTGTAAAGCATCCATAGCATTACTCAGGATTGAGGTTGCAACTCCAATACCTATCGCCCACCCTGTTTTGAGACCTGAATTCATCAGAACGTCAACATTATCAATGGCCATATTTGCAGTATTACTCCAATCCATGGAAACATTAGTATCAATATAATTAGATAAGTTTTCCAGTTCTTGAATTTGCTTATCATCTAATTTTAAGTCAGTTTGCAATTTCTGTTCCTGACTTTTTGTGTATTTTATTTTCGCTATCAATTCTTTGGCTAGATAAAGATTTCTATAAGCTGCAGCTCGTGATTGAAGCAAATATAGATTCAAATCTTTAGATATTTTGGCAAGTTCATTATAGAGGGTAACAGCTCGTTTTCTCACATCCTCTATTTTTTTTAATTTATTCACCTCAAACTCCACTCCGGAGTTATCGCCTTTTAATACTCGTCCGGTCCTTGCCCAAAAACCTGTGTTCCCTGAATATGATGTCTTTTGTATACTTTCTGCAGTCTGTAAATCTATAGGGAATTCTGTAGCCGCCTGATTTACAATTGCTGGCAATTTTTCATATGTTTGTACCAATACCGGAATACTCTTTTGTTTTATAATTGGTGTTTCAAACCTATCCTTTCTGAAATAATTGAAATTCAATATATAACATCTCCAGGGTATCCATACAATATCGAAGAGCAACATCAAACCGATCACTCCAACTGCACACATGGTGATTACCGATACATTCCACATAAACCATGTGGAAGGCCAGAACAAATAATGACAGATATCACGTGTTTCAATACATACGGCCGTTGAAAAAGCTAAAAGATATATGAAGACTCCGTTACTTTTTAAATAAACCCTATGACCGCCAATGGCTCCAAAAATTATCCATAAAGTATACGGAATCCATGGTTTCCATGGTTTTAATTTCATGTAAGGATCAAGATCTTTTATATCTATCAATAGAGAAAGAATAATTAAGATTATAACTACCAATGAAAACCATATTGCAATATAGTACCATGCATGATATCGCTCCCAGGATAGTCCTCTAGATTCTAATTTAGTAAGATAAGCAGCAGAAAAATGATTCTTATTTTCCTTTATTTTATTATAATATTCCAACGTTACCTTATCAAGTTCCCCATTATGCCAAACATGTTGAATTGGCTTGCCATCTTGGTATAGGGTTCCCAATCCATTAAATTTATCGTTTTTCCATTTCCCTTCATAATAAAGATTACCATCGGGTAGAAACGCTTTGCCTTCACCATTATAATATCCTTTTTTCCATTCTCCATCATATTTGACAATACCATTAGGATAATAAGAAATTCCTTTCCCATCAGGTTCACTATCTTTCAATTTCCCTTTATAAAACAAGGTGTCCTTTATTAGAATTATTCCCTCTCCTTTGAATTTACCATCGGATGCCTTCCCTATTGTGGTCCGCCCTCTAAATACTCTTACCCCAAATCCTTCTAAAGCTCCCTTCTCATTTTGTGGCCCCACAATATAATTATCTAAATCTTCTATTTCTTCAATGCTACCATAATGTGCATAAACATTTTTTGTTACATTGTTTTCGGGATAGTTTTTATCTTTATATATAAATTTCCCTTTGCCATGTGCTAACCCGAAATAAGTAGTATCACCAATCCATTCTATAGACGGGATGCCCAACAACTTATTGTCAAATTGATGATATATTTTAACTCCATTCTTCGTTTCATCCCATTTAGGTTTGTCTTTAGAACAAGATATCAGACCTAAGAAACATAAGAAGATTAATATGTAGGATAAAGATTTTTTCATTTTGTCGTTTTTGATTTCATTAAGAAAAAGTGGGAACTTCTTTCGGCTCTTCAGGTATGATAGGCATCGCCAAACGCCCGATATGACTGAAAAACAGAAGAAAATGCCCCCACTGATCTGTATATTATCTTGTAATACGACAAGAATACCATACAAACAGGAAGAGCGTCTTGGCTTCCGTTCTCTCATATCAAAAATTGGCGATTTCATCATACGAGAAGAAAGCGAAACGCTTTTCTTTCCGGCCGGCATTTCTCTTCCGGCTCGGTTTCGTTACAAAGTTAAGAATTATTTTTAATTATCATAACTTTAGGGGCATTTTTCTTCTGATTAACTCATCATATCACTTTAGTGCGCCAATGATGACAGGAAGGACATGGAGTCCATAAACTAAAGGGGGGATCTTTAAGAATAAATCCTCCTGTCCATATAACGAACACATGTTCGCATTTGGGGCATTTTCTTTTTATGGGAACTAACATAATCTCTATTTTTTTCGCAAAGATAAGCATACATTATGCCAAATCACGGCAGAATTAAAATTAATAACAAAAAATTTCTCTGTCACAAAAAATGATAAGACTATTTGTTCCCTTGTTTATGGATTTTTATTTTTGTTTATGGTATTTTTTTATCGTATAAATGGTCCAAATTTGTACCACGTCTTAATAGGCGATAATTTTGTACTTATTGGCACTTACTGATACTTACTAAGAGCCAATCTTCCTTTCTTTAATAAGTAAATCCAAATTGGAATAGGGGTATGATATTCTTATAAGCAATCTCAATATCATCTTTTACCACTATTCCATTCTCAATATTAGCTATTTGTCGTTGAGATTTGTTTTTGCCTCCAATTTCAAAAGTAAAATCATCAATCTTAAAATCTGCTTCTCTGGAGGAATATACCTCGTAATTTGCTCTCATTTGATTAAAGAAAAAAGTCTCACGTATATTTCCGATATTGGGGTTTCCTCCAGTCAGAACATTCATCAAAGATGGATTGTCAATGAAAACTTTTTCAACTTTACCCAGACTTCTCATTCCAAATGTGCCGTCTCGAAGTTGCATGATCATGCCGGCTTTCTCTAACCAAGTTAAATAATCGGGAACATTGTTTTTACTCACTTTAATTTCCTGAGCCAAGTGTTCAAAACTTGGTTTATAAGGAGCTTGATTCGAAATAATACCCAACATATGTTTTATCTTCCGGGCCGTTGAAGCTTTCATGTCGGCATATAAAGGGATATCGGCTTCTACTGTTTGACTTATTATCTGAGACATTCTTTGTGGGAAATCACCTTGCGCGGCAAAAGGATAATACCCATCTTTAAGATATTCCCTGAATAAGGGAAGAGGATGCTCTATGCCATTTAATTTTACTTTCCCTTCTATTATTTCATATAATCCGTAAACCTGATTTTTAACCTTGTGTTTAAATTCCAAATATTCCCTAAATGAAAGCCCCTGCATGTGATACATCAATGCGCGTCGACTAAGGTCAGCCTGCCCTTTATTAATATCCAAGACTGAAGATCCGATAAAAGCTACCTGCAGTTTCGGGAAAGTGTCATAGATCTGTTTAAGTTCTCTTGACCATCCTTCATAACGATGAACTTCATCTATACATAACCATCTTCCACCTTCTTTAACGAAATTATCGGCAAGTTCTACCAAGGTATGAGTTGCAAACCAAATATGGTCTGCGCTCACATACAGAGAATCTTTCTTTCCCCGATTTTCTATAAGATATTGCAACATTAGGGTGGATTTCCCTATTCCTCGAGGACCGGTCAATCCCAACATTTGAGCCTCCCAATTTATTAAAGGAAACATATAACGTTGAAAATGTAGAGGCGTCTGCTTAATTCGGGCCTCCATATATTCAATAAGGGAAAAATCAATCATGATAAAATTCTATTATAATTTTACGCAAATCTAATCAAAATCCTTCAATGAGGGAACAAAATTCAAATTTTAATCCCTCAATGAGGGATTGTCATCAATCTCAAAATGCATATTGAAATAGTTGTGTTCCTGAAGGTGTAAAATTTGCTCCGACATCTTCAAAAGTCGTATTGCAGATAAATTTATTGTGTTCACCCATCAAATTTTGTTAGATATAATACTGGAAGGATTCTGAATTTAGAGAATTAGAGTTATATTTGTCATGCAAAACTATAACTTGAACTTTCCTGAAAATCGGAATAACTTATTTGTGAAAAAATATAGTCAGCATTATGAACAAAATAAAGTCAGCACTTCTTACAAGCATCCTGTTTGCTGTTTTTTCAAATCTGAGTGCACAGGAATCCCCAAAGTATATTTTCTATTTTATCGGTGACGGAATGGGCATGGGCCATGTGGCAGCCACTCAGGCTTACAAGCGTATGATTCTAAGTGATGAGGAACCGCTCTTAATGATGCAGTTCCCGGTGGCAGGAATGTTGACAACCCATTCAGCCTCCTCACCTGTGACAGATTCAGCAGCCGCAGGCACAGCACTCGCGACAGGCAATAAGACCAAAAACGGTATGCTCGGAATGGATACTGATTCAGTGGCCGTAGAATCAATAGCTGCTCAATTATTTTCTGAAGGTTACGGAATCGGCCTTGTGACATCTGTACCCCCCGATGATGCCACCCCCGGTGCTTTTTATGCTCATGTTCCGCATAGGAGCATGTACTACGATATAACCGTGCAGGCGGCTCAGTCGGGCTATCAGTTTCTGGGAGGTTCGAAGTTGAGGGGAACAAAGGATAAAGATGGTAATCCCAACGACCTTATCGATGTGCTAAAACAGTATAACATGGAATATGTGATGGGCGCTGATGCCGCGCGTTCATCAACAAGCGAAAGAATACTGATGGTGAACCCCGAAGGAATTGACACCTATCAGATCGGCTACACCGTTGATTCCATACCAGGCGCCTTGACTCTTCCGGAAATGACGGAAGTATGTCTTTCTCACCTCCAGAAATGGTGTCCTGAAAAATTCTTTATGATGGTGGAAGGAGGAAACATTGACTATGCAGGCCATTCCAATGATGGTGGCACGGCAATAAAAGAGGTTCTGAACTTTGATCAGACACTTCGTCTCGCATATAATTTTTATAATGAACACCCTGAAGAGACCCTTATCATAGTGACAGCCGACCATGATACCGGTGGACTTGCAATAGGTAGTATTTTTACCGGCTATAACATGCAACCTCAATATATCGACTATCAGAAAATTTCAAAAGATCGTTTCAATGATGAATGCCGGGCCATACTTAAATCTCGCAGAGTATTTACATGGGATGATATGAAGGAGATGCTGAAAGAAAATTTAGGTTTTTGGGCCGGTGTACCTGTGAATGAAAAACAGACAGCTTTGCTCGAAGAGAAATTTACCAAGACTTTCGAAATGCGGAATAGCGAGGATCAGAAAACCCTTTATCAAAATTTTGATGAGTTTTCAACGACTGTTTTTAATATCTTCAATGATATCTGCGGCATTGGATGGGTTACCTATAATCACACCGGCAACTATGTGCCCGTATATGCTATAGGAGTGGAAGCCGACAAATTTGCCGGCCTTCATGACAATACAAATATTCCTGAGATTATCCGAGAGATAACCGGCCTCAACAAATAAATACAATTTATAAACTGATTCTTTAATCTACATAGCCAGGACATTGAAACCGCCATCGACAATGGCTACGGTTCCGGTGACAAATTTTGAAGCCTCGCTCATTAGATAATGAATCGTGCCGCATAGTTCTTCCGGTTTACCCATTCGACCGAAAGGAGTCTGCCTGATCACATCTTGACCCCTCTGAGTGTAACTTCCATCAGGATTTGTCAAAAGAGAGCGATTCTGTTCTGTAAGGAAAAATCCGGGAGCTATAGCATTCACCCTGATGCCTTCTCCGAATTTGCGGGCACACTCAGTTGCCATGTAAGCTGTGAAGTTAGAGATGCCGGCTTTGGCTGCAGAGTAACCACAAACTCTGGTGAGAGGTCGGAAAGCTGACATAGAAGAAAAATTTATAATGCTCCCTTTCCCTTGAGCTACCATAGGGGTCAGGAAAACTTGGGTCGGGATGACAGTTCCGGTGAGATTAAGGGTCAGAACTTTCTCAAACTGTTCAGGGTCAAGATCAAAGAAATTCTTATCCGGAGCTATTGTCGCTCCCGGCATATTGCCGCCCGCTGCATTGAGCAATGTGTCGACTTTTCCATATTTACTTACAATATCAGCACAGTTTTTTTCTACAGTAGCTCTGTCAAGCACATTTGTCTTCATGAATTCAATGGAACCCTCCGGTTTCACTGACTCGATTTCTTTTACTATCTCGGATCCGACGTCTTCCTTGCGTCCGAGGATGATAACTTTTGCTCCGTTACAGGCAAGATATTTGGCAATAGCACGGCCCAATACACCCGTACCTCCGGTTATCACTGTTACGTTCCCTTTTATATCAAATAAGTTCATAGTTGTTAGAGTTGTTGGAGTTGTTGGAGTTGTTGAAGTTGTTGAAGTTGTTAAAGTTGTTAGAGTTGTTAGAGTTGTTGGAGATGATGTATAAGAGAAATTATCATTTTACTAATTTCTTTGGTCTCCTTTTGTATTTGGGATAACTCATCTATTGTAATATAGTCAAAATTTTGACTCAATATTGCTTGAGTTTCTAATTCAGCATTAGACCCTAAAGATATTTTAAGAAAATGAATAAAATCTTTTTTTGAATTCCTTGCATGTCCCTCAGCAATATTAGATGGAATTGAAACAGCACATCTTCTCATTTGAGATGTCAGACCAAATATCTCTTCCTTAGGGAACCGTTGAGTTAATGTATAAATTATTTTTGCTAAATCCATGGATTTTATCCATATCTTTAAATCTTTATAATCAGAAGTTTTCATTTAAATTTCTATAAAAACTATAAAAACAATAAAAACAATAAAAACTTTAACAACTTCAACAACTTCAACAACTTTGCGAAGCAACCGCTGCCATAATCCCGGAAACCATTCCCAAGGCAAGCATCCTGCCATGGAAAGAATATCCGGCATTATATCCCATCTTTTCATCTCCGAGCATAAGTGGGGCATGGTCAACACGCATAGGTATATTTGGATTTTCTCTTTCAAAAGTTCTGACAATATCCACTAATCTCGGATCAAGATGAGAAGACTCTTTGAAGTCGCCATTCGGCATAACATTACAGATGCGGGCATGCACGAAATGCGTTCGCTTGGCATATTTCTTTGCCAAAGCGGGAACGTCATTATGTGCTCCCCCGCTTAAAGAGCCTGCACAGAATGTCAATCCATTATGTTTATTTGGCACAGAATCCAGGAAATCCTGAATATCTTGGTCACATGTCACAATTCTCGGCAAACCTAATATTGGCATCGGAGGATCATCCGGATGAACACACATATTGATATCATATTCATCACAAACCGGCATTATGGCATTAAGAAAATAAGCCATATTCTCCTGTAATTGTTTCTTATCTATGCCCTTATATAAATCCAAGAGTCCTTTGAATTTCTCCACCGGATTGAGATCATTTTCAGAGATATTCCCGTTGACGAACCCTTGTGTTTTCACGATTATGTTTTCAACAAGTCTTTGTTCGGCTTCGGCATCCATTTTTGGGGCTATTTCTTCCCTCATTCTATGGAGCGTCTCCTCGTCATAATCTTTTTCAGCTCCCTCCCTCTTCAGAATATTTATATCGAAATAAGCAAATTCAGCCCGGTTGAAATAGAGATTGGAAGTGCCGTCAGGATTCGGGTATTCAAGGTCGGTACGCGCCCAGTCGAGTACCGGCATGAAATTATAACAGATGGTCTTAACTCCGGCTTTACCCAGATTTCTTAGACTCTCCTTATATTTCTCTATAAGGTCATCACGATCTTCCCCTCCATATTTTATGGATTCGGAAACGGGAAGAGATTCCACCACACTCCATTTCAATCCTCTTTCCTCTATGAAATCCTTCATCTTGTTGATTTCTTTAAGACTCCAAACTTCACCATTGGGAATGTGATGAAGAGAAGTTACGATACCTTCCACCCCTATTTGTTTTAGCATTTCAAGAGTGATGGGATCTTTTGGTCCGAACCAGCGCCAAGTCTTTTGCATACATTAGTTATTAGAGTTGTTGGAGTTATAACACTTCATATCGGGTGTTTTTTCTTGGGATGATATAAAACATTTTGCCACCATAATTCGCTGTTTTGACAAACCTTTCTAAATCTCATTATTCACTATTATATGGAGTTAACGGTTGGAAATTAATTAGTTTGTAAATTCAGTAAAGCAGATGCCATACCCGGGGATGTGGCTTTAAGAGTAATTTCTCCGGGTTGATTTTTTGAGCGAAGAATGGCAGTGACTCTGCCTTCATGCAGGGAATGTTGTTTGCCTGAAAAAAGTTCATTTGAATAGATGTCTCCATTTATGACCCCTATTATTTCAGCGGGTCCTTCCACGTCGAAAGTGACAATTCCATTAGCCAACGGGTTAACAATTCCGTTTCCATCAATTGCAGTTACGACCACATGCTGGAGGTCTTGACCCGTTGCATTCCAGTTTTCATTATCAAACTCCGCTTTTAAAGCCACCGGCTTATCCGCTGTCTTTATAGAATGAGTAGCTACAGCCACTCCGTTTTGAAATGAAGTAGCTTTAATTTCTCCGGGTGAATAAGGCACATTCTCCCACACTATGCTGTTGCGTTGATTGCTATCTGATTTGTTATTTTGCTTTCTCCCTATGGTTTGCCCGTTAACTTGCAATTCCACCTCATCACCGTTGGTGAATGTAAAGACCTTCACAAAAGAATCCGGTTGACGGTTCCAGTTTTCTGATAGTTTTGTTGTCCCCACTTTGACATCGTTCCATTCACGATTGTCATCACTTTCAAATATACCGATTCTGACCATAGGCTCTTCAGGCTTAAAATAACTCTTAAGAAAATAAGCAGTAGGTTTAGGTTGCAGGGAAATATCAAATACTCCCTCTGTCCAACCTTTTGCAGGCCAGCCTTTTGATTCTCCCAGATAATCAATAGCGCCCCAATATGCCAGACCAATCACTCGGTCGAGATCCATGTTGAAAAAATTACCGGGCATCCCGGAAGCATTTGCCTCGCTCTGATAAAACATCATCCAAGGAAATTTTTCTCCATCCCCGGGAAAATACATATAGCGATAATTGTAGGCAGCAATATCAGTTTCCATCACTAATGGAGCCGGCAGAGAGTCCGTAAATTCATTTCGGCCTCGGGGATGCATGGCAACAGTGACCGGACGGGTTGTATCATATTTATTAAGAAGAGTCTTTTGCAGTTTATAAGGAGTTACTCCCCAGTCGTTATATGGCAAGTTTGGAATAAGTTGCAATTCGTTTCCGAGACTCCAGATGACCACAGACGGATGGTTCCGGTCTCTTTTGATCCATTCCGGGACATCATGCAGCCATTGCTCATTCCATTCTTTGCGACCTCCGGCATATTGAGTGGTCCACTTATCATAAAGCTCATCCACCACCAAGATTCCCTTTTCATCACATAAATCTAAAAACGACTCACTATAGGGATTGTGGGATGTTCGAACATGATTAAACCCAAATTCTTTCAGCAAATCAAGGCGTTTTTCCATAGCCCGCGGATAAGCAGCTGCTCCGAGAGCGCCAAGGGTGTGATGATTGGCAATACCTTTCAACAATACTTTCTTCCCGTTTAATTTGAAACCGAATTCAGGTGAGAACTCTATTTCGCGTATTCCGAACCTTTTAGAAACTTGATCAGCCGTATTACCATTTTCATCATATATAGTGGCTTCAAGCGTATAGAGATAAGGAGTCTCCAAATCCCAAAGGTTGATATTATGTAGAATTATGGAATCCAAAGAGAATTCCCTCACTCTCTGTCGTTTATTCAGTCTGTGTTTTTTTATCGATTCATAGATGGAGCTACCCTCCGTATCCAGTATCCTAAGTCCTATATTCACAGAATCCGGATGATGCTTCTGCTGCATACTTAATTCGCCATTGACAACAATCAAAGCCTCATTATCCGAGATTTCAGGGGTAGTGACATATAGGGAATTTCGGGTAAAATATGCATCAGGATCTGTCAATATTAGATTGACATCTCGATAAAGACCTCCTCCGGTATACCATCTTGAATTCTCAGGATCACCTGTATCGCTAATCACCTCAATCAGATTCTCCTCTCCAAATTTCAACTTTTTTGAGATATCTGATTCAAACCCTAAATACCCGTAATCAGTTCCTCCGATTCTTTCACCATTCAAATAAGCATCACCTCTGAGCATTATTCCTTCGAAATCTATTAACACTCTTTTCCCTTTCCAGTCGTTGGAAGGCACAAACGTCTTTCTATAGATTCCTTTCCCCATCTCTTTGAATCCACGTGAACTGAGACGCGAAGCAATATTTGCCATCTGATTTGAAGAATCACCCTTATCATCGACTGAAGGAACCTGCCATGGCTGTGAAATCTGAAAGTCATGGGGTAAATTCACCTGTTTCCACAGAGTATCTAAAGGGTTATCAAGATATTTGAATTCCCAGTCGGAATTGAAGTTTATTACCTGGCGAGCATGAAGATTGTTGAAAATAATTAAACAAGCTATGACTGAAATTACTCGGGAAATAGAGGATATCTTATTATTCATCAGATGTTTTATCAAGAGTGAGACTGTCTGTATGTTTTTGTTTCTATTCTCTTTTTGATAAACGGAGGGGTCTTTCTCAAATTGTACTTTGAAACACTTATAATTCTATCAAAGAGGTTAACTATAAAGGGTATTTGTTAAGTTTCAAGATATTTTAAATATTCTGTTTTAGTGACACAAAAGTAAGGAGTAATAAGCGAATCAACCCATAAGCTTTATTCATCTTTATTGTAATTATGTCCATATACCATAAAATCCTTATATTTACACTGCATTACACTTTAAATGTACATAAAAACAATATTATATAAGAATATTCTGTATATTTTTACAATAAACTTTTTGAACCATGATCAAAACTCTCACTTTAATTCTAATTTTAGGGTTAACTACTTTAAGTAACACGCTTTTTGCTCAATCAAAAGTAGTGGAATTCGAATCTCCGAAAATGAAAGTTTTCCTCCCTCCCAAGACAACTGAAAACGGGAAAACAATCGTGGCTTGTCCCGGTGGCGGTTATTCTCACCTTGCACAAAATCATGAAGGATATTACTGGGCACCCTATTTCAATAATTTAGGGTTTACCTATGCTGTGGTGGAATATGATTTACCCAACGGAGATAAAAATATTCCAATGAACGACATCAGGAAAGCTTTCGTGATTTTAAAAGACAGCGCTGAAAACTGGAATATAAAACCCGACAAGATTGGTATCATGGGCTCTTCGGCAGGTGGGCATTTGGCATCGACTCTGGCCACTCACCCTACTGAAGAGTGCAATCCGGCTTTTCAGATCCTTTTTTATCCCGTGATATCCCTGGATAAAGATATCACCCATTCCGGCACCAGAAAAGGTTTTTTAGGTGATGACCCAACCGAGGAAGAAGTTATGGAATGGTCGTCAGATAAGAAAGTGACTCCTACAACGAGTCCAGTATTCATGGCTCTTTGCAGCGATGACAATGTAGTGAAGCCTATTAACAGTATTCTTTACTATAATTCATTAGTAGAAAACGGGGTTCCGGTAGCAATGTTCATATATCCTGACCAAGGACATGGTTGGGGATATAGGACTAATTTTAAACACCGTGACCAAATGCTGCAGGAATTAACTGCCTGGTTGAAAAATCTCCAATAATAAGAATAAATTTAAAACACACTACCATGAAAAGATTTGCTTTCAAGATGTATCTCAAACCGGGGTTTGAGAAAGAATATGAAAAGAGACATGCTGAATTGTGGCCTGAACTTCGTAAACAGATTTCCGAAAGCGGAGTAAAGAATTATTCCATATTTTGGGATAAAGATACTAATATTCTCTTTGGCTATCAGGAAGTGGAAGGAGATTCCAATTCTCAAGATGCCGAGGCAGCTGATGAAATCACCCGCAAATGGTGGGATTATATGGCTGATATTATGGATGTCAATCCGGACAATTCCCCTGTCACTATTCCTCTAAAGGAAGTTTTCCATCTTGATTAAGGTAAAAATATAAAGTGAAGAATTTTCCGGGGCTCTGCCCCTCTCCACGATTTTAAATGGAGAAACAGGAAAAGATATGAAGATTATAGATTATCACACTCCTCTTCGAAACATGAAGGGGAGGAAATTGTGTCTTCAAAAATAAAAAATCTGTGAGATTGAATAATAAGCTGTTATATAGCCAATTATTTAAAAATTGAGAGTTATTCATTTTTTTATTGTAACTTTGTTTACGGGAAGAAAGAGGATATGATTCATTTTTTCATGAAGCCTCAATCCTTAAATCTATAATATAATACCATGTTTATAAAGCTCTAATCAGACTATGAAAACTTATCATCTGGCGGTGGATTTGGGAGCTACTTCGGGCCGGACAATACTTGCCACATTCGATGGCAAAAAAGTTGAGACAGAGGAAATTTCTCGTTTCAAATATCCGATGCTCCCAATCGCGGGCCATTTATTTTGGGATTTGCCATTCCTGTTTCAGGAAATAATTTCTGCCCTTAAAAAGACAGGGGAAAGACTTGGAGAAGAAAAACTTGCATCTATAGGCATCGATACGTGGGGCTGTGATGTAGCCTATTTCTATAAAAACGGCACTATCTCCGGTCTCCCTTATTGTTATAGAGACAGCCACACTGAGGGTGCGATAGAAAGGTTCAGCTACAGAATGAGCAAAGATAAACTCTATGAGAAAACAGGTATTCAATTTATGGATTTCAATACTGTTTTCCAACTCTTCACAGTGATGGAGAATTCACCGGAAACTATAGAATCTGCCGACAGGATTCTGTTTATTCCGGATGCATTGAGTTATATGCTGACCGGCCATGCCGTAATGGAATACACGGTTGCTTCGACATCTCAAATGGTCAACCCAAAAACCGGTGAACTCGATGAGGATATCCTGCGTGCGTTAGGCATACATAGAGAAAAATTCGGAGCAATGGTTAAGCCGGGAGAAATAATAGGCTTATTGACACAACAAATACAAGATTATACAGGATTGGGTGGAGTGCCTGTTGTAGCTGTGGCCGGTCATGACACCGCCTCAGCTGTCATAGCGGTCCCAACTCCCGATGAAAACTATGCCTATCTAAGTTGCGGCACATGGTCACTTCTTGGCATAGAATCCCCGGAGGCCATCATCACTCCCAAGAGCCGTGAATATAATTTCACTAATGAAGGAGGTATAGACGGCACCACAAGATTCCTGAAAAATATATGTGGTTTATGGATTTTTGAAAGGTGTCGTGAAGAATTCAAAGATAAGAAATGGGGAGAAGTGCCGGAAAATATATCGGAGCTTTCAGCTTTATGCGAGCAATCGAAATGTGAAAGTGTAATTAACCCGGACCATTCAATGTTTGCACATCCGGCAAGCATGATAAAGGCCATAGAAGTTTATTGTGAAGACACGGGTCAGGAAGTTCCTAAAACTCCGGCAGATTTTATCCGTGTAATTTATCGCAGTCTTGCAAAACGATATAAGGAGGTGCTCGATTGGCTTAAAGAATGTAGCCCGGTTGAGGTAAAGCGGCTTCATGTCATAGGAGGGGGCTCCCTAAATCCCTATCTTATGCAATATGCTGCGGATGAGTTGGGCATCCCCGTAGTGGCAGGTCCCACCGAATCAACTGCATTGGGCAATATTTTAGTTCAGCTTCAAGCCGGCGGGAAGGTGAAAAACCTTCAGGAAATGAGAAATGTCGCTATAGCATCTACAACCACAAAAACCTATAATCCGAAGAAAGTTGTTAGTTGTTAGTTTTTATAGTTGTTACAGACAACAACAACTCCAACAACTACAACAACTACAACAACTACAACAACTACAACAACTACAACAACTACAAAAACTACAATATCATGAACAAAGAAAATATTCAAAAGGCGTATGAAATAGCGAAAGAACGCTATGCCTCACTCGGAGTAGACACTGACAAAGTATTGCAGCAGATGCAGGATTTTCACCTCAGCATTCATTGCTGGCAGGCAGATGATGTGGAAGGATTTGAAGAACGTGAGGGAGGTCTCACAGGTGGAATCCAGGTAAACGGCAACTACCCGGGCAAAGCACGCAATATAGATGAGGTGCGTAAAGATATCCTTTATGCAATGAGCCTTATCCCGGGCAAACATCGCCTCAATCTTCACGAAATATATGGTGATTTCGGCGGC
Source organism: Muribaculaceae bacterium (assembly GCA_022510385.1). Taxonomy (GTDB): domain Bacteria; phylum Bacteroidota; class Bacteroidia; order Bacteroidales; family Muribaculaceae; genus Lepagella. The sequence goes on along the minus strand of JAFLTQ010000011.1, from coordinate 5,097 downwards.
AAGTTTATTGACCGTGATGAATGCAGCGTGGAGCATTTCCAGAGCTGGATTGACTGGGGAAAGGCTAACGACATTAAACTTGACTTTAACTCCACATCTTTCTCACACGCAAAGAGCGGAGACCTGAGTCTCTCTAATCCCGACAAGGGAATCCGTGATTTCTGGATCGAACATACAAAACGTTGTCGTGAGATTTCCCAAGCTATGGGAGAGGCACAGCAAGATCCATGTATTATGAATACATGGGTGCATGACGGAAGCAAGGATATCACAGTAAACCGTCTTTATTATCGTGAGCTTCTAAAGGATTCGCTCGACCAAATTTTTGAGCATAAATATGATTGGATGAAAGACACTGTCGAGTCAAAAGTATTTGGCATCGGTCTTGAAAGCTATACTGTGGGTAGCAATGACTTCTATACGGCATATGCTGCACAGAAAAATATGATGATTACACTTGACACAGGTCACTTCCATCCCACTGAGAGTGTTGCCGACAAGGTTTCATCAATGCTATTGTTTGTGCCGGAACTTATGCTTCATGTAAGCCGTCCGATCCGTTGGGATTCTGACCATGTGACGATCATGGATGATCCCACGATGGATCTGTTCAGCGAGATAGTAAGAGCAGGCGCGCTCAACCGTGTTCATTATGGACTTGACTATTTCGATGGAACAATGAACCGTATAGGTGCTTATGTAATCGGCAGCCGTGCAGCTCAAAAATGTATGTGCCGTGCTCTCCTTGAGCCTATTAATACTCTGCGCGACTATGAAAATATGGACAAGAAATTCCAGCGCCTTGCACTTCTTGAGGAAGCGAAAAACTTGCCATGGAATGCCGTTTATGACATGTTCTGCCTCAAGAACAATGTCCCGGTGGGTGAAGCCTACTTGAAAGAGGTTGAAAACTACGAAAAAGACGTTACTTCAAAACGATAATCTTTGTAGTTGTAAGTTTTGAGTTGAGAGGATGGGTACTCAAAATTGTCAACTTACAACTTAAAGCTTACAACTCACAACTTTCAATATGATAGTCTTAGGATTACTAATTATAGCGGCGGGAGCCTTCTGCCAATCCAGTTGTTATGTCCCCATCAATAAAATTAAGCAATGGAGCTGGGAAAGCTATTGGATTGTGCAGGGACTCTTTGCATGGATTATACTTCCGTTGCTCGGAGCTTTCTTAGCTGTGCCGCAAGGCCATTCGCTCGGAGAACTTTTTGCCGGGAATCCGGAGGCCTCATGGCTCACAGTGTTTTTCGGAATGTTGTGGGGTGTGGGAGGATTGACTTTCGGCCTTTCAATGAGATATCTTGGAGTCGCTTTAGGACAGTCGATTGCCTTAGGCACATGTGCGGGCCTTGGTACTATTTTAGGCCCTATAGTACTCAACTGGCTTTATCCGGGGATGGGCTTCCTCCAACAACTCACTTGGTCGGTTATCATAGGAGTGATCGTAACTCTTGTCGGCATCGCCGTCATTGGCATCGCAGGTTCTATGAAAGCTAATTCTTTGAGTGAAGAAGAAAAGAAAGCTGCCGTAAAAGAGTTCAATTTCCCTAAGGGAATTGTAGTGGCATTACTTTGCGGGCTTATGAGCGCATGCTTTAATGTGGGACTTGCTGTAGGAGGCGAGCTTCATTTTGAAGGCGTTGACCCAATGTATGAAACATTGCCGGCTACTTTCCTTGTCACTTGTGGTGGTTTTTGCACAAATATGGCTTACTGTTTTGCCCAAAATGCAAGAAACAAAACGTGGAGTGATTATGGGATGGGAGCTGTCTGGGGCAATAATCTTCTTTTTTGTTTGATTGCCGGCGCTTTGTGGTATAGTCAGTTCTTCGGACTCGCCCTTGCAAAAGGATTCCTTGTTGACTCTCCCGTATTGCTTACTTTCGCATGGTGTATCCTGATGGCTCTCAATGTAGTTTTCTCAAACGTATGGGGTATAATTTTGAAGGAATGGAAAGGATGCTCAAATAAGACTATAGTGGTTTTATTAATTGGACTTGCGATTCTTGTGGTCTCAACATTCCTCCCGCAAATTATATGATTTTGATTTGATAGTTTTTAGTTTTTATAGTTGTTATAGTTATTAGTTGTTGTAGTTTTTACAGTTTTTATAGTTTTTACAGAACAGGAACTCCAACAACTTCAACGACTTCCACAACTCTAACAACTTCCACAACTCTAACAACTCCAACATGAATTCAGTACTGGATAACGCTCCTGAATTAAAGCAGGAAATAGATAAAATAGCTGAAGCAGCCGGTTATCTTTGGACAAAAGGATGGGCTGAGCGTAACGGCGGAAATATAACCGTAAATATCACAGAACATGTCACTGATGAAATACGCAATAAAAAGGCTATAAGCAATAAAATTCCCATAGGTGACACATTGCCTAATCTGAAGGGTTGCTATTTTTATTGTAAGGGCACTCAGAAACGAATGAGGGACCTGGCACGTAGGCCTATGGAAAATGGCAGTATAATCCGGATTCTGGATGACTGTGCCCATTATGAGATTGTGGCCGATCATCCGGTGGCTCCCACTTCAGAATTGCCCTCACATTTGGCTGTGCACAACGATTTGATCGCTAAGGGTTCCAATTTTAAGGCCTCCTTGCATACCCATCCCATTGAATTGGTAGCAATGAGTCATAATCCCGAATATCTGAAGAAGGATGTGCTCACTAAGATTTTATGGTCGATGATACCCGAAACAAAAGCATTTGCACCAAAAGGCCTCGGGATAGTGCCTTATATGATGCCATCTTCCAAGGAATTGGCAGATGAAACCATCAGAATCATCAATGAAGATTATGATGTTGTGATGTGGGAAAAGCATGGTGTCTTTGCCGTCGAAACCGATATAATGGCAGCCTTTGACCAGGTGGATGTCCTTAATAAAAGTGCAATAATTTATATGTGTGCCAGAAATATGGGATTCATACCTGATGGGATGTCAGAAGAACAGATGAAAGAATTGTCTGTAACCTTCAATCTTCCTAAGTAAACTTAGAGTTTCAATCCGGACAAATTTAGACGGATTCTCTTAAACATTCACAATTTGATAACAGTTCGTATGTTTATAGACTTTTTTTAGTTATAAACATACGAACTAAACCTATCCCTGATATGACTCTGCAGGAGGCGATGGTCTATGTTTTGGTGACTGAGGCACGGGGCTTGACAGTGCCACAGATTGCTTATATCATTAACCGAGAGCGGCTACACATCAGAAAAGACAAACTACCGGTTTCGGAAGAACAGGTCTGGGCATGTTATTTTCGCAACCGGCAGACTTTTGTTTGGGAAGGAGGAATCATTCATCTTGTGATGTAAAAATCCCGGAATTTGGCTATATACCTCTCAATATCTATGTAAATTGTAAATGAGGTTGTCTAATAAGTTTTAGGCAGTCTCTTTAGTGCAATGCATTGTACAAAGTTCCTTAAACAGCAGTGTAACCTCCATCAACCGGGATTATTGTTCCGGTAACGTATGAGGCTTCATCACTTGCTAAAAAGATTGCGGCTGCATTTAATTCTCCTTCTCGTCCATAACGACCTAATGGAACGGTTCTTTTCATATATTCCTGGAAAAATTCTGTTTCGAGTGTATCCACTGTCAGTTCCGTAGCAAAATATCCGGGACAAATGGCATTGCATGTAATGTTATATTTAGCCAGTTCTGCAGCCATAGCACGAGTCATGTTCACCACTCCTCCTTTTGTAGCATGGTAAGCCACTACATCCATAGCTGTATTGCCAACTAAACCATACATGGAAGCAATGTTGATAATTCTTCCATAATTATACTTCTTCATTATATTGCCAAAAGCTCTTGAAACTTTAAAGACACTTGTAAAATCTGTATCAACTGTAAAGTCCCATTCTTCATCTGTTGTATCAAGAACTCCTGTACCTTTGTTGGCTCCTGCACAGTTTACAAGAATATCCACTTTGCCGAATTCTTCCTCAACAATGGCAGCGGCTCCATTCACAGATTCTGTATTGGTAACATCGCATTTCACCGGGAAACATTTTACACCATATTTGAGACTGATTTCCTCAGCCAAAGCTTGAAGTTTTTCTATTCTTCTTGCTGTTATTACTACATCAGCACCTTGTTCTGCAAATCCTTTTGCCATTTGAGCTCCCAGACCACTACTGGCACCGGAAACAACAGCAACTCTTCCTTTAAGACTAAACATATACACTATATTTTTGATAATTACTGAATGTTGTAGTAATTTTCATCATCAACCGGTTCAAGCCATTCAGTTGATTCGTTTTCACCGGGAACAGAAAAAGCTAAATGAGAAAACCAACTGTCTTTCGCAGCCCCATGCCAATGTTTTACATTCGCAGGGATATTAATTACTGTACCGGGAAGGATTTCAACAGGTTCTTTACCTTCCTCCTGATACCATCCTCTACCACCGACTCCGACCAACATCTGACCTCCACCTTCAGTGGCATGATGAATATGCCAGTTGTTCCTACAAGCCGGTTCAAAGGTTACATTCATGAATGGTATCTGAGATGTGCTTATTGGTGCCAGATAGCTTTGACCAATAAAATATTTGGCAAAACCGGTATTAGGTTCTCCGATTGGAAAGAATATTTCTTTCTGATATTCTTCTTTAGTCTGTTGTGCCATAATATTTAAATTAAAGGAAAATAATGCTATTATAAGGAATAAACTCTTCTTGATCATAATTCAGGCTGTTATTTCTTTATTTTGTTTTAAAGATTCTACATAACGGTCAATCCTATGTAATTGACTCGGGATATCTATGGATTGTGGACAATGAGGCTTGCATTGGTCACAAGCAATGCAATGACTTGCCTGACGCAATTTCGGAACTGATCTGTCATACCCTACAAGAAAAGCCTTCCTTGCTTGGGCATAATTTGGATCCTTATTTGATGAAGTCACCTTCCCTTCATTGATGCATTTGTTGTAATGCGCGAAAATTCCCGGTATGTTAATACCATAAGGACATGGCATACAATATTCGCAAGTAGTACAAGGAACTGAAGGGTATCCAATCATAACTTGAGCCGTATCTTCAAGTAATGCCAATT
>JAFLTQ010000010.1 GCA_022510385.1 Muribaculaceae bacterium | reverse complement strand
AGGCTTATCGTGAATTGAAAGTAGCGCACGCGATCTCTCCCATAGACAATCCCTCGAAGATCACCAAAGATCGTAAGGACATTGCTCGCTTGAAGACTGTGTTGCGCCAAAAGGAATTAGAGGCCCTCAAGGCTGAAACTTCTAAAGAAAACAAATGATTTTTTAAAAGAAAGAAATGGAAGAAAAACGTCATTTGAGAAAAGAAAGGATCGGCGTCGTTTCAAGCAATAAGTGCGACAAGACGATCACTGTGGAGATCAAGTGGAAAGAAAAGCACCCGATCTATGGTAAATTTGTCAACAAGACAAAGAAATACCATGCCCATGATGAAAAGAACGAATGTTCTATAGGCGACACAGTAAGGCTCATGGAGACTCGCCCATTGAGCAAGACAAAGAGATGGAGATTAGTAGAAATAATTGAAAAAGTGAAGTAACCATGATACAGGCAGAATCCAGACTCACAGTAGCAGACAATAGCGGTGCAAAGGAAGTGCTATGTATCCATGTGTTGGGTGGCACAGGCCGCAGGTATGCCTCGGTAGGTGATATCATCGTAGTGACAGTAAAGAGCACGATACCTTCGAGCGATGTAAAGAAGGGCACAGTGTCAAAGGCTGTAGTAGTGCGCACGAAGAAAGAGGTTAGACGTCCCGACGGGAGTTATATCCGCTTCGATGACAATGCATGCGTATTGCTCAATAATGCCGGTGAAATCCGTGGTACCCGTATCTTCGGCCCGGTGGCACGTGAGCTTCGTAACACCAATATGAAGATAGTTTCGCTTGCACCCGAAGTTCTTTAATCATTAAAAAAGCGACAGAAATGGCAAAATTTCATATAAGAAAGGGCGACATCGTCTATGTCAATGCCGGCGACGACAAAGGGAAGACCGGCAGGGTGCTCGAAATGCAAGTTAAGAAACATAAAGCACTCGTGGAGGGTGTGAATATAGTCACCAAGAGCATGAAGCCGAATGCCAAGCATCCGCAAGGAGGATTGGTAAAGATGGAGGCTCCTGTAGATATTTCCAACCTCAATGTGTTAGATCCAAAGACCGGCAAGCCGACACGTATCGGACGCAGACGTAATGATGCCGGGAAGTTAGTAAGGTATTCTAAGAAATCAGGAGAGGAGATTAAGTGATGAGCAATAATACGACACTCGGAAGAGAATATAAGGAGAAGATTGTGCCGGAGCTTCAGAAGGAATTCGGCTACAAGACTGTGATGCAAGTGCCCAAGCTTGAGAAGATAGTTATCAATCAGGGTCTTGGAGGCGCCACTCAGGATAAGAAAATCATAGAGACGGCTATCAATGAATTGACAGCGATCACAGGTCAGAAAGCAGTTCCTACGCTCTCTAAGAAAGATATCTCCAACTTCAAATTGAGGAAGAAGATGCCTATCGGAGCCATGGTGACTTTGCGTCATGACAAGATGTATGAATTCCTTGAAAGGCTTGTGAAGGTGGCATTGCCACGTATCCGCGACTTCAAGGGCATCAACAACAAGCTTGACGGCAGAGGTAACTACACTTTGGGCGTCACCGAGCAGATCATCTTCCCGGAAATAAACATCGACAATGTTCCGAAGCTTCAGGGTATGAATATCACATTTGTGACAACAGCCCCGACAGATGAAGAGGGTTATGCTCTTCTCAAGAAATTCGGACTTCCATTCAAACGTGAAAATTAATATCTATGGCAAAAGAATCAATGAAGGCGCGTGAAGTAAAGCGCCAGAGGATGGTGGCCAAATATGCAGCAAAGAAAGCGGCATTAAAGAAAGCCTCTCTTGCCGATGCCGACGGTAATATCGATTATGAAGCGCTTAAGAAACTTCAGAAATTGCCAAAGAATGCATCTAAGGTAAGGCTCCACAACCGTTGTTCTATGACCGGCCGACCCAAAGGATATATGCGCCAGTTTGGCATTTCAAGGATAATGTTCCGTGAGATGGCATCTGCCGGATTAATCCCCGGAGTGAAGAAAGCAAGCTGGTAAATTAAAGATTATTGTTTATCGTTGTTCGTTAAGCGAAAAAATAGTGTTAACTTTGCATTCACATTTGATCGCGAAGCGAACAACGAATAATAGTGTTTGCTTCACGATTCTTTGAGACTGCCACGAAAGGATCAGAAAAAAGGGAGGGAAAGAGAATTTCGTGAGCGGAAATAAAGAGGAAGCAAACAATAAAACAATAAGAGGAAATAAGCGAGAATTAAATATTGTTCGGAAAATCTGAATCAATTTAACAATCAAAAAAAATGACAGATCCAATTGCAGATTATTTGACCAGGCTGAGAAATGCCATACGCGCCGGACATCGCGTTGTGGATATCCCCGGGTCAAAGATGAAAAGGGAGATCACCAAGATCTTGTTTGATCAAGGTTACATCCTAAATTACAAATTTATCGATGGACCGACTCCGTCGGGCACCATCAAGATAGCATTGAAGTATGATCCGGTAGATCATGTCAGTGCGATCAAGAATTTACACAGAGTGTCACGTCCGGGTTTACGCCAATACACCGGCTATAAGGACATGCCGAGAGTTCTCAACGGACTTGGCATCGCCATCCTGACAACTCCGCAGGGCGTTATGACCAATAAGGAAGCCAAAGAGAAGAAAATCGGCGGCGAAGTATTATGTTACGTTTATTAAAAAGGAGGTATCGCTATGTCAAGAATAGGAAAATCACCGATTGAGATACCTGCAGGCGTAACAGTACAGGTAAAAGATCATGTAGTGACCGTAAAAGGTCCTAAAGGGGAATTGAGCCAGGAGATAAATCCGGCAATAAGCGTCGAGCAAGAAGGGAACCATCTTGAAGTCAAGAGGCCTGACGACAGCAGAGAGAATCGTGCGATGCATGGATTATATCGTGCTTTGATCCAGAATATGGTGACAGGAGTCAGCCATGGCTATAAGAAAGAGATGGAGCTCGTTGGCGTAGGTTACAGAGCCAATGCCACAGGACAAGTGCTTGATCTTTCATTAGGATATTCACATGCTATTTATATCAAGCTTCCGCCGGAAGTTAAGGTAGAGACAAAGACAGAGAGAAACAAGAATCCGCTTATCATCCTTGAGAGCGCCGACAAGCAGCTTTTAGGCCAGGTGTGTGCAAAGATTCGCTCTCTTCGTAAGCCTGAGCCATACAAGGGTAAAGGTATTAAGTTTGTTGGTGAAGTTATTCGTCGTAAGTCGGGCAAATCAGCCAACGCCAAATAATTAAAAAAGGAAGAGTATGGTATCTAAAATAGCAAGAAGAAATAAAATCAAGACAAGGATTCGCGGGAAGATCACCGGGACAGCAGAGCGTCCGAGGATGAGTGTATTCCGTAGCAATAAAGGAATCTATGTACAAGTAATCGACGATATCGCAGGCACAACATTGGTTGCCGCTTCATCAAAAGGTATCGAAGAGGGAGACAAGAAAGAGAAGGCTGCCAAAGTGGGAGCTGAGATTGCAAAGAAAGCATTAGAGAAGGGTATCTCACAGGTTGTGTTCGACCGCAACGGATATCTTTTCCATGGTAGAGTTAAATGCTTGGCTGATGCAGCACGCGAGGCCGGTCTTAAATTTTAAAAAGAGTCATGGTAAATAAGAATAACAGAGTAAAGTCGACCAACGACTTGGAATTGAAAGACCGTCTGGTTGCTATCAATAGGGTTACTAAGGTAACCAAAGGAGGACGCGCCTTCAGTTTTGCTGCTATCGTAGTAGTAGGCAACGAAGACGGAGTAATCGGCTGGGGCTTAGGAAAAGCTAATGAGGTTACAGCCGCAATAGCAAAAGGAGTTGAAGCAGCAAAGAAGAACTTGATAAGAGTTCCGGTGCACAACGGCACAATCCCCCACGAGCAGAGTGCAAAATTCGGAGGTAGCCGCATATTCCTGAAGCCTGCATCAGAAGGTACCGGAGTAAAGGCCGGAGGTGCGATGCGTGCAGTTCTTGAGAGCGCAGGTATCAAAGACGTGTTGGCAAAGAGCAAAGGAAGCTCCAACCCTCATAACCTTGTGAAGGCCACCATCGAGGCTTTGTCGGAAATGAGAAGCCCGCAAGAGATTGCAAAGAGACGTGGAATATCGGTAGAAAAAGTATTTAAAGGATAAATTTACAGAGATGGCACAAATAGCAATCAAACAAATCAAAAGCCGCATCAATTGTCCGAAAAGACAAAAGCTGACACTTGATGCCCTTGGCTTGAAAAAGCTAAACCACACGGTGGTTCACGAGGATTGTCCCTCCATCAGAGGAATGGTGAAGGCAGTGCACCATCTTGTAGAAGTGACAACAATTTAAAACAACGCATCAAATGGAATTACATAATCTAAAACCGGCTCCCGGTAGCAATAAGAGTAATAAGAGGGTAGGGCGTGGGCCCGGCGCCGGCACCGGCGGCACCTCCTCCAGGGGTCATAAAGGGGCGAAGAGCCGTTCAGGCTACAGCCGGAAGATAGGATTCGAAGGCGGACAGATGCCTTTGCAACGAAGAGTGCCTAAATTCGGTTTCAATAATATCAACCGTAAGGAATATAAAGCAATCAATCTTGATGCGCTCGAACAGTTGGCAGAAGCCCGCAACCTGACCAAGATAACACTCGACGATCTCAGAGCAGCTGGTTTGATCCCGAAGAAATGTTTGGTAAAGGTGTTGGCCAATGGCAATATCAGCAAGGCAATAGAAGTGGAAGCCGATGCATTCTCAAAGAAGGCAGAAGAGGCAATCACAGCAGCCGGAGGGAGCATCTCCAAAAAATAAAAAGAAATGGCATTTACACAGACAGTAAAAAATATCTGGAGTGTAGAAGACCTTCGCAGAAGGCTGGGCATTACCATCTTATTGGTAATCATCTATCGTTTTGGTTGCTACGTGGTTTTACCGGGTATCAACCCTAACGATTTGTCAGCACTTAAGAGCTTTACGAGCGATGGTCTTATGCAGCTCCTTGACATGTTTTCGGGAGGCGCCTTCTCTCAGGCTTCAATATTCGCATTGGGAATCATGCCCTATATCACAGCCTCAATTGTGATACAGTTGTTGGGTATGGTTTTGCCTGCGTTTCAGAAAATGCAAAGAGAGGGAGAAAGCGGCCGAATGAAGCTAAACCAATACACGAGGTATCTGACTGTATTGATTCTTTTGGTGCAAGGGCCTGCCTATTTGCTCAATTTGAAATATCAGGTTGCAGCAGCCGGAGTGACAATCGACATGACATTCTGGAGCGTCTTATTTATGACGATAGTGCTTGCAGCCGGTTCGATGTTCATAATGTGGCTTGGTGAAAGGATCGACCAAAAAGGAATCGGGAATGGTATATCGTTTATAATCCTTATCGGTATTATGGCGAGATTCCCGGAGGCAGTTTTCCAGGAATTCACCGGTAGACTTTTGAATTCAGCCGGTGGTGGTCTTGTAATATTCCTTGTAGAATTGATCATCCTTGTAGCCGTTATAGCCGGAGCAGTATTGCTTGTTCAAGGTACGAGGAAAGTGCCTGTTCAGTATGCTAAAAAGATCCAGGGTAACCGTCAGTATGGAGGCGCCCGTCAGTATATCCCCTTAAAGGTGAATGCTGCCGGCGTTATGCCGATCATCTTTGCACAGGCTATAATGTTTATCCCTGTGACCATGGTTGGCTTCACAACAAACCACACGGGTTTCTTCGGAGCAATGACCAATCTCTATGGCTTTTGGTATAACCTTGTATATTTCATTATGATAGTTGCCTTCACATATTTCTATACAGCCATCACAGTGCGTCCGGCACAAATGGCAGAAGATATGAAGCGCAACAATGGTTTTATTCCGGGCATCAAGCCGGGAAAACCGACTGTGGAATATCTTGACACGATAATGTCGAGGATCACACTTCCGGGTTCAATATTCCTTGGAATAGTAGCGATTCTCCCGGCGATAGCTCATGTGATAGGACTTAACCGTCAGTTTGCAGCTTTCTTCGGAGGAACCTCGCTATTGATTATGGTGGGTGTGATTTTGGATACACTTCGTATCATAGAGGGCCATCTGTTGATGCGTCATTATGACGGGCTTATGAAAGAGGGTCGTATCAAAGGGCGTACCACAGGCAGCGGAGCTTTCTAAACCAGGGGCTTGATGATCTATATAAAGACCGCTGAAGAGATAGAAGGAATGTATGCGGCTTGCGAACTTGTGAGCCGTACTTTAGGGGAGGTGGCAAAATGGGTAGCACCGGGAGTCACCACCCGTAAACTTGATAATGTGGCAAGGGAGTTTATCCTTGATAATGGGGGAAGGCCCGCTTGCTTAGGTTATCAAGGTTTCCCCGGCACTCTCTGTATCGAAGTCAACGAAACAGTGGTGCATGGTTTCCCTTCCGGATATGTATTGAAGGAAGGAGATATAATCGGCACAGACTGTGTTGCAGAGCTCAGGGGCTTTCATGGCGATAGTTGCTATACTTTTGCAGTCGGAGAAATAGATGATAAAGTGGAGCGACTATTGAGAGTCACAAAAGAGAGCCTTTATAAAGGGATAGAGGCAGCGCAACCCGGGAAACGAATAGGAGATATCTCGAACGCTGTGCAGACCTATTGTGAGAAAGCCGGCTACAGCGTAGTCAGAGAGATGTGTGGCCATGGCATCGGAAAGAGCATGCATGAGGATCCTGAAGTTCCAAATTACGGCCGGAAAGGAATCGGGCCGATATTAAAACCCGGGATGTGTATTGCAATCGAGCCGATGATCAATATGGGGAGCAAGAATGTAGTGATAGAGAGCAATGGATGGGAATGTAGGACACGCGACCGCAAACCATCAGCCCATTACGAACATACAATCCTTATAACAGAGGAAGGGAATGAAATCCTGACCACCTTCAGATATATAGAAGAGGCCTTGAAAGGTGAGACAGAAATAGTTGAACCTGAGAAATAAGAAAGCGCAACCAAAATAAAATAAAATATGGCAAAACAAGCTGCAATAGAGCAAGATGGTGTAATTCTTGAAGCTTTGAGCAATGCAATGTTCAAAGTGGAGCTTGCCAATGGACATGAAATCACAGCCCATATATCGGGCAAGATGAGAATGCATTATATAAAGATACTTCCCGGCGACAAGGTCAGAGTGGAAATGAGTCCCTACGACCTGAGCAAAGGGAGAATAGCCTTCAGATATAAATAACAACAAAATATGAAAGTAAGAGCATCAATCAAGAAGAGGAGCGCCGACTGTAAGATCGTGCGCCGCAAGGGCAGATTATACGTGATAAATAAGAAGAATCCGAAATTTAAACAGCGCCAAGGTTAATTTTTATTACCTTTGCACAAAATATAAAAGAAAATATGGCAGTAAGAATAGTTGGCGTTGATTTGCCGCAGAAGAAAAGAGGCGAGATAGCCCTGACCTATATATTCGGGATCGGACGAAGCGCAGCGAAGACGATACTGACGAAAGCAGGCGTTGATCTCGATAAGAAAGTGGAAAACTGGACAGATGACGAGGCAGCCGCAGTGCGTGAAGTAATCCAAAACGACTATAAGGTAGAGGGAGATCTTCGCAGCGAGATACAGTTGAACATCAAGCGATTGATGGACATAGGTTGCTACAGAGGAATCCGTCATAGAATTGGTTTGCCGGTAAGAGGGCAGAGCACCAAGAATAATGCACGTACTCGTAAGGGACGTAAAAAGACAGTTGCTAACAAGAAGAAAGCTACTAAATAATATTAAAGTATGGCAAAAAAAACAGTCGCAGCGAAAAAGAGGAATGTCAAGGTTGACGCAAGCGGTCAGCTCCATGTACATAGCTCTTTCAACAACATCATTGTGTGTCTTGCCAATAGTGAGGGCCAGGTTATCTCTTGGAGCTCAGCGGGCAAGATGGGATTCAGAGGCAGCAAGAAGAACACCCCCTATGCAGCTCAGATGGCAGCACAGGATTGCGCAAAGACAGCTTACGATCTCGGCTTGAGAAAGGTAAAAGCTTATGTTAAAGGCCCGGGCAACGGCAGGGAAAGCGCAATTAGAACAGTTCATGGTGCCGGTATCGAAGTTACAGAAATCGTAGACGTAACACCGTTGCCACATAACGGATGTCGTCCTCCAAAAAGGAGAAGAGTATAATAAACAACGAGACCCTCCGGAGCCTTAGTTGAAGGTGAATTTTGGCTGTCTGCTTTCTTTCTCTCGACAGCCAGCGGCTGCACCGAGATTAAGGCGGAGAACGTCTAAAAAAATTAAATAATCAAACAAAATGGCAAGATACACAGGTCCCAAGACCAAAATCGCACGTAAGTTTGGCGAAGCTATTTTCGGAGAGGATAAAGTTTTAGCAAAGAAAAATTATCCGCCGGGTCAACATGGCCAGAACCGCAGAAGGAAAGTGTCGGAATATGGCATCCAGCTACGCGAAAAGCAGAAGGCAAAATATATGTATGGCGTATTGGAGCGTCAATTCCGTAATCTCTTTGACAAGGCAGCCCGCACTAAGGGTATCACAGGTGAAGTTCTTCTTCAATTGCTTGAGAGCCGCCTTGACAATGTGGTTTATCGTTTAGGTATAGCTCCCACACGTCCGGCTGCTCGTCAGATAGTGCTCCACAAACATGTCACTGTAAACGGGAAAGTAGTAAACATACCCTCCTATCAGGTAAAACCGGGAGATGTAGTAGCAGTAAGAGAGAAGTCGAAATCCCTTGAGGTTATAGCAGATGCCTTAGCCGGCTTCAATCACAGCAAATATCCATGGATAGAATGGGATGAAAGAGTAAAGGGCGGAAAGTTCCTTCATCTACCCCAGAGAGAAGATATCCCGGAAAATATCAAAGAACAATTGATCGTCGAGTTATACTCTAAATAAAAAAGGATAAAGACCCATGCCAATCTTAGCATTTCAAAAACCCGACAAGGTCATTATGCTCGAATCCGACAATAAGTTCGGAAAATTTGAGTTCAGGCCATTGGAGCCGGGTTATGGGCAGACAATCGGAAATGCCCTTCGCCGAATACTGTTGTCATCATTGGGAGGATATGCCATCTGCTCAATAAAGATAGATGGCGTCAACCATGAGCTTGACACGATTCCCGGGGTGCGTCAGGATGTCACAAACATTATCCTAAATCTGAAGCAAGTCAGATTCAAGCAGCTAATTGAAGGCCAAGACACTGAGAAAGGTGTTATTCAAGTAGCAGGCACAGAAGTTTTGACAGCCGGAGATTTGGGTAAAGTGCTCAATGGCTTCGAGGTTCTGAATCCGGAACTTGAAATTTGTCGACTTGACCCGAAGAGCGGATTTCGGATGGAATTTACAGTCAATAAGGGAAGAGGATGGGTTGCAGCAGATGAGAACCGAGAAATAATCGGAGATTCCGATCCGGCCGTCATAGCAATCGATTCCATATACACCCCGATAAAGAATGTGAAATATTCAGTTGATAATTATCGTGTGGAGCAGAAGACCGACTATGAGAAACTTATCATAGAAGTCTTGACAGATGGATCCATCCAGCCTCAAGATGCCTTGAAAGAGGCCTCAAAGATTCTCATCTATCATTTTATGCTCTTTAGCGATGAGAAAATAGCAATCGAGACCCCGAAGGAAAACGAAGTTGACGAATTCGACGAAGAAGTGCTCCACATGCGCCAGCTCCTCAAGAGCAAGCTCACCGATATGGATCTCTCAGTCAGGGCACTCAACTGCCTCAAGAGCGCAGAAGTTGAGACGCTCGCTCAATTGGTGGCCTTCAATAAGAACGACTTGCTGAAATTCAGGAATTTCGGAAGGAAGTCGTTGACAGAATTGGATGAGCTCTTAGCCAACCATAACCTGAGCTTCGGTATGGACATTTCAAAGTATAAATTAGATAAAGATTAATCAGAGATGAGACATAATAAAAAATTCAACCACCTCAGTCGTAAGAAGGCTCACCGCGAGGCGTTGCTGAGCAATCTGACCATCTCGCTCATTCTCCATAAGAGAATCTTCACGACTTTGGCGAAGGCAAAGGCCTTGCGTGTGTATGCAGAGCCGCTAATCACTCGCTGTAAACAAGATAATATGGCCAACAGGCGTCTCGTGTTCAGCTATCTTCAGAACAAAGAGGCTGTCAAAGAGCTTTTCGGCGTGGTTGCTGAAAAGGTGGCAGATCGTCCGGGCGGTTACACCCGTATCCTTAAGACAGTGCATCGTCTTGGCGATAATGCCGAAATGGCAATGATTGAACTTGTAGACTTCAATGAGTTGATGCTCAGCGAGAAGGCTGCCAAGAAAAAGAAACCGACAAGAAGAAGCCGTCGCAAAAAAGGAGGAGAAACAGCAAGTGTTGAAACTCCGGCTGCTGAAGCTCCAAAAGCTGAAGAGGCTCCTGCTCAGGAAGCTCCTGCTGAAGAAGCTCCTGTTGCTGAGGCTCCAAAAGCTGAAGAGGCTCCTGCTCAGGAAGCTCCTGCTGAGGAGGCTCCCGTCGAAGATAAAGCTCCCGAAGCTTAATCTGGCTTACAGATTAACCTCAGAGTTTACAAAACCTAAATATATAAAAGAGAAGCCATGCTATTGCAGCGTGGC
This sequence comes from Muribaculaceae bacterium, assembly GCA_022510385.1. Taxonomy (GTDB): domain Bacteria; phylum Bacteroidota; class Bacteroidia; order Bacteroidales; family Muribaculaceae; genus Lepagella. The sequence continues at coordinate 87,132 of JAFLTQ010000010.1, read as the reverse complement.
TTCTCTTTTTGCATTTTTCATAACATTTTTATAAATTAGCATAGATATAAGTGAAGTAAAAAGCAGCTTATCCTGTCTAAATAGAACTCGTGTGAGATAATGAGAGTCTTCTTTATGACTAAATTAGATTTAACATAAAAAGAAGGCACGGGCTCTGACTTCAGGCAATTTAATCAAGCAAATATGTGGCTACCGGAGACCCTCCATCTAAGGACTTGGTTTTTATTCATGGCGATATGTATATATTTCGCCATAATAATCATTTCAGTGGTCGTAGTTGTCAGAGAAAATCGAAATCCGATTAGGGCTCTCTCTTGGGTGATTGCCTTGATTTTTCTCCCGGGAGTGGGATTTATTTTCTATCTATTTTTTGGAAGGAGTCTTAGAGGCGAGATGATGTCGCAAAAAAACCGGCGTCGTCTTCAACACTCGTTTCAGCCATATGGCGTGAAGTTGCAAGAAACCGATTTGAGGAAAGAACAGAAGAATTTAGTGATGTTGGGTACTCAAGTTGGAGGATACCCTCTCACCTATAATAATGAGGTTGAAATCATTACTAATGGATCCGAAAAGTTTGAATCGCTGAAAAAAGACCTTGAAAATGCCGAAAAATCAATCTATCTTCAGTATTACATTTTTCTTGATGACAAAATAGGGGAGGAGATTGCAGAAATTTTAATGAGAAAGGCTAAGGAGGGACTTGAGGTCAAGGTCATATATGATCATGTAGGGAGTTTCTCGGCGCGCAATAGCTTTTTCAAACGTATGCAGATGGCAGGTATAGAGGTTCATCCATTCTTTAGAGTAAATTTCCCACAGTTTGCCAACCGCATAAATTGGAGAAACCATAGGAAGATAGTTGTAATAGACGGCACTATAGGTTATATAGGGGGAATGAATATTGCTGACAGATATGCCTATGGGAGCACAGATCAAAAAGAGCCCTGGCGCGACACCCATTTCCGTGTTGAAGGAGATATTGTTGAGTCATTGTTACATTCATTTCTGATAGATTGGAATTTCGGAAAGAAAGATCCATATTTCCCTGCCTTAATGCCGCGGAGAGAGGATATCGACAATAAAGTGGGTATTCAATTAATTACGGGTGGACCCGTAAGCACCTGGGACAACTTGTCGTTGATGTTTCTGAAAGCGATTTCCTCTGCGAAACGATTGATTTGGATTCAGACACCCTATTTTTTACCGACAGATGCACTATTCAACGCCCTCCAGGCGGCAGCCCTGGCTAATATAGATGTGAGGATAATGATGCCGGCTCATACCGACAGCCTTCTGCTGCATTATGCTTCCTTCTCTTATATCACACAGTGTCTGGCGGCCGGTATTAAAATTTATTTGTATGAGCCCGGAATGTTGCATGCAAAATCAATGATAATCGATGACGATCTTGTCACAGCGGGTTCGACCAATTTCGATTTCAGAAGTTTCGAAAATAATTTTGAGTGTAATCTTTTTATCCATGATGCCGAATTGAATTCAAAAATGAGGGATATTTTTTATGAAGATATGAAGAGATGCGAAAAATTACAGAAAGAGAAATGGAAGAAGCGTCCGTTGCGTCATCGGTTTTTAGAGTCGCTTTTGCGTTTGATATCTCCTATTTTGTAGACTAAGCTAAAGAAATGTTTGTAATAAAAGATACTTTAGTTTCGCTTGATCTTATAGAGAAATATTTTGTGTGCGATTTGAGCGTATGCAAAGGTCAGTGTTGTATAGATGGCGATGCCGGCGCTCCATTGCTTGAGGAAGAAAAGACAGGTCTTGAGATCAATAAAGAAAAGATACTTCCACTGTTAAGCCCCGGGGGAAGGAGAATAGTAGAAGAAGAAGGGGTATCCTATTATGACAGCGAGGGGGATCTTGTCACAACATTGATAGAGGGTTGTAATTGTGTCTTCTCAATTTATTCGGAAGATGGAGTTTGCATGTGTGCCCTTGAGAAAGGATATCGAGAAGGGAAACTGCCAAACCTAAAGCCCTCATCATGTTTTTTATACCCGGTAAGGCTCAGTAAGGTGGGAAGTATGACCGCCTTAAATCTGCATAGATGGAAGATATGTAGATGTGCAGAAAAAAAAGGGAGGGAACTTGGAATAAGGGCCTACGAATTTTTGAAAGAGCCCCTTATCCGGAAGTTTGGGAAAGATTGGTGGGAAGAGCTTGACACAGTGGCAAAAGAATGGCAAAAAGGTGCCATAAAAGAAAAAAATGATAAAAAATGAAATAAAACAAAAAAAAATTGCTAATCAGTTGTAAATAACGAGATAAAAACAGTATCTTTGTACGAAATTTAAAATCAATCAGTATGAATAAAGGAGATCTCATCAATGAAATCGCTGCCAAAGCCGGGCTTAACAAAGTGGCCGCAAAGGCAGCTCTCGATGCATGCCTCGAATCAATCGAGCAGGCACTTGCCAACGACGATAGCGTAAAGCTTATCGGATTCGGAACTTTCTCAATGGTTGAGAAGCCAGAAAGAAGTGGAATTAATCCTCGTACAAAAGAGAAAATCACTATTGCTGCTCGTAAGACAGTTAAATTCAAACCGGCTGCTGAACTCGGCAAATAAGTACCAGAATGATATTGAGGAGCGTTCACGGCAGAGTCGAGGACGCTCCTTCTTTGCGTTTATTTGATAACCCTTAATTAGAAAAAGATAATCTCCTGAAGTTCACTTTTTTGAAATGTCAACTATAGAAAATATAATTGCCGAAGGCGTGTCAAAAGCTCTTAAGGAGCTTTACGGAGCAGATTTTGAAGCCACCACTATCACACCGCAAGCCACCCGTAAAGAGTTTGAAGGGAATCTGACTGTCGTAGTGTTCCCATTTCTAAAAGCAAGCCGTAAGAATCCGGAAGAGACCGCTAAAGAGATTGGCGAATGGCTTGAAAAAAATATTCATGCAGTAGAAAAGTTTAATGTAGTCAAAGGGTTCCTGAATATCACCGTAAATCCGTCGTTTTGGGGAGAAGTCTTGAATGAGATATCCTCGGATGATGAATTCGGGATTAAAAAGGTTTCTGAGGATTCTCCTCTTGTGATGGTTGAATATTCTTCTCCCAACACCAATAAGCCACTGCATTTGGGTCATGTGAGGAATAATCTGTTGGGTTATTCTTTATCTCTGATTCTTTCAGCAAATGGCAACAAGGTTGTGAAGACTAACATCGTCAACGACCGTGGCATCCATATATGTAAATCAATGCTGGCATGGAAGAAGTGGGGAAATGGTGAGACACCGGAAAGCTCCGGAAAGAAGGGCGACCATCTTATCGGAGATTACTACGTGGAATTTGACAAACATTATAAGGATGAATTAAAAGAGCTTGTCGAATCCGGCAAGAGTCAGGAGGAAGCGGAAGCCTCATCAGAACTGATGAAGGAGGCACGTGAGATGCTCAGGAAATGGGAAGCCGGCGATCCGGAAATCCGGGATTTGTGGGCTACAATGAACGGATGGGTCTATAAGGGATTTGATGAGACCTATAGACGGCTTGGAGTGGATTTTGATAAGATTTATTATGAGTCAGACACATATCTGGAGGGTAAGGATCTGGTTTTAGGAGGCATAGAGTCGGGCATAATGTATAAGAAGGAAGATGGCTCGGTATGGGCTGATCTGACATCAGAGGGGCTCGACCATAAATTGCTGCTAAGAAGCGACGGCACGTCGGTCTATATGACTCAGGATATAGGTACCGCAAAGCTACGTTATCAAGACTTTCCCATCGACAAGATGATTTATGTGGTTGGGAATGAACAGAATTATCATTTTCAGGTGCTTGCTCTGATTCTTGACAAGTTGGGATTCAAATGGGGTAAGGATCTTGTGCATTTCTCTTATGGGATGGTAGAGCTCCCTGAGGGTAAAATGAAATCTCGGGAGGGGACAGTTGTCGATGCTGATGATCTGATTGATAAGATGATAGAATCAGCAAAAGAGGCATCAGCAGAGCGTTTTTCCGACATGGGTAAAGATGAGGCTGAAGAGATAGCACGCAAAGTTGGGCTTGGAGCTTTGAAATATTTCCTTTTGAAGGTTGATCCGAAAAAGAATATGCTTTTCAATCCAAAAGAGTCGATAGACTTTAACGGGAACACAGGGCCATTCTTACAATACACCTATGCAAGGATCCAATCAGTCATCAGGAGAGCGGGCTCATTCCCGGTTCATATAGATTCAGAAGTTATCCCTAATGAGAAAGAGTCTGCCTTGATACAGCGTCTTGCAGAATTCCCGGCAGTGGTAAAAGAGGCCGGAGATAATTATTCGCCGGCGGTGATAGCCAACTATTGCTATGATCTTGCAAAGGAGTATAATCAATTTTACCATGATTATCCCATTCTGAAGGAGGAGAATAATGAAGTCAGGAACTTGCGTCTCATTCTGTCAAGGGAGGTTGGAAAGATTCTTAAAAAAGCAGCCGGACTTCTTGGTATTGAGATGCCGGAAAGAATGTAAAAAAAAGAGAATTTTTGGTTAAACGGAATAAATAGAGTAAATTTGAATAAGAGAATCGATAAATTTGGCACAGTTTGTGTTGTCTTTAAAATAAAAAAGCCCTAATCAAGGGAATAGAATAAACATAAAGAAGAAAAATAATTAAAAGAAATACAATGGAGTATAGGAATCAGAATATCACTCCGCCGCCATATTATGGAGCGGGACATGAAGTGACCACTCAGACGAATTCTGTAATGAAGAGGGTCTACGTAAGGATGTTTGTGGGGATGTTAATTTCTGCATTTTGTGCATTGGGAATTGCATCGAGTCCGAGCGCGATGAGTTTCTTTTTCAGTAATCAGATAGTATTCTGGGGAGTCTTTATCGGTATGCTTGTCATGGCCTTTGTGATACCGGCTCGTCTGACTAAAATGTCTACGGCAACATGCCTTTTGCTGTTCTGTATTTTTGCGGCAGCAATGGGAGTTTGGCTGGCGCCGGTGTTTGTGATCTATAAACTTGGAACTATTGTCTATACATTCTTTATCACTGCAGGGACCTTTGGAGCGATGTCGATATATGGATATTTCACCAAAAGAGATCTCTCAAAGATGGGCACCTATTTAATCATGGCTCTTTGGGGCTTGATAATAGCTATCGTAGTGAATATCTTCTTGAAAAGTTCAGGATTGGAATGGATAATCTCAATAGTAGGAGTATTGTTATTCACAGGTCTAACTGCATGGGACACCCAAACAGTGAAACGCCTTGCAGCAGCCAATCTTGACCCGCAAATGGCAGATAAGCTTGCAACAATGGGTGCATTGAACCTTTATCTTGATTTTATCAATCTCTTCCTGTTCCTCCTAAGGATATTCGGAGGAGGCCGCGATTAAGAATTTCTTATAGCCCTCGGGGAGTCCCGGGGGTTTATTTTTATTGCAGTTGGAATTAAGCCGGAATTAAGCCATTTTTAAAACATCCTTTTGCTTGATAGGCTGTTTTTATGTAATTTTGCACTGTAAAGCTTAGAGCCTGTAAATGAAAAAGCAAACTCAGAAGCCGGAGAAGAAGCCGGCAAAAAAGCCGGAGCAAATAGGACTATTGACTGAAACGAGTTGGGAAGTTTGCAATAAAATCGGTGGAATCTACACCGTTCTCTCAACAAAGGCAAAAGTTCTTCAGCTAAAATATGGAGATTCTTTAGTTTTTATTGGTCCGGATATTTGGTCCGATGACAATAAATCCCCGTTTTTTAAGGAATCAAAGTCGCTTTTAAATAATTTTGCAAGCAGGGAGATACCGGAGTTTGATATAAAGGTGAGATGCGGCCGTTGGGATATCCCCGGCTCTCCACAGGTTATACTTGTAAAATTCGACGGAGTCTATCCTTCGCTTGATACTATTTTCGGTGAAATGTGGCATCAATTCGGAGTCGATTCTCTCCATGAATATGGAGATTACCGTGAAGGTTGTGCCTTTTCAGTTGCGTCAGCGATAGTGACACAACACCTTGCCCTTCATCTTGGAGTTGCTCCAAAGAGAGTCTTTGCTCATTTTAACGAATGGACCACCGGAATGGGACTTCTATATCTCAGAAGCAAAATGCCGGAGGCAGCCACTCTCTTCACAACGCATGCCACAAGTATCGGTCGCAGCATATGTGGTAACGGAAAACCCCTCTATGATTATTTCGATGGATATGACGGCAATCAAATGGCGAGGGAGTTGAATATGGAGGCTAAGCATAGTCTTGAAAGCACAGCGGCACGTCAGGCGGATTGTTTCACGGCCGTCAGCGATTTGACTGCCAAAGAGGCTGAGAAATTGCTTGAAACAGCTCCTCAGGTTGTCACTCCAAATGGATTCGAACCGGGTTTTGTGCCGGGTCAAAAAAAATATAAAGCCTTGAGAAAAGAGGGAAGAGAAAAATTATTGAGGATAGCTTCAAAATTGAAGGGGAGAAATTTTTCTGATGACACTCTTATCATAGCAACATCCGGAAGGAATGAATATCGTAACAAGGGGCTTGATCTTTTTTTGGATACAATGGCAAAACTCGAAGAGAGTTGTGTCAAAAAGGATATATTAGGTTTAGTGTTGACTCCTGCCTGGGTGGCCGACCCTGATCCGGCACTTAAAGATTGCGTGGGGACTCCGGCAAACAACTATATGACCCATTCCCTCCATAATGAGGGACAAGATTCTGTGGCACTAAGGATAAGAACGCTGCAGGCAGAGGGGAAAATAGGCAATAAAGTCAACGTTGTTTTTGTGCCATGTTATCTTGACGGGAAAGACGGGATTGTCGATATATCTTATTATGATCTATTGCCGGCAATAGATGTGACAGTGTTCCCATCATATTATGAGCCGTGGGGCTACACTCCGTTGGAGAGTATTGCATTTGGTATACCCACAATCACTACCGACAAGAGCGGCTTCGGACAATGGGCGGTGCTCAATCATCGTGATTCCATATTAGAGGCAGGTGTCAAGGTTGCTTCACGAACAGATTCGAATTATGGAGCTGCGGCTCAAGAGATATCAGAAACATTATGCCGGGTTGCCGGTTTAACCGAGAAGGAACGAAAAGAATCGGCTAAAGCTGCATACAAGACAGCAGAAATGGCCGATTGGAAATATTTTATAGAATTTTATTACGAAGCATTCGCTATTGCAGCCAAGAGAAGGAATATTCGTTTGAAGGCTGCCAAGAAGTGATGTAATTAGAAATCAATCAAAAATAGAAATATGAAATTGCAGGTAAGTAACACAAATGAGCCGGTATGGCGTAGTCTTACTGTAAGTGCTAAACTACCGAAAGAACTTCATCCGCTCGAAGAGTTGTCAAAAAATATCTGGTGGGTATGGAATAGTGAAGGGAAAAATCTTTTCCGGGATCTCGACCATGATTTATGGAGAGAAGTTGGAGAAAACCCGGTGATGCTACTTCAGAGAATAAGCGCCAACCGCTTAAACGAAGTAAGGAAAGATTCGGCCATGATGGAGCGTATAAAAAAGGTATATGCTGATTTCAAGGCCTATATGTCAGAGAAAATGCGCACGGATATTCCGTCGGTGGCATATTTTTCAATGGAATATGGACTCTGTAACTGTCTGAAGATTTATTCAGGAGGTCTTGGAGTGTTGGCCGGCGACTATATCAAGCAGGCATCCGATTCAAGAGTAAGGATGACGGCAGTAGGATTCCTATACCGATATGGTTATTTCTCACAGGCTCTATCCATTGACGGGCAACAGGTGGCTAATTATGAATCTCAGAATTTCGAGCAGCTGCCAATCGATCAGGTGATGGGAGAAGATGGCCAGCCGATGATACTTGAAGTTCCATATCCGGGACGTATAATTTATTGTCATGTATGGCGCGTAAATGTCGGCAGGATGAATCTCTATCTTTTGGATACGGATTTCGACATGAACTCCGAATTCGACCGTCCTATCACACATAAGCTCTATGGCGGTGACTGGGAGAACCGAATGAAGCAGGAGTATCTTCTTGGAATCGGAGGTATCTACATGCTGAATCGACTTGGAATCAAAACTGACATTTATCATGCCAATGAAGGTCATGCTGCATTGCTAAATCTGCAGCGCCTTGTAGATTATGTTCAGAAAGACCATCTTCCTTTCAATGTGGCTTTAGAGGTGGTTAGAGCAAGTTCACTCTATACAGTGCACACACCGGTTCCGGCAGGCCATGACTATTTCGAAGAGAGTCTCCTTGGGAAATATCTCGGTGAGTATCCGGCCAAATTAGGCATTTCATGGAGCGACCTGATGAATATGGGACGTGAAAATCCCGACACACCGGAAAAATTCTCTATGAGTGTCTTCGCTCTCAACACATGTCAGGAGGCTAATGGAGTTAGCTGGCTTCATGGCGAAGTGTCGAAGAAGATGTTTGCAGGCGTATGGAAAGGATACGGACCGGATGAAAGTCATGTCACATATGTCACCAATGGAGTGCACATGCCGACTTGGGCAGCCTCGGAATGGAAAACTTTTTATGAGGAAAATCTCGGCAAGAAGCTCTTCGAAGATCAAAGCAATCCGGATGCATGGAGAGGAATTTTCAATGTTCCGGATGAAGAAATATGGAACATGAGGATGACCCTCAAGCATAAGTTTATAAATTTTGTAAAACGCGATTTCAAGGAGAAATGGCTAAAGAACCAGGGAGATCCCAGTGCTGTTGTCAGCATCCTCGAAAAGATTAATCCCGATGCCCTTATTATCGGTTTTGCCCGCCGTTTTGCAACATATAAGCGTGCACATCTGTTGTTTACCGATCTCGACCGTCTTGAAAAGATAGTTAACAACGAGAAATATCCCGTTCAGTTCATATTCTCCGGGAAGGCTCACCCTGCAGATGGAGCAGGCCAAGGGCTTATCAAGAGAATAGTGGAGATATCAAAGATGCCTCAGTTCCTTGGAAAGATAATTTTCTTGGAAGACTATAATATGATAGTTGCAAAACGTCTTGTTTCCGGAGTGGATATCTGGTTGAATACTCCTACAAGGCCACTTGAGGCATCCGGTACTTCAGGAGAAAAAGCAGAAATGAACGGTGTGCTTAATTTCTCGGTGCTTGATGGTTGGTGGTATGAGGGTTATAAGTTCGATGAACTGGCAGGTTGGGCGCTTACAGAAAAGCGTACATATACCGACCAGGGACAACAGGATCGACTTGATGCCGCAACAATCTATTCTATGTTGGAGAATGAGATCGTGCCCTTATATTTCAAGAAAAACTATAAAGGCTACAGCCCTGAATGGATCGACCGTATCAAGAGGAGTATCGCTAATATAGCCCCACACTTCACTATGAAGCGTCAGCTCGATGATTATATATCGAAACTGTATATTCCTGAGGCAAAACGTGCTGAAAAACTCAAGAAGAATGATTTTGCAAAAGCACGTGAAATCGTGGAATGGAAAGAGAGGGTGGCTTCTAAATGGGATCAGGTTGAGATTCTCAACGTTGAGATCAACGATGGTCAGATTCCGGGAGGTGCAGCGCTCAATTCAGGCAACCAAGTGTTTATTAAATGTGTCATAGACACTAAAGGACTTGGCGATGCAATCGGAGTAGAACTTGTGAAGTATCGTGACCGTGATGGACAAGCCGAATTTATGGGGACAGTTCCATTCAAAGTTGTGGGCCATGAAGGAGATATCTATACTTATGAATATGATCATAAGCTGGAGAATGTCGGTGCCTTCCGCTATTCATTGAGGATGTATCCTAAGAGCAAGGATCTGCCACATCGCATGGACTTCGCTTATACCCGCTGGTTCTAAAGTAAACAATCGGATTGAGTTTCGTGAAACAGACAGACTAATTGCGAAAATCAATTAAAGCCAATAAAAAACTCGGAGAATGTTCTCCGAGTTTTTTTATTGGGATATTTAAGATATCATTGATGACATTGTTGTCAATCCTCTTCCTGTGTCTCTGCGTATTCTTTAAGCAACTTGTCTTGTACGTCACCGGGCACGAGTTCATAAGATGAGAACTGCATTGAGAATGAACCGCGGCCACCGGTTATAGAACTGAGGGAAGTAGCGTAGGAAGACATTTCCTTTAATGGAACTTTAGCAGTGAGTTTCGGGATTCCACCCTCAGAATCCTGATCCATTATAATACCTCTACGTCCGTTTACATCTTTCATGACATCACCCATTGTGTCGGCAGGAGTTATCACCTCGACATCATAAACGGGTTCAAGAATCTTCGGATTGGCAGCCTTGAAAGCTTGAGAGAAAGCATTTCTGCCGGCCAAACGGAATGAGATTTCATTTGAGTCTACCGGGTGCATCTTTCCGTCATAAATCATTACTCTGACGTCACGTGCATAAGAACCGGTGAGCGGACCTTGTTCCATTCTGTCCATCAAACCTTTGACGATAGCAGGGATAAATCTTGCATCAATAGCACCACCTACAATACAGTTGTAGACTATAAGCTTTCCACCCCAGTCTAATGGAATTTCCTGCTTGTCTCTGACATTGAGTTTATACTCTTGGCTACCGAACTTGTAGGAATCCGGTTCCGGCATACCCTCACTGTATGGTTCGATAATGAGGTGAACTTCACCGAACTGACCGGAACCACCGGATTGTTTTTTATGGCGATAGTCAGCGCGAGCAGCCTTTGTGATTGTCTCACGATAAGGAATCTTCGGTTCGAAGAATTCAATCGGCAATTTATCATTATTTTCAACTCTCCATTTAAGAGTTCTCAAGTGGAATTCACCTTGACCTTTCACGAGAGTCTGTTTCAGCTCCTTGCTTTGTTCCACAAGAATTGTGGGATCCTCTTCATGCATACGGGTCAGGATGCTCATAAGCTTTTCAGCATCGCTTTCAGAAGCAGGTTTGATAGCCCTGATATATCTTGGAGCAGGATATTTAATGAAGTCGAATTGATAATCGCAACCCTTAGCATCCAAAGAGTTACCGGTGCGAACATCTTTGAGTTTTACTGCAGCGCCGATATCACCGGCATTCAATTGGTCGGCCGGATTTCTCAACTGACCGGATACTGTGAAAATCTGAGCCAAACGTTCTTTACCGCCTCTTGTGACATTTTCAAGGTCATCGCCTGCTTTCAAAGTTCCGCTCATTACCTTGAAATAAGAAACTTCACCAATATGTGGCTCAACTGAAGTCTTGAAAACGAATAGTGAAAGCGGACCGTCAGAAGCCGGTTTAACTTCAACACCTGCAGTTGTTTCAGGAGCCGGCACTTCAGCCGGAGATGGGCATATATTTCCAAGGAATTCCATCATTCTTCTCACTCCCATATCTTTAGATGCGCTGACAATAAATACGGGGAAAAGATTTCTGTCGATGATACCTTTACGGAGGCCTTGGCGAATTTCATCTTCAGTGAGTGGTTCGTCGCTGAAGAATTTTTCCATCAACTCTTCATCGTTGGAAGCGGCAGCTTCCAAGAGAGCGTCATGCATTTCTGTGGCTTTGTCAAGCTGATCAGCGGGGATGTCGCTCACTTTAGGCACACCACCATCCGGGCCCCATTCATATTTCTTCATAAGGAGCACATCGATCATAGAATTAAAGTTGGCTCCTGCATTCAAGGGATATTGCACCGGCACGACATTCTGACCGAAATGCTCACGCAGCTGCTCTATCAAATTGTCGAAATCAACTTTTTCGCCATCCATATGGTTGAGGGCAAAAACCACCGGTTTGTTGAGCTTGCCTGTGACACGGAAAATATTTTGGGTTCCTACTTCGACGCCATATTCAGCATTAACGACAACTACACCTGTGTCGCAAACTCCTAAGGCAGTGTAGGCATTCCCTACGAAGTCGTCTGCTCCCGGGCAGTCTACAAAATTCAGTTTTTTGCCGTTGAATTCTGTGTTAAACACTGTTGAGAAAACGGAGTAACCATACTCTTTCTCTACCGGGAAATAGTCGCTTACGGTGTTTCCTGACTCAATGTTACCTCTGCGTTTAATTACGCCGCTTTCAAAAAGAAGCGATTCAGCGAGGGTGGTCTTACCCGACCCTTTAGAGCCGAGTAAGGCGATGTTTTTGATCTCTTCAGTCTTGTAAATCTTCATTTTTATGTATAAGTGAATGTTATTGTCTGAATAGGTATAAAATTAGACATATTTTATTGCTTATGGCATGGAGTGTCCCTTGCCATAAAATCGTTGCAATTTACATAAAATCTATTAAGTCTAAACACATACTACATATGTTAAACAACATATTTTATCATATAAGGAGTGGAAAGAAAAGAATGGTACTCTTTTCATTTTTTATTGCTATTTTTGGAGTTGAAAAATAAGATACACCTGATGACCTTTGAGGAATTTTTTGCCCAATGGCATAACAAAAGGAATTATATAACGGTTATGACATCGGGATCCACCGGAGATCCTAAAGTTATCACTCTTGCAAAGGAATTCATGAGGAGGAGTGCACGTCGTACCAATAATTTCTTTGGGATTACTTCGCGCAGTCGGTTACATTCCTGCATTTCTCCCGATTTTATCGGAGGTAAAATGATGGGTGTAAGGGCAGATTTATCCGGAGCAACATTGACTTGGGAGAATCCCTCTAACCAACCTTTGGGATCATTAAGACCTTCAGATAGGATCGACCTTTTAGCAGTTGTTCCATCTCAAATGCTCCATATTCTTGAAAACCAGTCCCAACTTCCGGAAATCGGCAATATAATAATAGGGGGTTCGGCAATTCATCCTGCTTTACGGAAAAAGATATCGGGTAGCGGATTGAATTGTTGGGAAACTTACGGAATGACGGAAACCGCATCCCATATCGCCTTGAGAAAGGTGATGGATAAGGAATTGCCTTTTGAGGTTTTGCCCGGCATCGAGGTAACTACTAATGAAGGGTGTCTTAAAATAGAATTTCAGGAAGGAGAAAGAGTGCAGACTAATGATCTGGCAGAAATCGAATCCCCCGGAAAGTTCTACATACGTGGACGACGTGACGATGTGATTATATCCGGAGGAAGGAAAATCAATCCGTTGGAAGTTGAAGAGAAGATAAGACCATTTGTAGAGGGTGAATTTTTTCTTGTCGGGCAGCCTGACGAAAAATGGGGACAAAGGGTGGTGATGGTGGTTGAAAAAGGGTTTAACCCTTTAGAAATAGAGGATTTTAGGGGAAGATTGGAGGGTATTCTGCAAGGATATGAGATTCCTAAGGAGATCAAGGTGGTTGATAAATTGTCTCATACATCCTCGGGTAAGCTAAAAAGGGAATTAAAATAGAAAGGTATAAACGATAAAAGAAACACAAGGACTTGACATGACATTCACCTCAATACTCTTTGATTTGCTTGAGATGCATGGTGTGCGTGACATAGTCTGCTCACCGGGTTCGCGAAATGTTCCGTTGCTTTTAGAGGCGGAGGCAAGGCCCTTGCTAAGGAAACACTTTGTGGTTGATGAAAGGTCAGCAGCTTTTATGGGATTAGGGATGTCATTGGTGAGCCAACAACCGGTAGCGCTCGTGTGTACATCAGGGACGGCACTGCTAAACTATGCTCCGGCAGTAGCGGAGGCCTATTATCAATCCATTCCACTGATAGTGATATCGGCAGACAGGCCAATCCAATGGATAGACCAGGATGATTCCCAGACATTGCGACAAGATGGAGCCCTCGACAACTATGTAAAGAAAAGTTTCTCTATTCCCGCTTTGGGAGAGGATAACAAGGAGATGTTGTGGTATGTCAAAAGGATTGTAAACGAGGCGTTAATTCTTGCAAAATCGGGCCGTCCGGGGCCGGTGCATATAAATGTGCATCTTGGTGAGCCGCTAAATCGGAAGGTTGATCTTTCAGAAAGACCATCAGCAATTTCCACGATAGTTGCCGACACAATTTCGAATAAAGAAATATTAAAAGATTACGCTGAAGAACTCTCCCAATCCAATGTGATGCTTGTGGCGGGATTTGATCAGCCGTCGGCAGAGCTTCAGAAAGCTGTGGGAGCCTTTGCCCGACATAAGAATGTGGTTGTGATGGCGGAGACAATCTCCAATCTTCATTTGGCTCCGTCAGACTATTCCATAGATTCCGTTTTAACTGCCTATGACGCTCGAATTATTGATAAGTATGCACCCGAGATAGTCATATCCATAGGGGGAGCGCTTGTGTCGCGCAAGCTCAAGGAGTATCTGCGTAGAAATTCCCACAAATTCAGGCATTGGACTATCGGTCATTCGCATACTTTAACCGACCCGTTTCAGGGTCTTTCAGAAAAATTTGAGATCAGTCCCGTCATGTTCTTCAAGGCAATTAATTCTTGCATGAGGAAATTTTCTAAGGCCGAGCCCCATATCACTCCGGAGACTTCTTTGGAGTACCCTGAGAGCGACAGTATGTGTTATAAGGAGCGATGGACTGTATTGCGAGACGATGCCTTAAAAATAAAAAATGAATTTGTTGCAAAGGTGCCCTGGTCAGAACTAAAGGCATTTGATATTTTGTTGAAAAGACTACCTTCTGATTACAATCTATTTTTATCGAATGGAACTCCGGTCAGATATGCCCAGATTATCAGTTATCCTCTTCCCCATGCATCATATTGCAATCGTGGAGTTTCAGGAATTGATGGATCTGTGTCAACAGCAATAGGGGGTGCGAAAAATTACAAAGGAAAGACCGTGATAATTACAGGAGACCTTTCTATGGCCTACGATATCGGATCGCTCTCACTCCAAAATGTGCCGGAATCATTCAAGATTATAGTGATAGATAACGGGGGAGGAGGAATTTTCAGATTTATTCCTTCTACATCCGAGTTGAGTATCCGGGAAGAGTATCTTTGCCAGCCCCCGAAATTGCCATTGGCAGACCTTTCCAAAGGATATGGGTGGGAATATTTTGAGATATTCAATGAAGAGGAACTTCTGAAGAGCTTTCCTAAGTTTTTAACTTCATCGGGAAAGGGGATAATGAGGGTAGTATGTGACGGCGCTCTATCTGCAAATTTATTGCAGAGCTATATGTTAATTCATAAATAATAATTACAAATTAATCCGGAATCAAATTCGCTAACACCGAATAGAGAGATTTCGTTATCTGTTCCAATGCAGATTGCTGAATTGTGTTTTATTTAGAGGCTTACCAGTGTCGAAAATGAGGTTGTCGCCAATCAAGGAAACAGGAGTTTCAAAATTGTTAGTAAATAGGCCACCGGTGCCGAGGCCTTGAGGACCTTGAGCATTTATGGCCGCGGTGAATTGAGCGATAGCGTTTAGTCCGACATTAGATTCAAGCGCAGAAGTTATCCACCATCCAATTCCTCTTTTTTCAGCCTCTTCAATCCATTGAGTAGCTCCTGAAAAACCTCCGCAAAGGGCAGGTTTAAGGATTATAAACTGTGGTTTTATCACGTCGAGGGTAGAGATTCTTTCTTCCGGAGTTGCTTTCCCGATAAGTTCCTCATCCAAAGCAATAGGAACGGGAGATTCACGACATAATTTAGCCATGAGTTCAGGATTGCCGGCAGGAATAGGTTGTTCGATACTATGGATATGATATTGAGCCAATTCATTCAATCTATCCATAACAGACTCAGGAGATAAGCCTCCGTTTGCATCAACCCGGATAGTAAGTTGGTGTTCGTCATATTCCTTCCTGATTCCGCTTATCAAGTCAATTTCTTTTTGCCATTCTATTGCCCCGATTTTGAGTTTGAGACACTTGAATCCTTGCTTAAGTTTGTCTGTTATTCTTGAGAGCATTTCGTTAAAATCACCCATCCAGATAAGCCCGTTGATTTCAATGGAAGAGTTCCCGCTTGTAAAAGGAGAAGGATAATAAATTCCTTGACACCCGTTTGAAAAGTCAAGGATTGCTTGTTCAAGCCCGAATTGAATAGAAGAATGACGGGAGAGGTCGGTGGGTCGTCCGATTGCTATGTTTGCAAGTAATTCTATGAGTTTATTGACATACAGGCCATCGGCTTCAGGGGAAAGACCGGGGAAAACGGCAGCTTCTCCAATTCCATAATGAGAAGGGTCTTTCTCATCATAAACTTTAAGGAGGAATGTTGGTTTCTCGAAGAGCACACCTCGTGAAGTTCCTGCCGGCTGATAGAACTTCAGAAGGTAAGGGGCAAATTCAAGTCTCATGCTATGAATAAAAGGAAAGATCAGGGGAATTTGGGGAATTGGTCGAAGTCGGGATTTCTTTTTTCGAGGAAAGCATTTTTCCCTTCCTGCGCTTCATCCATCAGATAATACATAAGCGTGGCATCTCCTGCGAATTCCATAAGACCCCGTTGGCCGTCGAGTTCGGCGTTAAGACCTCTTTTTATCATTCTGATAGCAAGTGGAGAACGTTGCTTGATAATTTCACACCATTCCACCACTTCATCTTCGAGACGGTCAAAAGGCACGACCTTATTTATCATTCCCATCTCGAGAGCCTCTTGCGCTGAGTATTGTCTGCAAAGGAACCATATCTCGCGAGCCTTTTTCTGGCCTACACAGCGGGCAAGATATGAAGAACCGAATCCGGCATCAAAACTCCCTACTTTAGGGCCAGTCTGGCCGAAAC
This sequence comes from Muribaculaceae bacterium, assembly GCA_022510385.1. Taxonomy (GTDB): domain Bacteria; phylum Bacteroidota; class Bacteroidia; order Bacteroidales; family Muribaculaceae; genus Lepagella. The sequence continues at coordinate 70,569 of JAFLTQ010000010.1, read as the reverse complement.
GTGCATTTTCGGAGGCGATAGAAAGGTCGCAAATTACATTAAGGACGTTACCACCACCAATAGAGTAACCGTTAACCATTGCGATAACCGGTTTTGGTAAAGAACGTATTGCATTATGAAGGTCAAGCACATTGAGTCGCGGCACACCGTCATCTCCAACGTAGCCGCCTCTTCCCTTGACATTCTGATCTCCTCCGCTGCAAAAAGCTTTGTCGCCGGCACCGGTGAGAACAACCACCCGGATATCCTCGCGTTCACGACATATTCTGAACGCCTCGAGCATCTCCATATTGGTGAGTGGCCGGAAGGCATTGTAGACTTCGGGCCTGTTAATAGTGATTTTAGCTATTCCATCGAAAAAATCGAAAAGGATATCTGTGAATGTTTTGATTGGAATCCAGTTGCGCATAATGTAGTTTTTTGTGTTTTCTATTATAAAAAACGAAGTGGGTGATAGCCGAGTAAGAAAGCAGAAGCTTCCATACGTTTTTTCCCGGGAGGCTGGAGAGATAATATTTCAATAGGTTTGTCGTCGGTGGAAACAAACATACGGTTTTTTATGATTATTATTTGACCAGGGGCACCATTTTGAAGAGAGAGGTCAGAGATTTTAGTTTCAAAAATCTTAACATCCATAGGTTGTTCGGGATTCTTTTCATCAGTCAAAGGAGCCCAAGCCGCAGGATAAGGAGAGAGCCCTCTGACGAGATTATGAATCTTCATAGCCGGTTGTTTCCAGTCGATTTTACAAGTTTCCTTAAAAATCTTCGGAGCCGGTATATATTGGCCGTCAGGTTGCGGTGTTGTTTTTATCTCGTTATTTTCAATCTTCTTGACAGTGTCAACAACCATTTCGGCGCCGAGGTGCATAAGTTTGTCGTGGACGTCTCCTACATTATCCGAGGGCAATATGTCTATTTTCTCTTGTTGGATAATATCTCCTGTGTCAATTTCATGCTTCAGGAAAAAAGTGGTGACTCCGGTTTCTGTTTCACCGTTGATGACTGCCCAGTTAATAGGAGCAGCGCCTCGGTATCCGGGAAGGAGTGATGCATGCAGGTTGAAAGTGCCTAAAGGGGGCATCTTCCAAATGACCTCTGGCAACATTCTGAAGGCGATAACAATAAATAGATCGGCATTTATTTCTTGTAATTGCTTTATGAAGTGAGGGTCTTTGAGTTTTTCGGGTTGTAAAACAGGTATCCCTTTTTCAACCGCAAATTTTTTGACATCACTTTGGATGAGTTTATGTCCACGACCGGCAATTTTATCGGGCATAGTGACAACGGCGGGGATTTCGACCCCTGCCTCGAGCAGATTCTTGAGACTTTCTACAGCAAATTCAGGCGTTCCAAAGAATACTATGCGCATATGGTGTGTAAGGGTTTAGGTTGTGAGTTGTGAGTTGTGAGTTGTGAGTTGTAAGTTTTGAGTTGTAAGTTTTGAGTTTTAAGTTTTAAGTCTAAGGGATTTTATTCGTCGGAGAAGTGTTTGAGGACGCGACGATAGGAATTAAAGATTTTTGATTTAGAAACGAAACCGACATATTTGCCGTTATGGACTACAGGAAGGTTCCATGCATGTGTGACATCAAAAGTGCGCATCACATCATCCATCGACATGTCAACTTCAATTCTTGCGGGGGCGGTTGACATAAATCGAGAAACAGTCATTTTTTTATAAAGGTCGGTGCGGAACATAATATTGCGGATATCGTCGAGCAATACCACTCCCATAAGATTTCCGTCATCATCAATGACGGGGAAAAGATTTCTATTGGAGGTTGCAATAATATCCACGACTTGCTTCAAAGTCATGTCAGGTTTTACAGTTTTAAAATCCCTCTCGATAACATTTTCCACCTTCAGAAGAGTCAAGACAGCTTTATCCTTTTCATGAGTGAGCAAATCTCCTTCCTTTGCGAGACGCATTGTATAAATGCTATATGGGAGAAACATCTTGATAGTCATGTAGGAGAGCGTTGACACAATCAGAAGAGGGAGGAACAGATCATAACCGCCTGTCATTTCGGCGGTTAGGAATATAGCCATCAGGGGAGCATGCATGACTCCGCTCATCACGCCCGCCATCCCAAGCAATGTGAAATTTTTGTTTGAAATTCCGGCACCATCGAAAATGGTATTGAAAAAGAAGGCAAAAAGGAAGCCACACATCGCACCGACAAACAGAGAGGGGGCGAATGTTCCTCCGACACCTCCGGCACCATTGGTGGCGCTTGTGGCAAAAGCTTTCATAAGAATAATGGCAGCTATAACCCCCATTATCATCCAAACGTTATCACGATCGAAATAGAAGAAAGTTCCATCTGCGATTTTTGAATAGTCACCTTCGAGCAATTGATTTATTGCGCCATAACCTTCCCCATAAAGAGGAGGAAGCATAAAAATCAGGCCTGCCATGATTACGCCTCCGATAACTATTTTCCATGCCGGATTACGCAAACGTTTGAACATCGTCTCCATCATGAACATCACTTGTGTGAAATAAAGAGAGACGAGTCCGCAGAAGATTCCCAAAAGGAGTGTATAAGGGATGTTTCGGAGATTGAACGGTTGGCTTTGGGAGAAGAAAAACTCAGCATTATATCCCTCCAAGAGGTAGGCAACTGTAGCTCCGGTGATACTTGAGATGAGAAGAGGCATTACGGTGGCACCGGTCAGGTCGATCATCAATACCTCGAGGGTGAACAACATCCCGGCAATTGGGGCACGGAAAATTCCGGCAATTCCGGCAGCTGCGCCACATCCCACGAGAAGCATCAGGATTCTGGGAGACATTCGGAAGGCTTTGCCGATATTCGAACCGATAGCCGCACCGGTAAAAACTATAGGACCCTCCGCTCCGACAGATCCTCCGAAACCGATGGTGATTGAGGATGCAATCAGCGAAGAATACATATTCTTACGTTTCAGGCGAGACTTGCGTCGAGAAATAGCATACAGCACTTTAGTGACACCGTGAGAGATATTATCTTTAACTACAAATTTCAAAAACAGAGTGACAATGAGGATACCCACCACCGGATACACTAAATTTAACCAGTTGACTGTAGAGGCGCTGAAATGAGCAGTCAGTGCATGGGCGATTACGTGAATTAGATATTTGAGTAGTTGGGCTGCAAATCCGCAAATAATCCCGACTATAAGAGAAAGGATCACTACAAACGTCTTTTCACCTATATATCGTTCACGCCAGGTCACAACGTTGATCCAGCCATCTGATATAAAATTATGTCGCTCTTGATATGCCATTTTAAAGTGGTGGTCCGAGAAAGTCGATTAGATGAAAAAGAATTATTTACCGGAACCTGATATAATAGTTTTAAAAGTGTAGATCAATATCTTAAAATCAACAGAAAGGGACATGTTTGCGAGATAGATGAGGTCGTATTGGGTGCGGTCGATCATCTGTGAAAGAGAAGAGGCATACCCATATTTCACCATTCCCCATGAAGTTATGCCCGGCCTTACTTGACATACTAACGTATAATAAGGGGCTTCCTGGACAATTTGCCGTATATAAAATTCACGTTCCGGACGAGGTCCGACTATAGACATATCACCTTTAATCACATTCCAGAACTGTGGCAGTTCGTCGAAACGATATTTACGCATCCAGCGTCCGACCCTTGTGATGCGAGGATCATTATCTTGAGAAAGCTGAGGCCCTGTCTCCTCGGCATTCAGTATCATTGTGCGGAATTTAAGTATGCTGAAAGGTTTCTGATGACGCCCTATTCTTTCCTGACTGTAAATCACCGGGCCTTTGGAAGAGAATCTGACACATAATGCAAGGATAGCAAACAAAGGTGATAACACCAACAAAACAAAAATAGAGAAGGAGACATCAAACAGTCTCTTGATATTTTTCGAAGATTCGCTGATTGCCGGAGTCGTGAGATCTACAAAAGGTTCACCATAGATATCATTCATTCTGATTGCCGAAGTGACATATGAAAGAGTGTCAGGTGATATTTTAACAGGAATATCGAGAGGGAACAATATTGAAAGCAGCATCATTACCTTTTTATCGTCATGATATTCGGGAGCTAAAATCACTTGATTAATTTCGAGATTGCCGCATATTTTCTCAAAATCCTCAAATTTAAAGACCGGCATGGAGTCTTTGATGGAATGTTCACCGGGAATTTCCACAAAGCCTCGAAGATTATATTTGCATACTTTATTATCTTCATAAAGTTTTTTGGCAACATTTCGCGAAACTGAAGAGTTGCCGATAATCAAGACATTTATATGCCATTTGTCTTTACGGAAATGTGAGATGACTAAAGTGGTTATAATCAGACGAGGAAAATAAGTTATTAAAAACAGGAGAAGGAAAAGGATTCCAATCATCTCATAATTGATGATACGTTTTCCTGTTTGGTCGTTGATCAGCAAAACGAGATATATAATCACCGTAGTGATGATAGAGGAGAAGAAGGTTACATTGAATTCCTGGAGTCTTGATTTTTGGAAAGGCCTGTTATAATATCCGGAAATCCAATATATAACAAGCATGACGAAAGGAACAACACATTGCTCAACAATAAGCTTCGTGGAGCCAAGAAAACTTGAAAGGGAGTAATATCCGGAATGAACCTCCTGGAGGAGGTAATATCTGACGATATTGAAAACCCAAAACGCGAGGGCACCGGTCAAAAGATCGGTAACCACATATTTCGCCCTTTGTGTGCTCTTAGAAATCTCCGCCGGTTTCATCTCATAATAGTTACGAGTCCTCCATTTCCAAGTTTGATGATATTGCTCGGCGTAGCTTTGCCATTGTCATCCTGACGATATTTTACGACGTAGTCGACTCCTTTGATAATAGAGTCGGAGATCTCTGAGAAATTAGAGGGAGAGGGAGCTCCGCTAATATTTGCTGAAGTAGAAACCAATGGGGCGCGCATCAGTCGGCACAAACTGCGGGAGAAATCCTCGCGTGTAATCCGGATTCCTAAAGAACCATCTTCCGCTATTAGTTCAGGAGCCACATTGTGAGCACCGTCGTAGATAATGGTAATAGGATTTACTGCTGCCTCAATTAGTTGGTAGGCCACTTCAGGGATATCATCTGTCAGTTTCTCAAGAGATGCTTCGCTGTCAACCAATACGAGCATTGATTTGCTGTCTGCCCGTTTTTTTAGGTCGAAAATCCTTTTGACCGCTTCAGAATTGCGGGCATCACAACCGATTCCCCATATAGTGTCGGTTGGGTAAAGGATTATCCCCCCTTTCTGTATCGCAGAAAGAGCAGCTTTAAGATCTTCTGAGAAGTCTGAACCCATTTAAATGATATACCTTTAGTTTAGAGAATCGTCGAGTTGCCTTAGCCAAATTTCCGGAGAAGCATCAGAGGGCATGCGCCAGTCGCCGCGTGGCGAAAGATTTACACTTCCCACCTTTGGACCATCCGGCATACAAGAACGCTTGAACTGTTGTGAGAAGAATCTTTTAATGAATACTTTCAGCCAGGTTTTTATAGTTTCAGCAGAATAAGTTTCTTTAAAGGCATTGCATGCCAGGAAAAGAATTTTTTTAGGAGAGAAGCTGTTTCTCAGGAAATGAAATAGGAAGAAGTCATGGAGCTCGTAAGGACCCACAAGATCTTCTGTCTTTTGTGTTATATTGTCATCAAGAGAAGGGACAAGCTCCGGACTTATAGGAGTGTCACAAATATCATTAAGTATTGCTGAAATTTCCGGGTCATAGATTGTTGTGAACCATTTTACAAGATGTTTCACCAAGGTTTTAGGCACAGAAGCATTGACGCCATACATCGACATCTGGTCACCATTATATGTACACCAGCCAAGTGCGAGTTCCGACATGTCTCCTGTTCCGACCACTATGGCATTCTCCTTGTTGGCAAGGTCCATAAGAATCTGAGTCCTTTCCCGTGCCTGAGAATTCTCGTAGGTAGCATCATATTTGTCAGGATTCTGTCCGATATCCTTGAAATGCAGGGAGACAGCCTCCCCGATAGGGATTTCAAGGATGGTCACCCCAAGTTTCTCCATGAGCCTGACGGCATTGCTTTTCGTGCGTGAAGTCGTTGCAAATCCCGGCATAGTGACTCCGATAATATTCTTCAGGGGGATATTAAGAGAATTGAAAGCTTTAACGGCCACAAGGAGGGCAAGAGTGGAATCAAGGCCACCGGAAATGCCGATTACAACTTTTCTGCACCCAATGGATGCAAGCCTCTTCATAAGGCCATATGCCTGGATATTGATAATCTCTTGACAGCGAATGTCTAATTTTTTCGGTTCGTGAGGCACGAAAGGATATGGTTCAACATGAAAATTCAGATGGAACGGTTCGGGCCTACGGTCAAGAGTGAGACTTTGATTAACAAATTGATACTCCTTTTCAGTAACCAAATTTTCTGTAAAGGTATTGAATCTTATCCTATCAAGACGAAGTTTCTCTATGTCAATATCACGAGTATGTGAAATGGGTTTGATTGAGAAAAAGTCCTCGTCGCCAAAAAGCCGGCCATCTTCGCCAATCAAAGCTTTACCGGAGAAAACGAGGTCGGTTGAAGATTCGCCCCATCCGGCGGATGCATACACATAGGCACATCTGCAACGAGCGGATTGCTGGCTGATAAGATTGCACAGATAATCGCGTTTCCCAATAAGGTCATCGGAAGCTGAAAGGTTAAGCAATACTTCGGCGCCCGCCATGGCTAAATTGCTGCTTGGAGGATTAGGCACCCAAAGATCCTCACATAATTCCACTCCTATTTTCACATCCTTATAGTTGAATATAAGGTTTGTGCCGAATGAGGTGGAACACCCTCCAAAGCTGAAATTGGAACATTCGAGGCCTCGACCCGATTCAAACCACCTTTTTTCGTAGAATTCGTTATAGTTAGGCAAGTGGGTTTTGGGTATAATCCCCAAAATATTCCCTTTGCAAATAACAACTGCACAATTATATCTTTTATCTCCCACCCTGACAGGGGCTCCCACAGCAAAAATGAGATCACATTCTTTAGTCTTGTTGAGAATATCGATTACAGCCTCTTCAGCTTGTTGCATAAGCAACTCTTGTTGAAATAGGTCGGCGCAGGTGTATCCGGTGACAGACAATTCAGGGAAAACCATACAGTCAACCCGGTCGTTCTCAGCTTCTTTAACAGCTTGGATTATTTGAGATGCATTGAATAGAGTGTCGGCAACCCTTACCTCGGGCACGTATGCTCTGACCCTGAAGAATCCGAAATTATTCGATTGGTTCACTGCTTACAGGTTTTTAATTTTAAAAGGATAATGAAATGGGCAACGCTTTGATCCAAAGTTAAAGAACTCTCCGGAAAACAGTCGATATTGAAAGGATATCACCCATGATATTATCAAAAAAATGTGCATAATTTTTCAAAGTTAGTCAAAAGCGATGAAAAATATGTAAATTTGGCGTATGAAAAAAGCGAGGCATCATAGTGCACCACAATTTAGGGGAGACCGGATCCAACAAATAATCAACAACGGACAGGAAGAAAGAGGATTACTCGAATTCATCATTTCTGAAGTGAATACCGCGAGCCGGACAGAGATAAAGAGTTGGCTGAAGCATGGTCAAATAATGCTCAATGGCAAGGTTACAACGGCCTTTGATGCTTCAGTGAAACCGGGAGATGAAGTAAAAATAAATTTCAGTCGACCCTTTATAATCTTCAGGCATCCGCGTTTAAAACTGCTGTATGAAGATGATGATGTAATAGTTGTTGAAAAGGGGTATGGCCTTCTATCTGTAGGGATACCTAATGCATCGAAGAAAAAGATTGAGTCTGCTTACGACATCCTGAGAGATTATCTGAAAAGGAAGGATCCTTGCAATAAGCTTTTTGTAGTGCATAGACTTGACCGGGATACGAGTGGTGTCATGATGTTTGCGAAAAGTGAAGAGGCACAAGAGACACTACGTCACAATTGGAACAATTATGTGTTGGAGAGGCTCTACGTGGCCATACTTGAAGGGTATGTAAAAGATGACGAGGGGTTTATCAAAAGCCGGCTTGCCGAGAATTCCCAATATATGGTTTATTCCACCGATCGTGAGGATGAAGGACGTTTGGCTGTGACCCGCTATAAGGTAAAGGCTCGTGCCCATGGAATATCTTTAGTGGAATTCACTCTTGACACGGGAAGAAAGAACCAAATAAGGGTGCATGCTTCAGAAATGGGTCATCCCATTATGGGCGACCGTAAATATGGAGCGAAACAGAGCAGGCTTGGACGCCTTTGCCTTCATGCAAAGACCCTTCGTTTTGCCCATCCCATAACAAAAAAGGATATGTATTTTGAATCTGCAGTTCCTTTTAAATTGTAAAGAATATGCCTATAGACACATCATCATATTATCCGGAAGTGCCGGACCCTCGCGACGAAAGAGAGGGAGGGAATACTGAAAAACGGAGTGATAGCCTCAATGGTATGAGGGAATCACTTTTCGGTCCGACCATTAAACCGGTTGAAGAAGTAGTGATAATAGAGGAAATAAATCAACCTCTGCCCCCACCCTTGCCTACGGGAGAAGAACCGGTTAACGGTTTTGAGAGATTCATAGATACTTTCAGCCATGTGATATCATGGGTTTTGATACCCCTTGTAATGCCGGTAGCCGGGATTCTGTTTATATTCCGCCTATCGATATTAGACGTGCTTCCAGCCAATCTGCAGACCGCGGTGACCTTTGTGATAGCCGGAATTAATTTATTTGCACCTTTATTACTCATATTTTTATTGAAAGTGATGGGTGTAATTGAGGATCCGGGATTGAACGGAAGAAAGGAACGCACCATCCCTTATATTATAACTGCATTGTGTTACGGGGCTTCCGCATGGTTTATGGCCAGCAGGGGGGCACCTGTCTGGGCGGCGATGTTCTTTTGTGGAGGGGCACTTGCGTCGTTGATTAATATGGCGATAAATTTCAAGTGGAAAATTTCTGCACATGCGGCAGCCATAGCGGGACTTGTGGCCTTATTGATAAGACTTCAAAGGGATATCGCAGTAGAACCCGCCCTCTTTGTGTGGCTTTTAATCACAGTGGGAGCAGCGGGACTTTTAGGTTCAGCAAGGATATGGCTTGGAAGACATACGGTATGGCAGGTGCTTGCCGGTTATCTGGTAGGGTTCTGTTCAGTTTTCTTTTTAATGTATATCAGATAGAGCTCTAAGAATGAAATATAATTATAGCAGACGGAAGACGAGCGAGACCCGAGTGGGGAATATCGGAATTGGAGGGGATAACCGGATTCGGATACAGTCGATGACCAATACCTCCACAATGGATACAGAGGGGAGTGTCAGCCAGACTTTAAGGATAGCTGAAGCGGGCGGTGAGTTGGTGAGACTCACAACCCAGGGCGAAAGAGAGGCTTCCAATATGGCAGCCATCCGCAAAAGTCTTGATGAGAAGGGGTGTGAAGTTCCTTTAGTGGCAGATGTTCATTTCAATCCCTCGGCAGCTTTTAAAGCAGTTGAAACATGTGAGAAAGTAAGGATAAATCCGGGAAATTTCGTTGATCCGGCCAGAACATTCAAGAAGCTTGAGTTCACTGATGAAGAGTATGATTCAGAGATAGCAAAGATCCGGGAAACCTTAGTGCCTTTTCTTGAAAAATGCAAGAGGTATGGTCGGGCTATTCGTCTGGGAGTCAACCATGGGTCATTGTCCGACCGGATAATGAGCAGATATGGCGATACGCCGGAAGGGATGGTGGAATCGGCACTTGAATATTTGAGAATCTGCAGACAGGAGGGTTTCAATAATGTAGTGATATCGATAAAGTCATCGAATGTCGGCGTGATGGTGGAGACTGTAGAGCTTTTGGCACGGAGGATGGAAGAAGAGGGGATGCATTTTCCCCTTCATCTGGGAGTGACAGAAGCGGGAGATGGCGAGGATGGCAGAATCAAGAGTGCCGTTGGTATAGGTACCCTTCTTGGCGAGGGATTAGGAGACACAATAAGGGTTTCTCTAACGGAAGATCCTGAACACGAGATTCCTGTTGCGAGGAAATTAAGAGATTATATAGAGAGTAGGAAAGATCATCAATCCATAGTTGTTCCGGAGAAAGAGTTTCCGGGAAAGACCCGGGATGCGGCAAAAAAGATACCCGGATTCGAAAAAGTTTCTTATCCGGTGATAGTCGGGTATGATATTAAAGAGCTCCCGGAAGAATGGCATTTTGCGGATGCTGAGGGAGAAATAGTGGAATATGGAGATGATTTTCCGATGGTTGTTAGCAGTGGTAATATCAATCAACCGGGCTCGATTGCATCCTTTATAGAAAGATTTGTGGCCACAGGGCAGAAGAATCCCATAATATTGAAAGTGACTTATCCCGACACTGATTTAGAGGATCTTCAAATCAAGGCATCGGCCGATCTGGGTTCATTGCTGTTAAAGGGTTATGGTTCAGGAATATGGATAGATTCTACATTGGCACAAGAAGATATTGCTTCATTGGCCTTAGGTATCCTTCAGGCCACCCGGTTAAGAATAAGCAAAACAGAGTATATAGCATGTCCGAGTTGTGGTAGAACTCTATTTGACCTTCAAAAGACACTTCAGGAAGTTAAGGCAGCCACAAAGGATATGACCGGGTTGAAGATAGGGGTAATGGGGTGTATAGTGAATGGACCCGGGGAAATGGCCGATGCAGATTATGGATATGTAGGTGCCGGTCCGGGTAAAGTGAGTCTATATAAAGGTAAGGAATTGATAAAAAGAAACATTCCTTCCGAGTCAGCCATAGAGGAACTTCTGAAATTAATTCGAGAATCGGAAGGTTGAGAATTAAGGCAAGGTTCTGAGGCAGGAGTGCGCCATCAGGTAAAGAGATTTATCCCTGTGAATCACTCGACCGTTCTATAACTAAGCCTGCAAGGGTTAGTCCGAAAATAGCTGTTATATGCATAAGGCTGCCGTTAATGCGTGCTTTGGATGAGCACCATTCATGGGAGGCCAAAGAGGGGTCGCCGGGAGCTTTCTCGGATTTTGGGCATACGCATCGATCAGTGCCGCAAGAAGATTCAACTCCTTTGTTCTCTAAAAGTTCCTCGCTAAAGACGCATAAGAATTTCTTTTTGGGAAATTCTTTTCTCTTTTTGAATCTTTGTCTGAGCGCACGCGCAAGCGGACACCCTTTCACATTCCAAAATTCAGCAATTTCCACTTTCCCCGGATCACATTTGAGGGCAGCCCCCATAGAAGATAAAAGTATAGCCTTTGAGCGCGATGCATTCAAAATCAGTTCAGCCTTGTCTTTTAAAGAATCAATGGCGTCTATCACGTAGTCGAAAGAGTCAAGATTGAACAGATGAGCATTCTCCTGAGAATAAATGGCTTGGATTGCAACAATATCGGCGTCCGGGTTTATTTCGAGAAGTCTCTCTTTAAGAGCGTCGACTTTCACCATTCCGACTGTACGGGATGTAGCCATCATCTGTCGGTTGACATTAGTGATACAGACGCGGTCGCTATCTACAAGTGTCAAATGGCCGACCCCGGAACGTATTAAGCCTTCAGCACACCATGAACCTACACCCCCGACACCAAAAATGATGACTCTTAGTTCATCAAGATTTTTCATTGTGTCATCACCTAAGAGCAGACGTGTGCGATTGAAAAATGGTTTGCTGTTTCCCATGCCAAGTTACGATAAATGTTTTAGCAGATTCCGATATATAAATCAAACAAAGATAAATAAATAAACAAAATGTGGGAAATTTATGTTTCAAAAAAGAGTGAATTACCTCTATTTGGAATATTCAAGAAAATTTTTTACTTTTGAATATGGGATTAAATAAAAGAAAACTAATTTAAATAAACAGAGTAATGGCAAACGAAAGTCAAAACAAAAATCAGTTACAGATACAGTTGCGTCCTGAAATAGCCGACGGGCGTTATAGCAACCTTGCAATGATAGGTCATAGTCCTAATGAATTTATGATAGATTTCATCTACACGGCTCCGGGGATGCCGCAGGCGCCGGTAGTCAGCAGGGTGATAATGTCTCCGGAGAATGCAAAGCAATTGATGTTTGCGCTCACAGACAATATCAAGAAATATGAGGCACAGTTTGGCGAAATCAAGCCACGTACCGGTGCCAACCTCGGCGGTTTTGGAAATAACTGATATTTCATGGATCATAATCTTTCATTGTATAATTCGCTTGCCCGGATGAAACAACCCTTCGTGCCCCTCCATGAAGGGCATGTCGGGATGTATGTTTGTGGCCCCACAGTTTATGGGGATGCTCATTTGGGACATGCACGGGCAGCCATCACTTTCGACACATTGTTCAGATATCTCCGACATTTGGGTTATAAGGTCAGATATGTCAGAAATATCACAGATGTCGGTCATCTCGAACATGATGCCGATGAAGGGGAAGACAAGATACAAAAGAAGGCTCGCCTTGAGCAACTGGAGCCGATGGAGGTTGTGCAATTCTATCTCAACAGGTATCATGATGATATGAAGAGATTGAATGTTTTGCCTCCGAGCATAGAGCCACATGCTTCCGGTCATATCATAGAACAAATAGAATATATCAAGAAAATACTTGAAGCGGGGTATGCCTACGAGAGCAATGGCTCGGTCTATTTCGATGTTCCCAAATATAATCGGGATCATCCCTATGGAAAGTTATCGGGCAGAAATATAGAAGATCTAATCTCCGCGACAAGAAGTCTTGACGGACAGGATGAGAAGCATAGTCCGCTTGATTTTGCATTATGGAAGAAAGCCTCACCGGAACATATTATGCATTGGCCCTCTCCTTGGGGAGAAGGCTTCCCGGGATGGCATCTCGAATGTTCTACCATGGGAGAGAAATACCTGGGGAGCACATTTGACATTCATGGGGGAGGTCTTGATCTCCTTTTCCCGCATCATGAGTGTGAGATTGCTCAAAGTGTGGCGGCTCAAGGACATGATGCAGTGAAATATTGGGTGCATAACAATATGATCACCATAGAGGGGAAAAAGATGGGTAAGAGTTATAATAATTTCATAACTCTTGAGCAATTTTTTTCCGGAGAACATCCTTTATTGGGAGGTCCGGTTTCTCCGATGGTTATAAGATTCTTTATATTGCAGGCACACTACCGGAGCACACTTGATTTCTCCTACGAGTCATTACAGGCATCGGAAAAGGCATTGCAGAAACTCATAGAGACCTATAAACGTCTTAGCGGTTTGCAGCCGGCAGAAAAGTCAAGTATTGAAGTGGCTGATTATAAGAAGTTGGCTTATGAGGCAATGGATGATGATATGAACACTCCGATAGTGATTTCTTATCTCTTCGATGCTTCAAAAATCATCAACAGTGCTTCTGCCGGAGAAATCCAGTTGTCAAAAGATGACATTGATAAACTGAAAGAACTCTTCGATATATTCTTCATCGAATTGTTGGGGATGAATATCGGAACAGATATTGAAGGGGGAAATTCAGCGAAAGCCTATGAGGGTGCCGTAGATTTATTAATGGAGATCAGGAAAAATGCAAAGGCTCAAAAGGATTGGGCCACCTCGGATCTTATACGTGACAAATTGAACGACTTAGGTTTTGATATCAAGGATACAAAAACCGGAGTTGAATGGAGTGTAAAATAAAAAAAGAACAGGCGCTTACTAAAGTAAACGCCTGATTCTTTTTTTGTCGGGGTGAAAGGATTCGAACCTTCGACCCCCTGCTCCCAAAGCAGGTGCGCTAACCGGACTGCGCTACACCCCGTGCCTTTTTATAAGCGATGCAAAATTACAAAAAAAATCTCTCACCGGCAAATAATTATTAGCTGCTTCTAAAGGAAAGCTTCTGAAACAAACTAAAGAGGATTCCCAAATTTTAATTAACGTGGTCGATATCTCCTAATGTTTCTGCTGCATCAATCTTTTGATTTAATGCAGAGATCACCAGATCACGTTGACTTTTTATCTGATCTTTATATTCATCGGGGATTTCGCTATATTCCAAAAGTTTGTCATACAGCACTTCCATAAAGCTGTCACAACTTTTCTTCAGTTTCTTCTTGTCTTTCTCTGTAAGTTGATAATCTTGGAATTCAGAGGCAATTTGTTGTGCTGTTTCCGGAGAAATCAAGCTTTGCAACTCAGCATAGTCCAGACTTTTCAGATTTTTAGCATTTTTAGTAGCCTGGTCAATCACTTCCACATATTTATCCACAGGAGAATCTCCTCCTTTAGAACAAGAAGAGAAATTGCACATCAGGCACACCAAAGAGAGGCAGAGAAGAAAATTTAATTTTTTCATAATAAGAGTTTATTAGAGCGACGGCACAAGACCGTCGCTCATTTAGTTATTAAATTATTCAGCGTTCATCAATTGCTCTTCGAGCAGTTTTTTCTCATCACTATCATCCACCGGGATGTCTTTATTGACATTGATGCATCCCCAAAGGGCATAGATGAAGATATACCCGAGACATCCTACCATAAGCCAATAGCTCGTCATATAACCCACTGCATCGGAGATGAGTTGCTGCAAAAGTGGAATAACGCCACCACCTACAACCATCATCATGAAGATACCTGAGGCTTGCGCCGTGTATTTACCAAGACCCTCTACTGCGAGGTTGAAAATTCCTCCCCACATTACAGAGGTGCACAACCCGCAAAGCACCAAGAACAAAGCTGCAATAGGCACGCCCGGAGCATTCACAAGTGCCGAAACTATTTCAGCCGGTTCTTTGCTTGATTCATTTACCACTGTTTTATTTACGGGGCCGTTTCCGGTCATAATGGTTTGAGTGTTGGTGTAAGGTGCGAGAGCCTCTTCATTTGGATTCTGCATGAAAGCTTTGATCTCATTTTCCGGCATGCCTGCCTGGCTCAATGTGCCCGCTGTCTTCTCCACCGGGTCATAGATAATGCTCGGCACTCCAATCTGGGTTTCCTTAGAACTGAAAATTGCCATCACCACCAATATCACGCCTACACCGGATACAGCTAACAGCTGATTACGTGTTGAGACTTTTCCTGAAATAAAGCTTGAAGTGAAACGGCCCACAAGCATAAGAAGCCAATAGATAGCCACTATTGCACCGGCAATAGTAGAAGCATCACCAAGGATACCGGCTCCTGAACTCTTCTGGTCTGAAAGATAGAACATCAATGTGCCGGGAATACCAATCTCGATACCAACATAAATGAATATACCGATAACACCAAGCACTGTGTGGCGGAAGTTCCAGGGGCTGTGAGAGAATTTGGTCTTAGTCTGTGAAGAAACATCCTGAGGCTCCGGAATATTAACAAAACATATCACAATGAAAGCTGCGATAAAGATACCGATCGCAATCCACAGAAGCGAATCAACATCACTGAGTTGAGAACGCGGGGTGAGAGAACCGATCAAAACACCTACAAGGAACGGAGTGAGAGTGGCTGACAAGGAGTTAAGAGAACCACCGGTCTGAAGGAGTTGCATTCCTTTGTTACCGCCACCGCCAAGAAGGTTAAGCATCGGATTTACCACCGTGTTGAGCATACATACACTGAAACCGGAAATAAACGCACCAAGAAGATAGATAATAAAGTTGAGTGCGATATGCATGGTCTTCTCCACCGGATATTCCTGACCGTTGATATTTTCCATAACGGTCACCGATGACTCAGCCACATGGATTTCGCCACCGAAAACGCTGGAGACATATTGCACTGCCAAACCTATGGCACCGACTGCAAGAGCCCATAAAGCTGTCTTTTTATAACCGATTTTCACCAAAAGTTTCCCTGCAGGAATACCCATGAAAAGATATGCAAGGAAGTTCATCATGTTACCGAGCATTCCAAGGAAGCTGCTCCCCTGAAATTGATAGCCCCAGATTGTGCCAATCGGCGCTGCTAAGTTTGTCACGAAGGAAATCATCGCGAACATAAACATCATCGCGATAATGGCTATTATTCTTCCCTTCGGATTGGCTTGAATTGCTGTTTGTTCACTCATTATATGTTTTTTTTAAGGTTATGATTCTATTATTATTCAAAAGGCAATATGGAGGTGGTTGCAAAAGATTTTCCCTACCTTTTATATCCTGTCGCCGAAAATAGCCGACCCGATTCTGACGATATCTGCTCCCTCTTCTACAGCTATGGGCCAGTCACCACTCATCCCCATAGAAAGGTGACGGAATTTCGGAAGCTCAGATCCATACATGTCCTTCACTTCTTGGTAGATGGAATGTAAAGCCGCGAAATCAGCCCTCACTCTATTTCCATCCTCGGTGTTGGTGGCCATTCCCATAATTCCGCAGATATTCACATTTTTCAAATTCCGGAAACTTCCTTCCTTCAAATATTCCTTCAGTTCATCGGGGAAGAAACCGAATTTTTCTTCTTCAGCCGCCACATGCACCTGCAAGAGAATTGAGGTGACAACACCGGCTTTTGCTGATTCTCTTTCGATTAATTCCAGCAATCTTATAGAATCAACGCTTTCAATGAGTGAAGTTTTGCCAATAATGGGTTTCACTTTGTTGGTTTGAAGGTGGCCTATGAAATGCCATTTTATATCCGAGGGCATCATCTTCTCTTTTTCGAGGAATTCCTGCACCCGGCTCTCACCGAAGCTTCTTTGTCCGGCCTCATAAGTCTCCATTATAGCGGAAACCGGATGAAATTTGGAGACGGCAACAATTTCCACATTGGCAGGCACCATCTCCCGATATTTCCTTATGTTTTCCGCGATATTCAAGATGCTTAACGTTATTTTGTTATGGTGAGCGATCTAATCTTACTGTTTCTCATCCCCCGCTTTCATAACACCCAACTGGAAGGGGAACACATCCATCAAGGGAGTTTCAGTGATTGAGGCAATCTCATAGTCGGCAAGAGTGCCTTTCATCCCCTCTTCGAATTTCTTTAAGGCGTCGGCAAAATCAGAAGCCTGCACGAGCATGAAATTAGCGGATTTTTTCTCAACTCCCGATTTGTCATCAAGGGAAATGAAATTGACTTTCACCATATAAAAGCGGTCGCCACGATCATCAAAAAAGATGTCGGATATTTTTGTTTTTTTTACAGCCGAGATGCTGAAATCACCGGAAATATATGGGGTTATCTTGTCGATAATACGCGCTTCAGCCTCAGTGAAGGTGAGGGCATCAACAAGATAAGGCTCATTCACTTTTTTCACCACGCCGTTTTCGGCCATACGCTCATAGCGCACTTTACATTCAAACCACAAAGCCATTATTACAAATTTTAATAATATAGCAAAGATAAGCAAATTTTCTTAATAAATTTTTTAAAATGGATATAAATGAAAGAGAAGTGAAATTGTCTGTTAAAGAAATATTATTAAATTTGCCATAAACAAAGCGCAGAGTGATGATAGCGGTAAAGAATCTTTCAAGGAGGATATGGGATCTCTATTATGAGGGATTCCGTAACATGACGGTCGGGAAGACGTTGTGGGTGATAATCTTAGTGAAAGTCTTTATCTTCTTTGTCGTTATGAAACTATTGTTTTTCCCGAACCTTCTAAAGCGCGATTTTTCCACAGATGAAGAGAGGGCAGACCATGTCAGGAATGAGCTGATCAACCGATGAAAGGTAAAAGTCGAAAGAGGGTTTAAGAGAAAAGAGATCCGGAAGAAGAAATAAACAATATCAACTAAACAACAGAATATATATGGACGATTTAATGACCGTGGTAGAGTGGTCGCGATGGCAATTTGCTTTGACAGCCATATATCATTGGCTTTTTGTCCCGCTCACGTTAGGGCTCTCCCTGATAGTGGCAGTGATGGAAAGTATCTATGTAAAGACAAAATCGGAAAAATGGTTGGCAACCACCAAGTTCTGGATGACTTTATTCGGGATTAACTTTGCAATAGGTATCGCCACCGGTATTATCCTTGAATTTGAATTCGGGACAAACTGGAGTAATTATTCCTGGTTTGTGGGAGATATTTTCGGAGCCCCATTGGCAATAGAGGGGCTTGTAGCTTTCTTTATCGAGGCGACATTTGTGGCCGTCATGTTTTTTGGTTGGGGTAAAGTCAGCGAAAGGTTTCATCTTGTCTCCACATGGATGACATGGTTTGGTGCCTCGGTGTCGGCTTTATGGATCTTAGTGGCGAATGCGTGGATGCAATATCCTGTGGGCATGGAATTTGACCCGGGACAGATGAGAAATGTGATGAACAATTTCTGGGAGCTTTTCTCCGGAATTGCAGTAAACAAATATCTACATACCCTATTTTCAGGCTGGGCTCTTGCCGGAGTCTTTGTAATCGGAGTGAGCGCATGGTTCATGTATAAGAAAAGGAATATTTCCTTTGCCGAACGTTCTATCAAGGCAGGAGGTTGGATAGGTTTGATAGGGTTGTTACTTACCATGTGGACCGGAGATGGTTCCGCAGTAGAGGTGACAAAACATCAGCCAATGAAGCTGGCAGCGATGGAGGGCTTGTATCATGGGCATGAGTCTGCCGGACTTGTAGCAGCGGGCATAGTCAATCCCAACAAAACTTGGAATAATGCAGAGGATGAATACCTCTTCGACATCACTGTGCCATATGGGCTATCTATACTTGCAAAACATGACCTGCATGCCTACGTGCCCGGCATTGCCGACATTATCCAAGGCTACACTCTTGATGAAAATGGCGACACGGTAAATACCGTAAGTTATGCGGAGCGTATTCGTCAGGGTAAGTTGGCTCATGAGGCTTTGAGAGCCTATGACATAGCGCGGGCAAATAAAGATGAAGCCGGAATGATGGCTGCCGAACAAGATTTACGTCAATATTATCCCTATTTCGGGTATGGATATTTCGATACGGTTGAAGAGGCGATTCCTCCGGTGGGTCTTACTTTCACCTCTTTTAGAATAATGGTTTTTCTGGGCACCTACTTCCTGCTCTATTATGTTGTAGCGCTATTCTGCGTTTACAGTCACAAGGATTGGCTCCAAAACAAGAAGTGGCTACAATGGATAGCCATGATATCAATGCCCTTTATGTGGGTATGTTCTGAAGCAGGATGGGCGGTAGCCGAGGTTGGTCGCCAACCCTGGACAGTTCAAGACCTCTTGCCGACAAAGGCAGCGATAAGCGAGATACAATCGGGGTCGGTGATCCTGACATTCTGGCTGTTTGCCCTTATTTTTACAGTATTGCTTGTGGCTGAAATCAGTATAATGATTAAACAGATACAAAAGAGATCGTTAACAGATTTGGAAATTGATTACGCTCATTAATTATGGCTTTAGAATATCTACAGAATTATTGGTGGTGTCTGATCTCTGTTTTGGGCGGACTCCTTGTGTTCCTTTTATTTGTTCAGGGAGGACAATCCATGCTGCTCAATGCCGGTTCAGACAAGCGCAAGGAACTAATCATCAATTCGATGGGAAGGAAATGGGAATTAACCTTTACCACTTTGGTGGTTTTCGGAGGAGCATTTTTTGCATCGTTCCCCCTATTCTATTCAACAAGTTTCGGAGGTGCCTATTGGTTATGGATACTCATACTGTTTAGCTTCATAGTACAGGCAGTCAGTTATGAATATCGAGGGAAACAAGGGAATATTTACGGAACAAAGACATATGATACATTCCTTTTCATCAATGGATGTGTGGGCTGTATTCTTCTTGGAGTAGCGGTGTCTATGTTCTTTTTCGGAGCAGAATTCACTGTGACAAGAGGGAACCTTTTGGAAACCCACAGTCCTGTCATATCAAAATGGTCGGGGTCACATGGATTTGAAGCAATATTCAATTGGAAGAATCTGATACTTGGCGTTGCAGTGCTTTTCCTGGCACGCATGCAGGCAAGCCTTTATATGATGAATAATATTGATGATCCCGATTTCTTTGAGACCCTCAAAAACAAAGCCTTAATCAATGGCGGGATTTTCGTAGTGTTCTTCTTATGGTTTCTCACCATGATTTGCACAATTACCGGATATGACGCCACGACAAATGAAGATTTGACAGTGACAGCAACCGAAGAGCCATACAAATATTTCCATAATCTGACCCATATGTGGTGGACCGGAATGACGCTTGTCATCGGTGTTGTCTTAGTTCTTTTCGGACTGATAAAATCTATATTTTCCAAGCATTTCACTAAGGGAATATGGTTTACAGGCATAGGAACTACTTTAACAGTTATAGCTCTCTTCTGGGCAGCAGGGTATGGTGACACCGCCTTCTATCCGTCGCTGATTGAGCCGGCGTCATCATTGACTATCCGCAATGCCTCCTCATCAGAATTCACTCTCAAGGCTATGAGTTATGTGTCGATTGTAATTCCGTTTGTGTTGGCATATATAGCCTATGTGTGGCGCTCTATGGACCATAAGAAACTGACATCGGAAGAATTAGAGACTACCACTCATAAATATTAAGAGCCTGTTCTTCAGAATGGGAGAATATTTTAGTCTATTCGCCACTTTTTTTAAGATAGGAGCCTTCACTTTCGGGGGAGGTTGGGCCATGATTTCCATAATAGAGAGGGAAATTGTGGATAAACACCAGTGGATAAAACGAGAGGAATTCCTGGATCTCCTGGCAGTTGCTCAATCTCTTCCGGGTATACTTGCAGTGAATATAGCCACGGCAGTGGGGGATAAAATCAAAGGCGCAAAGGGATCGATGGTAGCTGCTGCAGGCACCATCCTTCCTTCCTTCCTGATAATATTGGCGATAGCAATTTTTCTTACTCCCGATTTGATCAAAAATAACAGGGTTGTATCCGCTATTTTTATGGGAATACGACCTGCAGTCGTTGCTTTGATTATTGCTCCGGTGATTACATCTGCAAAGGCTGCAAAATTGCAGTGGAAAACTGTATGGATTCCACTCGTTGTGGCGTTGATGATATCTCTTGATTTAGGATTAATCTCAAACCCGATACTCTTTATTGTGCTTGGAGGATTGGGAGGATATCTTGTGTGGCGTCTTCCACAAACAAGCAAGTTAAAGAGAAATTAAAAGAGATTCCCACGGATTCTTAGAGACTCTTAATGCTGTATGAATATTTATTGGCAATTGGTTTGGGCATATATCAAAATCGGGATTTTCGGATTCGGAGGGGGGTATGCCATGCTTTCATTGGTGGAGAAAGCAGTGGTGGCTCCCGGATGGATTTCCGAAACGATGTTTACTGATATTGTAGCTATCTCGCAGATGACGCCTGGCCCGATAGGAATAAATTCGGCCACATATATCGGATATGTTGCTCCGGGAGAGGTAGACCCCGAATTAAGCGGGATAGGATGGTCATTGCTTGGTTCCTGTCTTGCCACTCTGGCTGTGGTTATTCCCAGTTTTCTGCTTGTCTTGTACAGCTCACATTTTATTCGAAAACATAGTGAAAGTGGAGTTATAAAGGCTATATTTTCAGGATTACGCCCCGTCATAGTGGGACTTATAGCCGCTGCGGCTATCATGCTTATGAACGGAGCAAACTTCAATCCAAGAGGCGTGAATTGGCAATTATGGGCCAATATAGGGATTTGTGTCGTAGCATTTTGTCTTGCATATTTCCCAATAAAAATGGCAAAGAAAAAAATCAAGATACATCCAATCCTGATAATAGTCTTAGCCGGAATCACAGGATTAATATTATATTATTAAGGATGTGATGAAAAAACTAACCTATAAAGATTCGTTAGAGTTTCTGTACACTCAATTGCCTATGTTTTCCCGCATAGGAGCAGCCGCTTATAAGCCGGGATTAAGGAGAGTGATAAATCTTTCTAAATTTTTTGGAGAGCCACATAAGAAATTTAAGAGTATTCACGTTGGAGGTACCAATGGGAAGGGTAGCACCTCTCATCTATTAGCTTCTGTGCTACAATCTGCGGGGTATAGAGTGGGACTTTATACATCTCCTCATCTTGTGGATTTTCGAGAGAGGATGAAAATCAATGGCAAGATGATTCCCAAAAAGAGGGTGGTGGAATTTGTAGAAAAATGGAGGGAGTCAAACTATTCCGGGAAACCCTCATTCTTTGAACTCACTATGATAATGGCCTTCGATTGGTTTGCAAAAGAGAAGGTGGATTATGCTGTGATTGAAGTAGGCATGGGAGGGAGATTAGACTCGACAAATATTATTGCGCCGGAACTATGTGTCATTACAAATATCTCCCATGATCACAATCAATTTCTGGGAGCAACACTTGAAGAGATTGCAACGGAGAAAGCGGGCATCATAAAGAAAAGAACCCCCATAGTGATAGGAGAGACCCAAATTGAAACAGCGCCGATTTTTAGTGAAAGAGCTAAAAGCGTCGGGAGTGAGATTACCTTTGCAGACCGGACTGATGATGAAATTATTATTGAGGAAAGTGAGAAGGGTTATGGGTGGGACATAAATTATAACGGTCAGACTTTTTATTTGCCACTGGGAGGAGATTATCAAAAAAAGAATATAGTGACAGTTTTGCAAGCTGTTAAACAATTAAGGGTTCATGGACTTGATATCAAGGATAAGGCATTAAAAAAGGGGATTGAGCAGGTTGTGAATAAAACAGGATTGGCAGGTCGGTGGATGATTCTTTCAGATAAACCTTTGACCATCGCTGACACGGGACATAATATAGCGGGACTAACCTATAATTTCCAACAGCTTGCAACTCTTTTGAATAGAAGAGGAGGGAAATTAAGAGTAGTTATAGGTTTTGTGGCAGATAAAGCAATAGATAAGATTTTGGGAATATTACCGAGAGATGCATCATATTATTTAACTAATGCCAAAATACCCAGAGCACTACCTGTGGCTCAACTCAAAGAGAAGTTCCTGGAGTTTGGGATAGAAGGGAAGAGTTTCCCGGGGGTGAAAGAGGCATATAAGGAGGCGCAAAAAGAAGCCTCCGAAAAAGATATAATCTTCATCGGGGGCTCCACATTCATTGTCGCTGATTTGCTTACATGATTACTCCCATCAAATAACCCGGCATCAGAGAAAGTCTGATTGCGGGATGCTGTAATGGGTCAATCATTCTTTTCTTCATTATTTCTTTGTTTGTGGCGGGCGTGACTTTTCGATTGATTACTGTTAAAATCACTTTCCTCCTTGATATCGATCTCTTTGCCTTCTGTATCAATGACTTTATATTGCAGATAAGCCAGGCTCTGGTCCGGCAATATTTTAAAGTTTCTGCCATATTTACGTCTCCATTTTCCAAAGAGAGAGAAAAATCCTTTTTTGATGTATGCCTCAATGAAAGGATGGATATACATTGTGAATTTCTTGACTTTTAAAGTATTGACAAGGTAATCCAATTTTTCATCGAGTTTGTCGGTGAAAAGAAGGGAAGGTTGTATTTCTCCTTTTCCGAAACATGAAGGACAGACTTCATTTGTAGTAATGTCGAGAGCAGGCCTCACTCTTTGACGAGTGATCTGCATAAGGCCGAACTTGCTAAGAGGGAGGATATTATGGCGGGCTCTATCTTTAGCCATAATCTCCTTCATGTGTTCATAGAGAGTTTGGCGGTGTTCAGCTTTATTCATATCGATAAAATCGATGACGATAATACCGCCCATATCTCTGAGACGCAATTGACGAGCTATTTCATCGGCTGCTCGAAGGTTTACTTCCAATGCGTTTGTCTCTTGGTCGGAACTCTGCTTGCTTCGATTTCCTGAATTGACATCTATTACATGAAGAGCCTCAGTGTGCTCAATAATAATGTAAGCACCGCTTTTAAAAGAAACAGTTTTACCGAAAGAGCTCTTGATTTGGCGTGAAATGTTGAAATGATCAAAAATCGGAATCTCTTTCTGATACAGTTTTACGGTGTCTTTCTTTTCAGGATAAATAATCTCGATATAATGTTGAATCTGCTCGAAAGTGTCTTTATCGTTAACGTAGACGTGTTCGAAATCAGTGGAGAAAATATCGCGAATAATGCTGACAGCTCTTGATTCCTCCTCATAAATGAGCATAGGGGGCTGGCTACGTTGCATTTTAGCGATAGCCTCTTCAAATGATTTTACGAGCGCCCTCATTTCCTGATTCAATTCTGTGAATTTTTTATTTTCAGCAGAAGTTCGGATTATCACGCTAAACCCTTTAGGTTTAATGCTGCCGACAAGTTGGCGTAGTCGCACTTTCTCCTCAGTGCTTTTGATTTTTTGAGAAATAGAGATTTTATCCCCGAAAGGGATCAAGACGAGGTAGCGTCCGGTGAAAGAGATTTCAGTGGTGAGTCTGGGCCCTTTTGATGAAATAGGCTCTTTGGCGATTTGCACTAAAATTTGCTCTCCGGGTTGGACCACATCTTGAATTGTGCCTGATTTCGGAATATCTTCCAGAGCTTTGAATTTGGAAATTGCAGGCACTTTTTTCTTGTCAGCGAAAGCCTCTTTGATAAACTCTTTAAATGTGTTGAATTGAGGCCCAAGATCTAAATAATGAAGAAAAGCATCCTTTTCGAAGCCTACATCCACGAAGGCTGCATTAAGTCCGGGCATAAGTTTTTTCACCTTGGCAAGATAAAGGTCTCCCACTGCATAGGCTTGATTACGGCTCTCTTTCTGCAATGAGACGAGTTTGCTGTCTTCAAGCAATGCTATGGAAATTTCTTTTTGCTGGACGTCAACTACTAATTCGCTTTTCATCTTTTATAGAATACAAAAATTACAGACACTTCAAGAATGAAGCTATATTTCCCCACCCTTGTAAATGTCTGTTTCACTCTTACCTGCAGGATACATCCTGACAGGATTTCTTGACGGTCATCAACGCTTTTATATGACCGTCATAAATTCTCACTTCTTCTTATGACGATTCTTTCTCAGTCTTTTTTTGCGTTTGTGAGTAGCCATTTTATGGCCTTTTCTTTTCTTTCCGCTTGGCATATTGATTAATATTTATGTTTATGTATTTCTTTAGGCCCGAACCTTTGATTTTGATTAAGGCCCTCTTTCCAATTTTATTTCAGACTGCAAATATCGGTAATTTTTTTGACTTACTGAAAGGCATATTTAAAAATCCCTCTATTATCGTTAAATTTGCCTTATGAAATGGCTATTTTTTGATCTTGATGACACGATTTGGAATTTTTCAGCAAATTCCGCGATAAGCCTTCGTAAGCTTTATGCAATTTCTCCAATTTTGAGAAAACTTTTTAAGACAGAGGAGGAATTTATTGATATCTATCATGAAAATAATTCTCTTTTGTGGGATTTATATGCCAAGGGGAAAGTCACAACTGAAGAATTAAAGAGGGAGAGATGGCGTCGCACATTGGCAACGCGCCAGTTTGAAGTCCTGACGGCTGTATGCGAGGAACTTGAAACCACATATCTGGATATCCTTGCCGAGGGAACAGAGAAATTTCAAGGTATGGAAGAAATGCTGGGAGAGCTCACCAAACATTGTCTTATTGCAGTTTTGTCTAATGGTTTCTCCAAAACTCAATATAAGAAATTACAATTTTCAGGCTTGGGAAAATATATCACCCGCACGATAGTGAGTGAGGAAATAGGGATAAACAAGCCGGATATCAAGCTTTTTGAATACGCAATTCAGGAAACGGGCGCAACGCCGCCATTCATCATGATAGGGGATCATCCTGAAACTGATATCCTTGGGGCATTAAAAGCTGGATGGCATGCAATATGGATGAATTTGAAAGGAAGAGTTTTCCCATTCACTCCTCAGGCTTTGGAAGAAAGAGGTATCAATCCATCCTTATATATAGGGTCGGCAACAAATGTGGAAGAACTTAGGAAGCTGCTCTCGGAGACTGTGACTAAAATATAGAGGACGTTTTTCAAATTTAAATAGGATTTATTCTTTTTCAAAACTGCCTATCAGTCAAACTGCAGACCCGGAATCTTTTCGAGACGTGACTTTATTCTATCAGCGATATTCAACCGGCATGATATAGTCATTTCACAATCGCTATCAAAAATTTTTTCCACCACTTCAAGATCTTCAGATTTCACAATCTTCATCACTTCGTTTGCAGATTGATATGGGAAGGAGATTTTTAATGAGAGCATTTGAAATTGCTCTTTTTTGCCGGCATCCTCGAGAGCAAGCCGAGCAGCTTCCCTATAGGCTGCAATAAGTCCCGGAGTTCCCAGTTTTATTCCTCCAAAATATCTAACAACCACCACCAAAACATTTGTCAGGCCAAAGCTATTGATCTGACCTAAAATCGGTTTGCCGGCTGTTCCGGATGGCTCTCCGTTATCATTCAATTGCCATTCTTGCCGCTGAGGGCCGATCATATAAGCCCAGCAGACGTGGCGAGCATCATGATACTCATTTTGATATTTTTTTACAAGAGTCTTCGCTTCCTCGCTATCTCGAATTGATAAAGCAAAAGAGAGAAACTTGCTCATCTTCTCTTTAAAGATTCCGCTTCCCTCTTTTGCTATGGTAAAATAGCTGTCAGACATTAACCGAAGAAATTTTGTTGAGGATTTACGTCCGAACGATAGTAAAGCATACCGTTTGCCACCTTAGAAGCGACTTCCTTGCCTCTTGCTTCCCTCACAATAGTCAGCGCCCAGGGAAGTGCATTGGCGGGGCCGTTTCCCAGAACGAATTTATTGCTGACAACGACAGGAGCATCAATCATTTCGGCTCCCTCTACAAGGTTTTCAAATCCCGGATAACAAGTGGCTTTTTCACCATTGAGCAATCCCAATTGCCCTAAAACCACAGCCGGGGCTGCACAAATGGCGGCAATTCTGCCTTTCGGGCTTTCCGCTTGATTTTTTAACAAACCTTGTAGCTGACCGAACTCGAAAAGATTGGTTGCTCCGGGCATTCCTCCGGGAAGAACAAGCCATTCCGGGTCGGAAAAAAGTGTGTTGTCAAACAACATATCGGCATTTACGGTCACACCGTGTGCGCCTCTCACCTGTAATGCGGATGTGATTGACACTGTGTGAACCTCCATACCGGCTCTTCTCATAACATCTACTGCAGTCAGGGCTTCTATCTCTTCAAAACCTGCTGCTAAAAATATGTAACTCTCTTTCATTTCAGGATAATTTTGCATTTTCTCTTACAAAAATAATCATTTATATTTATTTTATATAATTTTATGACAACGTTAGAAACCATTGGATATTTTTTGTCAAAAGATTTATGAAAAGGAGAAGTTTTAGATTAAGCAATCTGCCATATTTTCACCACGAAATCATATCAAAAATATATATTGTTGCCTTATTCGCTCTAACCTTTATTTCATGCGGATCAAAAGCAGGGTATGATAAAGAAAAAGGATACCAAAAGATGGAGGGGATGATATGGAATACTTTATACCATATCACGTATAAAGGGAGCCCCACATTGCAGGATTCAGTCATGGAGGTTCTTAATGAGGTGGGAGGAAGCCTGTCCGTATTTGACAAGAATTCGTTGACAAGCAGATTGAACAATTCAGACAGCATATCAGCAGATAGACATTTGAAGAAAGTGTATGAAGAATCACTACGTATAAACCGGATAAGCAAAGGATCGTTTGACCCTACGGTTGCTCCTCTTGTGGATGCCTGGGGATTTGGTCTTGGGCACACTCCTACAGCTGACACTTTGGCAATTGATAGCATACGAGAGTTTGTAGGCATCGAAAAGACTCTATTAAGGGATGGCTACATAATAAAAGAGGATTACCGGACACGGTTCAATTTTTCTGCCATAGCGAAAGGGTATGGATGTGATGCAATCGGGGAAATGTTCCATAGAAACGGCACAGACGACTTTATGATAGAGATTGGAGGAGAGATAACGCTTTCCGGGAAGAGCCCAAGCGGAAGGGATTGGAAGATAGCGGTAGATGCTCCGGTGGAGGGGAAAAATCCGGGAGAGGATACGGCTCTTGTTATCAGTGTGACTGATGTGGGGGTTGCAACTTCAGGGAATTATAGGAACTATCGCGAAGATGGGGCTACAAAAAGAGCCCATACCATATCACCGTTGACCGGATTTCCATATTTGAGTGAAATTCTGAGTGCCACTGTGATAGCCGAGACATGTATGGAAGCGGATGCGATTGCAACAGCCTGCATGGCCTCTACCCCTGAGATGGCAAAGGAATTGATTGATGAGGCTAGAGTGGAGGCTTTGCTTATATTCCCCGATTCAGTATGGACCACCTCCGGCTTCCCGGCAGATAAAAATTAATAGAGATAAAAATTAATCCTACCACATAAGTCGTGGCGCTTTCAGGAAGAGCCCCAGATTAATTCCAAAATTCCAATTGCCTTTAGGCGCCGTCAGATAATTCACATATAGAGAGAGGCTTGCGAAGGGGAAATTATAAACGGCAGCAACTTCTCCTAAGAAATGTGCTTTCTTAAACCATCCGTCATATTGAGCCATACCGGCCTTGTCGGCAGAAATGCCGCGGATAGGGGAGTAAACATAGAAATCGCCTCGCAATTGAGCATGGTTAATTGGCATCCATATAGGAATCACCCCTGCGGCAACATAATTTGGAGAACGGAAAGCCGGAATAAAATAGTCCTTCATAGATGGGGTTGGCGCAAAAGCGGGGCAGTGAATCATAGTGCTTGTGAAATCTTGATAGAGTTTTAGAATACTCCCCATACCGTTGGCCATGGCGCCAAGCTTGAAATTGTTGTGAAGCTGGAAATAATGTGCCCATTTCAGTTCTAAAGAACCGGTGAAATGATGTGCCCATTTTTTCAACGGCTCAGCTTCATAAATTCTTAATTGGCTCTCTTCGTGGTTTATCCTTACTCTTGCATTCAATTCGCGACCCTGACTTGGGTACATGGGATTGTTTAAGGTGTTAAGCTCGACACCTCCTTCAAGAGCGGCAATATTGTAGATAGTCTTGTCTTTATAAAGGCGGAAATAGTCGGATGTTATCTGTGGGAAATAAGTATCGGTAATTCTTCCATAAGAAAGGTTGATATACCCCATGGCCGGACGTCCTAACGCCCATTTATAGCGAAGCCTTACAAAATTTTCAAATTGGTTTATGAATGAGGGAATATCACTCTGATAAAACATGATTTCCTTGTCATAATATTTTTGACGGCTTAAAACGCCTTCCAATTCAAGGTAGGAGGGTATGGTGGAAGTCAAAGTGATCTGACCTCTGAGCCTAACTCCATAATATGTCTGACCTAGCCAACCGCTAAGGTCGACACTCAGGCTGTTGAAATTCAAGGTGTGATAACCTCCGGTAAGATATAAGAAACTGTTGGTTGAACTGGTGATCCATCCGCCGACTCCAAACGACCATGGACTCTTCACGGAAGCTTCCAGCAATAAAATATTTGTTCCGTCGGGGCAAAATTTTGCCTGCGGGAGTAAATTATGAAGTTTCCCCTCTTCGACGGCACGATAATAACCCTCTTTTACTTCTTCCAAAGAGATGGAATTTATTTGTTCGTTTTTTTTCTTTTTCCTCTCAAAAAGGAATTTTATATATTTTGCCTGGCTCGGAGTGGCCCCGGTTACTTCGATGGAATCAAAAGCGACAACCGGGGTTTTGGATTTGAATTCATTCCTGCGTTTTGTGACCTCCGAGAGGCTTTCCCTTGCCGGGAGTCTCTTTTTAATGGAATCCACCATTGAGAGTCCGGTCTTATATCCGATGTTATATATTTCTTGAGAATCTCCCCAATCCAAAACGCCAAAATTAAGAACAGGAACCTGTATTTTGACACCTTCATCAGCAGGCAGGTCGTAGTTGTTGTTTTGGATAATCATGTCTTCGAGCTGACTATAGATATCACCCGGTTCCGGTTTAGAGTCAGGACCTGAAACAGACACACCGATTATAAAATCAGGATGAAAATCATTTCTCATCACGTCAACCGGGAAATTGTCGTAGATGCCACCGTCATAGACCAAGACGTTATCAATCTCTATAGGCTTGAAAACTAACGGGAAACTCATTGAAGCCCTTACGGCATCACCCAAAGAGCCTGATTTCAACACAATCTTATGTTTATGGTAAACGTCGCTAGTGACACAACGGAAAGGAACAAACAGGTTGTTGAAATTTTCTCCACACTGCTCGGAATATGGGCTATACAGCTCAAGAAATTCCAAATTCATTGGAATAGGGTTGATCAGTGAAGTAGGAATAATATTGTGAAAAATATTTGATTTGCCGGAATGTGCAGGGTCAAATGTAATCCATTGTGCAGACCGGTCGGGCAACGCTACAAGATATTCATAATTTCGGTTAAGTGTGCCGGTGCTCCAATATTTGAAACTTGGGGAAAGAATCAAATCGAGCATCTCTTCAGGATTCCAACCGCAACTATAAAGGCTTCCGACAATTGCTCCCATAGAAGTGCCGGTAACATAGTCTACGGGGATTCCGGCATCTTCCAAAGCTTTTATCACTCCTATATGCGCAACCCCTTTGGCACCGCCACCGCTAAGCACTAAGCCCACACTCTCTCTTGCATTGGTGGAACTCCAAAATGTCGCTGCCAAGAAAAGCGTAATCAATATTCTCCTGAGCATAATTACCCACAAATTTTTTTCTGTTCTCAAAAATACATCAACCCTTAATAGTCAACACTTCCTTAGATGAGAATTCAAACTTACTAAGCATGTACAGACAGGTCCATATAAGAATCTTTAAATCCGAGGAAATAAAGGATTCCGTCAATACCTATTGTTGAAATGCTCTGCCCCGCCTCAGCCTTGACTTTTGGCTTGGCATGGAAAGCAATTCCAAGACCCGCTTCCGACAGCATGGGAAGATCGTTTGCCCCGTCGCCTACGGCAATAGTTTGAGCTAAATTTATATTTTCAACTTGTGCTATAAGCCTCAACAACTCCTTTTTTCGTTTCCCGTCAACAATATCCCCAAGATGTTTCCCTGTCAATTTGCCGTCGGGTCCAACTTCCAAGTCATTTGCATAAACATAGTCGAATCCATATTTCTGTTTGAGGAAATTCCCGAAATAAGTGAATCCACCGGAAAGAATGGCAGTTTTATATCCCGATCTCTTTAAAATTTCCATAAGACGGTCGAGCCCTTCAGTGATGGGCAGATTTTCGGCAATCTCTTTCATGACAGATATATCGAGACCTTTCAAAAGAGCAACACGCCTTTTAAAACTTTCTTCAAAATCAATTTCTCCTCTCATTGCCGACTCAGTTATGGCTCTGACTTCATCTCCGACGCCTGCACGGTCAGCCAGTTCATCGATTACTTCCGTTCTGATTAAAGTTGAATCCATATCAAAGCAAATCAGTCGGCGAGTTCTCCTGTAGACTGTGTCCTCCTGCAGCGAAATATCATAGTTTAATTTATGGGAAAGCTCCATGAATTCGCGTTGCATCTTCTCCATATTATTTGGAGTGCCTCTGACAGAAAATTCTATACAAGCTTTAGTCAAGGCTTTTTGATTTTCATCAAGAGGGATTCGGCCTGTGAGACGTGTGATTGAATCAATATTCAATCCCTGTTTGGCAATCACTTTTGAGGTTGCAGCAATTTGTCGGGCCGTGATTTTTCTACCTAAGATGGTGATTATATATCGGCTCTTTCCTTGACGACCCACCCAGTCGTTATATTCTTCCTCGCTGATAATATTGAAAGAGACTTGCACTCTCATGGCATTTGTTTTCACGAGAAGCTCCTTCAAAATGTCACCGCTTTTAATATTTACAGTCTTGAAAAGAATACCCAAAGAAAGATTATGATGAATGTCAGCCTGCCCGATATCGAGCACGGTTGCATCATATCTCGAAAGCGTATCCATCAATTCGGCAGTCAGTCCGATACGGTCGGCTCCGGTAATGTTTATCAGTATAAGCTCAGGCTTAATTTTCTTATCTTTTTTCATGATTTTTTGTCAAATAATTCAAAATAATTATCCCACTCTTTTGCCGAAGGGGAAAAGGGCAAGGAGCATTAATTTGAAATTTTCCATTCCGAAAGGTATTCCGATTACCGTGATACAGAAGAAAATTCCCCAAACCAGATGATTTGCTGCAATAACTAACCCTCCTAAAATCCACCAGATAATGTTCATTATTCCGGCAAGACAACCTGAGGGCCAACCATCGGAATGAATGTCTGTTCCGAATGGCCATAAGGCAACGATTCCTAATTTCATGGTTTGAAGACCGAATGGAATCCCCACAATTGTACACATCAGAAGGAGGCTTGCTATGAAATAGCCTATGGCAGCTTCAAGCCCTCCGAATATAATCCATATAATATTTAAGATAATTTTCATAACTTATAGCATTTAGGGCCCAACCCGAAACATTTATTCAAGCTGCGATGGGAACTATTTTTATTCCCCGTTTTTCAAGTACAGGGTTTAGGGCAAAGTTAAGTAAAAAAACATTTCTTAACAAAAACAATAATAATTGGCTTTTTCAACTGACCTTGGCACTACAAAAATAGACTATATCCGAGTAAATACCTCGAAAATATTGAGCTATTACCTCGGTTTTCACTTATAGTAGGATGAGATTTTATCGCAGACAAATTAAAAAACCCGAAAAGACATAAAAGATTAAACAGAAATTAACAAAAACTAAATTGATAAATTCATATTAAATGTGAAAATTAGTTTACTTTTTAGTGGCATTTGATAGATTATGATTAATTTTGCCTTTACAACCCCAAAATGCGCAATTACAATATAATGAAGTATTGTCGGAAAGGGGGAAGTGAGAAACCGACTGCCACATTAAAACGATATGAGTGCAAAGCTGAAAAAATTCAATTTCTGGATCCGAAGGAAATCACATCTACCGTTGATTTTAATCGGATCTCTCATGGTGCTTGTATTGTTCTTTAATGATGAGACATCCTTGGCATTGAATATGAAATATGAAAAGGAGATTAATTCATTGACGATGCAGATAAAGGAGTGTCGAGATTCAGCAGACTATTATCGGGAACAGAGAGAGGCTATCCTGCATGATTCCGAAGACTTGGAACGGATGGCGCGAGAACGTTTCCATATGCAACGACCCACAGAGGATGTCTACATCTTGAAGTGAAAGAAATTGCCACATCTGAAAATATAGACCAAAAAAAAGATAAGGATTTTACGATAAATTCAAAGCTATGACAGCAAAACTATCGGGAGAGCAACTTGAAAAGAGGAGAAAGCAGGTGGAAGCCACCTCTACATTCGGGTTAATATTAATATGTGTTGCCCTTGTTGCGCCATTCACTACGGTTTCCAGCATAGAATACTTAAATGTTTTTCGTTGGATATATGGAGCCGGGGCGCTCATCTATCTGCTGGCTCGAATAGTAGATGTGTCAGATCCTAAGGAATCGCTGCGTCTTAAACGGCTGAGAAGGATGGAATTGTGGGCCGGAATATCTTTCGGTCTTGCTACAGCTTTTTGGTTTATTGGCCAACATAAGTACCACAACGATCCCTATATCGGCATATTGGCCGTGTTGTGGAACACAATTATGTTCACCCTTGTAGGGGCATTAATTCAGATAGTAGCCACATGGCTTATTTATTCCCAGACCAAGAAGGAAATAAAAAACCGCGACAATCGACAGGAGAATAAATGAATACTCTCTCGATCGATATAGGGAATTCGGGAATCAAGGTAGACTCTTGGACCGACGACGGTCTCCTATGGCGGGAGCTCGAGGGAGAAGTGTCGGTTGATGACATAATGGAGGAGGTGGAAAGCCTCAACATAAAAGGTATAATAGTTTCAACAGTTAGAAAAGATTCAGAGGGATTTATTTCTGAGTTGAAAGAACGATTCAACGATACTTTGGTTGAATTTACCGATGAAGAGATTCGCAAGCATTATGACTTGACGGCCTATCATGGGAAAATCGGGACTGACCGTTATGCTGCTTATCTCGGGGCGAAGATGTTTGTCGGGGAGAGTCCGGTAATGGTAGTTGATATCGGGACGGCCATGACAATTGATGTGGGAGATGACAAGGGCATATTCCGAGGGGGAAATATCTCGTTAGGATTCAGAGGAAGATTAGAGGGTCTGGCAAAGAGTGCAGACAATCTTCCACTTGTCGAAGATAGTGAGAGCAGAACATCATTTGGTTATGACACGACGACTGCTATCCTATCGGGGGCTATAAACGGCATATGCGGTGAAATTGAATATTCTGCAAAGCTTGCAAAAGAAGAATTTGGAATAAAGACCATTATATATACAGGCGGGGGGAAAAGATTCGTTTCACCTTGCATAGATAAAAATATTTATGCCTTCACGGATAAATATCTTGTGGGCAGGGGGCTTGACTATCATCTGCGAACTCATCACTTACACGTTCGGGTGGGTTATCCCCAGTTATAATAAGAAATAGAAATGAAGAAAAGGGTTTTAATACTTCTATTGTTCACAATCAGCATAGTTACCATTGCAATTGCACAAGACAACCGGCAATACTCTATGTATGGATATGGACTACTGAGCGACAGGGCCACATCGATGCAACGTCAGATGGGTTCGATAGGATACGCAATGCACTCCGGGCGTCAGATAAATGTGATGAATCCGGCCAGTTATGCTGCAATAGACTCATTGACATTTCTATTCGACATAGGGGCAGATATGTCAATAATCTGGCAGAAACAATATAATGAAATCCAGAAAGTCACCGAAAAAGAATCACACTTTGGAGGCGGACTTGACTATATCACCATGCAGTTTCCAATAGGGAAATATATGGGAGGTTCAATTGGGCTGGTGCCATATTCTTATGTGGGTTACGCCTTTGGTTCCAAAATAGAGCATGGAGCAATGACAAATCAGGGAGAAGGAGGTATCAATCAAGCCTACCTTGGATTGTCAGGTGGATATGCAGGCGTGTCATTAGGATTTAATATATCCTACGATTTTGGTAATATAATAAATGACGTATTCTCCACTCCGACAAATTCGGGTCAGACACTTTTTGAACATGTGATGCAGATCAGAGACTGGGGCATTGTGATAGGTGCGCAATACACTACCAAAGTGGCCAGGACAGAACGACTGAATCTGGGTGTAACCTTTTCACCAAAGAAATCGATTCATGGACAGACTTGGGCCACACTCCAGGAAACCACGCGTGACAGTAAGGCCGACACGATAGCCTATATGAAAATGAAAGGTAAATACTACACCCCGATGAGTATAGGAGCCGGCATTGGATGGGTTCATGAACATGCCTCACGCTGGATGGTTGAATTTGATATAACCTATCAGGAGTGGTCGAAGGCTACATATTCACCACTCTATGCTTTGGCCAATCCCGACAATATGGTATTCGAAGGCATGCATTTCAATAATCGGACACGTTATGCCATCGGAGGAGAATTCATTCCCAAACTCAGAGGTAACTATGCACAAAGGATGGCTTATCGCCTTGGGGCATACTACAACAATGACTATCTGAATATTCAAGGGAACTCATTGAAGGAATATGGAATCACTTGTGGATTAGGTTTCAATACTCCGGAAGGGAAAACAATGGTTAACGTTGGTTTTGAATGGAAACATCGAAAGGCCACCCCTAATCCTCTTATCACCGAGAGTTTCTTTAATATCACTCTCGGCGTTAATTTCAACGAACTCTGGTTCTGGCAACGTAAAATCAGATAATGCGAAGTTTTCCCTTTTATTTGATTTCATTATTGCTGACTCTCTCATTTTTTTGGAGCTGCCGGGAAGAAAAGAAAGTGGATATATCCGCGTCTTTGGATTCGGCAAAAATGGCATCAATGTCAACGAGGAATATCTCTACCCTTATCTCAGACTCAGGAATCACGCAGTACAAGATTATTTCCCCCCTTTGGAACATATATGATGAAGCCGATACCCCCTATTGGTCGTTTCCCGAGGGGCTCTATTTACAGAAATATGACAAGGATTATAATGTCATCGCGACTGTTGCTGCAGATTCAGCGAAATTTTACAAGAATGAACGCCTTTGGCGTCTGGAAGGAGAGGTGGAAATGACGAAATTCCCTGATGAACTTTTCCTTTCTCCTCGAGTGTTTTGGGACCAGCGTAAACAACAATTATATTCCGACACTTTTATACATATAGAGAATTCGACTCATGTCATAGAGGGGACAGGCTTTGAGTCGGACGAATCGTTAAATAATTACAGGATATTACATCCCAACGGTATTTTCCCGGTGCAGAAACCATAGGTTTATATGACACTTGCAACAGCTATAGTAATCACGATAATAGCGTTAATCCTATCGGCGCTTTTTTCCGGATCAGAAATTGCATTTGTGCAAAGCGATAAGGTCAGGATGGAGATAGATGCGGCCGGGAAGGGAGTGATAGACAGGATTTTAAAAAGGTTCACTCACCATGAGGATGTGTTTATTTCCACAATGCTAATAGGCAACAATGTCGTGCTTGTGGTTTATGGCATCACATTTGCTATTATTCTTCAGCCAATCTTTAACAGATGGTTCCATAATGAGGCGCTTATGTTGACTGTCAATACCCTGGTGTCGACAGGAGTGGTTTTGATTGTAGGGGAATTTCTTCCAAAGACAATATTCCGGATTAATCCAAACTTTATGATAAGGCTGTTGGCGTTGCCTCTTTATCTGGTTTATCTGATTCTTTATCCCGTCTCAATGTTGGTTTCAGGGATATCAAGAGGGTTGATGAAAATTTTTGGTATAGGGAAAGTAGAAGACAAAAAGCAAGGATTAACGATAGAAGAGCTGGATACATTCCTACAGGACCAAATAGAGAGTATCAGCGATAAAACAGAGATAGAAAATGAAGTAAAGATATTTTCTAATGCGATTGACTTTAAAGACACTCAGATTTCGGAGTGTATGATTCCCCGGAATGAAATAGTGGGTGTAGCAATTGAGGATATGAAGCGAGAGGAGCTCATCAAAAAATTCATAGCCACGGGTCTCTCCAAGATAGTGGTGTATAATGAAGACATCGATGATGTGTTGGGTTATATACATATCTCTGAATTGTTTAATATAGAGGCAGACTTGAAAGAGAAACTGAAGCCTGTGATTTTCACTCCGGAGACGATGCTTGCCAATAAAATGATGAGGCGAATGCTCAATGAGAAAAAATCTATGTCGATAGTGGTAGATGAATATGGTGGGACTGCAGGCCTTGTCACGCTTGAAGATCTTGTAGAGGAGATTTTTGGAGAAATAGAGGATGAACACGACCGGAATAAAATCTTAATGAAAGAGTGTTCTGAAAATATTTATGAAGTAAGCGGAAGAGCAGAAATAGAGAATGTTAACGAAAGATTCGGACTGAGCCTCGACGAAGATGAGGATTATCACACAGTGGGAGGTCTCGTGCTTCATAATTCAGGAGAACTCCCCGAGGTGGGGTATTCTTTTGAGACCGAAGGATATCGTCTCACCGTCGAAAAAATGTCGGCAGCCAGAATAGAGCTCGTTAAAATAGAGAAACTTGTATGACGCCCGAGGAATTTAAAAAAGCTATAGTGACTATTCCCAAGGAGAGACTTGCCGAACTTCCGGCAGCCTCTTACAAGGGCAATATTGTCACAATTGATTCCGCTCGAAATTTCGAGGAGGCTCTTAATGCACTAAGAGAGGCTCCCATTATAGGTTTCGATACAGAGACGCGTCCAAGTTTCCGTAAAGGTCAGCATTTTGATGTGGCACTTATTCAGCTCGCCACTCCTGACTCGTGTTATCTGTTTAGAACTAATATCATTGGATTTCCGCAACAGTTAAAAGAGATATTGGAGGATCCCGATAAATTAAAGGTTGGTCTTTCAATCCATGATGATTTTCATAATCTGAGAAAAGCTACGGAAATAGAGCCCCAATGTTTCATTGATCTCCAAGCCTATGTGAAGGATTTCAAGATAGCTGATAACAGTCTTTCCCGTCTGTATGGAATTTTATTCGGTGAAAGAATCTCGAAAGGCCAGAGATTATCTAATTGGGAAGCAGCCGAG
The DNA here is from genome assembly GCA_022510385.1 of Muribaculaceae bacterium. Lineage (GTDB taxonomy): Bacteria > Bacteroidota > Bacteroidia > Bacteroidales > Muribaculaceae > Lepagella. Next base: position 32,641 of record JAFLTQ010000010.1, on the reverse strand, counting down.
CTAACCCAGCCACAAAAGGAGTATGCAGCCCTGGATGCAGCGGCATGTATAAAGATCTATACTTTCCTCTCTCAAGGTAAGTTCAAACCTGAAGAATCTCCATATCTGACACTGCCGCCTGAACCTGAAACACTATAAGAGGCATTAAAGCGTTAATTAGGGAGAAGGTGACAAAAAATCCTAAGCCTTAATTCTTATTAGCTCCCGGGGGAGAGTGTATAGCTTAAATGTAAAGAGACAATTATGAAACTAAAAAAATATCAGTTTGTGACTGCCATTTTAGTGGCCTACGCTTCCTTTATGACTTTCTATTTTGGGATTGACTTGCTAAAAACAGGGCAATCTTTAAGGTTTTGGCTCACATTAGGCGCAGAAACAATAGTTATTATTTTAGCTTTTTTTGCCCTGAGACGCCGAGACCGTCTGAGAGCTAAAAGGAATGAAAAAGAAATAGGAATGGAAGAAAGTTGAAAAATGGGAAGATGTAGGATTATTGCTTTCTGATACGTTTGTTTTTAGGGTAAAGATTATTGGCTCTTGATCCTATATTTTTAGCCGGCCCCAATTCATAACCCTTATAGCAAATATTCACCATTCCTTTTGGTGTTACGGGGTCCAACACAAGGCTTTCTCCTCTTAAATATTTAATAGCATCGGCTCTATCAACTTCCACTCTGAAAAAATCAGTGGATTCCGGTTGCTTATCCACTTTCTGAAATCCTTTTATATGCTTAAATCGTGGAGATTCATTTTCGACAGGGCAAGATGTCCCGATGGTCTGCTCCAATGACTCTTTTTTGAAAACGGAGACAAAAAGTCCCTCTCCTTTTGTCTTATGCGGCATAAAACGCATCACAGGTAAATCAGTATCAATTCCCTTGGCGATTCCCCATTCCTCGGGTAATTGCATGTCAATCGGCTTTAGCCCCAACTCTTTTACTATATATTCTGCATTACATTCATTCTCTCTTCGATTGAAAGTGCATGTTGAATATATAAGGACTCCACCCGGTTTTAATGCCTTAACCGCATTATCCAGAATATCTCTCTGTAGCCGCGCGCAATTATCAATTAATTCCTCCGACCATTGCAATCGGGCCATTTCCTCTTTACGCATCATTCCTTCCCCGGAACAAGGAGCATCTACGGCTATAATATCAAAATTTTCACCTTGTGAGGCAAAATAATAAGAATCGCGATTTGTCACAGAGACATAAGGATATCCCCATCTGTCGATATTTTCTTGAAGCGCTCCGACTCTTTTTCGGCTGTATTCATTAGCGACCACTTCGCTCCCATCAGGCAAAGCATTGATTATTGCTGTGGTTTTCCCTCCGGGAGCTGCACAAAGATCCAAAACTTTAAGATGTTTTATTCCCTTATTATCTTTGTCTTCGTAAAAATGATTTTTGAGGATTTTTTCAACTAATGTCTCATAGATCATTGAAGAGGGGTCTTGCACATAGTAGGCACCGACATGAAGCAAAGGGTCGAAAATGAATTGGGGACGTTTATCCAGATAGTATCCGGATCGACACCAAGGCACCGGACTCATCCCCTCGAATTCAGCTCCCGGCTTCCTTCTGTTAAGCCGGATGGCAGTCAGAGGGGGCTCATCTAATTCTTTTTCAAGAAGAAGAGCCTCCGGTTGCCCGAGTAACTCACAAAGCATTTCTTTGAAACCTTGGGGCAATTCCATTTTTTAGGACTCTCTTTTGATACAGCCATCCTCTATGACGACCTTGCGGTCGGCTATGTCGGCGATTTCGGGGTCATGGGTGACGATGACGAAACTCTGATTATATTTTTCACGTAGACCGGAGATAATGTTTTTTATATCATCCCTATTCTTAGAATCGAGGCTGCCGGTTGGTTCGTCGGCCAAGACGAGAGTAGGATGATTTATGAGAGCCCGAGCAATCGCAGTGCGTTGTTTCTCACCCCCGGAGAGCTCAGAGGGTCGATGGTTAAGACGATGGGATAACCCCAGTTCGGAAAGTAATTTTTCGGCTTCGTTGAAAACTTCCTTACGTTTTCTTCCGGCAATAAGTCCCGGCAACGCTACATTTTCAATGGCAGAAAATTCGGGCATCAATTGATGGAACTGAAATATAAAACCGAGGTTAGAATTTCTGAACTTTGAAATTTTTTGATCATTAAGCTTTAAAAGATCAATGTTGTTGAAGATTACTTTCCCGCTGTCGGGTCGGTCGAGTGTTCCTGCAATTTGTAGCAGAGTAGTCTTCCCGGCACCTGAGGGTCCGACAATCGACATGATTTCCCCCTTATTAAAAGAGAGGCTGATCCCGTTTAAGACTTTCACCGGGCCATAGCTTTTGTAGATATCATATAGTTCAAGCATGTTTCAAAAATAGATTTTTTTTCTTGGATATGCAACTTAAGAGTTCTCCATTGTTTTTAAACAAAGAATAAAAATAAAAGAATATGCAAATACAGACGAATGCGAAATGCCGTGATTGTGTGTCGGCAATAAAGAAGGCAGTAGAAAGGAAATTCCCGGGAGCAGAGTTAGAGATGGAGTTATCTACCACGGATAAGATTCTACATATTCATGGGCTTCCGGAAGATTCAGAGCATGCAGCTCAAGTAGAGAGCGCCATAAAGGAATCCGGCTTCGAGGGCGCCTGGATACAAAGGTAGGTTGATAGGAATCGGATAACCGAAAGGTAGAGAAGGAATAAAAAAACCGAGTCTTCAGAAGGCTCGGTTTCTTTTTGAACATCAAAAGTCAAATTTTTATCTCAAAATTTATTGATAATCTTTCAAGATTTCACGAAGTTTCTTACGAGTGAAGAAAATCCGGCTTTTGACAGTGCCTAACGGCATCGAAAGACGTTCAGCAATTTCTTCATATTTATAGCCGGCGACATGCATGTTGAAAGGCTCGCTGAAATCTTTTGGAAATTTGGCCAAAATAGAAGAAATTTCATTGACAGCAAAAGCTCCATCAGGGGTTTCATACCCGGAGTCTTGCTTAAGGTTGAGGTGATAAAGGTCGGTAGTTGAATCCACCACTGTGTTTTCTCTAACGCTTTTGCGATAGTTGTTGATAAAGATGTTGCGCATGATCGTGAGCATCCATCCCTTAAGATTGACGTTGTCAACGAACTTATCCTCGCTGTTCAACGCTTTAAGGGTTGTGTCTTGCACAAGGTCATGGGCTGCGTCTTTATCCATGGTTAGCTTCAACGCAAACGACCTCAAATTAGCCTGCATCCCAAGGACTGATGTAATAAATGGGGATTCTTGGCTCATAAATTGGTTAGTTGGTTTGTTCGAGCAAATGTAATCATTTTTTTTATCAATCCAAACAAAAAGCAACTTTTTTTACTTTAAATTTGCAAAAAGATTCATTCCGGCCTTTGGAATATGAAAAAATTCTGTTTGTCGGAATATGAAAAACTCACTCCCTTGGTAAAAAATAAAAAGAAATGAAGGAATATAAAATTGCAGTAGCGGGCACCGGCTATGTAGGGTTATCCATGGCTACTTTATTGTCTCAACATAACGAAGTTACGGCCGTTGATGTTGTGCCGGAAAAGGTTGAAATGGTCAATCGGAAGGAAAGCCCTATTAAGGATGACTACATAGAAGAGTATCTCAAAAATAAGAAATTGAATCTGAGGGCTACGCTGAGTCCTGAAGAGGCCTATAAAAAGGCTGATTTTGTGGTGGTAGCCACTCCTACCAACTATGATCCGGTGAGAAATTATTTCGACACCTCAAGTGTCGAGAATGTCATAGAGACAGTCGTGAACCTGAATCCGGAAGCTGTGATTATCATCAAATCTACCATTCCTGTAGGTTTTTGCAGAACTATCTATAGGAAATATTATGAAAGGGGATTAAAACGCCTCAATCTTCTTTTCTCTCCTGAATTTTTGAGAGAAAGCAAGGCACTTTATGATAATCTCTATCCCTCACGTATAATAATAGGGATACCAAAATTGATTGAAAAGGAGGAATTTTCAATAGAAAACAAGGCAATACAAGAGATAGCAGATTTACCCTTCCTTCGCAAATCGGCAGAGATTTTTGCAGAATTGCTTGAAGAGGGTGCAATCAAGCAGGATATTCCGGTTTTATTCATGGGATTAAAAGAGGCGGAAGCTGTAAAGCTGTTTGCCAATACCTATCTTGCACTACGAGTCAGCTATTTCAATGAACTTGACACATACGCAGAGATAAAAGGACTTGACACGAAGGCGATAATTGAGGGGATAGGACTTGATCCTCGAATCGGCACACATTATAATAATCCCTCATTCGGATATGGAGGCTACTGTTTGCCTAAAGACACAAAACAGTTGTTGGCCAATTATGCGGATATTCCACAAAATATGATGAGTGCCATAGTTGAAAGCAACAGAACCCGCAAAGATTTCATAGCCGACCAGATATTAAAGAAGGCGGGATGGTATAGCTATTCCGGCTCCAACTCCTACGACGAACAAAAGGAAAAGGGTGTGACAGTGGGAGTTTACAGGCTTACAATGAAAACCAATTCCGACAATTTCCGTCAGAGTTCGATACAGGGAGTAATGAAACGTATAAAGGCTAAGGGGGCAAAGGTTATTATCTATGAGCCGACGCTTGAAGACGGATCGACTTTTTTTGGCAGCGTTGTAGTGAATGATCTTGAGCGTTTTAAACGCGAGAGCGACGCAATATTGGCCAACCGGTCGAATGAAGAGTTGAGGGATGTGGAAGAAAAGATTTATACCCGAGATCTCTACGGAAGGGATTAAAAGACCAATAACAAAACTCTAAAGATAGGTTACTTAGAGAGTTGAAATAGAAGAAGTCAGAGAAGATTCAACAAAAAGAATTTTTTTGGTTTCCCCGCTTCCTTTTTGTTTGGAAATATAACCGGGAAGGTGTATATTTGCATTATGGTGAAAATATACGCCTACTTGTAAAACGAAAAAAGCAGATAAGTATGAAGTCTACTGAAAAATTGTTAGCAGAAAAACTTCTCCAGATCAGTGCAATCAAGCTCCAGCCGCAAAATCCCTTTGTATGGGCCTCTGGATGGAACTCTCCTATATATAATGATAACAGGAAGATACTCTCTTATCCCGATATAAGAAACTTTGTTAAAGTTGAATTTTCGCGCTCCATTCTGGAGAATTTCCCGGAAGTGCAGGCTATAGCCGGAGTTGCTATGGGAGCAATTGCAATAGGGGCAATAGTTGCCGACACATTGGGGCTCCCCTATGTCTATGTTAGAGACACCCCCAAAGACCATGGCTTGGAAAACAGCATAGAGGGAAATCTAAAACCCGGCACAAAAGTAGTGGTCATAGAAGATCTTGTGTCTACCGGCGGCAGCTCATTGAAAACAGTTGAACTGCTCCAGAATTACGGCACAGAGGTCATAGGAATGACTTGCCTGTTCAATTATAAATTCCCTATGGCTGTAAAGAGATTCCATGAGGCAAATATCACTCTGGTTTCGTTGTGTGATTATTCCACAATGATCGAAGTGGCGGAGAATACGAAGTATATAAGTAAAGAGGAGGCAGAGACGCTACGCGAATGGCGTGAAGATCCGGCCGGATGGATGCCTGGTTTTAAGGATTGAGCCGGTTTCATTTTTTAGGTAAGATAAAAAACCAAAGGCAAAACAAATGGCTACTTATAGTTCCCGAAATGTGACATTGAATGCATCGGCAGATACTGTGTTCAATAAATTGTCGAATCTTGAAAATCTCAAGGATATGCTTGGGAAGGTGCCGGCAGAACGGATACCGGAAGACAAGCGACAGATGTTTGAGAATATCGTCATCACTCCGGACACGATTGAAGTTCCCGGGGGGCCGATGGGGAGTCTTACTTTTCGAGTGGTAGAAAGAAAGGAACCCTCCTTGATAAAATTGAGAGGAGAGGGAATTCCGATGGAGATGTCTCTATCAATGCATCTTAAGCCCAAAACAGAGACTACATCTGAAGCGTCGGTAGATTTTGACATAGATATCCCGATGATGCTACGTCCGCTGATAGGGGGACAGATTCAGAAAATAGCCGATCAATTTGGCGATGTGCTTGGCTCCATTCCATTTTCATGATTTGTCGCCTCAAAAAGATATTGCCGGGTTTCCTCCCCCTTTTGATAATCTTATCAGGATGTCAGGGAGTGGATGACAATAGAATCCCCAACATGCCGGTAAATATCTCTTTGGCGGGAGCGGGATTATGGAATACATTCGGAGTATCCGGTTTTGGGAGTCATCGTAATTTTATCTACAATCCTTTAGGGGTTTCCCAACCATCAAATTTTGCTTTTCCAGGCAACAGTGCCACAGGTTTTGGGGGCGTGCTTCTGATAGAGGGAGTCGATCCCTTTTCAGCTATAACGGCAGCACCCTTAGCCTATGATCTTGCGTGCCCGGTGGAACGAAATCCGCAAATAAGAGTTGAGGTTGAGAATGAGACTTATATGGCTGTTTGTAAAGAGTGTAATTCCGTATATGATGTGACTGTTGCCAACGGCGCACCAATAAGCGGAGAGGCAGCTACCGGGAAATATAAGTATGCCTTGAAGTCTTACCGAGTAATACCCTCTCCCTCCGGAGGTTATCTAATCACCAATTAAGCGAAGAATATGGGCTTCTTTGAAAGTCTTTTTTATACGCTATGGAGGGGTTTGGCAATCGGTGTCCTCATTTCGGCGCCTATGGGTCCTGTAGGTATCCTTTGTATTCAAAGAACTCTTTATAAGGGAAGGAAAACAGGTCTATACACCGGCATCGGAGCAGCAATCTCAGATCTCATTTATTGTATCCTGACAGGTTTCGGACTCTCTTTTATAGAAGAATTTATAGAGAGAAACCAGAATGTGATCCAGCTTGCCGGTAGTGCCGTCCTGATAGCATTCGCAATTTATCTATTTAAAAAGAATCCCGCATCCTCATTAAAGACTCCTCAGGGAGAACAACCTCATGTTTCTCCACATAAAAATATCTTGGGAGGATTCTTTTTCACCTTTTCCAACCCTCTGATCCTTTTTCTGATAATCGGACTATTTGCCAGGTTTAATTTCACTATCCCTGAAATAAATTTCTATTACTATATCGGAGGATATATAGCCATATTCTGCGGTGCGCTTCTCTGGTGGGAATTTGTCACGTTTACAGTCAATAAGTTGAGGGCACATTTCAATCTTAGATCAATGTGGCTAATCAATCGGATCATTGGTGTTATCATATTGATATTCGCTGTTGTCGGAATTGTCACCGGAGCCTCGAATCTTGCAAAAGGGGAGACAATTCATTGGAATAAGGGAAGAGGATATCAGCCCTTTATTTATTCCACTCCGGCAGGCATTAAAATAGAGAATGAGTCTGACACGCTGAAATACGACTATTATGCATTGCCGCGCCTGGCAGATGGCTTCACTTTAAGATTCAGAGCCTGCAACATAAACGGCAACCCGAAAAAGAGATACACCTATATAACTCAGGGGAAGAAGACCCTTCGGACTTCAAATCCTCACTGGGGATTTTTTATCACTTTGGAACGAGACACAATAGCTGTGACAGTCAAGAGCAGTGAAAAAGTGACTGCCATAGAGACTATCCCGGCAGTTGAGATATCTGTCTATAATTTGGCTACCGGGGAGAAAAAGAGAATTGTACGCTCGGAAAAGATAAATCCCTATAATGGAGATAATTTATGGGAAATCAGGAAGGAGGATGGAAAAATTGAGATATCGGGAGGAGAAAGCGAGTTGCCTGCTATCTTTACTTCATATTCATTGAATGCAGTGACAGGTTTCGGATTCTTTGCCGGCTGGGGTGACTCTTTGTTGGTGAGTGATATTGATGTCGACTATGAAACTCCGGATACATTTATATCCAACATACCTTTGGTTGGCTTGGAGGAATATTTAAGTCAAAGTGAGGATGAGATGGAGGGTTACTGGACAATTTTTGACCGTGACCTCGAAGAATCTTTATTAAAATTGGGGGGTAGTTATACATTAGTCTGCCTGAAAAGTGATGAGGATTCAGCAACGTTTTCACCATTGAAAGGACCGGAAGAAAGAGGGGCAGCTTATTATTTTGTGTATATCGACGGGGCGTCGGTGAATTCTCGTAATTGGAATAGGGGAGACGTAAAAGTGATACTCAAACCCACACCGTTTGAGGGCATCTATGATGTTGAATGGAGAGATGCCATGAAGCAAACGATGGATTATGATTTGAAGGCACAGATAGGAGAGGGAAACACATTGAGTATTCAATTCCCATATCAATCCTCAAAACTGAGATTGCGTAAAATTCCTTAAACCGAGTTCGTAACAGGACTTCTGAAATACTGATATATTACCAACGGCCGCCACCTCCGCCACCTCCGGTGCGTCCGCCACCAAAACCACCGCCAAAACCACCGCCATGGCTTCCCGAGCCAAGGATAGCTCCTGCTGCTATAGCTGCTGCGGTGCCATCACTCCGTTTGGGGATAGTATAGCGTTGCCTTTTTTGATGGTGACAATACTTACATTCATAAACCCTTTCGCCGATTCCGGTGTGACGTGTGGTAGCCGGTGTCACTATATGGTCTTTCACCATGCTCATGGCAACAGTGTGGCAATTGGGACACTCCTCATATTGAGTGAATTTATTCGGGAAAGCAAAACGCTCCACGCTGCCGCAATCAGGGCAAACCCATACGTCATAATCCACAGAGTTTAGACGTTCCTCCAAATCTTGAGAGGGGCTTAGAAAGCGGTTGTCTTCCTCCTCATTAAGTTTTTTCATCTTGCCGCGACAAGTGGGACATTGGAGAGGTTTATTTCTGGCCGTCTTGTATTTATGTCTATAAAGAAGCCAGGGAATTATTCCCAATCCCAAAGAGAATACTGCCAAAAGTATATAGGAAGTGCGCGTGTCATACCAATAACGGGCTTGAGAATAACGATCTAACTTTTTAGCTTGGCGGGAATCATAGAAATATTTTACAAATGCTATGATAAAGAGCACGAGGACAATCATAATTGTAAAGTTGATGAAATCCTCTTCGGAGATATCGGATTGCATCCCTTCCTCCCAAGCCTCTTTTTTGCTGCTTTTCAGCTCTTCTGCAGCCTCCGGATTACTCAAGACATTGGCAACATCTTTGGTGACGGCTTTCACTGCCCCGTCAAGATCCCCGTTTTTCATATAAGGCACTACCGACCTGTTGATAATTTTGGCAGCCGATACATCCGGGATTACCCCTTCAACACCATATCCTGTAGCAATCCAAGCCTCCCTTTGGTCGGGCACTATGAGTATGATCACACCGTTGTCTTTGTCGGATTTCCCTACTTTCCAATCATCAAAAAGTTTAACGGCAAACTCTTCGCGGGAATAATGACCTGTGTTTGGCACTACCACCAACACTACCTCTGCACCCGTAGATTTCCGCAAGTTCCATAAAGTTTCATTGGCGACGGCAGTGGCTTCACTACCAATTAATCTTTCGGGGTCAGCCACATATACACGCCTGTCTTTTATATTGGGATTATAGACGTCAGAGGGGTGATACTCTTTGGCATAAATTGCAGTCAATCCGAAGAATGACAGTAATGACAACATCACTGTCTTCAGCCACAAATTTTTCAATATCTTTAGATTATTCATTAGAGACATGTTATGATTCAGAATCTTTAGACGGCAGGGAGAGAATGACCGTTTAGCTTCCTGAAAAGATCGAGAGCGTAGACGTCGGTCATGCCTGAAACATGATCGAGCACAGCCTGAATTTTCCCGTAGAGAGAGGGTGAAAAGAAATCATATTGTTTCGGCATCCTTGTCAGCAATAATTGGCTGTAATTCTTCTCCGGGTGGATCACGGCATCCATCAAGACATCCAAAAGATAAGATATGATCCTATTACCTGCCAGGTCGACATCCACAACATCGGGGGCACAATAAATCTTCTTATAAGCCATATCGGAACACTCCTTATAGGCTTTTTTCACCGGGTCGGGAATAAGATCCACAAGTGGAGAGACATATTCACCGCTCATTATTTCCGGAAGATTTTCCACGAAAGCATCGGCACATTTTTCCACCAACACACCAATGACGTTTGAACGAAGATAGCTGATTCTTTCATTAGGATCATCCAGATAAGACATTCCTCGTCGCAGTTTCTCCTGCCGTTCCTTTTCAAAAAAGTTGAGGAGTAATCCGGCAGCGGTTTCCATAGAAAGGATGTTTAGACGATGAGAATCCTCAATATCCATTATTTGATAGCAAATATCGTCGGCAGCCTCCATGAGATAGACGAGAGGGTGACGGGCAAAAACACCGGTTGAGATTTCGGGGATGCCAAGATGAGCGGCAACCTTTCTGTAAGCCTCCTCTTCGCTTTGAAAAAACCCGAATTTGCCTTTTATTCCGGCATGGAATGAAGTCCAGGGATATTTCACGAGCGTGCCAAGGGTGCTATAGGTCATTGCGTATCCCCCTTTTCTGCGGCCCACAAACTGATGAGTGAGAAGCCTGAAAGAATTGGCATTCCCTTCGAAATTAATAAAGTCGCTCCATTGTTGTTGTGAGAGATCCTCTTGAAGAGACTTTCCGGAACCTTCACTAAACCAAGTGGATATAGTTTTCTCGCCCGAGTGTCCGAAAGGTGGATTCCCGAGATCATGACAAAGACAGGCGGTTGCCACGATATCGGGGATATGCTGCAACAATCTTTCTTCAGCCGGAGCAACTTTACCTGACAATCTCAATAATACCTCCCGAGAAAGAGATCGTCCAACAGTGGAGACTTCCAGGCTATGCGTCAAACGATTATGCACAAACACACTTCCGGGTAAGGGAAACACCTGGGTCTTATTCTGCATTCTGCGAAAGGGTGAGGAGAAGATCATCCGGTCGTAGTCTCTTTGGAAATCGCTTCTCATCTGGGCATTTTCATCATGCCATTCCTCGAGGCCAAGCCTACGGTCGCTAATCAGTCTTTGCCATTCCATATAGCAAAGTTAATGATTTTTTAAGGATAAAGAAATAGGCATATTTACCCTACGGCAATAATGACAGTGATGGCGCGTTATAATTTTAATGAATCGGAAATTCCATATTGTCAAAAGAGTGATGACTGCCATGATATGTATCATGGGAGTCTATTCTTGTGGCTATGGTAAACCCATCAATAAACTTCTCAATAGGCCATACGCCGATTTGAAGCCATGGCATCTGGGTTTCTCGGTCGGTTTCCATGTGCAGGATCTTAATTTGACCCACAATGGTTTTCTGACTCCCGATGGAGAGAAATGGAGCATGGAAGTTCCAAACTTTTCACCCGGATTTTGTCTGAATGTGTTGGGTGATCTGCGTTTGAATCAGTATCTCAATCTACGTTTTTCTCCCGGCATCTACTTCGGCAGCAAGGAAGTTGTGATGATGGAATATGCCTCTGAGGAAATTATGAAGCAGGATGTCAAGAGTGCATATGTGGTTGCTCCCCTCGATCTTAAGATATCGGGAAACAGGCTGCATAATGTCAGACCCTATGTCACAGCAGGAATAATGGCAAGCTTTGACGTTACAAAGAAAAGGACCGACTATCTCGTTTTTAACACCTGCGACGCATATCTCACCATCGGGCTTGGAGTGGATTTCTATCTGCCCTTTTTCAAATTAATCCCGGAGGTGAAATTCTGTTTCGGGCTGACCGATATATTGAAACATAAACGCCCGGATCTTGAAGATGACCAATACATGTATAAAATCACTCAATCGCTAAGTAAGGTGAAATCCAATATGGTGGTTTTTAATTTTTACTTTGAATGAAGAGAAAATTTAATGCCATATCACTGTTGACTTTAATAATCCTGCTTCTAACCACCGAGAGTATGAGTGCTCAGGTAAAGGTTACAAGTCAAATGGATGTTATTCTCAATCAGAATTGGGAAATGCCGACGTTGCTCAACCCGGCGGCCACCGGAGCGACAGATTTTATAAGAATAAGAGGAGGGGCAAGAATCGATTATCTGGGATCGCATCAATCGCCGAAGAATTTTCTTGCAGCAGCCGATTCCCCGTTCAAACTGTTAGGGAAGAGGATTGGAGCCGGATTAGTGGTGAATAGCGGCAGTTATGGTGTTTATAACAACCTGTTGATTGGAGCCCAGGGGAGCTATAAGATAAAAATTAAGCAATCCACCCTTAGTATCGGAGTGCAGTTAGGATATTATCACACAAAATTTAAAGGGAGCGAATTTGTGATTTATAATAAAGGGGAAGGGAATGATTCCGGGGAATCATCTGAAGGAGAAGGAGGAGATAGTCCGGGCTCGGGAGATGAAGATGAGCCTGATTATTCGGATTATCCCACAGAGGATGTAGGGGCCGGGAGTGTGGATTTGGCAGTAGGAGTCAGATTTGATCATCCGGCTTTCTATGCAGGCGTTTCAGTAACCCATCTGACAAATCCGACCCTCAAACTTTCGAAAGAGGGAGAAGTGGCGACCGCCACCAGATATATGGAAAGCCATCTGCCTATGGAAATGTATTTTGAGACCGGTGGCAATATCAGGCTAAATAATTCGTTATTTACATTGCAACCCTCTCTCTTGGTTGCCACTGATTTTAAAGATTTCAATGGTGTGGCAGTGATGAGAGGCACCTATAACCAAAAGGTGACTTTTGGAGCAAGCTATAGATACAACCGGGCTGCCGGAGTTTTGGCAGGTTTGAAAATTAAAGATTTTTATATCGGATACTCCTGGGAATACGACTATAAGAATCAACCCAAAGGTTCAACCGGCAATCATGAATTAGTGATTGGATATCAATTGAAGATGAAGATGGATTCCAAGAGCAATTTCAGGCAAAGATCTATAAGAATTATGTAGACACAAAAGGGGAAAGGAATAGAATATGAATAAAAAATATAAAGAGTTGAAACTGAAAAAGGGATATGCCATAGCAGCAGTCGGTAGCATAGGAGCACTGACGATGCTTACTTCATGTTTTGGCACTCGTAGCTCGTCAGCGGGCGGAGAGGTGACCGGTGTCGGAGGTTCTGCATGGGCTGAACCAACGCCCTACGGCATGGTATTGATCGACCGTGGCAACATAGCAATGGGCCCCGGGAAGGATGATTCTATTCAGGGCATTAAGGCCAACCCTCGTGGAGTTTCTGTGGATGCTTTCTGGATGGATGAAACAGAAATCACAAACTCTAAATATAAACAGTTTGTTTTCTGGGTAAGAGATTCCATTATCCGTGAAAGGTTGTATGACCCGGCCTACGGTGGCAACGAAGCCTTCAAAATCGAGGAAGACCGTGAGGGGAATCCAATCGAGCCATATCTGAATTGGAATAAGCCGATTCCATGGCGGAATGCCAATGAAGATGAACAGAGGGCAATAGAAAGTGTCTACAGGATAAATCCCATCACGGGACATAGAGAGCTTGATCCGACCCAGCTCAACTATCGCTATGAGATCTATAACCATACAGAGGCTGCAAGGCGTAAAAACAGACTTGACCCGGCTCTCAGGGAGTATAATACCGATATTCCACTCTCAACCGAGTTGCCGATGATTTCTAAAGATACAGCCTATTTTTCAGAAGAGGGTGAGATCATAAGGGAGACAGTCACAAGACCCTTGACCGGCGATTTTGATTTTGTCAACACCTATATCGTAAATGTTTATCCCGACACGACATGTTGGATAAATGATTTTGACAATGCCTATAATGAGCCCTATACAAGGATGTATTTCTCGCATGCCGGCTATAATAATTATCCGGTTGTAGGAGTGAGTTGGGAGCAGGCAAATGCTTTCTCAAACTGGAGGACCGACTTTTTGAAACGTTCATTAGGAAGAGAGGGCGTTTATATCGAGCCCTACAGGTTGCCTACAGAAGCAGAGTGGGAATATGCCGCGAGAGCCGGAAATTCCGAGACCCCTTATCCGTGGGAAGAAACCCTCCCATACGATGAAAGAGGATGTTTCTATGCCAACTTCAAGCCTATGGACGGTGATTATGTGAGAGACGGACACGTTATAACATCTCCGGTGGGAACCTTTACGGCAAATGATTTCGGACTGTATGATATGGCAGGAAATGTGTCTGAATGGACTTCTACGGCCTATTCAGAGAGTATCGACAAATTGACGTCGGATATAAATCCGGAATATAGATATGATGCAGCCATTGAAGACCCCTATCGGATGAAGCGTAAAATAGTCAGAGGGGGCAGCTGGAAGGATGTAGCCGGAAATATCCGGAGCGACCTCAGAATGTGGGAATATCAGAATGAACAACGCTCTTATATAGGGTTCCGTAACGTGAGGACTCAGATAGGATTTGCAAGAGGCACCCAGAAGAAAAAGAAATAAGCCATGAAGAGAGATGTGAAAAAACTCAGGAAGTATACCAACAGGATAGAAGAATTCCTGCATAGCGACAATGGTCAGAGATTTTTCAATATAGCCTATTCCGTAGGAGCGGCGATCGTGATATGGGGAGCTTTGTTTAAGATTCTTCACCTTCCCGGAGGCAACACGCTGCTATGTGTCGGTATGGGAACGGAGATCGCGATGTTCTTGTTGACCGCTTTTGACAGACCGCCGAAAGAACCGGATTGGGAACAAATAGTTCCGGCTCTCAGTGGTAAGAACCCTGAAGGAGTTGATTCGCTCACAATTCTGGATGATTCCGGCAAGACAGAAGCGATGTCTTCAACGGGTGGTGGCACCGTTATAATAGGCGGGGGAGCAATCGGAGGCGGAGTGGCTAATGTGGGAGAAGTGGCCGGAGAATTGAACAGCGCTACAGATACCTTGACAAAAGCCAATGAACTTGCCGATGCCACAAATCGTTTTGCGGAGGCCATCGAGGGTATATCAAAACAAATGAGTGAACTTCATGAGACCCTCTCCAACAACACAAGCGGATATTCGCGCCATATGGAAGACCTCAATAGAAATCTTATGGGGCTCAACACTATCTATGAGATTCAGCTCAGAAGCATGTCGGGGCAGCTTGATGCCATCGACAGAGTGAATCGCGGATTAAAAGAGATAAGGGATATGTATGAGAAGTCGGCCACTGATTCTGCAAAATATTGTGAAGAATCAGAAAAGATGACTCAATACATGCAGCAGATCAATGCAGTCTATGCCAAGATGATAGCAGCACTCACCATCAACCCTCTCGCAGGGAAAAGTGAGCTATAAAAAAAGATAGAGGAATTAACTTTAATTTAAGAAGAGATAAAAGAATAGCCATTAACGTTTCACCATGGCAGCAGGTAATAATGTAGCAAGAATGTCTCCTCGTCAAAGGATGATCAACCTTATGTATATCGTCCTTACGGCAATGCTTGCCCTGAATGTTTCCAGCGACGTGCTCAACGGATTCAATCAGGTGCACGACGGACTTGTGCGTACCAATGATAATATGGCCACAAAAAATGAGATACAATACCGTTATCTTCAGGAACTTTATGCAAAGAATCCTACCAAAGTGGGGCCATGGATGGAAAAGGGTAGATATCTTCAAGAGTATTCCGTAGGACTTCTTAATGAAATCGATTCTCTAAAACTTGCAATAGCCCGCCAAGCCGACGGAAAGAAAGGTAATCCAGACAATCTTATAAATCTTGATGATTTGGAGGCGGCTTCAGTGACGATGCTGAACCCTGCGACCAACAGCGGCAGACATTTGAAAGAGCAGATCGACCAATACAGAGTCAATATAGCGGAACTTATCACCGACACTATAAAACGTAAGGCTGTCATTGATATGCTTTCGACAAATGTGTCGGGAAGGAAAGGCGACAATGCAGCCCTTTCATGGGAAGAACAGATGTTTGACAATATGCCGGCAGTGGCGGCAGTGACTCTGCTTTCCAAGTTGCAGAGCGATATCCGGGAGGCGGAGAGTGAGGCTCTTTCAAATCTTATAACCAATGTAGATATAGGGGATGTAAGAGTTAATGAATTGAATCCCTATGTAATCCCCAACTCCAATATGGTGATGAGGGGTGGCAAATATGTAGCTCAGGTTGTTCTGGCAGCCATCGATACTACACAGAGGCCCAATGTCTTTGTGGATGGCAAGAAGATTGAAAACGGACTATTGGAATTAATGGCAACATCTGTGGGTAATCATGAATACTCCGGATATATAGAGGTGACGAAGGGCGACGGAACGATAGACCGTAGACCTTTCAGTTCAACCTATACTGTTATGGAGCCGATGGCTACCATCTCCCCCACACTCATGAATGTGCTTTATGCCGGAATCGAGAATCCAATAAGCATTTCGGTGCCCGGAGTCGCCATGAATGGGGTTGAGGCGACAATGACCAACGGAACTCTTTCACGAAAAGGAGACTCATGGATAGCACGCCCGGGACAAGTGGGCACAGAAGCTGTCATATCAGTGTTTGCTACATTCGACGGTCGCAAGCAGCAGGTGGGTTCTATGAATTTCCGTGTAAGGAAATTGCCCGATCCGTTGCCCTACATTCCATATAAGGATGCCCAAGGGAATCTTGTGGAATATAAGGGGGCGCCACAAAGGATGTCGAAGGCTCAATTGATGGCAGCAGAGTCGATCGGAGCAGCAATCGACGATAATCTCCTCAATGTTTCATACACAGTGGAGTCTTTTGCCACAACATTTTTCGACTCGATGGGAAATGCAATCCCGGAGGTGTCGGAAGGAAATCATTTCTCCTCACGTCAGAAAGAACAGTTCAGACGTCTCAAGCCCGGAAGCAGATTCTTTATTTCCAATGTCAAGGCTAAAGGGCCTGATGGAATCACCCGTAACATACCTCCCTTGGAAGTGCAACTTAATTAAGGGGTGAGATATGATTCGGGAGAGATTAATTAATGAATAACGAAAAACGATCAGCGAATAAGATGAAAAGCAGGATTTTTGCAGCAACATTTCTAACCCTATTTTCCTTAACCGGATATTCACAAGTTGAGAATGCCGGAGGCGTTAGAAAAAGGAGTGAGAAGGATGCAAAGGAGACTTCGGCACCGGGAGTCTCAGACAGAATGCAAGGATTCTATCAATCGAAAACAGCCCATGATGCAGATCTTTCTTATATGAAAGAAGTGTATCGTCGGTTGGATCTTGATAATGGTCCGAATGCTGCCCTATATTATCCCGAAGACGTCATCGACGGCCAGGAGAATCTTTTCAGGATTATCCTTGGACTTGTGGTCGACGGGAAAATACCTGCCTACGAATATCTTGACGGCAGGGAGATTTTCACCGACCAATACAAGGTGAACGTGGGTGAAATGTTGAATCGTTTTGATATCTACGCACAGGAAGGAAAGGGATCAACCGAAAAGAATCCTAAATATGTGATAGAAGAAGCGGATGTGCCGACCGGCCAGGTGAAGAATTATTATATTCTTGAGAGATGGGAATTCGACCGCCGTTCAAATTCTATGAAAACCACGGTAGAGGCCATCTGTCCGGTGCTTAACAGATATGGAGATTTTGGTGCGGATGCAAGGTATCCAATGTTCTGGGTGAAATTTGATGCACTCCGGCCTTATCTTGCACAGCAATTTGTATTTGTCAGTGACGATAATAATATTCCTCAATATTCACTTGATGATTATTTCAATCTCGGACTTTATGACGGAGAGATTTACAAGACGCGTAATCTTCGCAATCAGTCGTTGGCTCAAATGTTTCCGGATGAGGATGACATGAAACGTGCTCAAGATTCAATAGACAACCATCTACGGAATTATGGCAAGAATTTATGGGTTCCTTCCCGTGAAGAATATCTTGCTATGAGAGGGGCTGATGATAAAAAGAAAGAGGGGAAAAAGAAAAAAGAGCAATCTGAAGAATTGCCGGAAAGAAATATGAATATAGCTGATTCAGCACAGACTGTTGTCACTACTGCCGGTGTCGACGCAGAAGAATCAGAGGAACCTCAGACTCAGGCTGCATCTGCACGTGCAAAGAAAAAGACTTCTGCAAAGAAAGCGCCTAAAAAGCAACCTAAGGCCTCATCTCCGTCAGCGGGGAATGCCGCGGCCGAGAAGTCTGTGAGACGGCGTAAACGCTGATATCAGGCTATGCCTTAAATATCATAAAAGCTGACTTTTTTATAAAGTCGGCTTTTTGTTTATTGGTTCAGATGGTTTTTTATAGAAAAGAATCCCCAGATCAAGGCAATAGCAGTGGCCACTCCCATCAAAGAGTAGGCGAGCGCCGGAGATTCTAAAATTGAGAAAATGAAACATCCTCCGGTAAGAATCGCGCCTACCGCAAAATTCAGATATGCTCTTCCGGAAAATTTATATCCATAGAGTCTGTTGTTTACTAAATAATACAACAGGAAACATAAGGCATTGTCGACAACTATTGCATATCCGAGGCCGATCAGGCCATACCAATGAAAGAATCCGCAACTTAAAATGAGAGTCAGGAGATTGGCGAAAATCCCTTCTAAGAGGAAGAATACGCGTTTATTTCCTTTGGCAAATGTGATGTAAGCCATCGGGAAAGAAAAGGCCCGGAGGAGCATGCCAAGCCCCATCCATCTCATCAAAGGAATAATTGAATGGAATTCTTGCGAGAGTAAAATTCGTATGAGGATAGGAGTGGAAATAATCAAGAGAGACATGGCCGGAGTCATTAGCCAAGCTACAATTTCCGACTGTCTGTTGACCACCTTGTTCATCTTCGCATTATCTGTAGCCGCTTCGGATAGTCGGGGGAAATATTCCATCGAAAGAGCGGCAAAAATCATACCGGAGAATTGATATGTGACAGAATGGGCGGCTTGATAAAGACCTACTTCATCAACATCTCCAAAATTTCTTACGAAGAGATTTATCAGATAGGTCACTAACGTTGTTATCAAATCACCTGCCATTAAGACAATGCCGAAACCTAACAGAATCTTTGCCACCGGCCATTGCTCTTTCCAACTCTCCGGAGGGTTTTGAAAAGAGAAACTTCTTTTTAATGAAATGGAATAGAAAATATAAAGTGCCAAAAAGACAGCTACAATAGCCGGAACGATACCTTTCGTGCCGAAAAGATAATAAAGCGGTATTCCTACACATAATCCGGTGAGTCCACCCACAATTGAGGATCTTGAAATCCTTTTTACTTCATGGAGACCCTGAAGGATGGAGAGCTTGGAGGTTCCGGCAATTGCAAAAGCTACGCCGACTCCCAGGATAATGAATTGCCACCAATAGTCGGTGACCCCGAATGTAATCCGGCTTAAGGGGATGCAAAGGGCTGCACATATAATGAAACCTAAAAGAGCAGTCAGATTCGAAAACCCTAAAGATGTTCTTACAGTTCTTTCCAGTTTTGACCTGTCGGCTGATTCTTCGGCAACCTGACGTATGATTGATTGGTTCAAGCCAAGGGAAGAAAAGCGTTGAATGGTGTTTGAGGCGCTGTTGAACAGGGCTGAAATTCCCATCCCGTCCGGACCGAGGATAATAGCTACAAATTTCCCCCGTATAAGAGTGATAATGATATTGAAGATTTGAACTCCCCCGAAAAAAGAGGAACTCTTGATAATGTTGCGATAGGAGTTTAAATCTTTTTTCTCTCTATTCCCAATTTGCTCGGTTTCTATTTCAACGGGATGAGACATTTTTGATTTAAGTGACTTGTAACCTATAATTAGACGAATATAACAAATAAAAATTATATTTGCAATATGAAAACCGGAATCAGCGTGATAGTGCCAGTATGGAATCGAGCAAATCTTATAAAAAGATGTCTTGACTCTATTTTAAATCAAAGTGAAAAACCGGAGGAAATCATTGTTGTGGATAACAATTCAACCGATAAGACAGCCTCTGTGGTGGAGGAGTGGATTAATGAAAATCAAGATTCCGGAATAAGCTTGAAACTTCTTAAAGAGGAGAAAGCGGGCGCCTGTTTTGCTCGTCAGAAGGGATTGGAGAATGCTACCGGAGAATATGTGATTTTTTTCGATTCGGATGATGAAATGAAATCGACGCTGATCGAGAATGTCAATGAGGCACTTGCAAAATCTCCGGAATCTGATATTGTTTGTTGGAAATGCAGAATACATTTGTTGGATGGAGGCAAAAGGATCCCCCCTTTTATGGCGGATAAACCTTTGGAAGCACATCTTATTCACACTTTGCTGCGCCCACAGGGACATGCTGTTAGAAAAGATTTCCTGAATAATGCAGGAGGTTGGAAAAAACCGGCAAAAGTATGGGATGATTTTGAGCTTGGATTGCGTTTGCTTCTAAATAACCCCAAAATTACTCCAATCAATAAAGTTTTGGCAGAGATATATGCACAGGAAGTTTCAATAACGGGCACTGATTTTTCATCAAAAGAGGGGGAATGGGAAGAGATTCTCTGGGAGATGGAGAGAGTAGTTGCGGACCGGGATGACGCGAATGTTTCTAAAGTGGGGTCAAAAAAAAGAATTGCAAAAATATTGGATTACAGAAAGGCAATTCTGGCGGCACACTATTATAGGGAGAGAAACAAGGCGTCATCAAAAAAATTGATGAAGGAAGTATTGAAAGATAAAAGTATTTATCAAAGCCTGGTGTTAAGATTCTCCTATTATTATACGAGATCGGGATTTAGAGGGGCATGGCGAATAGTGTCTTGGTTTATCTGAATTATAGATAAACGCAGAAAGGAATAGGATACGTCCGGGATTTACCCTCTAAGAGCGGGGGAGGGAATAGGAGATGGAACGGATATCGGCGGCTATTTCGCGAGCTGACTTTTGAGAATCGGCAAGCGATTGCCAAGAGATTGGTTTTCCGAAGAAAATGTTGAAATGGCTACCCCGTGCTTTGCAAAGTTCAGCAGGGAGGAGAATCTGTTCAAGGTTGAATTTGATGCCCAGTTTCTTACGCCAAAGGGCTGTCTTATAGAATTTTTTGGAATTTTTCCCCTCGAAGAAAACGGGAATTATATCCCTATGTGATTCAATTGCTTTAGCCACGAAAGATTTCTGCCAATTGAGGTCGGCGATTTCGCCCGAGTCATTAAGGCGGGAACAGAGTCCGGCCGGGAATTGAAAAATCTGGCAGTCAGAAGCCATCTTCTCGTTGATTATCTCAGCATAACTCTTCCCTTGTCGGCCGAATTTATTGACCGGGAGGAACACCCCTTTAAGTGGCTCCACATTCATCAGAAGATCGTTGACGAGAAAGCGGATATTGTCATCTCCATATTTTTCACCCAGGACGGAAATCAGGGCAATCCCGTCGAGACCACCCAAAGGATGGTTGGATGCGAACATATATCTTCCTCCATCCTCGAGATTCTCAATTCCTTTGACATCAATGGAGATATTGAGATAGTCGAGCACTCTCTTTGCGAATACCGAGCCTTCGCTCGGGAGAGTAGCGCGTAAAATTTCGTTGAGTTCCTTCTGACGAATGAGCCGTTCAATCCTCTTTATAAGGAAAGAGGGAATCCAACGGCGTTTTTTAGCCGGGACTCTTGCCTCGATTATAGATTTGATGTCTAATTGCAGGATCGGGGTCATATATGCCATATGATATCAGGAATAATAGCCGGAATTCAACCTCTTTATCATTCTTCACGGAGAGAATCCTCTTCCTCCCAGAAATCGTTGTCCCAGTCAATCTCCTGATCTTCAAAATCCTCTTCTGAGTCATCATCTTGTCGGAAGATGAAATCATCCTCGTCGGGTTCTCTTGATTTCACGTTGAGGTCGCGATGAGTCAGAGTGCTTTTCGCTTTATTTTCATCGGAATTTATTTCCCGCCATAGAAGATCTTTCAGTTCGGTGAGACCTTGGCCGGTCACAGCAGAGATGAATACTGTCGGAATCCCTTCCGGGAGCTCTTTTGAGATTTCCTCCCTTAATTCATCGTCGAGTAGGTCGGATTTTGAGATGGCGAGCACTCTACCCTTGTCGGCGAGTTCCGGATTGAATTCTTTCAACTCATTCAGCAGTATTTCATAATCCCTTTTAATATCATCGCTATCAGCAGGGATAAGAAAAAGGAGCACCGCATTTCGTTCTATATGTCTGAGGAATCTGAGCCCGAGTCCTTTCCCTTCGCTTGCTCCTTCGATAATACCCGGGATATCAGCCATAACGAAAGATTTGTCGCCACGATAATCCACAATCCCCAATGATGGTTCCATGGTTGTGAAGGGATAATCACCTATTTTGGGTTTAGCCGCCGACATAGCCGACAGGAGAGTAGATTTGCCCGCATTTGGGAATCCCACGAGGCCGACATCGCCTAATAGTTTCAGCTCAAGAATCACAGATTTTTCAATGGCCGGTTGCCCGGGTTGTGCATAGCGAGGTGCACGGTTGGTGGAAGTTGCAAAATTCCAGTTCCCGAGTCCACCTTTGCCACCGCGCAGAAGTTTTACTTCCTGACCATCTTCCGTTACTTCACAAAGGAATTCCCCGGAGTCGGCGTCAAATACTACGGTTCCGACAGGCACCTCGATGATTCTGTCTTCGCCATCTTTCCCGGTAGAGCGGTTTTCTCCGCCATGCTCACCGTCTGTGGCGAAAATATGACGTTGATATCTCAAGGGTAAGAGGGTCCACATATTACGGTTGCCCTTAAGGATAATATGACCTCCGCGTCCGCCGTTGCCACCGTCGGGCCCTCCTTTGGGAAGATATTTAGCCCTGTGGAAATGACGGCTTCCGGCCCCTCCCTTTCCGCTGCGGCATAGTATCTTTACATAGTCTATGAAATTTGAATCAGCCATTGGTAATCAGTCTCTTGATAAACAGTCTCTTATTGTAAGTTTTTAACTCTTGTGAGCTCGTTTGCCATCCTGTAGTCGTCGGGCGAGCCGATATCAACCCAGGTGCCGTTGAGATTGAAACATCCCACTTTTTTACCTTGCCCGATAATAGAGAGGATAAAGTCGGGGGCGTCAAGGTATTCCCCTTTCTTTATTTGGGAAATAAGCTCGGTTTTCATAATATAAACGCCTCCGTTGGCAAAATAGTTGTAGGTGGGCTTTTCTTCGAGAGCCGTTACTTGCTGGCCGTTCAGACGCATGATTGCAAAGGGGACGGAAACAGAGTAGGGCACAGCGGCTATTGTGAAATGATTTCTGTTTTTGCGATGATGAAGAAACATTGCTTCGAAATCAATGGCTGAAAGGAGGTCGGCGTTCATTACAATGATATCTTCAGTATCTATATTCTCAACAAAAGCGAGGCTGCCGAAAGTGCCGAGGCGTGTGGGCTCGGTGACGCAGTCAATGATAGCGCTCCCTTTGTGGTTCCGGAAATGCTCTTTGATAAGATCTCCCAGATAATTGACAGTGACATGTATTTTTTTGATACCGCAAGCCTCAAGTTCATCGATATTATAATCAATGATGGGTTTGCCGCCCACAGGAAGTAAGGGTTTGGGCAGATCGTCGGTGAGAGGTCGGAGTCTTTCACCTCTTCCTCCGGCCATCACGACAGCTTCGAGGGGAAGGCATGAATGAATTTTTTTAAGATCGATAATATCTTGGATAACACCATTTGAAATAATCGGGAGAAGTTCGATATGTTTTCTTCTTCCTTCCGCCATTTTGAGGGGTATCTCCTCGGGAGAATCAGCATGAAGGAATCGTGGGTTCATCACGGTTTCGACCTTGTCGGTAAGTTCGCCCCCATCGATAAGTCGGCGGCGTATGTCACCGTCGGTGATGCTACCGGCGATTTTTCCGAGGTTGTCGATGGCGAAAAGAGTCATAGATTCGCCGCTGAGAGCGTTAAGCCGCTTCATAGCCTCCCTGATAGAATCTTCGGAGGATATAGCGTGGCGTGAGATAGTGTTATTGATATTGTTCGAGGGCATTTTTTAATTCGGTTACAACCATGGCGCGCAGTTCGGGAGGTTCGATCACCTTCACAGAGTCGCCCATGGAAAGGATTTCGTGAGCCAGCTCATAATTTAGTTGAAGCCTGTAGGTAAAAATTGAATAGTTATCGTTGACTTCTTCCGATTGGGAGGGGTGGAGAGGGAGAGCCCGGAAATATTTGGCTTGGGTGGATGTTGCCTGTAGTTTTACTGTCCTGACAGGGGCAAGAGAAGTAGTCACCCCGACGATGTTCCCGAATAGCTCTTCGAGAGTTACGTCACCCGGTTTCTCGAACTTCTCCCTTACGATCTGCATTTCTCGGATACGGTCGAGAGCATATGTTCGGATGGATTTACTTTTTTCTTGAAATCCGATCATATACCATCTTTGCTTGTAGCGTTTCAGGAAGAAAGGCCGGAACATGATTTTTGTTTCAGCGCGAGATCGTGCGAAGCTGGCGTAAGTGAAGCAAAGTTTCACGGAGTCTCTCACAGCGTCGAGCACTATTGGCAGGAATTCACGAGCTGAGGGGACATCTTCGATTTCTATTCTGTCGGCAGTTGGCTGGTTGTCGTTGATAGCCTGGCTAACGGCCATAGAGTCGAGGAGCCAGTTGAAGAAGTTGTGGCTTCTGACGCTGTTAGGCGTGTCGATATAGTAATGATTATAGTTGTCGCAAAGAATTTTAATATTGAAGAGTTCCTCGATCCCGCGGCGATAGTGGAAGAAAGTGCGGTCGGGGAGGGGGTCGCCGTCAGAAACCTTGTCGCGTACCCACAGCCGGTTGAGCTCCTCTTTTGAAAGGCGCCTGTTTTTGCGCAGGGTATCGATAATCCAGATGTATTTATTGATAAGGTTGTTTGCCATAGAGATTGAATGAGGATTCAAAATTTAGGGCCGGTTCCCCAATATTCGTTAACTATATTTGTGGCACATAACAAAAAGAACGCTTTCGGCAAAGTTAAAGAAAAAACATTTCTTCACAAAAAGAGATAATTAGCCTTAAAAAGGTCGGGAAAATATAAAGAAAGCCTGTTTATGCTTCAGGATCATCTCTATTTAAATAAGAGGCACAATAAAGGGGAAGATTTGTGATCCATTGCTCTTTTCTGAAATCTGACAACGATAACCGAAAAGCATGGGTTCCGGGATGTTCCTTTATAAATTGTTTTAAACTTTTAGATTGGAGATTTTCTCCTGACTTAACTTCTATAGGAAATATTTCACTCTCTTTTTGAATAATAAAATCTATTTCTTGTTGAGCATTGGGCTTAGACCAATAATATAGTTTATTACCTTGAATTAATTGTTGAAAAACGAATTGTTCCGTCATAGCCCCTTTAAATTCTGTAAATATTTCATTCCCAACAACTATTGTTTTGGAATTCAATCCGGACATAGCTCCTAATAAACCAATATCGTTACAATATATTTTGAAAATAGATAAATCTTTATAGGCAGATAAGGGGAATCTTGGAGCAGAAACATTATTAACCTTATGAATCAATCCGCTATCTTCTAACCATTGTATAGCCAATTCATATTCTTTAGCCCTTGCTCCCACTCTTATCACACCATAAATAAATTTTTTATTCTCCTTGCTTAACTGAGATGGCAAGGAATTCCATACTTGTTGAATACGCGGCACTATTTCCTTTGGTGCATGTTTTGAGAAATCGTTATTATATGCTGAAATGATATCTTCTTGTATTCTTCTGACTAATCTCCAATCTTTTGTCTCTACAAATGATTTCACAGCCTCGGGCATTCCACCGATATACATATATTGTCTTAGCAATGTTTCATAGCGGTTTCTTAATAGTTGAATACTATCCCATCTTTCTTCTTTTATCAAGTCTGCTAATTTTTCTTCTTTCATTGCTATAAGAAATTCAATTAGATTCATCGGGTATAGAGTCAAAAAAGAAACTTTTCCGACGGGGAATGAAATTCTCTGATGAAGAAGAATGCCTAATAAGGATCCGGCTGCAATTAAATTTAAATTGGGAGCCTCCTCACAAAAATATTTCAAGGAAGTGATCCCGTTTTCTGCTTCTTGAATTTCATCAAAAAAAATCAAGGTATTTTCAGGTTCAATTTTAATTTGAGAAATGGCTTCCAATTCTAAAACTATTCTTTCAACATTCAGATTGTTTTTAAATAGACCTCGTAATTCAACTTGTTCTTCAAAATTAACATATATGAAATTTTTATAATGCAAAGCTGCAAATTCTTTTACCAGCCAAGTCTTTCCAACTTGGCGTGCCCCCTCAAGAATCAAAGGTTTTCTATATTTGGAATTTTTCCATTCCTCTAATTTTTTAATGGCTTCTCTATACATTTTGGTTAGTTATTACAAAAAAATGAACGACTTTTGGGGTTAAAATTACAAAAAAATGAACGACTTTTGCGGTTAAAACTACAAAAAATGAACGACTTTTCTTGAGTGGTTTTGTATATGATTGAATATTAGAGGTTTGTAGAAATGTGTCAATTTGCGTTTTCACTGAGGCGATTGTGCAGGAGGAGAGAGGAGTTGTGAGTTGTAAGTTGTGAGTTGGGAGTTGTAAGTTGTAAGTTTGGTAGGGACGCGACCTGTCGCGTCCGCCGCGCAAAAGGAGTAGATGAGTCGACATAGTGCTGGTAATCAGTTATTTGAGGAGCGGACGCGACAGGTCGCGTCCCTACCGGTCGGAGATAGACATGCGACCGGAAATGGGAAGAACTTTTTCCAAAGTTCTTTTATATAAAGGATTTTGAGAAAAATCCTGCCCATTTGAATAAAGGATTTGGAAAAAATCCTGCCCGTTTGTGCAGTCGCTCCACGACTGTGAGGGGAATGGGGCAAAACGGTTGCAGAAAGGAAAGTAAAGGGTCGAAAATTGATAAAAATGCAACTAAAAATTTGGAAATGAGAGAAAAAAGTTATAATTTTGCAATTCAAAAGAACTAAGTAAGGGTATTTTCCCTCATGTAAACCGTTGATAATCAATCGCATGGGGGGGGTAGAGGCCCCCATTACTTTTATGTATTCATTGGCTACCAGGCCTCGGTGCCGCAATAAAAAGTAGCTTATGAAGAAACTTTTTACCCTATTTTCATTGCTCTGCCTTTTCGGCATCTTCGGAGCAACAGCACAAGATCCTAAAATCATATTTACAGGACCGGGACAGGATCTATTCCTGGTATATATTGAAGATGATGCGTTTCCCCCTAAAATGGTGGAAGGTACTGAAGCTCAATACCAGGATGGTAAATATGTATTGGAAATACCACCCCAATACCAAGATGACTATTATGTTGCTGTAACATTAAAAGAAGAATATGCTGATGTTTATTATATCACAGGGGTAACTCCTAATCCGGAGAATGACTTATTTTACGAATATGAGGGAGTGTTTGATGCTATGATTTACAAAATATTAGATGGTCAAACAACAGGAGAATTCAATTATACAGTATCTGTTGCAAGAAAGTCTAATGTAGTACAAGAGGAGCGTACAGCTACAGTTAACTTTTTAAGTGGGACTCTATCCGCTATATACGTTTATTATTATGACATGGATGGAGAACAACAATCTATTGATGGATCTGAAGAGCCTCAGGAGATAACTTTCGATGCATCACAACCCA
This sequence comes from Muribaculaceae bacterium, assembly GCA_022510385.1. GTDB lineage: Bacteria > Bacteroidota > Bacteroidia > Bacteroidales > Muribaculaceae > Lepagella. The sequence goes on along the minus strand of JAFLTQ010000010.1, from coordinate 5,152 downwards.
TAACATTCCAATACTATTCGGGAGGAATTTATGATATACAAGTAGACGGTACTTCCCTATACGAACCCGGAAGTTGGAGTGATCAGGCTTATACACTCAATGAGTATGATCCGAATTATCCGCAAGATGGTGCTGTGATTGACATCTATGGTCAGAATATAGCAAAGAGTACCCTCACATTTACTGTTGAATCAGACGATGATGATATAACAGTTGAGGATGTTTTGTTTTCTGTAAACGAAGGTTATGTATCCTTAGACCCCGCAGAAGAGATAGTTGTAACTCAAGATTCGGAGATTACATTGAGATTTAATCATCAAGATTGTACTATTACCAAGCTAATGGTTAATGATGAGGAAGCTACAATTGAAGAAAATGAATATTCTTTCACAGCTTCTGAAAGCGAATATAATTTCGTAATAACCGCACAGAAGAATAAGGGACCTCAAGTTACAGTAAAATGTAATATTCCGGAAGCTATATACTTCACTTCACAAGCAAATTCAGTTGTAAAAAATACTCTTGAGTCAGAAGAGGACGTATTCGAATTAGCAGCAGGTACTACCGTAATGACTATCTATATAAATGAAGAAGAAGTTGGTTATGCTATTGAAAGTATAACAATTGAAAATGGCACTGTTTCTTCTGCTACTGTAGGTGATCCTTTTGAAGTTACCGACGGAATGATAGTAACTGTAAACGTAGTGGGACAAGAGGCTATCGTCTATACCTTCCAATGTGAATCAGATGTATTAGATATTACGCAAGAAGGAAATGATGATTTGGATGTTTTTTATGCTGATGGAGCTTATAGCGTAACAAATATTTCTTTCGCAGCTATGGAAGGAAGTACAGCACCGGGACTCTTCGAAATAAGCATAAAAGAGGATTATGAAAGTGAATATTTACTCTCCTCAATTGTATACGATACATATAACTATACTCCTAATGAAGTCACCGGTATAGTATCATTTAGCCCGACATTTAATTCCAATGTTAATTTCAACGTTAATCTGACCAAATCATCAGAAGGCATTGTATATACCTTTGTAGTTTCGGGTGGTGAAGTTGCCGCAGTTGAAATTGTTCCAAGCTGGGATGATGCTAACATAATTACATTAGAAGAGGGTTATAAGTTAACTAATGTGCCGGCAACGGGTACGGTTGAGATTATAATTGCGGGTGAATATGATGATACCTATGAACTCAATGGTGTCTCAGCAACAGATCCAATAAGAGAGAATCCATTCGAAGTTGGTTTATATCAGGAGAACACTACATTTATAGTTTCAATTGTAGAAGTTGAAGATTCAACAGGAGTGGATTCATTCCTCAATGGCAACAAGGAAGGAGAAATTTACAATCTCCAGGGTGTGAAAGTAGATGCTAACAAACTTTCTAAAGGTATCTACATCATCAACGGCAAGAAAGTTATTGTGAAATAAACTTCAAATCTTATATTTAATCAGCTGCTACCTTGCGGTGGCAGCTGATACCATAATATCCAAATCTATAAATATGAAAAAAATCTTTACCTTTCTATTAGCTTTCATTTTCGTTGGAATATTTAACGCCAAAAGTGTTGAAGTGGAGGTAGAATTCACAGGTGTGGAAAATGCACAGAATTATGTGACTGTTTATGAGGTCAAAAATTCAGTTTCCAACTCTGATAAGGTAGAATGGGCTAATGTAGAAGTATCAAATATGGTAGAGGTGGCTGACGGCACTAATACCGAACTTATCATTAATCCTAATGAAGGTTATTTTCTAAGCGGTAATTGGTCACCGTTACAATCAAGCGGAGTATCTATTTCTGAAATCAACAATAATAATCTCTTTGCCTTCTCTTCAAAAGGAGGGAAGATAGGAGGTTTAGTTATTTCATTAAAAACAGGAGACTTTGGAAACATATATGAGGGAACAGTGGTGACAATAAATGTTACGGATGGGACAGAGGAAAAAGAGCCTGAGGTGCCCTATTCTCCCATTGAATTATATTTTGATATTCCGGATGAGACACCGGGCCTAATCCAGCAATTAAGTTTTCTTGGAGAAAGCGTTGAGTTTGAAGAAGATGACGATCCTTATTATTATACCGTAAAATTTAATAATCAGGTAAATGGTTCAGCACCTTTATTTATTCAGTTTAGATCTAATGAAGAAGGTGAATTAGTATATAATGTAAGTCATGTTGATGCTTATTATATCATGGAACCCGGGGGAAATCCAATCCCTTGCAGCGTAAATTTGACGGGAGGAATGGCAACCATAATAATTCAGGAAGTAGCCAATTCAGTGTTTGTTTCCTTTGTTATAGGTGTTCCCGGTAAAGATTACATGGAATATACTGTCAATGTAAACTATCCTGAAGGTATTGTAATAACAAACAACGAGGGAGAAGAAGTAGCTCTTAGTGGCAATAATAATGTCATAAGGGTAGAAAAGATAAAAACCGAGGTTGTAGACGGAGGAGATGAAGAGGAGGATGGCGAAGAAAAGGCTGTAGAGGAAAGATATGTTTATGAATATGATGTCATAAATATAATTGCTAAATCCGGATATGCTATTAAATCCGTAACCAACAGTAACGGTCTGCCAATCGCTAATTATGAAACCCGCATAGAACTTTATGACGGTTTAGTGCTGAATGTAGATGTTGAAGAGAAAGCTGTTGTTTATGGAAACTTTACGGTAATCTTTGAACCGGATGTATTTGAATCGGCATACTACACAACAAATGGCACAACTCAAATACCTCTTGAAAACATTAATGGAGAAAATGTAATCACTTACGATGCCAATACAGCTAATCGTTATCAGATAAACGTTCAACCCAAGACTGAGAATGCAATAATATATCCATTTGTAGATGGTCTTTCTGCCGGTGAAATTTTGACGGAATACAGTAATACGGTTTATTTCGGTTTGCCACAAGATGGAATGGTGATAAGATTATATGTCAATAAGCCGGAATCTTATAAATTGCTTTTCACGGCCGACAATGCTGCAGTCAATAATACGAACGTGTCATTAGACGGTCAGGATCTGAAATCATGGACATCAGCTGCCGGTAATCTTGCACTTGAAGGGGTGGAGCTTCAGATCACAACCGCATCGGATATAGAAGTGATGTTGAATGAAGAGAAACAGACTCCTGAATCAGATTCCAATGGTATTAGCATATATGTTTATACAATTGAATCAGATATGTCTTTCTCGTTGTCGTCACCGACTGAAGATGGAGATGGAAACGGAATAGAGGAGATAATCACGAATCCAAATCAAACCATCACTATCTATAATCTTCAAGGAGTAAGGATTGCCGGGCCGGATAATTTGAAGCCGGGGTTATATATCATAAACGGCAAGAAAGTGATAATTAGATAAGCTTAGGGAATTTATAGAGAATAAGGAAATATTTTAGGAACACACTTTTACTTATAAACAGATGAATGGCCCGGATAGGGATTAATCTCCACCGGGCCGATCATAAACATTAGGTTAGAGGCGTGAGCCTCGGAAGAGTCGGACGCAGGGATGCGGCCGACTATTTTTTAAAGGCCGAAACCTTTTTTATCATGGATTTCGGAATTTTATGTAAATTTGGGACAAAACTATATAAAAATTTCATAATTGGGTGATAAAACTGATGGAAAACGATAATATTCTTAATTTTGTTACCTATTGTATAAGTAAGTTAGGGCAATATTTGAATATGCCCCAGAGTGAAGTATATAAAAGGTTAAAAAAATCAGGGATTTTAGATGAATATATTATCCCTTCTTATGATGTGCTCCATACTTTTGGTTCCCGTTATCTGATGGAGGATATATCAGAATATATGAAGGAAAAAGGGGTACTATGAAAGTTTATCACTCATCTTATACCAGAATTGAAAGACCGGATATATTTCATTCCAGAGATTATCTTGATTTTGGGAAAGGATTTTATCTAACTCATCTTAGAGAACAGGCTGAAAGATATGGAATGCGTTTTACAAGACGCGGACAGGAAAGTTGGTTAAACATTTACGATTTTGATTTTTCTGATAATGATTGGAAAATCCTAAGATTTGATAACTACGACAAACTATGGTTGGAATTCGTTTCAAAGTGTAGGAACGGTTTGGATGATTCCGACTATGATATGGTCATTGGAGGAGTTGCCAACGATAAAGTTATCAGGACACTTGACCGATATTTTAACGGTGAAATAAATGAAGAAGTAGCATTGGGTCTATTGATATTTGAAAAGCCCAATATCCAGTATTGTATTAGATCGCAAGATATGTTAGAAAGATGTGTCAAACATACTGAAAGTTTAAAATTATGACAGACGAAACCGGTGTGGTGTTAAGAGGGGAAAAGAATGCTGGAATCATACGATCATTGAGTGATTTATATGGTATCGGTATTGAAGAATCCGCGGACCTTTACTATAATTCAGACACTTTTACTTTAATAGAAGATAAGGTGGCAGATCTTCATTGTCGTAGCGACAAATATCTGGCGACACTTGTTATGGATGAATATAAAGATAAAACCCTATAATCAACAATAGGATAAGAATTTCGTTTTTTTAGGGTTTGGTTTTGGAGTTGAGGCCCGAGGGATTGGAAGCCTTCAGGCGTTTGGGATTAGCGGGAAACCATCCTTTTCTGACGCGTTCCACCTGTTCGGTTACTTCTTTTATTCCCCAGAAACTGCTGAATGAAGTGACGCCGAAAATAGCTGATAAAACCACTCCTTTAGAAAGTACAGAGAGGATCAGGAAAAGAATACCTCCGGCAAGAAAGGCCCATTTAATTTTTTCACCGAAGTAGTATTCCCCTTTAATTACGAGGGGATGGAAGATTCCGATTATAAGAAAAGTTATAAGACCGATGAAAAGGCCTGTGAGGCCATAAGATGACAGGAATTCCATAGATAAGTAAATTGAGGGTCGGGACTCTAAATAAATAGGGATGAATGTTCGCAAAGCGAAGATTCACCCCTGTGAAGTGTCCAGGATGAGACTCGAACTCACACGGCCTAACGGCCACTACCCCCTCAAAGTAGCGTGTCTACCAATTTCACCACCTAGACATAAAGCTTGGCGTTTGGAGCGAAAAACGGGACTCGAACCCGCGACCCCGACCTTGGCAAGGTCGTGC
>JAFLTQ010000001.1 GCA_022510385.1 Muribaculaceae bacterium | reverse complement strand
TTAGCAGTGCAAAATTAGCTCCATCCGGCCCTCTTTCCAAATATAACGGCACCAATTTCCCGCGATACAGAACCTTTCGCCGTCAACTATCTGTCACTCAGCTAAATCAAAATATGTTAAAAATAATTAATAAATGTTGATTTTTTGGGGAAAGCTAAAATTAACGACGCTATCTCTTTGCAAGACGCTCGGGATGCTGTTTTAAGAATTGTTCCCAATTTTTTGCTCCACCTCCGCTTGTGGGCTTTTGATTTTCATAATAGTGAGTCAGTGCTACTGCCAATGCATCTGTTGCATCCAGGAGAGTCGGCAATTTATCTCGTTGGAGTTTGAGGATATGGCATAGCATGGTGGCCACTTGTTCTTTTGAAGCACCCCCGTTACCGGTTACCACTTGTTTCACTTTCAAAGGGGCATATTCAAAAATAGGGATGTCTCGCGCCAAAGCTGCCGCCATTGCTACACCTTGAGCACGCCCCAACTTGAGCATTGATTGTACATTCTTCCCATAGAATGGGGCTTCAATCGCGAGTTCATCGGGAAGATATTGCTCCACCAACCCTAATACTCTCTCATAAATACGAGCTAATCGAAGGTAATGATCCCCGAGTTTGTGTAATTCTATGGCACCAAGTATAATAGGAGTCAATGTTTTACCATTGACTCCCAGGATTCCGTAGCCCATAACATTAGTGCCGGGATCGATCCCCATAATGATTTTATCGTAATCCATCAATTGGCGGCTACATTGGGCATATAAGCAGTCACTGAAAGAGGCTTATAGTTCCAAGCAAACTTTATAGTAAGTTTTCTTGTTTGTGCATCATAACAATAACCATACTGGCGAATCATAAGCGGAGAATCAAATCTCTCCATGCGGGTGTTGTTGTCAGAGATACTTACAGAAGTAGGATCATCCACATCCATAAGTTCGAGAGTGATTTGACGAGATTCGGGCATTCCGGGATATTTCCCTCCATTAGTTTGAAGAGATACAGTCACGCCGCTGAAAGTCTTTTCTCCTGAGAAATTGATAAGCTGATAAGCGTTATCCTTGAGAGATGTTGGCGACATCCTGTTGTCGTCGAACAGGGAATATGTCGTGTTGCGACTGTCAGGATAATATCTCACGGTCAAGAAGGTTGGGTCATACTGAGAGACATTCTCAATAGGGAGATCGTATTGAGGTATGAAAGCACCCTGACGTACGAAAAGGGGCAATTCATTGAGAGGTGCAGATACGGTCTCCTTTTGAAGAGTGCCTCCAACATATTTTTTAGAAGAGTCATACCAGCTGATCCAAGTTCCCTCGGGGAAGAGCACTTCTCTCTCACGAGCTCCTTGTTGCATCACCGGAGCTACGAGCACATTATTACCCCAAAGATACTCATCCTCCTGCCAATAATATTTATAGTTCTTATTGTCGCCCATGAAATTGAGAGGACGGGCTAATGGCCATCCTTTGGTAGCATTTTCATAAGCGAGAGTATAGTTATATGGGAGCCATTTATAGCGCATTTTAATATATTCCTTAAGAATATCCTCGCTGCCCGGATAATGATAAGGCTCCGGCTGGTGTTGCGCATGGGTGCGCATTGTAGGAGTGAAAGCACCCATTTGGACCCATCTGACGTATAGTTCCTCATCTGTAGGATTTTCCGGATCAACGGCAAAGCCTCCGAGGTCTGAACTCATATAAGCGAGGCCGGACATTCCGGAGCTAAGCATTAGTTTCACCTGAGGCTGGAATCCGCCCCATGATCGAGAAACATCTGTGGTCCATGGGAACACACTATAATTGTGCAAACCGGTTGTTCCTCCTCTCATCATTAAGAGGGGGCGCATAGAGGGAAAATCTTTACGCAAACCGTCGTAAATGATTTTTGACCATACATTTCCATATTGGTTATGGAATTCGGTTGCAGACTCTCCGTTTGCATGATAGATAGTTTCAGGATGCACTTCCGGTTCTCCGAGGTCGCCCCACCAACCTGCAACGCCCTCTTCCGTCAGGCTTTTCAGACGATTCCAAAGCCATTCCTGAGTCTTTGGGTTGCTAACATCAAACATACCGGCCTCACCAACCCAGGTTGTTACGTCATGAGTATTACCATAAGCATCTTTGGCGAGCATACCTTCTGAAGAAAGCATATTATAATTGTCGAGGGCTCCGATTTTATTTATGTATGGCTGAGTGATAAGAACCGTGTTGACACCCTGAGCCTTAAGATCGGAGAGCATCTTCTTATGGTTGGGCCATTGGTTAGGATCCCACTCAAGGCGACCCATATCCGTTTCCTTCCCATACCAATAAAGGTCGAGCACCATACCATCGACAGGGTATCCTCTTGACTTGAGGGAGTCTATGGCACCCAGCGCTTCCTGCTCGTTGTGGTAGCCATATTTAGAAGTGATGTAACCCAACGCCCAGAATGGAGGAAGATCCTGCCGACCCACAAGTTCGGTGAATAGTTCTGTTGCGTTTGCAAGAGTTTTATGCCCGTTAATGAAATAATAAGAGAGGGGTCGAGGTGTAGCCGAAGCGTATGTTATGGTGTCGCCCAGGATAAGTTCAGCCTTATTATAATCATCGAACAATACAGCATATCCATAATCAGAAACAAAATAAGGGATTGAAATACCCATTTGGGAAATTCTTATATCCCCTTCCGTGTAACCATAGTTTTGACGGTTATACATTGTGAGAGTGTCTCCACGTTGGTTGAGGTTTAGCTTATGACCTCTTTCTCCTCCACCATAATGTGCCTCATAGCGTGTGCCGGCAAAAGTAGCCTTTTTAACCGGGCCTGAGTTATCAACCCCGTCGAGCTCCTCAAGCATAGCATGCCCTTCAGCATCATAGAAAGTGACCTTACCATTGCTCAACTCAATTCTAACAGTAGTAGTTTGAGAGCAAACCAAGAAAGCTTTTGATGTCATATTTGTGCAGACTCCCACCTTGTCGGGGTTTAGTCGGGCAGCCCTGCTCTTTGGAAAATTAACCTTTTGTCCCGGGGGGAAAGCTGTCACTCTGAAGATATCTCCCGAAAGGGCTTGGATTGCAACAGTTCCTTTTGGGGTTGGCACTTCATAGTAGCCATTTTCAATGACAATACCCTCTTTAGTTGTGATAGCAAAAGTCGCCAGAGAGAAGACTACTGCACAAAGGGCAATAAAAAATTTTTTCATTATTACTTTTTGGAAGTTTAAGAGTTGCGATAACTTTAAATCATTTTATTTGCCAATGATGAGGAGGCTTTTAAAATTCGAGGTCACCATCCACAATTACATGCCAAGGCAAACCGGAGAGAGCTAATTTTTCCAAGAAGGGGTCGGGATTAAATTCTTCAACGTTATGCACTCCGGGCTTTACCCATTGGCCTGTGAGGAACATATAAGCGCCAACCATGGCAGGGACTCCTGTTGTGTAGCTCACAGCCTGTGCGCCGGTTTCTTTAAAAGCCTCTTCATGGGAACAATTATTATAGATGTAGTAGGTGGATTCTTTCCCTTGTTTATCGAGTCCGCTGATTCTGCATCCTATAGAAGTTTCTCCCGTATAGTTTTCTCCGAGGCTACCAGGATCAGGAAGAACAGCTTTCAGGAACTGGATAGGGACAATCTCTTTCCCTTCATACATTACCGGGTCGATTCTTGCCATCCCAATGTTTTGAATCACTCTTAGATGGGTGAGATATTCTTGACCGAAAGTCATCCAGAAACGAGCTCTGCGAATCGTCGGGAAATTCTGGACAAGGCTTTCAAGCTCCTCATGATAAAGAAGATAAGACTCTCTTTGTCCGATATTTGGATAAGTCAACGGTTTATGGATTTCAAGATTCTCAGTCTCTATCCATTTGCCATCCTCCCAATATTTCCCTTTCTGGGTGATTTCACGGATATTTATTTCAGGATTAAAATTAGTAGCAAAGGCCTTTCCGTGATTGCCGGCATTGCAGTCGACAATATCAAGATATCTCATTTCTGAGAAATGATGTTTGGCAGCATATGCTACAAACACACCTGAGACGCCGGGGTCAAACCCGCATCCCAGAATTGCAGTCAGGCCTGCTTTTTCAAATTTTTCCCTATAAGCCCATTGCCAGCTATATTCAAAATGGGCCTCATCTTCGGGCTCATAATTAGCTGTGTCTAAATAATTCACCCCACATTGTAGACAAGCCTCCATAATGGTGAGATCCTGATAGGGGAGAGCTACATTTATACATATTTCCGGTTTATGACGACGGAACAAATCACAGAGTTGTTCCACAGAGTTGGCATCTACCTGATCGGTGATTATATTCTTGCTCCCAATTCTTTGAGCGATTTTATCACATTTTGATTTTGTGCGAGAAGCGAGAACTATTTCTGTAAATACATCGGGGTTTTGGGCACATTTGGCAGCCACCACAGTGCCGACTCCACCGGCTCCGATAATAAGGACTTTTGACATTTGTTTCTGTTTTGGATTTTATTTTAAGAGCCCTTCGGGTATTAATGGTTGCCCAACTCCGAATGGCTGACTGCAAAAATAACTAAATTTCTTTAATTTATAAGGATGTAAAGCCCAATTATCATATAATTCTAAGACAGTAAAAAGAGAAAACGGATGAATTTGGTTCACCCGTCTTCTCACAAATCTTTAATATTAATCGACAGAGGAGACTATTGTCGTTCCTTTAGACTGATTTTAAACGGAATATTGAGCATTGCCCAAATTGCACACAGCATAATCACTCCTATAATAACATAGCTTTGCCAAGCCATATCGTGATATAATGCCATCACTAAAATACCTGCAACCACTATTGCGAGCCCAATTATAAGCACCAAGACGGCTAACGGGGTATTATTGAATCTTATTTTCATAACCTTTAATTTTTAATTGTAAATAATAACTATCTTCTGTAATTATAATGAAATAACCTCTAAAAAGTTCATCAAAAAAGGGAAATAGCTCCCAAAAAAAGGAGAGCCGAAGCTCTCCTTAAATATCATTTGTTTGAAAATTTAAAAATCAGTGAAAGGTTCTGCGCGTTTGAAGTGTTGGAACGGATGGTTGCAAGCCGGGCAATTTTCCGGTGGTTGCACACCTTCAAAGATATAACCGCAAACGAGGCATTGCCACTTAATCGGGGTGTCGCTCTTCCAAACCGTATTTGTTTCGATTTGCTTGCGCATCAAGTCGAATCTTTCTTTATGATGGTTTTCAATAGAAGCAATAGCGCGGAAATGATCAGCAATCTCTGTGAATCCTTCTTCTTCAGCTATAGCCGCAGCATTTGTATATTCAACGACACCTTCCTGTTCCTCTTCTTGAGCTGCAATCTTGAGACATTCAACTGTGGGTTTCAAGATGCCCGGGTCAACACTAATAGGATTTGTTACAACAGCTCCTTCAGTCAGGTATTTCAAAAAGATTTTGCCGTGGTGAAGCTCATTGTCAGCTGTTTCAAGGAAAATGTTTGCGAAATCATAGTACATTTCCTTTTTTGCACTTTTAGCAAAATAGATGTAACGAGTGTAAGCTGTTGATTCTGCTACGTAAGCATTTGCAAGCGCTTTTTCTGTGCGCGTCCCTTTCAGACTTTTAGGGGTGGTGTTGGTATCTGCCATAATTTCTATAATTTTAATTGTTAGATTTGAAATTCTCTATTTTAGATTTTTTTAGTATTTTAGAAATCTATATTTTTAACAACAATAGTGACAAAATAGTTTTCATGTCGGAAAAAATACATGGAATAGTATTGAATGTCAGGAAATATAATGATCGCCATAATATCGTGACGCTTTACACACGTGAACGAGGCCGTATGTCATTCATATCTCCTACGGGCAGCGGTAAAGCCTCTAATATCAGAAGAGCACGCCTTCAGCCATTGTCGGTTGTAGAGACAGATCTCAACTATAAGTCTACTGCAGAACTACAGCGCCTGGGCTCAATTTCCCCGACAGAAATATGGAGAGACATATACTTTCATCCCGTAAAGAGCGCCATATCACTATTCATATCTGAATTCCTTGTTAAACTGTTGAATGCTTCAATGTCCGATCCTGCTCTCTATGATTTTTTAATAGAATCTTTCAGACTTTTAGACAAATTAGAAAGAGGAGAGAATGATTTTCATATAGTCTTTCTTATATCCCTTCTTCCTTTTTCAGGGATACAGCCCGACACCACAGGTTATAAGGAGGGTTATGTTTTTGACTATTCTGCGGGTGCTTTTGTGGCTGAATTTGAGGCCAAGTGTCCTGTAGTAGGGGAGTCGGATGCACGCTTTATTCCTTTTATCTCGCGCCTCAATTTTTCAAATATGAAATGTCTCCGATTGACAACCATCAACCGGAGACAAATACTTTATGGAATCCTTAATTATTACAGCTATCATTTCCCGGGGTTGGGGAGTCTCAAATCAGTAGACATCTTAAAAGACTTATTCAGCTGATTTGACATCCTACAAAAGCCGGAAAAAGTGATATATAATTAAGAGTGGAAACTTTTTAATTAATAATTGTTAGGGAATCTTTCAAACCAACCCTGAGGAACACCGCAAACCGGACACTTTTTGGGAGCCTGTTTTGTTTCAACGATGTAACCGCACTTGCGGCAATACCATACGACAGGTTCTTCGCTCTTGAAGACTTGCTCGTTTTCCATTCTTTCAAGAAGTTTCACATAGCGGTTCTCATGCATTTGTTCCACTTTAGCAATATTTCTATAAAGCAGAGCAATTTCGGGGAAACCTTCTTCCTGAGCAATGTCAGCGAAATTAGCATAGAGCTCACCCCATTCCTCTCTTTCGCCTGCAGCAGCAGCGGCAAGATTTTCTTTAGTAGAGCCTACTTTGCCGGCAGGATAAGCAGCCTTAATTTCCACCATTCCACCTTCAAGAAGATTGAAGAACTGGGTTGCGTGGCTCAATTCCTGAGCAGCTGTTGTCAAGAAAATAGAAGCGATTTGCTCATACCCCTCTTCTATTGCTTTCTGAGCGAAAAGAGTGTAACGTGAACGAGCCTGGCTTTCGCCTGCAAAAGAAGCGAGCAAATTATGCTCTGTTCTTGTTCCTTTGATAGATTTTGACATAGTTTAGTTATTTATGATTTTGGTTTTTACTAATTGCAAATATACAAAAAAGTTTGAGATTCCGGCAAAAGAAATTATATGGATTTGAATGTCTTACGATGGCAGGGAGTCAGGCCATAACGGCTGATTGCTTCGCGGTGGGATTTGGTAGGATATCCTTTATTGATTTCCCATTTATACTCCGGATATTGATTGGCCAGTTTGCTCATTAATTCATCTCTATGAGTTTTTGCCAAGATTGAGGCAGCCGCTATAGACATATATTTACCGTCGCCCTTCACCACCGTTGTGTGAGGAATATCTCCAAAGGGTCTGAATTTATTACCATCCACCAGTATATGTTGAGGGCAAACCGATAAATTGGCTAAAGCCCTATGCATCCCCTCAATTGAAGCATTAAGGATATTGATGCGGTCGATTTCTTCGGGTTCTACCATAACGACAGCCCATGCGATTGCCTTCTCTTCGATAATAGGACGCAGTTTCTCTCTTTTTTTCTCTGAGAGCTGTTTGCTGTCATTGAGTTCCTCACATTCAAAATCGGGAGGGAGAATAACCGCTGCACATGCCACGGGACCGCAGAGACAGCCTCTTCCGGCCTCATCACATCCTGCCTCTATTAATCCTTCATACATGAATTGCTCCAACATACAATTCCCTTATGTTATTTTTGACTCTCTTAAATTGATTTCTTAAAGTTTTTTAGGCAGCTTACCTACATGACGTGATTCCTTATTCCTATTTATCACGTGAAATTATATAATCGAAAAGCTGTCGGAAAGTTTCTTTCCATTTAGAGTTGGGATAACCTTCCAATAATTTATCAGCCTCCGACTGCATTTCCCTCATTTTTGCGAAGGCATACTCTATGCCGTCATATTCCTTGGCAAAATCGATAAGAATACCTATTTCCTGTTCATTGAGGTCTCCTTTTAGGAGCATCTCCTTGACACTTTGAGAGATTGGTTCGGGAGCAGTTTGAATTGCGTGGAGCAATGGGAGAGTCACCTTGCCCTCGCGCAAATCATTCCCTGTGGGCTTTCCTATCAATGGATTTGAGAAATAATCGAAAATATCATCGCGTATCTGGAAACACATTCCCAATAGTTCCGCATATTGTGCCAACGGCTCATATTCATCCCTTTTGACTCCGACTGCTTCCGCTCCCATCTTCACACAATTCCTGAAAAGGGAGGCTGTTTTCTTACGAATCATTGAAAAATAATGTTCCTCGTCGAGATGATGATCCCTGACATTACAGATTTGCTCTATCTCTCCGAGCGACAATTCCTTACCCAGATCGGAAAGGGATGAAATGATAGAGAGATTACCGGTGCTAATCCCGGCAGCCAAAGCATTGGCCACGAAATAATCCCCTACTAAGACAGCAATATGATTTCCCCACTGATTATTTACTGTGGCATGGCCTCGACGGAGAGGAGTATCATCGACCACATCATCATGAATCAGAGAGGCATTGTGGAGCATTTCCAAAGCTGCGCCTGCGTGGAGCACATGTGGATTAATTTCGCCAAAGAACTTTGCACTCAGAATCACCATAATAGGTCTTATCTGTTTCCCTTTTGTGAGCAAATAATTGCTTACAACAGTATCCATCAACTCATTATCAGAAGTTAATGACTCCCGAATGATAGAATTCATTTTTGCCAGTTCAGGCTCTATACGTTGTTGAATTTTTGCCAGTCGATCCATGATGAGAAGAAGTTTTAAAATTTCTCAAAAAAAAATATCCAGCCCGGAGCTGTTTTATATAATTCACGAGAAGCCTCCGGAATTATCAGTTTACACTTATCCCAAAGATTTGTTTCCATGGGGTCAAACAGAGGTGAGTCGCAGTCAAAACTTGGAGGGATTTCGCTCATACACATGATTTCCTCGAGGACCTCACAACCCGTGAAAATTAGTTCTCCAAGCATTTTAGAATTTCCCGGAAGCACAGCTTTTCTGAGATTTTCACAGTCTGAAAACGAGTAGGATTCCAATTCATCCATCTCATCTCCCAATTCAATTTCTTTCAAACTCCTGCAAAAGCTGAACGCATTGGAGCCTATATGCTTCAATCCGGGCGGTAAATTTATTTCCTCTAAAGAATAGCAGTAGGCAAAAGCATTGCGTGAGATATCCACTACGCTTTCGGGGAGCACTACTTTTGTGAGACTGCTATCCCAACTGCACATATAAGGCGGAATGACTGCCACTCCATCAGGAATTATCAAAGTTTCAAGTGATTCACATTCCCGGAAAGCTCCCTCTCCAATCTTAAGCAAAGTTTTCGGCAAGGATATGCTTTTAAGGTTTCGGCATCCCAGGAAGGCATACTCTCCGATTTCTTCAATTCCCTCTTCAATCACTACGCTAACTAAACTTTCGCAATCGGAATATTCATAGGGGTCAACAGCAATTTTGCCATTGAGAGAACTGATAAAGATGTGAGAGTTTCTATCCACTAAATTCTTTATCACAGAATCAGCCACATTCACTTTGAAAAGAGGATTCTGAGCGAAAGTCAAAGCATTGATAAAGAGGGCAGACAATAAAATAGCGAATTTCAAAATTAAAATTACAAGGTCTTTTTATTTGGAGCGAATTCCGGAGGGAGAATCTTTTCCGGTGATACCGTATCGGCAGCGGTGACAACAATTTTACTGGCACCTCTCCATGGTATGGTTGCATAATATTTTTTATAAGTCACTCTGACCGGTTTGACATCATACAATGCTTTCTTTAGTGTGGCAGCTGTTTTATTGTCACCAACAGAGAACACAAAATCGCGGCTATAAATACGAGTGGTGTCCATCAACTCCTTGTAGGGTATAAGAATTCCTTCGTATGTTTGGAAAATCATCCCACGCTTTTCGATTCCCTCTACATAACCATACTGTGTTGCATCTTCAACGTAAGGGGAGAAAAATCTGATCCAGCAACCGGCCACGAGCCCGATCAATATCACTATGCCCAGAACCCACACCCAGTTAGGAATCCGTGAATGATGATGCAGATGTGCCCATTCCGACTCATCTTGCTCCCAATATTCAGGGTCTTCCGGCTTATATTTCGGTTGCTTTTCTTCCTCCGGGGTTTCTATCACCGGTTTCTCATTATCAAAAACATCTTTTTCTTCCTCAAAAGCCATAACCTCTTTAACTTTCTTCCCTTTGCAACACTTTTCCGTTATATTCCTTTGTTATGCAAATTTATCTAACACTTATTTGATTTGCAAACCTCTTTCCCGAAAAGAACAGAATTGGCTTAATTTTTGTTAATATAAAAAAGGGTGGAAGAAACCATCCCAATCATTTTATTGCTCACATCAAGGAAAAAAGATATGGCTGAAGAAAACGACAAGGTTTTGCAGGATGCAACTCAGGGCGAATATAAATATGGTTTCACAAGCGATATTGCCACAGATATCGTGGCACCCGGTCTTAATGAAGACGTGATACGTTTCATTTCTGAAAAAAAAGGAGAGCCGGAGTGGCTTTTGGAATTTCGTCTGAAGGCGTATCGGTATTGGCTTACGCTTAAAATGCCTCAATGGGCTCACCTTAATATTCCGGCCATAGATTATCAGGCAATTTCCTACTACGCCGCCCCCAAAAAGAAGGAAGAGAAAAAGAGTCTGGATGAAGTGGACCCTGAACTCCTTGAGACATTTAATAAATTAGGGATATCTTTGGAGGAACAGAAACAGCTTGCAGGAGTTGCTGTAGATGCAGTGATGGACTCAGTGAGTGTGAAAACCACTCATCGAGAAAAGCTTGCTGAACTTGGTGTGATTTTTTGCTCTTTCTCAGAGGCAGTGAAGGATTATCCGGATCTTGTGAAAAAATATCTTGGCACAGTTGTCAGTTATCGCGACAATTTCTTTGCCGCATTGAATTCCGCAGTCTTTTCCGACGGGTCGTTTGTATACATTCCCAAAGGGGTGAGATGCCCAATGGAATTAAGCACATATTTTAGAATCAATGCCGCCGGGACGGGACAGTTTGAGAGAACCCTAATAGTTGCCGATGATGATTCCTACGTCAGCTATCTTGAGGGATGCACAGCACCGATGCGCGATGAAAACCAACTGCATGCTGCCATAGTGGAAATCATTTGTGAAGAACGAGCAGAAGTGAAATATAGCACCGTCCAAAACTGGTATGCAGGAGATAAGGAAGGCAACGGAGGAATTTATAACTTTGTGACAAAGCGAGGCCTTTGCCGTGGATTCAAATCGAAAATCTCCTGGACCCAGGTTGAAACCGGATCTGCTATCACATGGAAATACCCGTCATGTATTCTTAAAGGGGAGGAGAGTGTGGGAGAATTCTATTCTGTAGCCGTCACAAACAACATGCAACAGGCCGACACCGGCACGAAGATGATTCATGTCGGGAAAAACAGCCGGAGCACAATAGTGAGCAAGGGTATTTCAGCCGGTAAAAGCCAGAACTCCTATAGAGGGCTTGTCAGGGTGGATGAAAAAGCCACCGGTTGTCGCAATTACACGCAATGTGATTCGTTATTAATGGGTAATGAATGTGGGGCACACACATTCCCATATATAGATGTGAGGAATTCCAGCAGCACGGTGGAACATGAGGCTACCACTTCAAAAATCAATGAGGCTCAGCTATTTTATTGTCGTCAAAGAGGTATACCTGTAGAAGAGGCAGTTGCTCTTATTGTGAACGGATATGCGAAAGAGGTGATGAATAAGCTTCCCATGGAATTTGCCGTAGAGGCTCAGAAACTTCTCCAAATTTCGCTTGAGGGCTCTGTAGGCTGATTTCTCATAAGTCTTTTTCAATTGTTACAGTATGAATGAAAGAAATGTTATAATAGATAATGTTGACGCACAAATTTTCTATGGAGTCAACAACAACAATGTCAATCTGATACGTAATTTATTCCCTAAGTTACGTATGGCGGCTCGTGGTAACGTCTTGAGAGTCATAGGAGAGGAGACAGAAACTCTGGAGTTTGAGAAAAAGATAAAGGAGCTCGAAAGTTATGCCGCAAAATATAATAAGCTACCGGAAGATGTGATTATCGATATTATCAAAGGAGAGCCTCCTAAACCTGTAAATAGTGAGGGAGTGATTATATTCGGACAGAACGGCAAGCCGATAACGGCCCGCAACGGAAATCAGGCAAAGATGGTCAGAAGTTTTTCTCAAAACGGATTGACTTTTGCATTAGGGCCGGCCGGAACCGGAAAGACGTATATAGCTATAGCGTTGGCTGTGGCAGCTTTGAAAAACAAAGCCTGCAAGAGAATCATTTTGTCACGACCGGCAGTAGAGGCCGGCGAAAAGCTCGGTTTCCTGCCGGGCGATATGAAGGATAAGATCGACCCCTATTTAAGGCCCCTTTATGATGCGCTCGAGGATATGCTCCCACAATTAAAACTTAAGGAGTATATGGAGACTGATGTAATACAGATTGCACCTTTGGCCTTTATGCGGGGAAGGACACTCAATGATGCTATAATAATTCTTGACGAGGCTCAGAATACCACGCGACATCAGATGAAAATGTTTTTGACTCGTATGGGAATGAACAGCCGTATGATTGTGACGGGAGACTTGACACAAGTGGATCTTCCACATTCGACGCAAAGTGGACTCCTTCAAGCTGTCAGAATTCTCCGCGGAGTAGACGGCATCGGCTTGATAGAATTTGGGAAGAAAGATATCGTCAGACATCCCCTTGTGCAACGCATAGTGGATGCTTATGAGGCATCACCCGAAGAGGAGACATCAAGTTTTAAAGAAGTGGGGAAAGAGCTCTAAAAGGAAGAGGCTTTGATTTCTTTGTAAGCATTGAATTTTTTAAGCACAGAGGGGCGGACAACCCATCTCTGTACGCAATATGCCGCGATCATATAAGCGCCGGCAAGAATCCACAGATTGATATAACATTTGCTGACTTGAGAAAGAGTGGCACCATTTGTGTTCATCTTTATATATCCTTCTATTCCCCAAGTTGCCGGTATGCAGTCACTAATTCCCTTCCAAAACCCCGGCATTGCGTAGCGAGGCCAGGTTAGGCCGGATAAGAATAAAAAGACTACCGAGGTTACGACCCATAAGACAAATACAGACTCTCTTTCCCATACAATCCCTTGAAAACACCATCCCAATCCTACACATGCAAAAAGCATCGGCAAAAGAAACATCAATATCTCAAAGAGATTCCCGGCCATAGGGAATGAGAACATCAAAGGAACATAATGCACAAGATAAATGATTGGGACCATCAGAATCGTGATATAACATAGCATTTGTCCGAACATCGTCATCAAGATGCTTGGCACCTCATTAAAAGAGTCATACCCAATAAGTCCCGGTCTTTCCCGCTTAGCCCCTCCAGCCATGCCCGATGCCAATATTATGCATTGATGGAGTATCAATATCAAGACCCCGGGCATGATGAAGGAGTCGAAACCTCCCTCAATATTACCCATCGTGATATTCTTTATAGGCATCAAATCCCCGTCGGCAACTGTCTCTGCCAAAGGTGCCACCATATCCAACTTTTCTGTCAAAATTTCAGCTCCCATGGCCTGGGCCACATTCGTAGATGCCACCAAAAGCGACCGATACCTTAACAAAAGGCTCATCTCACAATAAAGGACGGCCTCCCCTTGCTCATTATTCCCAACTTTCTTTCCAAATCCCTCCGGTATCTCCAATATGGCATAACACTTATGTTCATTCATCGCTCTGCGTGCTTCCGACAAATCTGCAGCATAGCCCTTTACCCATGCCTCCTGGGTGGCATCAAAATTCCTGACAAGCTCCCGGCTCAGAGAGGAACGGTCATTGTCGACAACTACTACTGCTACCTCTCTCACTAATTCAGGATTATAGATCAATGAATAAATCACCGGATAAGCAAGCGGTAGAAACAAAAAGAAGATAATAATCCCCGGGTCATGAATCACAAGCCGAAATTCATGACAATAAACTTTGAATAGTTGCCTTAAATAATTCACTTCTTTTCTTTTTTCTGTTTTTACTCGCTCTAAATCTCTTAAGCCGCTTCAATAAATGACATTTAAACTGTGTTATGGGGCATAAACCGGATTAGCCAATTCCCGTTTAATTCGCCATAATAAGGTGAAGGGCAGGAGCATAAAGATAATATAGGCTACAAACCATATTCTTGAGTAATAGATATCTATTCCATTAAGGGCTTGATCTATATATATCAGGAAATTGTATCTCACCGGTAGAATCCAACTGAAAATACCTACCGCTCCATACATACTCTCCACGGGGAAAGAGAATGCCGCGACTGAAAAGGCAAGTATGCCGAGCAATGCTGAAGCCGACAAGGATAATCTCAAGTTCGGGAAGATACCAAAGAAGAATAATGCCCATCCCTGACATGCCAACACAAACATGAGTTCTGACAATGTTAGCCAAAACCATGAACCATAAACGGGAAAACCGTTGAATTTGAAAAGCCATGATTCCATAAAGATAGCTATCACAAACCATATAAGGGTCTGAGGCAAGAGCTTGGCAAATAGTGCTTTCACTATGGATCCGTTGGCCATATTAAGCAGATGTCGTGATGTTCCATACTTTATCTCCTGACCAAGACTGAAACAGGTCACTAAAAAAATCATAAGTTCCAATACCCCCGGCAAAAAAGAATTACAGAGATATATGGCGTAATTTAACCCCGGATTATGAATCCCCCTTGACTGTATATTGATAGGAAGCAACAAGGGTGTTACCTCGCGCGGTGTCGCTCCAACAGATTCCATAACTGTCATGGCTACACCGGCTTTAGTGTATAATGCTGTTGTCTTAAAAGTCTTAAAAAGTATTGAAGCGGGCACAAAATAGGTCATGTTCGTATAAAACGTAATCACAGGTTTACGCCCCGACAACAATTCCCTTTCAAAATCCTCGGGGATAAGGAAGAATCCGAATATTTCACCCTCTTGCATTAGATGTCGAGCCTCCGTATAACTATTACAATCCTCACGGAGATCAACCATTTGCATACCTCCTAAGTTCTGAGTCACTTTTCTCGAAAGAGAAGAGCCATCCTTGTCGATCATAGCAGCGGGAACCTTCGAAGGCAACCCTTCCTGCATAAGACTTGTCAGCATCATAAAACAAAATAGAGGCAACACGAAGAAAGCCACCCAATAAATAGGGCGTCTGACTATCTGCAAAAGGCTTCTTAAAAATATCTCTTTCAATGCTCTTGCCTCCTATTATGCGGTTGTAGAAGAATACGGGCTCACATACTCGTTATTTCTTCTGCTCAAGAATCACAGACATTCCCGGACGAAGATTCTCGATTCTCTCTGTGGGACGAGCTTTTATCTGGAAAGTGCGTGCATCATAATCTCCGGTGCTCTTTGTGGCTTGCCAATTGGCATAAGTTCCAAGATCCTTGATATAGAACACTTTTGCTTCGGTATGTTTGTCAAGTGCCGGTATGTGAATCTTGATGATGGAACCGGTTGTAATGTCTTTCAAAAGAGTTTCTCTCACATTAAAGACTACCCAGTGGTCATCTTTTTGAAGGCTCATAATAGGGGCGCCGGTGGCTACTAATTCCGATACATTTGGATATATCTCGGTGATTTCTCCATCGTATGGGGCTAAAAGATATTGATCTTCCAACAAAGCATAGACTTCACTGACACCACCTTTGGCAACATTCACCATAGCTTTAGCAGCCTCTTTATCTTCTTTCTGGGCTCCGGATTTTGCTAATGAATACTGACTTTCAGCAGCAGCGACACCGGCTTTTGCAGCTTCGTATGCAGCTTTTGCTTCGTCGCGCTTTTGTTCGCTGACAACACCTTTAGAATAGAGAGCCTCCATTCTGTCATACGTTTTCTTGGCAATACCCTCCGCAGCCAATGCTTGTTGCCATAATTCGTAGGCAGTCTGAATTATCTGCTGACGAGTCCCCGCATCAACCTTCGCATCAGCTGCCTTGGCTGCACTCTCCATTGCCTCTGCCTGTCCCAAGCGGGCATCTACCAAAGAGGAATGAATATGAACTAACGTGTCGCCCTTCCTGACTTTATCCCCCTCTTCCACATAGATTTCTTCCACTCTGCCCGGAAGTTTACCCGATATTCTTATCTCTGTGGCATCAGCCTGACCCTGAATAGTGTCGGGACCTTGCTTTATTACCAGAAAGCCAAAAATTGCAAGCCCGGCTAAAATAATAATCACTACAACTATCGTTAAAATCAGCATCCTGTCTTTTGCTGATACTGCTTCTTCGTTCTGTGTCATCGTTTCTTTCTTTTTTTATCAATATGGAAGAGTGCCAAGCACCTTTGATAAGTAAGTATATGCTAATCTGACTCCGATCTCTGCATCTATTTTTTCTGAATTTGCACCCAACCAGGCAGTCTGTGCAGCCAAAACATCACTTGTGGTTAAAACTCCTTCCTGAAATCCCAACTGTGCCTGATTCAGATTCTCCTCTGCTTTCTCAAGATTGACTTGGGTCATCTTATAGGTCTTTTCTGCTTCCTCGAGGCTGAATTTTGCCTGATTCACTTGCAACTGCACCTTCTCTTCCAAATCTTCCAAAAGAAAACGTTGTGCAGTTGTCGAAGATTTGGCTGCTTTATATCTCCTATAATCACCACCCCAATGCCATATCGGCACTTGCAAAGTGGCGCCTACACTGAAACCTCCTCCAAATTTTTTCTTAAAACCATCAATCACGTTAGGATTGGAAAAAGAGTATGCTCCCACTACAGCTATCTTCGGCAGCATCTCACTCAGACTCAATGCTTCACGACTTTTCAACAGATTTATCGACTGTCTGACTATCTCCAAATCCTGACGACGGGAGTAGACGCTTCCCATATCTGTTTTGGGCGGCACACTTTTCAAATCCGGAGCATTTAAGGTTTCATCCGTTAGTTCCATATGTGTAGCCGGAGGGAGACCGCAAATCTGAGCCAATGCCATACGAGACAACACGAGACCGTTGTTCACCTTTACAAGAGCAATATTTGCCTCGTTTGCTCTCACCTCCACTGACAATAGATCGCTTTTAGTGGCCACCCCTTCTTCCAGCATCAGAGATACATTCCGGCACAGGGAGTCGGTCAGGGCCACAAAACTTTCGGCAAGTTTGAGTTTCTCACCAAGAGATACAACTGTCCAATAAGCCTCATCCACAGAATATATAATCTCTTGAGCCACATTGTTGCTCATTGCCGTTGCTATCTTCTCACCAAATCCGGCTATCCTGTTAAGCGCCCGTATCTGACCACCCATATAGACAGGCTGAGTTAATGTAAAAGCTCCGGCAAATACATTATGGATATCATAGCTCATAGCCTCCTTAGGGATGACTGCAATTTCAGAGGGAATATAACTTCCGCTTGAGGGATCTTTAATGGGAACTCCGTCGGGACCTTTTACAAGATTATATTGATAACTCCCGGTTGTGGGGTCGAAACTCATTGTCGGCAGTTTTGCATCCTCTCCCAATAGATTGATTATCCGTTGGTTGTAAATATAGCTTCCGGTGAAATCAATCCCGGGCAGATAGGCAGCTTTTGCCGCTTCCCGGAGTGTGGATGCCCCTTTCTGATTTTCTTGAGCCATCCGGATAAGCTTGTTGTTGTGTAAAGCCATATTACGGCAAGAATCCAAGCTAACCGTTGCATAAATCGGTGAGAGACTTCCTATAAGAATTAATATTGTGAAAATACGCTTCATATCTTATCTGATGTGGCTCCGCAAAGTTACCATAAATTGTCTAAATTTGCAGTCTGGAAACACAAAAATTTTGGAGTCGGAACTTACATATCACAACACTTTCAGCTATTTTCAGACAGTTAAGAACCTGATAAAATTGGGTTTCCCTGTCCTCGTCACTCAAGTGGGAATTATTGCAGTGAGTTTCGCCGATACGATGATGGTTGGAGCCTACGGATTGAATGAATTGGCAGCTTCCGCATTTGTCAACAGCCTCTTTCTCATTGCCATAGTCATGATACTGGGATTCTCCGGAGGAATAGTCCCCATTATCGGTGCCCTTTATGGCAAAGGAGAACATCAAGAAGCCGGAATAATGCTGAGAGCATCTATCATCGTGAATGGAGTATTATCTCTTGGCTTTTTCATTGTGATGCTCTCTCTCTTTTTCTTCCTGGATTATTTCGGACAAGACCCCGACATTCTACCCTTGGCGCGGAGCTATTTTCTCCTGATCTTGTTTACAATCATACCGATGGCTATTTTCAACTGTTTCCAACAGACGTGTAATGGCATCAACGACACTGCCACCCCTATGTGGATAATCCTCGGAGCCGATGTTCTTAATATTATAGGGAATTATGCCTTGATTTTTGGGAAGTGGGGATTCCCGGAATTAGGACTTCTCGGGGCAGGGTGGAGCACATTGGCAGCTCGAATAGCCGGAGTTTTGGCTATTATATGTGTCTATTGTTTGTCTCCAAAATATCGGCCCTATTGGAGATCCATGTTAAGCAATCGGTCGGGTTCTTTAAGAAAAAGACAAATATGGCTCACAAGTTATCCCCTAATGGTACAGAGCGGCGTTGAATGTGGGCTTTGGACATTCGGAGCCGTGGTGAGCGGTTGGTTTGGTAAAGTGCAACTTGCTGCTTATCAAGTGATGAACACTATCGGACAATTGGGTTTTATGATTTATCTTAGTTTCGGTTGGGCCACCTCTATCAAAGTTGCTAATTTCACAGGTGTCGGAGATTTCCCGGCAGTAAAACATGTGACCCGTGTAGGGTTGCATATCATACTGGTTCTTGCCACGTTTGCCTCATTGGTATTCCTGTTTTTTACGGATAAGCTGGTTGGTTATTTCACTCCTGACGCAGAAGTGGCTTCATATGCCCTTCTTTTGATAGCTCCACTTGTGCTTTATCAATATTGTGACGGCACTCAGCTCACATATGTCAATGCCTTGAGAGGCACCTCCATAGTTCAGCCACTCTTGTGGATATCTATAGTGAGCTATATTCTGATAGGAATCCCTGCATTATTCCTTCTTGCCGTCACTTTTAGGCTTGAAACAGTAGGTGTTTATTATAGTTTTTCAGCCGCTCTCTTAAGTGCTGCCATTCTCCTTGTTATCAATTTTCGCCTCGCCCTCAAAAAATTAAGAAATCAGAAAAAATAGAGACGGGAAGCCAAGAATGATAACCGACAAAGAGGAAGAGACTTGTTTTGTATATAAAGGGTTTTTCCTTAATTTTGCTAAAGGATTTTTTTGCTTTATTTAAAAGCAGAAATGCTAAAAATATAAAAGAATTTAGGAAAGAATTATCAGGTTATAATTTGATTTTAACAAGGTGAAAAAATAAAATGGAAAGCCATAAAGACGTAAAATTAATAGACAAAATTGTAATAAGGTTCTCCGGCGACAGTGGAGACGGGATGCAATTGGCCGGGAATATTTTTTCCGATATATCAGCTGCAGAGGGTAATATGATATCTACCTTCCCGGATTATCCAGCAGAAATTCGGGCTCCGCAAGGGTCATTAAGCGGGGTTTCCGGTTTTCAGGTAAGTGTGGGAAAGAAGGTTTACACTCCGGGAGATGAAGCAGATGTTCTTGTGGCTATGAATCCGGCGGCTTTGAAGACGAATCTAAAATATCTGAAGCCGGGCGGGATTATAATCTGTGATGCCGATTCTTTCACCGAGGCCAACCTCAAGAAAGCTTTATATATCACGAACGATCCAATAGAGGAGCTTGGCATAGATCCCGACAGGATTATGCTTGTGCCAATGACCACCTTGTTGAAACATACTCTTGCGGATTCCGGGCTTGATAACAAGAGCATCATGAAATGTAAAAACATGCTTGCTTTAGGGATTTTATGTTGGCTGTTTGACCGTCCGGTTGATAAGGTTCTTGCAAAATTGAAAGATAAATTTGTGAAGAAGCCGGCAATTTATGAAGCAAATGTAAAAGTGATAAATGCAGGCTGGGACTATGGACACAACACGCATGCCGGACTTCCTACATATAGGATCGACAGCGACTCGGCCAAACCGGGCATCTATACGGATATCAACGGAAACACAGCTACTGCCTGGGGACTTATAATGGCCTCAGAGAAGAGTGGACGCCCTCTCTTTTTAGGATCCTATCCTATTACACCGGCAACCGATATATTGCACGAACTTGCCAAGCGAAAAGATTTGGGGGTCAAGGCGTGTCAGATGGAGGATGAGATAGCAGGGGTTTGTTCGGCAATCGGGGCCTCTTACGGAGGTCACTTGGCTGTGACAACGACATCCGGACCCGGTCTTGCCTTGAAGAGTGAGGGAATAGGGCTTGCAGTAATGGCAGAACTGCCATTGGTTGTGGTAGACGTTCAAAGAGGAGGTCCCTCAACCGGATTGCCTACAAAGACGGAGCAAACCGACCTTATGCAGGCTCTTTACGGCCGTAACGGAGAGAGCCCGTTATGTGTTGTTGCCGCAACAAGTCCAACTGATTGCTTTAATATGGCATTCGAGGCAGCTCGTATAGCCATTGAGCATATGACACCTGTGATACTTCTCACAGATGCTTTCATTGCTAACGGATCCTCGGCCTGGCGCATCCCTGAGGAAAAAGATTTCCCGACCATCACTCCACATTACGTGACGGCTGACATGCTTGAACAAGGGTGGAAACCTTTCAATCGGGATGAAGATACTAAAGTGAGATATTGGTCTATCCCGGGTATGGAGAAAGGAATGCATAGAGTGGGAGGTCTTGAAAAGGATTATCATACCTCTGTGATTTCAACCGATGGTCCAAACCATGAACTGATGGTAATGACAAGGAGAGAAAAAATTGCAAGGATTGCAAATGACATACCATTACTCGAAATCGAAGGAAGAGCTGATGCCGATACAATTCTTGTGGGATGGGGAGGCACATATGGCCATCTTCTCGCAGCGTGTGCAGAATTAAATGCTGAGGGGACACCGATAGCGATGGCTCAGTTCCGTTATATCAATCCTATGCCGGTGAATGCATTAGAGGAATTGAAGAAATATAAGAATATAATAGTGGCTGAACTCAACACCGGAATGTTTGCCGACTATTTGCAAATGCATCTGCCCGGAAAAGAAATCTTGAGAATTAATAAGATTGAAGGGCAACCATTCATGGTGGCAGAAATCACCGAGAGAGTCAAGAAACTTATAAAATAATCAGAATAGAAGCAAATTATGTCAACAACATATACAGCCACAAATTTTAAGAACGAACAAGGGGCGAGATGGTGTCCCGGTTGTGGAGACCATGCCATACTGAACACACTTCACAAGGCAATGGCAGAAATCGGAATATCTCCGAAAGACACAGCAGTGATTTCGGGAATCGGATGCTCTTCACGGTTGCCATATTATATGAATACATATGGCATGCACACAATTCATGGTAGGGCAGCCGCCATCGCTACGGGCCTCAAGACCGCTCGTCCGGATCTTACCGTGTGGCAGGTTTCGGGTGACGGCGACGGCCTTGCAATCGGAGGCAATCACTTTATCCATGCATTAAGAAGAAACGTGGATATCAATATCCTTCTCTTCAACAATAAAATCTACGGTCTGACAAAAGGGCAGTATTCACCTACTTCCGACAGAGGTTTTGTGTCGAAATCATCTCCTTATGGCACTACAGAAGATCCATTTATCCCTGCTGAGCTTGTATTTGGTTGCCGGGGAAAATTCTTTGCCAGGGGATTGGACGTATCTCTTGACACGACAAAGGAAATTATGGTTGCGGCAGCAAAGCATAAAGGGGCGGCAGTAGTTGAAATACTTCAGAATTGTGTGATATTCAATCATGGTATTCATACACTCTTCACTGACAAGGAAACGCGTGACGACCATGTGATACATCTCGTGGAAGGTGAGAAAATGATTTTTGGCAAAGAAAGGAACAAAGGTCTGGTGCAAGATGGTTTTGCTCTCAAAGTCGTGACAATAGGAGAGGACGGCTTTACACTGGATGATGTTCTTGTGCATGATCCTCATTGTGTTGACGACACTTTACACAGAGAACTGGCATTAATGGATGGTCTTAATCTTCCGTTAGCAATCGGAGTGATCAGAGACGTTGAGGGTCTCACCTACGAAACGGAGGTGGAGAATCAAGTAGCAGAAATAAAAGGGAAAAAAGGTTTTGTGAATCTGCAGGATATGATTCTCAAAACACATGAAACATGGGAAGTGAAAGAATAAACTAAAATCGACGAATCAGACGTGGCTCGCAGTATAGTATGATAAAACAAGGCTTTGGAGTTATGAGGAAAAAAATATTATTCTTGTTCTTGGTTCTTGCCGGTTTGAAAATGGCCGGAGAAACTCCGAATTATTCCGCCTTAATGATAGAGTCACACGGCCGGGAGTGGTCAGCAGAAAAACCATGGGATTACGTTAGTGGGCTGGTGGCTAAGACCATACTAATGTATTGCCAACAATATCCTGAAGATGAGCTTTCGGGAGAGGGGTATGAATGGTGTAAGACCTACGCTGACAATGCAATCGATGAAGAGGGCAAATTCTATAACTTCAAGAAAGGGAGTCTCGACAATATTGCATCCGGAAAGGTGTTGATAGATTTGTATACACAGGAAGTGTTGGATAACAAAGAGGAAGCCGAGCGTTATCAGGGTGCTGCTGAATATCTTTATCACTATCTCCGTTATGACTACACTCGCATTACCCTCAATGAGGGGAAAGATGGATTCATTCATAAGGACTCATATCCTTATCAGATGTGGCTCGACGGATTATACATGGGAGCGGCCTTTTATGCTGAATATCTTGCCACTTTTGCTCCCGACGATAATGAGGGATGGAGTGACATAGCTTTGCAGTTCAGAACTATCCACGAGCATACCTACGATCCAGAAACATCGCTCAATTATCATGGATGGAGTGCCAATCCCGGAGATATGAATTCATTTTGGGCTAATAAAAATGACCCCTATAAGGGTTGCAGCAGTGAATTTTGGGGACGAGGTATGGGTTGGTATGCTGCTGCATTAGTCGACGTGCTTGCCCTAATGCCTAAGCAACATCCGGATTATGTGGCCATAGAGGAGATATTTCACCAAGTGGCCGATGGCATACTTCGTTGGCAGGATGAAGATTCGGGTGTATGGTATCAATTGCTTCAATATGATGACTCCTTTGTGAGCCAAAGGGGCAACCACAACTATCTTGAAGCTTCAGCATCAAGTATGTTTACATATGCATTATTTAAAGGGATGAGGCTTGGTTTGCTCGACTCTTCAAAAGTTGGATATGCGGCATTAAAGGCTTACGAGGGATTGTTGGATACTTTTATATCGGAAAAGTCGGATGGGATAGATATCAATAATATATGTCGCTCTGCGGGTCTCGGTCCATTTTATAATCTCGAACGTAATGGTTCAGCCGATTATTACCTTGACGGGAGTGATGTCAACATAGTCTCCAACGAGGGGAAAGGGATAGGATCATTTATAATGGCGAGCCTGGAATATGAGAAATACACCACCGCTTCCATTCCGTCTCTTTCTTCTGATAACGCTGCTTTAACCGCTCCATTGATATTTGATCTTCAAGGGCGGCGTTTGGAAAAGACCCCTAAGGGTCTTTATATAGAAGTTCGTGACGGTAAGGCTACAAAAAGATTAAATAGGGATTAAACTTGCCCTACTATTTTGGAGATTCTTTTAGTTCTTTAGCTTTAGCCTTATACTGATCTACTAAAGGGCTTCCAAAAAGAATCCAGGCAGCACAAGCAACTAAGGCCAAAAATGCGCAACCTCCGATTATAAGACCTTTCCGGGGTGATGTGGCCCGTATGGGAACTGTTGCCGGAGTTATCTCGGTATAAACCGGAGTTGTTTCTTGCACGCGAGACTTGGCGCTCTGCACTTGTAAAGATGTCTCGTTGTAGAGATTGAAAGCCAATGACGATTCATTCTCAAGTCGTTCCTGAGTCACTTGCGCTGATCGGGTTGCCAGGTTCTGATTTCGGTCGATATAATCAGCCAATCTTTGTTGAGCATTAAAATATTCCTGACGAGCCTCGTCATTAAGTTTTTGGGCATATTCCAGATCCTGACGTGCTTTGTTGGTGCGATAGTTGGTAACATATTCACGCAGACGATCTACAACAGTGTCGACAAGGATGGCGCTCACCATGGGATCTTGCATAGTAGCCTCTATGGTTATCACGCTTGTTTTTTGATCTATATTTGCCGAGATACGTTTCCTAAGTTGCATCACCAGATTATTCTCTTCAGGAGTGAGGTTAAAATTATCAGTCACATGATTTTCATCTACCTCCTCCTTATTGCCCTTGATAATGCCTACCACGGCACCTATAGTTTTACCGGGTAATCCCATAATAAAACTCCACCAGGGACTTCTTGTTTCTTCCAAAAGATATTCTTTGACAGTGTAGGTTTTCCCCTCCTTGTCGGTCACCGGGACATCAAACAGACTTGTAGCAAAAGGGACAGACTCGACGATATCGGGATAAAGAGTCGGATAGACTGCATCCGGGCTTGTGTTTCCGGCTCCTGATATGCCGGCCATGGATGCTAAAGCCCCGAGCCCTCCGGAGATATTAGGCCGCGCCGACTTTGACTCCGGAGCCAACTTCACGGAAGTGGAAAATTCCTTGGGGATACTGAAAGCAATGATGAGTCCGGCAAGAACTCCCCACATCATCCATATCAACAACACCTTTCGTTGCTCCCAAAGCTTATAGGCGAGTTCAAGAAGGTCGATTTCCTTTTCTTCCGGCTCAGCCTTCAAGTTTTCTTCCGGATCTTTGTTTACGTTGTCGAGTTTATTATCGTCTGCCATGAGAAAATTATCTGAAAATATTTAAGATAGTGGCTGCCAGGGTCGCAACAGAGGTGAAACTGCTTGCCAAGGCCATGACTTGGGTCCAGTTGACTCCGGAGTTGGCTGCCTTAGAGGGAACGATTATCTGACATCCCGGTTCAATGATGGAACTTCGCTTGGCCTTCGCGACAGTCCCATTCAAATAAACTATAAAAGCCTTTCCTTTTTTTGCTCTCTCGCCATATCCTCCGGCTTGTTCTATATAGTAGGAAAGTTTCTTACCCGGTTCATACACCACTGAATTGGGAAACATCACATCTCCTGAAATCTTGACCGTGCTCTGAAGTTGAGGGATATAAAGCTTGTCGCCTTCAACCAATACGAGGTCATAATGACTCCCGGGGTTCTTAAGAGCTTTCTCCAAATCAATACCAACGTTGTAGGTGTCAGCAACCTCTATCTTACTGAGAGCGATTGAATCTCCACCACCTTGCTGACTTTGTGCCATGGCAAGACGAAGAGTCTCTTTGCGCGATTCATATTCATCTTCAGAAAGTTTTCTCTCTAAATGTGCTCCCTTTACATATGCTGCATCGAGAACTCCTCCGGCTCTTCTGATGAGGTCGGAAACACGCTCATTACGTTTCTCCAGAACATAATCACCGGCAAAAAGCACTTCCCCATTTACACTAACGGATGCTTGAGGTTCATATCCGGGACTCTGCCTTACATGAACAACATCATAGGGTTGTAACATGAAATTGACACCCGAGCCAACCTTCAAAGACTGGTCGATTGATACTGAATAGATCTTGGCAAGCTGCTCAGTCTGCTCAGTGGCTGCAGGGTCAACTATACGCCTTGCTATGTCAACGCGCGCCGTTGATGCACCCTCGAGCAAACCTCCGGCCTCCAATATCAAATCTTCAAGAATGGTATTTTCTGCATAAGGGTATTCACCCGGGAAAGCCACCTGCCCCTCTATTGTCAAAACGCCACGATCGATTATCTCCTCGATACTCGAGACAACGAGAATATCATTCTTCTTCAATTCTATGTCAGGCGCTCTTCCGGTGAGTATATCACTTAGGTCAATAGCAAGCACTTGCAATTGAAGTTCCGGACCCTCACGATATAGAAGAGCCCTTCCTGTATATGCATCCTCTTTAAGGCCGTCGGCCACTGCAAGGAGCTCGCCGACTGTTTGAACATTCGGGCCCAAAGCATACATTCCGGGACGCATCACTGAGCCCTGAAGTTCAACCCGATTTGAATAGCGATCTATTACTGTGCCAATCGTAACTATATCGCCATCCTGCAAATGATAGGTATTAAAGTCGTTCTTCTCTATATTGTAAAGCTCGTTCTCAAAGTCGTTGAACCTCTCCAATCTCACCATTCCGGAATAAGCATCTCCGGTGAACCCCCCTGCATAATCTATCAATGTTGCCACTGTCTCCGAGGGAAGCATTTCATAATACATCGGACGCTTGACATTTCCCGTGACATTTACAAGCTGTTCGTAGGGTGGCACTATCACCACATCTCCCTCTTGCAGCGTGATGTTTCCATCCGATTTCCCGTTCATTATGAAATCATAAATATCCACGCCGGCAACTTTGCGGCCATTCCTCAACACCTGGATATTTCGGAGGGAACCGATATCATTGATGCCTCCTGCAAGATAAAGAGCATTAAAGACCGATGAAAATGGCGATACAAGGAATGTACCGGGGGTTTCTACCTCTCCCATCACGTTAATAATAACCGATCTCGTCTCTCCCAAGGTTAAGGAAATGTCGGTTTCTGAATCATTCATGCCGGAATATTTTCTGGCAAAAGCATTCTTTATATGATTGTTTGCCTCCTTTATGTTCATCCCGTTGAGATAAACCGGACCCAGTTGTTCCACCATTATGCTCCCCTCGGGAGAGATAATCTGTCGCAAATGTTCCTCATTGGCCCCCCATATATCAATGATGACTTCATCACCGGGACCAAGTTTATAATTTTGAGGCGTCCCCACATTTACATTTGGTTCAAATGTCAGTTCATTTGTGTTGAAGATGTCGTGACCGAAAATAATCTTTTCAGGGATAGTATCGGTCATTTCCTCCTCGTTAAGCCAAAGCATTTCATCTAAAGAGCTTGCAAAAAGATCCGGCTCTTCAGAATTAAGTTCTGTTTCTGATGTTCCTTGTCGGGAAGTTCTGCCGGAAGTCCCGGTTTTAGATGTAGATTTAGATGTAGATTTGGACGTTGTCTTGGCATTCTTTTTTGAAACGGCCTTATTATTAGAAGAAACAGATCTTGAGCGGGAGGATGTAGCTGAAGCAGCCGGATTTACCCCTTCTGTTTCTTGTTGTGCCTCATATTGTGCCTTGATTCTTTGCGCTTGTTCGGGAGTTACGCCTTTAGCAAGCAGTTCCTTGCCAATCTGTTCCTGAGTTTTTCCTTGCGCCGCCTGTTGCTTGATATATGCAATAACCTGTTGGTCGGTCATTGACCATCCGCATATTGACACTAAGGCCAGAAGCATAACAACAATTATATTTCTCCTCTTCATAAAGTACTTTTTTATGTAGATTCCATGGGTAGATTGCCTCTAATATTCTATTGCTCTCTTTTTTAGAAAAAAGAGGAGGCAGATTTGCCATAAAACAGGCATCTAATCGCAAAATTAATAAATTTTATTTGTTTTTGCTTAATTTTGCACTCTACAACTTTTTAAAGTTATCAAATAAGGAAAGATGAAGACAATATTGATAGTTATAGCAGGAGCAGCCGACACAGTCGACCCGCGCACAGGGAAAGAAACTCCTCTAATGGTTTCTCATATCCCGTCTTTGGACCTGCTCTCACAACGAGGTGTCTTTACATCTCTCCCCCCTATGAATGAAAGTGTCAGCTTGAACCATATAAATGCACTTCTATCGCTTTTGGGTTATGATCTTCAAAAAGGAGAACCCGATGTTGCGACACTCATGGAATTAGGACTTGACAATTCCATGAGTTTCTCAGGACTTACTTCTGTAAGACCCTTCGTGATTCCCGGCTTTTCAGCGCATGGAGTCTGTGTGACTCCCTCCGCCTGGGTGAGAGGTGCATCCAAATTAGCACTCCTTAAACCGCTCGACATTTTTACCCCCGGATCATCCGATGCCGAAATATTGGGAGCTATGGCCGGATTGACCACAGAAAATATTATGAAAGAGGAGTTTGTCTTTGTCTATGTAGACTCTCCACTAAAAGCCACTCTTAAGGGTGATTACGATGGCAAAGTTAAGGCATTGGAATTAATCGACCGACACCTTGTGGGACCGGTGGCTGATTTTATCTGGAAGTCGGAACTAATGATAAATATGGCAGTTACGACAGATCTCGTCACCACATGGCATCATAGACGACCTTTGCCTATGGAGCTTCCTTTGGCCCTCTATTTCAACAACCACGACTGGGAGGGTGATTCCGACAATAGTTTCACTGAAATTAACTGCCGGCTGATGTCAGGGTTTTTGAAAGAACCGTCTGACTTGATGCGTTATCTGATTAATTTTAACGTCTCGGAAGAAGAACTGCCGGGAAACATGTAAATTCAAGAATCTATTTTTCTTGATCAGGTTGGTCTGCATATGAACTATCGACCGGTCCTTTTCAAACTATCAACAATCAATTCGGCAACATAGTCTGAGGCGACACTGTTACCAAGGCGTCGTCGCATATTCCGGTAACCGGTGATTTGCCATTCTCGCTTAGGGGAATGTTGGAGCAATGGTGACAATTCTCTACTGACTCGCTCTACGGTGCAATTATGCACGAGCAACTCAGGAACAATCGCATTATTCATTATCAGGTTGGGCAAGGAAACATACTTGACCTTCAACAGTTTCTCCATTAGCTTGTAGGAGAGTTTCACGCCATTGGCCCGATAGCAGACAACTTGCGGCGTCCCTATAAGAGCTGTTTCCAGAGTAGCTGTGCCTGAAGTGACTAATGCTGCTGCAGAATATTTCAAAAGAGTTGGAGTCGCTCCAAACACCACTTGCAACCCCGGGTCTTGAGCTATCTCCCGATAGAATTTTTCCGGTATAGAGGGTGCGGCTGCCACCGCAAATTGAAATTCCGGGAATCTTTTTGCCGCCTCTATCATGATGGGGAGATTATTCCGGATTTCTCCTTTACGGCTTCCCGGCAATAAGGCAATCATAGGCTTTTCTCTATCTAGAAAACCCTGACGCTCCATAAAATGATTCTTGGGAGGCAAATGACCTAAAGCATAATCAATTTCCTGCACAGATGGGTTACCGACATATTTCACTTTGTACCCATGTTTTGCATAGAAATTCTCTTCAAATGGCAAAATGGAATAAAGATGGTCGACGTATTTCTTTATATCTTTGACTCTCCATTCTTTCCATGCCCAGATTTTAGGGGAGATGAAATAATCCACCCTCACTCCAAGTTTATGGGCATATTTGGCCAGCTTCAGGTTAAATCCGGGATAATCCACCAGTATCAAGACATCAGGACGGAACTCCCTGACAATTTTTTTTGCTTTCTTGAGATTTGCAAGGATTGTGGGCAACCGGCGAATTACCTCGGAAAACCCCATTACATTAAGTTGATTTATATGTATATCAGGTGATTTCCTTGAAGCCTTCTCCATCGAATCTCCCCCGATAAATCGAAAAGCGGCCTGAGAATCGAGTTTTTTAATGGATTCTATGACATTTGAGGCATGTAAATCTCCGGATGCCTCCCCGGCCACAAGCATATATTTCATAGCGCAATATTGCAGTTATTCCTCTCGTTCTTATTATATGAACGTGGCTCGGAAAATATTATTTAGAACTTTGATGTCAATTTTAAGAAAAATTGGATTCTCTTCAAATGGTTTAGGGAAATATTCCGCTGTTTATATTCTCCTTTTTTTGATGTTTCCGATGGCCTTACTGCCTTCTTGTATTAGCGATGACATCACAGATTCTCCTTCGGCAACACTAACTTTTTCTACAGACACTGTAAATTTCGGAGCTATTTTTACAGACCTTGGCACCCCGACGGCTCGTCTGAAAGTCTACAACCGTAACGCCAAGGGTGTCAATATTTCATCCATAAGGCTTCGTAATTCCGAGTCGCCCTTCCGTTTGAATGTCGACGGGGTAAGCGGGGACTCATTTTCAGATGTGGAAATTCGAGGGAATGATTCTATTTATGTCTTCCTCGAGTGTTTCATTAAAGCCGATGACTCTAACGAGCCTTTCAGGATAGCAGATCAATTGGAGTTTGTCACAAACGGAGTGACCCAAGACGTAGAAATAGAGGCGTGGGGCTGGAATGTGACAAGACTTAAATCCTTAACGGTGGAGGATGATATGATTCTAACTTCTCTGCGACCTTACGTAATATTCGACACACTGAGAGTGATGCCCGGTGCCACTCTTAAAGTAGAGCCCGGAGCTTGGCTCCTTTTCCATGATAAGGCCCAAATGGAAATCCAAGGGTCTTTATTGGCTATCGGGGAACCCGGTAATTTCATAAGAATGAGTGGAGACCGGCTTGACGATATTCTTCCCGATGTGGCTTATGATCAGCTCGCCGGCCAATGGGGTGGATTGAATTTCACGCAAGAATCTTTCGGTAACCGGATGGAATATGTCAATATGCGTTCCACTGTTTCAGGGCTGAGAGTAGACTCTTGTGGTGACCTCTCCAAGAATAAATTGACACTCGTGAATTGCTGGCTACATAATTCACAGAGCAACGTATTGAATTCTAAATATTCAGCGGTAGATGCCTATGGTTGCTGTTTTTCTGAAGCGGCCGGATCAGTTGTGAAACTAACAGGAGGACTTCATAATTTTGTGCAATGCACAATTGCCAATGCTTATCTCTTTGCCTCACTCCATCAACCGAATCTATATCTTGAGCATTGTTTGCCCGAGAATATGGAAGATAACGACCAACCTCTCATGACCGCTAATTTCGAAAATGGTATCGTATGGGGAGAAATAGGAGATCCTCTATATCCGGGCGAACTTATCGGATCAAATGTTTTTATGCTTAATATGCTGTTCAAGGCAAACGGTTCGGATGATGAGAATTTCATCAACTGCGTATGGAATGAAGATCCTCTCTATAACACGATTCGCGAAGATTATTATTTCGACTATACTCTTCAACCCGATTCCCCGGCCATAGGGAAAGGGAATCCGGCATATCTGAATTCTGAATCTCTTTATGATATGCTTGGAGTCTACAGGCTGCTCAACGGTCTCCCGGCACTTGGGGCTTATGCTGAATGAGAATAGTTATCTCATAAGCAAAGTAAAATAACAATAAGGATTTTTATAGCAATCCGAAACGGAATCCCCTCTCCTGAAGATAAGACAGGGAATCCGGAAGAGCGATCTTCAATTTCTCAATGCTTTTTAAGGAATCATGGAACACGATGATTGAGCCGTCGCGTGAATATTTCTTTATATTTCTGACAACAACTTCGGCATTGACGCGTTTGCTGTAATCACGTGTCACCAAATCGAACATCACAATCTTATATTTCCTTTTCAAAGCTTTCAACTGGCTCGGAGTCATATATCCATGAGGGGGCCGGAAAAGTTTTGTTTCAGTGATTTCCTCACAAAGCTCAACGTCGCTCATATAATCCTGCTTATTGATATGCAGACCTCGGATATGATGAAAAGAATGGTTGGCAATTTTATGCCCTGCTTTTTTTACTTTGTCCACGAGCTCCGGATATCTGCGGGCATTATCCCCCACCATAAAAAAAGTAGCCTTTATATCAAACCTGTCCAAGACCTCCAACACCCAGGGGGTGGCTTCCGGAATCGGACCGTCGTCAAAGGTTAAATAGACTGTTCCCGGAAGCATTCCGCTATCCGGCATACGGAAAAGAACTCCCGGGAAAAGTTTTCTAAATAATTTAGGAGGCCTCTCGATCAGCATTATATAGAGCCTGTTTTATTCAGGATGATTGCGATCATACTCTTCGCTGAGTCGCTGACTTCGAGTTATATCGAGTTTGCCATAATTTTCATACCCTTGAAGGTATTTAAAATCAGGATCCAATGTTTGGTAATATTCCAATGCTACAAAGAGCATGGAATCCACCAGTTTTTCATCTTCACTTCTGGCTGCATATTCAGCGGGTGATAGTTTTGACAACTCGTTGGCAATCTCACAATATTTAGCTATCTCCTCGGCGTAATTCTTGATAGTCTGCACATCGGGCCCGGGAGAAGATGACGTTGAAGACGGGTTTCGACCATAGAGCATATTATAGTTATCCCTGAGCTCGTCGAGGGTAATTCCATACCGATTGACGAGTTGTTCAACCTTCTCCTTATCACCGCCATATCTATCATACATTTCCACAAAATGATAGTATTGATAAGGAATAAGGCGCGACTCCGGAGTCAAAGCCGGATTTCCGAAATTTAGAGACACCATGCGGTTATAAGCAAGGTATGGAGCATAATTTTCCAAAAGCCTCCATAATATCTTGAGCCCTTTATCCACAAGGTCTTTGTTATTAAGGCGCTCCGGCTGACCGAGCTCGCAATATTGGTCAGCGAGTGTGCTTGCTATGCTAAGCCCGTAGGGAGCGGTACGTTCATCCAAATTCTTATCTATCAGGTTTGCAACCTCAAGAGCTTTTTTATAATAATCCTGTTTTTCAGAATAGTCTTCCGACCTATCGCCCTCATAGATTAGTTCAGCTACTACATCCAGCATTGAGGATCGTGTTGTCAGCAACATTCTACGGGCCGTTTCATCGAAATATGGTGCTTTTCCGCTTGTGAAGTCAGCTCCACCCCATCTATATTTTTTTGTGACCACATCATAGGCTCTGTCGGCTCGAGCCGGGATACCGTCTTGCATAGTCGGCACCAACTGATGGGCCATTCCGGTGGAACGAAGGTAGGGTGTTAGTCCCAGATGGTAATCATCCCCGACAGTTGTGACCCAATAGATAGGTCTTGGCCAACCTTCGGCAGCATTAGTGGCGATTATGTCAAGCATCAGAATCTCCCCTAAGCTGAGATATCCCTTTTGGTTAAAGGCCTTGGTGTTTCTAAGGTTTATGACTATCTGATCCACTATGTCAGCAGTGTCTTTCGCAGCCACCAAACCTCTTTCCATAACGGCTTTTTTGTCGACTGGAATGGTCACTACGGCGCTTGGCATCGTTGAATATCCATAAATATCTTTCCCGTATCCCTCATAAAGAAGTTTCAAACTTGAAAGAAGGTCGGCAGGAGCTGTTTCACGCCCTAATATCGCGACGTCTGACTTCCCATAAGCATAATCAGCCGGAGTAGCAGTGAAACTCACCGGCTCAGCATCATATGATTTCTTTCTTTGCTGGTTGGCATACCAGTCGGAGTTCAGATAACTAAGATTGATGATTTTCACGTCAGGACGTATCCCTTCAACTTCTTGAGCATACCATAGTGGGAAGGTGTCGTTATCACCGTTGCAGAATACTATAGCATTTGGTTCAAGACTCTCTAAATAGTTAATGGCAAAATCTCGAGCTGCATATCTGCCGGAACGGTCATGGTCGTCCCATGTCTGGCTAACCATTTGAATAGGGATTACCAAGCCGATAATACAAGCCACAATTGCACAATAACGTGAGAAAGGACCTAATTCTTTCGGCTCATTGATAATAGAATCCAATTGTTCCGGCTCTTCATTATTGGATGGCGAATTTATCTGCAGCACCTCTTTTTCTTTTTCAGCCATTTTTTTGCCTTCAGGGGTGTCGACCGGATAACCTATTGCAACAGTTTCTTTTTGCTTGTTAAGAATTTTCCCTGTGGTCATTAAAAGTAGACGCCAGATAGCAGCTACCCCCATACCTATCCATATTGCATATGCATAGAAAGATCCTGCAAAAGCATAATCCCTTTCACGCGGTTGATTCGGGGGCTGATTCAGATACAA
Organism: Muribaculaceae bacterium; assembly: GCA_022510385.1. Taxonomy (GTDB): domain Bacteria; phylum Bacteroidota; class Bacteroidia; order Bacteroidales; family Muribaculaceae; genus Lepagella. Next base: position 183,045 of record JAFLTQ010000001.1, on the reverse strand, counting down.
CACAATGGCAATCCCCGTCATAAAGAAGAGGAAGAAAATAATCCAGAACTGTTCGATACCTCTTTTGCCTGTAAAGGATTGCCAAAGAAGGCCTATAATTCCCAGCAACAATGGCAAAAGGTAATATTTGTTATGTCCGGGGTTATTTGCTCCGAGATCGTCGGGGAGAAGACTCTGATTGCCAAGTCGCGGATTATCTATGAAAGGTATGCCCGATATCCAGTTGCCTGCATCAAGTTCTCCGTTCTGGTTATTGATGTCGTTCTGTCGTCCTGCAAAATTCCACATGAAATAGCGAAGATACATGTGGGTGAGCTGATAGTTGAAGAAATAAGCAAGATTTTGTGCAAAAGAGGGCTTATATGCCATCTTCTGCGGATAGACATATCTTCCGGTAAACTGATTATATTCGGGTTCGCGCTGGAGATCAAACTCCGGCACTTTTTCGCCCGTTGCTGCATCAATAGCATATATCGGGACAAGATTTCCTGGAGCAGTGTCAAGTCTGACCCATTGCTTATAATAGTCTCTATGGGCTCTGCTATAGATACGCGGGAAAAGCATATTCAATTCCGGATTCAACTTGGCTTCCGGTTTATAATCTCTTTTCACATAATAATCCCCGCCTCTTTGTGCCAGGGCCGCATTATCAAGAGTTTCGTCAAAAGAAAGGAATCCATATTCAGAAGAGGGAGTTGCGCCTGCCACGCCTTTCCCATACTGAGCTTTCCCTTTCTCTATAACTGAATTATAATAGGGAGTTGCCAAAATAACGGGACTTCCGTCTGACCGCATCGCCACAGTGTCTCTCTGCACTGACACTACCTCTTTCATGGGCGAAGAATTCATTGTTTCCCCATAAAGCAAGGGATTCTCTCCATATTGCTCGCGGTTAAGATAGCTTGCAAGATCAAAAACATTATCCGGTGAATTCTGATTCATCGGCGTGTCGGCGCTCGACCTGATGAGTATCAATGCATAACTGGAATATCCCACAAATATCACTGCGATACTCCACATTATCACTGTTAGTACCCTTACCGAAAGATTCCTGCCATACTTGGAGAAGAGCAGGAAGGCTACGAAAGCCCAGATAAAATAGCCTATAATAAAGGTGTCGCCAAAGAAGAAGATACCCGATATTGCCAAACTCAACAGGAAGGAAACCCTTATCCACAAACCGCTCTTCTGACGATACAACTCGGAGAGGGTCCATATAAAGATTCCTCCTGTCAGCAGTGCATAGAAGATTGCCCCGCTGTTATAGCTCAAATGGAAACCGTTGACAAACAGCAATTCGAATTGTTGCGCAACTTTTATAAATCCGGGCACAAGACCAAAAAGAACCAATGCTATCATCACAAATGATATCACCAGCACAAACAGAGTCTTTACCAAGGTCATGTCTTTCCATTTCCGGAAGGCAAAAACCAAAACGATAGCCGGAATACACAATAAATTAAGCAAATGCACGGCAACACTCACGCCAATTATATAGGCTATCAGGATAAGATAACGATCGGAATGTGGAGAGTCGGCATGATCTTCCCATTTCAGGATGAGCCAAAAAACCAAAGCCGTGCAGAAAGATGAGAAGGCATAGACCTCTCCTTCGACAGCAGAAAACCAGAAAGTGTCGCTCCAACAATAGGCAAGAGAGCCGACCACCCCGCTGCCCATAATTGCAATGTATTGCTGCAAGCTAATCTCTTTCCGCTGATTATCGCGTACTACAAGACGTCTCACTAAGTGGGTGATGGTCCAGAATAAAAGCAATATTGTCAGTGCGCTTAATAATCCGCTCATTGCATTCACCATGACGGATATACTTCCGGCATCTGTTGCAAAGTTGGCAAAAAACCTTGCCGTCAGCATAAATATCGGATTCCCCGGAGGATGTCCAACTTCTAATTTGTCAGCCTGGATTATAAACTCCCCGCAATCCCAGTAGGATGCCGTCGGTTCTAATGTGAGCCAATAGGTCGCTAATGCTATGGCGAAAACTATCCAGCCTCCGATATTATTGACAAGATTATAATTCTTTGTGCGCACGATGTCTGATTTATTTTTTGCTTGTTGCTGTTTATTTCTGATAAGGGTAACTTCTTAAGTAGGGGATATTAATGCGCGGGCTCTTCGAGAAGAGAAATGAAATCAAGTTGCAATTCTTCCAATTTTCTCTCAGATTTTTTAATCATTGATTCCAGGGAGACCAAAGCAATCAAAGAAAAGATTCCTACTCCCAGCCCTACCACCGTAGTTACTATTGTCGGCGAGAGAGCTCCACAAATTGCAGCGCTATCAACATTCCCTAATTTTGCGAGGTATCCCAACCTATCAATAATGCCGGTCAAGGTTCCTCCTAATCCCAATAGAGGGGACGTCACGGCTATTAACCGCAACCATATAAGCCCGCGGTTCATTTTTTGACATTCTATTGTCGAGACCCCTTTCATAGCTTCTCTGATTTCTGCAATAGAATGTCCTATATGGGAAATTCCTGCTGCGAGCACAGCTCCCCCGGGGCTTGCCGGATTTTCGCTGATGTTGGCGGCATTCTCCAAATCTCCTTCCACAATATGATCGCGAACCCTCTGCATCAACATTCCATATCCTTTGCCGCCCTTGGCAATACGAAGGCCGGAGACCCACCATACGATGATAATGACAAGGAGAAGAATCCCCAAGGCCAGCATCACATATTCACCCCTTTCAATACATTCCCAAAATGTCATTTCTATCTTAATTCTGATTTGTAGCGACGGATGGTTTCTTCAATACCATAGTAGAGGGCATCTGAAATCAAGGCGTGCCCTATACTTACTTCATCAAGCCATGGAATCATTTCTGCAAAATAACCCAAATTATCAAGGTTGAGATCATGTCCGGCGTTCAGTCCAAGCCCCGCTTCTCTGGCTAATGTTGCAGCTTCGATGTAGGGAGCAATCGCAAACTCACGGTCTTGTGAAAACATATCTGCATAAGGCTTCGTGTAGAGCTCCACGCGGTCAGCCCCGACGTTTGAAGCCCCGGCTATCATCTCGCCGCGCGGGTCAACAAAAATTGAACTCCTGATGCCTTCGCTGCGTAATAAATCGCATATTCTCTTCAAAACATCTTTATTGACTACAGTGTCCCATCCTTCGCTCGAGGTGAGGGCTCCCGGCAAATCCGGAACTAAAGTCACTTGAGTCGGCTTAACCTCCACAACCAAATCAATAAATTCTTTTGAAGGGAATCCTTCGATATTAAACTCTGTGGTGACTACCTTCCGAAGTTTTCTGACATCTTCGTAGGTTATATGGCGTTGGTCGGGTCTGGGATGCACCGTTATCCCATCTGCGCCATATTTTTCACAATCCACTGCAAATTTTACAACATCGGGCACATTCTCCCCACGTGCATTTCGCAATGTGGCTACCTTATTTATATTTACACTTAAGTTGGTCATTGTCAGTATTTTGGATTGAGCCGATCAAGAGTTTGAATCAAAAAAATATATTTGTTTTTAATTCAAAACGTATTTTTCGGCATAAAATTTGTAATTTTGAAATGCAAAAATAGCAAAAAATAGGGGAAGAGACAATTATAACAATGACAGCCAAAGATATATTATCATTCAAACGGATAGAAAAGGATACACTCCCATCGATAAAAGTGGATTCCGAGATGTCGGTATTGGATATCATCCCGCGCCTTTTGGATTCACCTGCCCACGAATTGACAGTAGTGGAAGGTGGATCACCACTTGGAATTATTGACGAATCATCCCTTTTGGAAGGAGTGGGAAGAATGATAGCGCCGCGTGACGACTGCAGTGTTATTGCCGTGGAATGTGATCCTCAGGATTACAGCGCAAGCCTTTTGGCCCATGCCGTTGAAGATTCAGACGCACATCTTGTTGACCTTTTCACCGCACCCTCGCAAAATGGCCTGATGCTCGTGACACTTAGAGTTAGACATTCAGACCCCACAGCAGCAGTCAGAAGTCTGGAAAGATATGGATATCATGTTGTGGAGGCTCATTCGGGCAGTGATGATTTCCAGACAATGGAAATTGCAACAGAGCGTCTCCTGTCTCTGCAGGCTATTATGAATGTCTGAACAGAATATAACCTGATTATATGATAAGCTGAATATATATTGAGAATCAACTTGCTCAAGTATGTATAAGATAGCAATATACGGAAGCCGCCGGCAACCCGAACCGCTTGGGAGGATTGCGAGCCTTTTTTCTTTTCTCGAAAATTCAGGTTTCCGAATCTATATATATTCAAAATTTGCTGAATATCTTGAAGAAAACGGTTTAGATATCGGCGGGATTATTCCGTCGGATCATCTTCCTCCGGGAGTGTCAATGGTGATGAGTCTCGGAGGCGACGGCACTTTTCTAAGGGCGGCACGCTGGATTCAAGACAAAGAGATTCCAATACTCGGCATCAATACGGGTCATCTCGGATTTCTTTCCACCTGTGGATTCGATGAAGCTGAATATATGGTGAAGCAGGTGTGTGACGGGAATATACGAATCGAAAAAAGAATGATCCTTGAAATAAGTTCTCCGGCACTTCCACCGGAGAAATGGCAATATGCGCTAAATGAAGTTTCCTTTATGCGCCATGCCTCATCGATGTTATCCGTCAAAACATTTGTCAACGGGTCTTTCCTGGCCGAATACAGAGGTGATGGCCTTATAATATCCACACCAACAGGTAGCACTGCATATAGCTTGTCGGCAGGGGGTCCTGTCATAGAGCCCACCATCGACTGTATGTGTCTGACTCCGATAGCTCCTCACACTCTGACCTTGCGGCCTCTTGTGGCCGGCGCGGATTCTTTAATCACGATTATTCCGGAAAGCCGTGCCGATAATTTCATCCTGTCCATTGACGACCGATCAATCATTCTCCCCGCCAACGGTGAATACAAAGTAAAGAAAGCTCCATTTTCCACTCTAATTATAAGAAAAAAGGATGAAGAGTTTCCCTCAATCCTTAGAAAAAAGCTCCTTTGGAATAATTAAGGTATTGACATCCCTAATTAAAAACTTATTTTAAGGGTCAATTCAAACTTCTTTTATTATGCAGGCTTACATTATGTAAAAAAATACATAATGCAAAAATGTATATTTTTCAATGAGACAAATCACTCTGATGAAATGCTCGTCTTCAAAATATTGTTTGCAATTGGTAAATGGAGTGTATAATGGACATAAATTCAATCGATGCAATAAAACTGCTTCATTTGGTACAATAAAACTGCCACATTTGATACAATAAAACTGCCACATTTGGTACAATAAAACTGCCACATTTGATACAATAAAACTGCCACATTTGATACAATAATTTATTTTTATTACTTTTGCTCAATACTTTATGAGTGTAAAATAAAGATATGGAAATATATAAACCACGACTGATAGACGGGCTTCTAAAAAGAAAACTTATGGGTACAGGCGCCGTTTTAATTGAAGGGTTAAAATGGTGTGGCAAAACCACTACAGCAGAGCAACATTCAAACAGTGTAATCTATATGGATGATCCTGTCAACAAAAATAACAATATCAAATTAGCTGAAACTGACCCTCAATTACTGCTTTCAGGAGCCACCCCTCGTCTGATCGATGAATGGCAGATTGCTCCTGAATTGTGGAATGCGGTAAGATTTAGAGTAGATCATAAGAAGGAAGAGGGGCAGTTTATTCTGACAGGATCTGCGGTGCCTCAAATCAGTGAGGAAATCAAGAAAACAATGCATACAGGCACAGGGAGGATAGCTCGATTAAAAATGAGAACTATGAGTCTCTGGGAATCAGGAGATTCAAATGGCGCTGTGTCTTTACAAGAAATTCTAAATGGGAAAAAACAAACCGGAGTGTCTACATCCAATCTATCTGAGATTGCTTATTTATGCTGTCGAGGGGGTTGGCCCAAAGCTACTCTGCAAGATAGAACCATAGCCTTAGACCGAGCAGAAGATTATTATCAAGCAATCGTTAATTTTGATATTGCAAGAGCCTCAAGAATGTCAATAAATCGTGATAGAATAAAACGTTTATTGCGTTCGTATGCGAGATTACAAGGAAGCCAGACTTCTGTTAATGCAATAACAGCAGATATGAAATCAGGAGAATCCGACACCTTAGATTCCAGAACCGTACAAAACTATATAGATACATTAAAACAAATTTATGTAATAGAAGATATGCCTGCCTGGAATCCGAATCTTCGGAGTAAAAGTGCTATTAGAACCACTGAAACAAGATATTTTTCTGATCCTTCTATAGCAACTTCATCTTTAAGTGTTGGACCGGAAGACCTGATAAATGATCTTAATACCTTTGGATTTATTTTCGAGACAATGTGTGTCAGAGACTTAAGGGTGTATGCAGAAAGTTTAGGAGGAGAAGTCTACCATTTCAGAGATAGTAACGGATTGGAGTGTGATTTAGTTATTCATTTTAGGAATGGGAAATATGGTCTGATAGAAATAAAATTAGGTGGAGATAAGCTAATAGAGGAAGGAGTTAAAAATCTTCTAAAATTAAAAAATACCATAGATACAAATAAAATGGGAGACCCAAGCTTTATGATGGTTATTACGGCTACAGGTCAATTTGCATTTCAGAGGTCTGATGGAGTGTATATTGTGCCAATCAACACCCTTAAGAATTAAAGCTGAACCCTCCGAACACGAAGTGCCTGAGAAACCTATTTATATCATGAAATAGATTTATCGCAAATTTAGGCGTATTTTGGGATGGACTCTAAGAGAGGAAGGGATTGAAGGCGCGTTCTTCTCCGATTGTGGAAGCGGGGCCGTGGCCGGGTAAAATAACCGTGTTATCGGGTAAGGTCAAGATTTCTTTACCAATACTGCTGAGGAGTTCCTGATAATTGCCTCCGGGCAGATCGGTGCGACCGATAGATCCGCGGAAAAGTGCATCTCCGGTGATTAGGAAACCGGCGGAACGGTCATAAAGAGCTATACTCCCTTTGGAATGACCGGGCACTGAAATAACCTCAAGTTCCCCATCCCCGATTTTGATTTTATCACCGGCTTTAATGTATTCAGAGATTTCTATTTCCCCTATATTCAAACGCAGTCCGAACATTTCAGCTTGTTCTTTTATCCCCTCTCCTAAGAATTTATCTCCTTCATGAGCAAGGATAGGGACTCCATATTTTTTTCTTAAAAACGGGATTCCGGCAACGTGATCGATGTGAAGATGGGTATTGATTATCCGGGTGAGCGTCAGACCCTTTTCAGCTATAAAATTTTCTATGGCTTTTTCTTCTTCAGAATTGGACATTCCGGGGTCGATGATTGCACATTCTTTTGATGCGGGATCGAAAACGACATAAGTGTTGATGCCGAAAAGGGAGAATTGAAATATGGCTACTTGCATGGCGCTGTAAAGTTATTAGGTTTCAAGTTTATGTATTCAGGTTAATAGATGGGGATATGTTTCCTAAGGGGCGGATAGCTTTGAAAGAAATTTCCGGTGGAGTCGGCGATTTCATCCGTTTCACAATTATCGGAGACATATCCTTTAAATTCCGGAGAGAAACCATCAAGGAGGTTGACATATGAATAAATAAACCTTTTGAATTCGAGACTTCTCTCTTTCAATTCTTTAACATTGACTCCTGAAATATAACAAACTGCGAATCCTGTCTCCGGGGAAGTGAATCCTGAGATTCCCTTAGAGAAGGCTACATTGAATATTGCTTTTTGATTCAACGGTATTTCCGAATAAGGCAATGAAGAATAAAGCTTCCATGTTTTGGAATTCTCTTTTCTTGTTAATTCGGTGACTTTAATCGAGGTCTCTACATTCTCAATCAGGTTTTCCATGCTGATTTCCCACAGGTCAAGACAAGCAGAGCGAATTTTGGCAGATGATTCTCCCTCCCGATTTTTGAATGCATTAAATGTTATTTGTGAGCAAACAAAGGGGTTTATCAGAAGAGAGAAATTGAAATTTTCATCAACATTAATGTTTTCAATGTTGTTAATTTCCGGTCTTTCAGTGTCCTGACTTAAGAATAATGGGGATGAGACTAACGAAAGCGGAAGAATATGTGCGAGCGCGTTCAGGCAATAGAAGTTGCTTGATTTTCCATCGGGTTGTGATTTTACTTTATTTATTTTGCCGGAACAGTCAGATGGAGCAGCTTCAAATCTGAAAGTTAATTTACGAGAAAGAAGAATTTTATCAGTAAGATTTAAAAAAGAATCAATGGGATATAAGAAATCGCTGAAACTTCTTTCAGTTTTGCTTTTTTTGAGGAAAGTCGGGTTTTTAAGAGCAGATTCAAGATTAAATTGAAGTTGTTTTAAATTATTTAGAGAAATGGCAGTGGTGTTTGAAGGGAGTTCATTTGCTGTGACATAAATGGATTTATTGGGTAATTTCCGAAGGAATATCCCCGGAGAGAAAGGAATTGAACAACCGGCAACTGCCAGGCTACATAAAGCCAGATCATTATTTTTCCCAAAATCCACTATCTCAATCTTTAATCGGGATTCAAGATAATTCTTGAGAAGGAGAAGATTCACCATAGTTTCCTCGTGATTTTCATCATAAGGAATGAGCAAAGAGAGGTTTCTAAATTGTCTGTTTGAGGAAAGCAAATGAAATGCAACTCCGATCCATAATTGGGAGTCGGCCAGGATAATAATGGAATCCCCATCCTCTATTTTAGAATCAGAGAAAAAAGACTCAGCCAATTGGTAACTTTCCGGCAAAAGAGTGTTACAACCGGGAGTCAAAGAATTGATATCCGGTAAGGAGAGGTGTCGTGTCTCCTCTATAAAGGGTAATTTTACATTAGGGTCAGCCTCACAGATCAACTTTCTGAAATCAGTATATCTTCTTACGTCGTCGGAGCCATCTTTATCTCCATAAGTGACCAGATCCAGTTTTATTGAGCTGTCAGAAGGCAGGCAAAGTGAAACAAGGAAAGAGTCGACCCAATCACGGGGCAGGATAATATGATTTGTCATAACGTAACCCTCTTATCTTATAAAGCCGGCTTATTTGCCGGAACCGAGTAATTTTTTTAAGGAAGAAATGAAACCGTTCTTTTTCTTTACTTGGTCATCCCCTTTATCTTTTTGAGTATCATGAATATCTTTCTTTTCCCCTTTTTCTGCCTCCTCTTTCTTTAAGGAAGAAACAAAACGATACATAGACCTTTGACCTCGCTTCTCGGGCTGCTCCAACGCAAGAATTTTTTCAAGAGCATAAAGAGAAATATTTTCATCGGCACATCTTTTCTGCCATCCCTTCACTTTCTCAGGCAAGAACTCTTCGGGAGTTTCTGCAGCTTCTTTTAAAATAACTTCAATAAGGGCCATCAGTCAGCAATTTTATCATTCTTTTGCCAAAATCCTTTTTTCTGAGAGGTATGGATAACTTCCCCGTTGGTGAGTCGGGCTTGATCAGAATTTTGAGGATCAATGTTCATATAGATTGGGGCCTTCAGAGAGTATTTCCCGAAGAGGATTCCCATCACGGGATTATTGAGATCGATATATTCACCGGTATCCTCAGGCAAGGATGAGATCTCTCTTTTATAGAGGCTCAAAGCTTCATAGGCGAGAGGTATAACTACCTTGACGATTCTTGAGACAGGCATTGAGAAATAAAACAGATTCTTACATTCGGGAGCTTCCACTTCACATTGGATATTCCCTTTTGAGGAGATCCTGGTATTAGTGAGTCGGATGAAGTCACCCGGAAGAAGACCACTGTCAGAAGAATCTAAAACGAGCAACTTATTACCACCTATAGTCATAAGGGAAAGGGTGGCGATGTTACCATTTTCCTGAAACTCAATTTCGAAAATTTCACCCGGATTTTCTTTAGCTACATCGACAGTGAAAGGAGTTTCCTGATGGGGATGAACAGGAAGAGAGTTCAGGATCTGATCTATGTAAGATTCGGCTTCTGTCGCCGGTATCCCGAAATCTTGGCCTTTAAGGATAAGCGAATTAAGTTTTTCCGGGCTTATGGAATGATGCAAGTTAAAATTAAATTTATGGGAATGGCTGTCGTAGCCAGTCCCATAAACCAATTCATTAATAAGGAAAATCTTATAATGTTTATTATTTCCCTGCATAAGTAGGAATATCGGAATGATTATCAAGCACTCTCCTCACCCTCATAATATCAACGCCGAATTTAGGTGCATCCCCGGCCTCAGAAACTGCGACACTTTGAGAAATGCCTACTACCTGCCCCCTACGGTTACAAATCGGACCGCCTGAATTGCCGGTAGTGATATCAGCAGTGACGCCAATTTTTCCGACTTCATCAAAGATTTGGGAAACGTTTCCGATAGTGAAAAGAGCATCAAATCCGAGCGGATTGCCGACTATGGCTATTTCATCAGGCACGACTGTCTGTTGGGCAGCCAATTCAAGATAAGGGACTGTTTCACCCGGATCAAGTTGAACTTGGAAAATAGTATAGTCGAGTCGTGGATCCGAATAAATTAGTTTAATGATTCCCCGGTTTCTTGTGCCATCGATTCTTCCGTCGCTATTTGGAAGAGAAACGTATCCGTCGACAACACCCTCTCCCAGAACATGCTCATTAGTGAGAGCCAACCCGTTTTCTGAGATAAAGAAGCCGGTGCCGAGCCAGGATTGTCTGTTGTCGTGAGCTCTGATCATAAAAGTTGCCGGAACCATCTTTGCTTTCAAGGCGGGATAATCCATTATAGGGGGTAGAGGATTTATCTCCTTAAATTTCTGAATAGAGTCGCCGAGAAAATCGGTATTCACTTCGCAAATTTTATTACGAATCATAGTTCCGTTTAACGGGATGACCTTATTATCTTCCTTTACCTTCATATAAGCCCACACTTCGTCGGAAGATCTTTTATAGATTTTAGGTTTTGAACTTGACTTATCGGAAGTTAGGGAAACAGTTTTATTAAGTGCTGTTGATTTAAGATAATTTTCAGTCTGAGTGTTTGCCGGGATACCTAAAAGATGGACAGTCAGACCATTATTAAGTTTCACGGTGTTACCGTTAATCACCTGAATCACCTTTGCATTATTGACCTTATCGATTTGTTTTTTCTTACCGCGACAAGATGTCATGCCGATAGAGCCGATTATTAATGCGGCACACATCAGGGCTGCTTTAAATTTATTTAAATTGAAATTCATTCTTACTGCGAGTTCTAAATTATTGTAACTACACTTGATTATTGTAATTTGACTTGTAATTTTTCAGCTATAGTCCACACTCCATTTTTGAGTTCCATTCTACCGGGTTTTACGTTCAGAATATTTCTGGGCGCATCCACATGAACCACTTCCTCCACAAAAGGAACAATTGCACTATAACTGTTCAGGATTTTCTCTTGAGCTATCTCAGACTGAGGCAATTCAAAAGAGGCTTCATTTCCACTTATTTTGAGGATAAATTTAGTGTATTTTGATTCATTATCCATCAAAGTGGAATTTTGAATCTCACCGTCACCTATTTGCTGGGCAAATTTTTCTACTACCGGTGGTTTTGAGGCAGACCCGGCATGGATAGGTGCCGGCTCAGCCAAACCTTTCTGAGAGTTGGTAGAAGTGTTGCCTTCCAATTTCGACAAAATGAGATCGAGCTTATAAAATACCCTGTCGATTTGATCTGCCGAAGCATTCTGACGGAGATGGGAGAGCTTGGCGACCGCATCTTTGAGTTCTGCCACCGCCACATTTAGCAATTCCATATCCTTCTTACACTCTTGCAGAGTTTGAACTATATTATCAATGTCAGCCTTGAGGGCTTTACCGCCATACCATTTCATAAACACTTAATATTAAGATTATTAATTAAACGGAAGCGGCAGCAATCAGAGTCTGCTTAAGGGGCCAGAAGAAAGTTGTTTCGCTGATACGGTCAGCATCTTCTTTAGCTGATAAGGCAGCGCAGGCCTGATATGCAGCAGTGATTGTCGGCTTATCCAAGAGAGCATTGCAGAATTTTTCATCGAATTTGACTTCAAAATCTCTTCTCAGCAAAGTATTGAATTTGCCGGCAGGATTTTTCAGCATTTTGTTGACAAATTCCTCATATTCCTTATAGCCGTTTTCATGTCGGTTGATGATTTCAGCTTTAGTGGGAGCTTCCTCTTCCTTATCCTTGATACTATTGTCGTCGAGAATAATCTCTTTAGGCTTAAGGTTATCTCCGGTGAAAGCTTTCAAGCTGTTGTGGACATTTGGTTTTGAGGCCATAATAGCTCCCATAGCAGTTATCTCCTTTGGAGAAGGATGTGTTACGACAGAGAGATTGGGAGCATTAATACCCAAATCATTGAAGATAGCCTTTATTATTTCGGCGATATCATCATTATTTTGAGATATCAGCTCGATATATTTAGAACCGAGGCCGGAGAAAGTGACCTTGAGATTGTCGGCCTTCATGCCAAGGGCCTTGATAGTTCTGCCCACATTATATATAATTGCAGCGAAATGTGCGTATAACCCCTGTTTAAGAGCCGGGCTTATCGGGAAATGCATTTCCGGACCATAAATAGCCTTGTTTCGGAATATATACGACATTATGTCGGAAGATGTGTCTGCGAGATCTTTTTGTTGAGCAAATCTTTTCGCTTCCGCAGCATCCACTTTAATAGTATTGTTACCGACGAGATTTTCAATTGTGAGGAAATAGGGATTCCTAAGATTTTTCACACCTGTAGGGATTCCGTCACCCCAAAGGTCGTCGCCGGCGAATTTCACTGAATCGGTGTACATCTTATGAGTTCCTTCAGCGTCGATATATAGGATGTCGGTGGTTCCTCCCCCTATGTCGATATTAACACTATTTGATCCGACTGCAGGCTGGTCTTTATGGAGATAAAGGAATGGAGCTGTGGCTTCATAAATAGAATTTATGATGTTGACATTCCCTTCACCCATCAAGGTGTTGAAAGACTTTTTCCAGAAAGAGTCAATTTTGTTTCTTTCGGATCTCTTCATAGCCGAGGGGTAGGTGGTGTAGACAGTCGGAGTCTTAGTAGGATTGGGTCCGAGCATAATAGCATTCTTAATCAGCCATGCGAGCTCAAAAATGAAGAGTTCGATTCTCTTCTCATTTGCAGCCACGTTTGCATGGCTGCTTTGCGAAAGAAGCCATTTAAGATTTGAGACATACTTATACCCGCCAATCTGAACAGCCTCATTGAGATTGTTGAAACCTATGGAGATATCGCTGAAGAGCATTGCCTCATGATGATTGTGCTGGAATGTTTCATCTTCAAAAGCGATAGTTCTGAAGGGGAATGATGCGCTTGCATCTTTCCCTATCTGATGAGGCACAAACTGGCGTGAGAATACATTGAAGAAATCATCCACACCAAACGGGGCCATTGAATCCTTATAAGCTTGCGATTTATTCCCTTCAGTTAGATCGGGAGCATTCAGGGTCAAAACCTGAGGTCTTGCCTTATCAAGTTCGAGGGTATCAATAGAACCGTTACTTGAGGATTGAATACAGAGATATGTATTGGTTGTTCCAAAGTCAACTCCAACGGTCAGATTACTGTCGACTTTAGTTTCGACATTAAAGAATTGCGGTATAACCGTACCTCTGAAACTGCCGAATTGAACGACGATGGCATCAAAAGCAGAATCCACTTTATAGAAATTAGAGTCACGGTTAACTCGTTTTGAGAAAGAGACTTGTTCATCTTTTTTGTATATAACGATGTCGGGATGTGTTTCCTCCTCTCTCAAGAGAATCTGATATTGGTTCAGAGCTTCATCATTGGTGATTCGATAAGATGGGAATATGGCAAGCCCGGGCATGTGGGCACCATCATTGAGGTTTAAGATATTCTCTCGTTTAATGGGTTTAGCCAGTTCAATCATCCCTTGCTGATACTTGATAGGGATATTAAGTTTCACCTTGTAGGAATCACCGTCTTTCTCTATTGATATCCAATTTTTCAGGCTTTCAGGTTTGAAATATTTGAAGAATTTCGGTTTTACCGGTAGCAAGAAATATTTTCCCTGACAAGATAAAGAAATAAAATTGTCTGAATTGATTTTATAAGGGAGCTCCACCAAAGAATCTTCCAGGAAATCATCGGCATAAAGATAAGGATATCTTATATTTTGGCCTGTTGGAAGAAGTCTGTCGTTTTCGTTTTCAATAGATTCGGCGATAACGAGGTTTTCCGGGATAGGTCTGCCATTGACAAGGAGAGCACCGGGGATTCCGGCATTGTTGAGTACGAGAGGCAGAATATGGTCTTCCGGGAATGAAAATTCAGGTCTGATCTCATAGTCCGAGCTAACCACCATGTTTCTGCCTGTAGTTCCCGCAGCAGAAGTGGCAGCAGCCGGATTATTGCCCTGAATAACATTTACGGCCGCAGGATTACGGAATCCCAGAGGGATATGTAGATTTACGTTTGGAACATTTGCACCGCTCAAGATATTCATCTGGGTTGTGTTCCCATTTACTTGCAAGGTGAAGACATTATATTGTCCGTTAGGTCCGAATTGAGCTTGATGTTGTGCCGGTGACTGAGCCATGAAATTATTCCATACCACCGGATTATTGGTTGGCCCGTTAAGACCTATATAGCTTCCGATTGCAGTGTCTTTCAGCAAGTTTTGATATGCAAAATAGAATCGGAACAGAAAATCCTGAAATTCTTGAGCTCTTTCATTTAGCGGAACTGCTTGAGCTGTTGCTGAAGAATAGTCTTGAAACAGATTGTTGCCATTCAGTCCGACAAACCCGTTTGCATTGATGCTCTTGAGGTTTCTTCTGATATTGGGTGAAGTAAACACCAAAGAGAGAGGAGAAGTTCCTCCAAGGAGAGCACCCTTATAATAGAACAAGAAGATTGAGCCAACGGGGACAGCGGAATTATTATAGGGGTAAGAAAGATTGTTGATGGCTTTTTCGAGAGAAGCCGCTAATTTATGATGTCCTAAAGATTGACTTTGATGTAGTTTTGAGATGTCATTACGGTCCCATTTCCTGATAGTGACTTGGTCACCATACTGATAAAGGAATTCGAGGAGATCGAGACACTCGCTGACAAGTTTTGCATAGCTTGTGTTAGTGACGCCATGACCGGTTTTGTTGACCTCATTGAAAGCTGTCTCGAAAACAAAGAGACGTGCAAAAGGATGCGGTATAGAGGTACCCATTTTATGAAGAGCCAATCCACCCTGGATTGTGTCTTCAATTTTGGGAATCCTGTTTTTGTCGTATCTTAAAGCGGAATCCCACCCTGTGGCACTTGGGGAATCGACGTTTGGATTTGTATTTACAAAATGTTTGGCCATAAGTTATTTTCTTTTTTGAGTGGCAAAATCGGCTTCTTTAGTAGCAGCGTCAAAGAGCACTTTCATGAAAGCCTCGTCCTTGTTTTGCAATTTGCTTGCTTTGTTGACCCATACTGTTGAGGCCAGAGAGTCGAAGTCGGAATAGCTGACCCCTTTATGATGCACCCAGTTACCCTCCTTAGAGACAAAACCTTCCACAACTTTATTCAATGGAGTTGAAGGAGCGAAATCATAGGGTGCAAAAGAATGGTTAACTTTTTCCATTTCGTCGAGCCAAGTGGCGAAATAATCGCTAAAAGTCTTAAGGTTTTTATAAATACCCTTGTTGATATTTTGGGGTATTTTAAGACCGTTATCGCCGTAATAGCTTGCCTTGTTGTTGGGTTTCCCGGCATAAATATGGTCGCGATAATGTTTCAATGCGAGCGCGAGAGCCGTGAGCCTTTTCAAAGGACCATTAAGATCAGCGTTTATAAAATTAGTAAGGATTAGTTTCTGGTTGTCGGTTGAATCAGCTTCCAATCCATATTCATTGAATTTATTCAGCCTTGTACCTCTTTGTATTTTATCCACGAAATCAATAACTCCCATAGCGGCTATCAAGTCAACGATATTGGCAAGATTCTGTTGGTCAGTCCCCCCCTCAGAGTATCTGTTCCTGTGTTGCCTGCTATCCTCTTCGGCCACATAATAAATCGCATCGAAATTATCGTTCATACTTTGGCCGTTGATTGTACAGCTATCGTAGAAAGTAAGAGCAGCTTTCTGTTTTGATTTAAAGATTTCATCCTGGATTGCCGGAGTGACATTATTCGGGGTGTTTTGAGGAGTGTCGACCTTGAAATAAGGCATCACCATAATAGCGGCAACTTTGGCTGTGCTCCACCCGGTTGCGGGGTTAGTGCGTATGGCCTCAATTAGTTTGGGAATACCTGAGCTTCCCGTGCCCCCGAAGATTGATCCGATAATTACAATGGCATCCTGACCGGGCAAGAAATTTTTGGTAAAGTAATCGTAAGCCGGGGTGTCCGTTATTGAATCAAATACAACAGTCCCGATATTGGGGTTGCCACGATAACCTTTGCCGAGGTCAAGGTTTAACTCGGCTACAGGATTGTCGATTCGATTGCCGGCAGCATCATTGAAATATGATTGTTCATCATTATAGAGGGCTTTCAATAAATCGCTTGTTATACTAAGATCTCCACCCAAAGCATTCAAATCTATATAGTTGGAAAAAGTGCCTTGGGAATTATTGTTGCCGATTCCAAATTGAAATTGGAAACTTGCGGGGAAATTAGCCCTGATATTTGCGTTGCCCTGTTGTATCTCACTAAGATATTTCATCCTCGGGAGGAAGAAATTCCTATAAGAGTTATCGTGGCTGCTTGCATTCATTTGTCCATGGATGGCATCAGAAATTGTGCGATACTCTTCCATGGTGTCAATAGCTATATCCTTGTCTTTGTTAAGATTATCATGGTCGATAATCATAGGCACGAAAGTGATTCCGGGAGCAAAATCGCCCATGTTGGAGGCGAGACAATAAGTCAGGGAACGCAATACGCGAGCACCGGTCCCTCCGATTCCAAATAAAAATATATTCATTTGCTTACTTACTTAACGGTTAGAATAAAAAAAACGGGGAACTACCACGAGACGGGAACATTCTTTCCATACTTGCTAAGGCGTTTGCAGCCGAGAGACCCCAAGCCGTAAACAAAGAAAGCGAGGAATGAATTAAAAAGCAGGAGAGAAAGGGTGAACCCGCAACCGTCATGGATTTCCTGGACCATCATATCTCTTTGAGCATTTGCAGCCTGTATGGCATTCTGGTCGCCGCCGGCATTAGGCAAGACTTCATCCTGCATCTGATTGTCTATATGTTCATAGATGCCGGAAGGAGTGTCGGGATCGCCAATGATCATAACATCTGTAAGCACCCAGGTCACTCCGAAAGAAGCGCCGAGACAAATCACCCAAACCCAGATATTTTCCCCGATTTTAGGGAAGCCCATTCCGAAAATGAAATAGAAAATAACGAGGAAGACTGCTGCCACGATAAAGGCAATCAGGAATGAGCTTATTGCTGCTCCGGCATCGGCAAAATATGTGGGCAGAAAATTATAGATATCATTGTCCCACAAGTCAGTGCCTGATAAAATTGGTTCATAAATACTTTCCATGAGTCAGGATATTATATTGGTATTCTTTTTATTATAAATTATTATTTCTTTTTTAAATCAACAGTCTGGCTGAACAGGGTTTCCGCTTTAGAGTCACCGCTAATCCCATTAACAATAGCTCCGACAAATTTATCGAGCATATAGGTGTTGTCGCTTGAGAGGGAGGTACGGTCATCTCTTGTGGAGTATAATGCAATCCATTCGGGTTGTGAATATGGAATCATCACATTCATTTTAGCATTATTCTTCAAAGCTCTTGCCCTGACTTTGATGATGAAACCATCCTGTCCTGCTTCAACTGTTTCAAAGGAGTTTCCGTTTTTATCGTTTTCGACAGCCGGGATCTCAATACCATCAATCGAGACCTTCACTTTATCTTTGAGTGCGGCGAAATTATAATTTTTTTCGTAGATATCGCTAAATACAGAATATGGGAGCTTGAAAGTGAATAACCCGTCGAATTTAGAATTTATGTCGGAGGGTTTATATTCAACCACACCGTTTTTAATTCCTTGGTCGGGATTAATCAAACCGGAAGAAATAGGGAGCTTGGTTCCTATATGCACCACCTGAGAGGGTTGGAAGTTTGTTGCTTCCGAGCTTTCAGTCCACTCCTTGAATTTGGCAATTTCTTTGGGAGAGCCGAGAGCAACGACATAAATCGGACGAGAGCCCTTCATGTTTTTTGGTTTGTTATCATAAGAATAATAAGCCCCGTTGAAATCGGCCTTGTCAAACCTATAGACAGAAGCGGCAAGACCTTTGTTTCTTACGGCATTACTCAATTCTCCACTTAAATCTTCAATATGGTTGGTAGTATATTCACGGTCGGCAGTTATCTTCTCGGCAGGCCCGCTGATAATGCCATCGGTAAAGAAAATAGACAATTGATTAGGATGTGCTTTTGTCTCTTCAGCGATATCCCCTATGATTTTATTAAGAAGCGACTCAGATCCAGCAGCTATACCGGCATTATCTATCATTTCTTTGAATTGCTCGTAAGAAATCCCTTTTTGCGGGGTCTTCCCTTTTGGGGCACAACAGAGGTCGGCAGTGAACGCATAAACACCATTGCCATAATTGCGGCCTAAAGCAACAATTGCGTTATAAAGAGTGTTGTAATCTCTCTTCCCTTTGACGAGGTATCCGGCCATGGATGCGGAATTGTCAAAGAAGACCCTTATACTTGTGGGAGCCTCAGTCGGTGTTGTTGCTTCAAGGGAGTCAACAACTTGTGTTGAATCTTCAGTTTTGGGCTCCTGAGCAGTATGAGATTTGGTCTTTTTGCATCCATCAAACCCCAATATAAGTCCCCCTATTAGGAGAATAGCTGTTAACGACTTGATTATAATAGATTTTTTCATCTCTTTAAATTTGAAAAAGGTTATCGAGAATTGAGGGCCTGTGATATGAATAGAATCACATCCACAGGGTATTATTTTACATTTGAGCCACGACTTCAGTTTTCTTATCGCTTTGGCCGTAGTTGACTCCCATTTCTCTGATAGCCACGATAGTATCCATAGGTTTTCCGCTATTTTCCACAGTGTCTACCACATCAATTTCCTTATCGGTATAATTTTCTGTGGATGTGTAAAGTTCCACATATTTGACGGAAATATCAAATTTTTCGAGCAAATCTATCAATTTTTGCGGGGCATTTTCAAACTTGGATATATCGATACCGTCGACTCCCGGGAAATCGTTGAGATGTTTGAGGATATCAGCGAGCTTAACGGACTCACCCATGAATTTGCTGAACCTCTCATAAACGAAATATTTAAGGTCTTCGGCCTGCTGAGATGCTACTCCCTGAGATGCGAGTCTTTGAGAAAGAGGGGTTCCGGCTACATCGAAAGAAGTCTTTACAATGAGTCGGGCTTCAAACAACAATTGGTTTCTTTCGGGCAAGCTGTTTTTAGTTTCAGTTTTGAAGTCTTTGAGTGCCTTTGCAACAACAGCAGCTCCCTTATCGTTCCGGACCACAGAAAGGTTTTCAAGGAGAGAAACGGCCTGCTCTTGCAGATTCTCTACAGCTTCAAAATATGCAGACAGATCAGATGAAATCTGTTTAACACTTGGGAAATCTTTGAAAGTGTCGCTGAATTTTGTATTCAGTTCGGTGAGATGAGCCACTTCTTTTCGAGCGTGATTCAGATCATCGTTGAGCTTATGATTCTTGTCAGAGAGGTCTGAATTTTTGGAATTAAGGTCACTTATTTCGTTGTTAAGCTTTTTCTCTGAGTTTTCGCGATCTCTCTTTTCTTTTTCGACATCTGTTTTGAGTTTTTCGACTTCAGCCGACCATTTTTTAGCCTCCTCAGCCTTTATGTCGTCAATCCGGCTGTTAAGTGTGTCAAGTTTTCGGTTAAGATTATCGATAGTTTCGTTGAGGCTTGAATTTTCAGCCTTCTGGCTTTCAAAAGCTCTCGTGATGTTATTAAGTTCAATCTTGCCGTTTTCGAGCTTTTGTTTCAACTTAAAGATTGTGTCGGAATAATCTTTAAAATCTTCCTGACTCACAGAAGAACTCAGAGTATTAATCAATTGTTCCAATATTTCATCTTGGGAACGCGGAGTTTTAGGTTGATAGTCAGTATGGTCAGCCTTTTTCTCCCGTGCCGGTTCAATACGTTTCTCATCTTCTTCTTGAGAGTCTGCTTCTTCAGGAAGAATGTCATCGTTGCCGTCACTCTTTCCTTTCTTTTTACCTCGGATAAAGAAGAACCATACAGCAGCCAGTATGACGAGTAGAGCGAGAGCTCCCCATACAATGGCAACTACATTAAATTCCTTTTCTTCTTCGGGGGTCATAGGTTGAGCGTTTTTCAAACCTTTCCATTCATCGCTTCCTACCCTAAGGAGATAAGCGGGTTCGCCCCCGGGGAATATATATAGTTGGTCGCCGGGAATCAATTGACTTTTCCATGTGCTGATTTCAGAGTCCCCTGCTAAAGAGATCAGGGTGTCTTTCTTTGGAATATAGACTGAATATTTGATATTGCTTTCCTTATCTTTCAATTTCAGGCTGCCCCCACTTCTTTCAGCAATATAAAGAGTTTTAAGGGGAGAGAGATTTGTATCCATCTTCAAAGGTTGGGGTTCCGAAAAGATATTCTTATCCTTAAAATCAATAGTGTCTTGCCCGACAATATAATCTCCCTGACCGTCGGTGATATATGTAAGCCCTTTGATTATTTTAAAATTCTCGCCCGATTTTTGAGGTATGGTATCGCTCATAATAGCGACAGCCATTTTATCAAATTTTATAGTAGAGTCGGTCTGCTCCTGAGCTTGAGAATTAAAAGCTAAGAGAGAGAGCAATAGGCAACTAAAAGATAGTTTAAGTTTCATATCTATATGGTTTATTGTTTAATCTGAGGGGATTGAGCCGGCTTGGCGGTATATGTTGCGAAGATATAAGCTTCGTCGTTTTCATCCGTTATGTCACGGTCAGCGACATTGACATCGGTTCGTGTTATAATTGTGCCGTTATTAAGCAAGACGCTGAAATTAACCTGATTGCTTCGTTTCACTTCAAGCAGGATTTCCTCAGTGTCTACGTTGACGCGTATGTCTCCTATTTTATTGAGTTTATAACGGTTGGAATCTTCAAACAAATCAACTTTGTGGGGGCTTCCCATAACTTGATAGAATTCAACAAAACCACCGTCGGAAGCAAATGAACTGCTGATTTTCTCCTTGTTTTCGATTGACTGTTTTTCTTTAAACGATTGATTCTGGTCGATAAGCACATGCATGGAGGTTTTGCCATATTCAGTGAGCTTGAAACCATAAGCGGAAGCGACACCATCATTCTCAAGGGTTACAAGCGAATTGAAATTCCCATACCAACAGGCTCCGTAGGCAACTGCAGTTTTCACTTCAGTAGGAGTCAACCCTTTCCATTCTATCAGGTTTTTGAATTTGGTCTTAAGACCTGTGAGAGCCCATGACTTCACTTCGGGGAAGAGGACGCTTCTTCCCGAGAAGATTACATAGTTTAAGTTGGCGATTTTTGCCACTTCGGGATAAGTTAGAATTTCTTTGGTGACTTCCAGAATGCGTTCTTTTACGTATTTTCGGATTTCCCGGTTATTGTCGGTCAATTGATAAACGAGCTTTTCCGAGAAAGAATTATCCTCTCCTTCGGAATTGTAGAATTTAGATCTGAAACGTGAATCGGAAATATTCAAACCGGTCACTTTTTTTACAAAATTGTCGAAAGCGTCGTAGCTTGATAGCATTTCCGTTGCTTTGCGAGGATAGTTGGTGTTGAAAGCAATAAGATTCTTTTTAAGAGAAAGTATCAGGTCAAGGATTTCCACTTTACGTGACTCCTGTATTTCTTTAGCTTTAGCGGGGTCTTTGTCGAGGGAAGTCAGAGAGAAGATATATTTCATAAGGGCGAAGTCAATGTTATCACCGCCCACGGCATATCCTATTCTTCCTAAAGTTTTTACATTATAATAAACAGACCCGCCCTTAGAAGAGAATCTTACTTCAAAGACTGTGAGATTAATTGTAGCCCCTCCCATGTCATAGACAGCGATGTTTTGGGTTCCTCCTTTAATTTCGCCGGCAGTTTTAGCAAGATAGTTACATAGAATAGCCTCAGCCTCGAAAATTGGTCTGACTTCATCAAAACGATTAGTCATTGCAACGCTTTTTACCATATCGAGGGTTTTAGGGAGAGTATAGTTGTTGGGGATTGCCACGACAGCCCGTCTGATTTTTTCTCCTTCCGGTTCGAGGCTTCTTTTAATAGGCTCAGGCAGGGAGTTTAGATGATTGTCGGCATCTTTTAAGATACCCTTAACGAGCAGGTGGGCTAATTGCATGCCAGAAAGCTCTTTAGAGTTGCCCGCTTTACCGGGATTAATGGAAAGCTTGTTGTTTTCTCCGTTTTGATACCCGAGGAGCTTTTTGATTGATTGGAAACACTGGTAACCGGCTCTTGATCTTGCCGTCCAGTTCTTATTGGCGTTAGTGCCGAAGGTATAGTCAGTGCCGGGTTGAGCGGAATCGATATCCCGGAAAGAGGCTTTGTCAAAAATAATCTTAGAGGGAATGATGGGGTCATTGTCTACCTCTACAAGTGAAATGTTAGGTTGGTTGATAGTGCCGCCTCTTCCGATTGCTATGCAGGAGCCGGAAGTTCCCGGGTCTATTCCGAGCCATCCTTCCCCTATTTCGGGACGTATGAAGAAATCGATCTCTTCGGCATCTTCAGGGTTAATGGGGAAATATTCCACTTTTTTAAAGAACCCGAAGATTTTAGTGAAAGTTTCATATCTAAGACGGAGTCTGACCTTCGTATATTCCCAGTTGACATTTTCGGGGAGTCGGAAATTAAGTGTGAATTTGAATTTCCCGTCGCCTGTTGAATTTTTCACAAATTCATCATATATGAGGAAGGCTTTTTCATCTCCGGGCTCGACTATTTCATCCCGTTTGTCATTAACGAGGATAGTTAGATCGTTGGGTTTCTCTAAAATATCTACCTTAACTCTTACCTGAGTTTTGCCCGGGAAACGGAATTTGACATTAGCCGGATTAACGTCTCCGTCCACTCTGATAGCTCCTGACGGTTGACCGGGAGTATAGAACCAGCAGGGGAGCTCCACTGTTCCTTCCTCACGCGTGGTGACAGAGAAACGGGTTGTGAAATTTCTTGCTTCCGAGCGGAGGCTTCTCTTTTTTCCTCTTAATATCATAATAAAAAACGTAATAATAGCTAAAACACCTAATACGAGCCCGACAATCCAACCTCTTTTAGAATCATTCACAAATAAGATATCCCCGGTTGAGAGAGAAGTCTGTGCAGTGAACACATATGGCACATCCTTTCCATCACCTTCGGGGCTAACCGTTGAGAAGAATTGATATTGAAAATTCAAGTCGCTATCTTCAAAGGCTGCTTTTCCTAAAGGGATATTTTGGGAAGGTATAGTGAATTTTCGAGAATCCTCATCAAACCATCTTTCAGCGACCTCAGAATCTTTAGTCAATGGTAGTTTTACTATCGTTTTCCCCTCCTTGTCGCTTACCTTGAGGAATATAGAATCTATCCGGATAGTATTGTTTTTGTTGAATGAGATTTCAACTGGCTTAAGAGTGAATTGCCCACGATTAAATTCCTGTTGAGAGAGGTCATGGTTGGATGAGATGTAGACTGAGACTCCTTGGAGAGACTTTACTCCGAGCTGCATTCCGTTAAGATAGTTTTCCGGATTTCTTTTATTTCTCATTTGCAGCCAGTTGGTGGTATAGAAAGGGCGTCTGAGTTGATTAAGCCTTCCGGCATAATCGCCAGGGAGAGTGGCATAGCGCCTACCGGCCAACTCTCGGATACGCGCTTCGTCGGCACCGTCATTATTTCCTGCTCCATCCTTATAGTTGGTCACAACTATTATGTAATACTCCTCTGCTTTACCATCGGAATTTATGAAACTAAGGATGGAGGGATAGACATAATGCGACATTGTTACTCCCATGAAGTTATTTGCCAGCTCGTCATTTCCGTTGAAGAGTTGGCGCAAGTCTTCATTAATAAAATCATTCAGATTCTTATTGGAGGAATGGAGGGAGGTCCGCGGATGAATCAAGCCGTTAGTGATATCATTAAAAAATTTCTCCCCGTCATAACCATCCGTGTAGGATGCGTTGAAGTGGATATTATCCCAATCGCCATCCTGACGGTAGCCACCCAGGCCGAAAGCAAAAAGTGAAATTTCGTCTCGTTGTGGATTAAAAGTGAAATTTGTGGGCAGATCGCTTTTATTCATGTCGAGAGATGCCGGAAGTTTTTCCCCTTTCAAGAAATTTGAGAGACCGTTGAAAAGAGACTCCATGTCGTCATACTGATGAATGGCGTCGGGGCTTTGGTCGACCACAACCATTATATGTTTCTGAAAGAAATGATCGGTGGTGTCATTTTGCGCCTTTGCAACACATACGCATAAAAACGCTGCAAAAAGAGAATATAATTTTAGACGATAGAAATCTTTAACAACCATTAGATGTCCAAAGATAAATTACCTTAGAATTATTTGTGAATTTTAGCTAAAAAAAGAGCCGGTCCTCACGGCATCCACCCAAGCATTTTTTATTAAAAACATGAAGTAGGCTCTTAACTTGCAAAGATATGAATTTTTAAGGAAAAAGATTTATGAAAAATTAAAATTATTTCACAAATTATTAAAAGTTACTTAATTTTGAAAATGCAAACCAACCGGTAACCCCACAATGACAGAATTCAACAAATCAGATCTTCTACAATCCTTCACGGATGAGTATGGCGTGATTTATAGTCAAGACCGGAAGCGACTTTTAAAGGCTACTGAAAGCGATAAAATCATTGACTATAAAGTTGCTGCCGGCACTTTAATTATTTGTGACGGAGCTTTCCGCGGGAATGAGTCACTTAGGTCTATCCATATTCCTGACATGGTGGTTGAAATAGGGGAGAATACATTTGAAGAGTGCCGCAACCTTGAGAGAGTCAGGATGTCGAATAATTTGAAGGAGATAAAGAAAGGCACATTCAAAGGTTGTGACTTACTGACAGAGGCAAATATCCCCGCCAAATTGACGCTCATAGGTGAAGAGGCTTTCGAAAGATGTGAATTGTTGAAGCATGTCGACTTCCCGGGTACTCTTTTTCGAATTGAAAGAGGCGCTTTTAAGGGTTGTTTTGAAATTACAACTCTCCGGTTTCCGGCTTCCTTATTAGAGTTGAGGGATGAGGCTTTTATGAAATGTTTCTCATTACGAGAGGTTACGTTTGAGGGAGCCGCCCCTAAAATAGCGGGCAACTGTTTTGATAATTGTTCCCATCTCGACAAAATTTATGTCAAGGAGGAATATAAAGAAGGTTATAAAAAGAATTTGCCTGAGTTAAAGGATATTATTCAGGTGAAGGAGGAAAGAGAGAAAGTCACGAAAATAATTCTTGAGAAAGAGGGAGAAAAAGGAGTCAGCGAGGAAAGAGTTCCTCCGCCTGTGCCTGAACCAAAGCCTAAACCAAAACCTGAGCCAAAGCCAAGGCCGATTCCAAAGAAAAAGCCTCGCAGCGTAAATGGCTGGGCGCTTGTGACAATCCTGCTCTTATCTTTTTTTGCGATTGGTTTCCTTTGGTTCCTCTTTACCGATGATGAAGATTATGACCAGGAGACTTATGTTGAAGATGTACCCGTAGAAGAAGTGTCTCAATCTCCCCAAGACGAGATAGGGTATCTTTGGAATAAATATAATTCCACTCCTGAAGGGAAAGTTATGCAGGAAGTCACAAACTGTTTTCTAACCACTGTCAACAAGAATTGGGAGCAATTCGGCCTTGAAGACTTGCTTTCTAAAAATGAGACTCCGGAATTTATAGAAAAGGTTGGGATTCCGGCATTAATAAGGAATATGCAAATAGAGTATACTCCGCCGGTGAATCTCAAGCCCCTCTTTAGTCAGGGATTAGACAGCCTTTATAGGGAAATGGCTATTGAATATGGAGATACAGTAGCAACGGAATGGGATCCATTGGGGCAATTAAATTCTTCCCACGTAATAACAATCCGGAATGTGGATGTATGGGGAAATGATTCTTTGGCCTACGTCTACTATTATCCATCAGCAGAAGCCAAAGAAGAGAAACCATACATCATGGAATTGAAATTGGAAAAGAACCGTTGGAAGATTTATGAATTCATTAAAGATGACAACGTTTCATACGCAATGATGATGACAGATGCCATTGATAAGGCTTATGTTTTCAACGGTCCCTTTATCTGGAGAGGAAGGGTGGAGAGTCCTGACAGGAAATTCCCGGTGAGTCTGACTTTCTACTATGAAGACGGGAAGATAACGAAAGGATTTTATGAGAATCCGGCCACCGATACCTTCATTAGATTCCAAAATCTGAGTTTTGACGAGAACGGTTATTTAGTTTTGAAGGGTAGCGAAGGAGACACGCATCTTCTGATGAAGGTGAAGGAACTCTCAGATGGTCGACTTGACGGTAAATATATCTCGGGGTCCGGAAGGGAAGATCAAGTTTGGAATGTCACACTCACTCCTATCGACAAAGGTGTCAGGGCACCGAAGCTCAGGCTTCATCCTGATATTAATGTGCCGCCGGACGCAACAATGCCGGAATAAATTGCTAAAGACTCTACACAGAATATAATGGGAAAGAAAGTATTAGTGGTGGGAGCCGGAGGTTTTGCCGGAGGCTTTATAGTGGAAGAGGGACTCCGTAGAGGTTATGAGGTCTATGCCGGAGTAAGGGAAAGCACTTCGCGGGAGTATCTTACCGACTCACGTATAAAATTTGTGACCTTTGATTTTGATAATCCGGAAACGTTGGAAGAATCATTGCAAAATGGTGTGCCTGATGGAGGGAAATGGGATTGGATTATCTATAATCTTGGAGCCACGAAGGCTCTGACATTTTCTGATTTTTCGAGAATTAATTATGAATATCTTAAAGAATTTCTCGAGTCCTTAAAAAGGGCCGGCAAAGTGCCTGAGAAGTTTCTGATGATGAGTTCGCTTTCTGTACATGGGCCGCGTCATGAGGAGGATGGGGAGAAATTCAAAGAGAGCGATATTCCGAGTCCCAACACCCGCTACGGAGCCTCAAAACTTAAGGGAGAGATGCTTCTCCAAATGGAAAACATCCCGTATATAATATTCAGGCCTACAGGAATCTATGGTCCGCGCGACAAGGATTATTTTTTAATGATGCAGACCATTTCGAAGGGATTTGATTTTTCAGCGGGATATAAAAGGCAGATGTTGACTTTTATTTATGTAGAAGATTTGGCCTGTGGAATTTATGATGCCTTGGAGAAAGCACCAACCGGGAATGTATATTTGATTTCTGAAGAAAAAGCCTATTCACAGAAGGAATTTAGGAAGATGGTGGCTCAGGCATTGGGGAGGAAACATGTTTTTCCGTTTCCGGTGCCATTATGGGGAGTAAAGGTGGTTTCAGCGATAGCGGAGAAATGGGGAGTTGCACGTATGAAACCTTCCACCCTCAATCGCGATAAATATAATATCATGAAACAGAGGAATTGGGACGTGGATGTCAGCAAGGCAAAGAGAGATTTTGGATTTAATCCGGTAGTTTCTTTGGAGGAGGGGGTTAAAAAAGCTGTTGAATGGTACAAGAAGGAGAACTGGCTTTAAAGAGTGATTTGGAAATTCTTCCCCGTGAAGCAGACACCATAGAGGTTGACAGTCTTACTCATACCTATGGTATAGTGATGACAAAACCGGAGAGTCCCTCCCAGCCACCGTTGCGACAGGGAGAGGGAGAAGGAATCTCTTTTATTTTAGGAGCACTATTTCTCCTTTTTCTGATAATCTCTCTGAGGTTTAGAAATAATATCAAGTATGCCTTGACCATATTTCGAAATCTTGTTGAGACACGCACCCGTCAGAATATATTTGATGATACGGTCAGAGAGGCAAGCATGATTATCATGCTAAATGTCTTATGGTGTTTCTGTGTGGGGATAATAGGTTTCAGTTTTTTGGAATATTATAGAGGGGAAAAATTTACGGAGCTTCCGCAATGGTTGGGGATGGTGTCCGTGATGGGAGTTGCAGGGGTTTATGCTCTCTTTATGTTTGGGGCTTATGCCGGCGTCGGATGGGTATTCAGCGACAGATCTCATTCGGAATTATGGGTTAAAGGATATTCCGCGAGTCAGGCAATGATGGCACCAGCATTTTTCATAACAGCCTTAATAGCAATAAGTAGACCGGGGTGGATTTTAGGAGTCTCCATCACGTCGGCAATTGTTTTTATAATCGTAAAAATGATATTCATTTGGAAAGGATATAGGATTTTTTTTAATCAATTTTCGTCTTGGGTGCTTTTTTTATGCTACCTTTGCAGTCTGGAAATAGTTCCATTGATAATAAGCTGTCGATTGGCATCTTTCCTCGACGAATCGCTGAGATAGTGATATTCGTGCCAGGCAGTGATAACGATTACACAAAAAGTTGTCAGAATCGAAGATTTTTCGCTTATGAAGATCAAGAAAATTCTCGTATCGCAGCCCCAGCCCACGGCCAAATCTCCCTATTATGAGATTGCCAAAAAACATGATGTGGAAATAGTGTTCCGGCCCATGATAAAAGTTGAGCCGCTCACAGTCAAAGAATTTCGTCACTCAAAGATCAATTTATCTGAGTACACGGCGGTCATATTCACTGCACGCACAGCAGTAGACAATTTCTTTAGACTGTGTGAAGAATCAAGAGTAACAGTTCCAGACACGATGCGCTATTTTTGCACCACAGAACAAATAGCCCTGTATCTGCAGAAATATATAGTCTACAGAAAGCGTAAAATATCTTACGGCCTGACGGGTAGGCTTGACGATCCTCAATTTTTGGCAGCAGTACAGAAAAACCACAAGGAGAAATTCCTGATGCCGGTGTCAGACATTATGCCGGAGCGTATGGAGGCCTTGGCTGCAATGAATATAGATCTTACACCTGCCATGATGTATCGTACTGTAAGCAATGATTTCCGTCCGGATGAAAAATGTGACTATGACCTTATGCTCTTTTTCAGCCCGGTAGGAATTCATTCCTTACTTAAGAATGTTCCGGATTTTGTGGTTGATGGCAAGCAGAAGGCATTGATCGGCACGTTTGGCGCCCCGACGGCACATGCAGTAAAGGAGTCGGGTCTGGAGCTCTCCATAGAGGCTCCCACCAAAGATTTGCCGTCGATGACATCGGCACTCGACGATTTTCTCACACGACATAATGCCCAGGTATCTTAAAGAGACCGAGTTTCAGAAACTGATGCAGAAGCGCATATTTACTGTGCTTCTGATTGCTACGCCCTACGACTCCTTTATGCTTGAAGAAGATGGAAGGGTTGAAGAACAGGTATATTTCGAATATGTCGATCTCCATCTGTCGTCTCCTCCACGTTTCGTGAAGGCCGCCACTTATGAAGAGGCGAAGGCATTGCTTAAGGAGATGACCTTCGATCTGATTATTGCGATGCCGGGAGTTGATATCAGCGAAACGTTCAAGGAAGCAAAGATAATCGACTCGATGTATCCACAGATACCGTTTGTGGTCCTGACGCCATTCTCTAAAGAGGTGCGAAGGCGTATAGCCAATGAGGATCTTGCCGGTGTGGATTATGTTTTCTCGTGGCTAGGAGATGTCGACCTTATATTGGCCATTATAAAATTGATTGAAGACCGGATGAATGCTGAAAACGATATTCTTAATATCGGAGTTCAGTGTATTGTAGTCGTGGAGGATTCCATACGGTTTTATTCATCAGTATTGCCACACCTTTTCAGATATCTGTTTATCCAGAGTCGTGAATTTTCCACCGAGGCTCTCAACGAACATGAGCGAATGTTGAGGATGCGTGGTCGACCAAAGGTGTTGTTGGCTCGTGACTATGAGGAGGCGCAGGCCTTATTTGATAAATATGGCGAGAATATACTTGGGGTTATATCAGATATGCGTTTCCCTCACGGAGGTGTCAAAGATCCCAATGCGGGAATTTCACTGGCGGAAACATTTCGTCAGAAATATCCTTTCACACCGGTGATTTTGGAAAGCCAGGAAAGCGGGAATCGAACGTTAGTGGAGCAACAGGGATATCTCTTTTTAGATAAGAACTCAAAGACATTTCCCCAGGAACTCCGAAAGGCAGTGGAACAGAATTTCGGATTCGGAGATTTTGTGGTAAGAAATCCCGTCGACGGAAAGGAAATTATGAGAATACCTGATCTGAAGACATTGCAGAGAGAGGTGTTCAACATACCGGATGATGCATTATATGCACATTGTCGCAAGAATGATGTGTCTCGATGGCTATATTCCCGTGCGCTTTTCCCGATAGCCGAAATCATGAAGAAGCATTTCTTCAACCGCATAGAGGAGGCAGACTCAGTGAAGGAACTGATATTCGATTCGATAGTGAAATATCGTCGGATGAAGAACAGAGGAGTTGTGGCAATCTTCGTGAAGGATAGGTTTGACCGGTATAGCAATTTCCAAAGAATAGGAGAGGGGTCTTTAGGTGGCAAAGGGCGTGGTCTGGCATTTATAGATCATATAATAAAGAGATATCCGGAGTGTGACGATATCAATGGCGTCCAAATCACAATACCACGTACAGTGGTGTTGTGTACTGATATCTTCGACAATTTTATGGAGTATAACGGGCTCTATCGTATAGGATTGTCGAATCTTCCGGATTCAGAGATACTTACTCATTTTCTAAAGTCAAAACTTCCGGAACATCTGCTGGATGATTTCCGGGCTCTTTTTGATGTTATCGACAAGCCGTTGGCTATAAGAAGTTCTTCATTATTAGAGGATTCCCATTATCAGCCATTTGCCGGGATATATGCCACCTATATGGTTCCTTGTCTTGACGACAGGGAAGAGATGTTGCGCTTGCTGTGTGATGCCATAAAGGGGGTCTATGCCTCAGTGTTCTATGCAGATTCAAAGGCATATATGAATGCGACAAGCAACGTCATAGAGCAGGAGAAAATGGCTATTATCATTCAGGAAGTTGTGGGGGAATGGCATGGAGATTACTATTATCCTTCATTCTCCGGAGTGGGACGTTCGATCAACTATTATCCCGTAGGAGAAGAGAAATCGGAAGATGGAGTTGTAGAAGTTGCAGCCGGGCTCGGGAAATATATAGTTGATGGCGGTCTTTCCCTCCGTTTCTCTCCCAAGCATCCGGATCATGTTCTGCAGACTTCTACAATAGAGCTTGCACTTAGAGACACTCAAAAGAATCTCTACGGGTTAAGCAAAATGGCGCCCCAAAGAGAAGAATTCTCCACAGATGATGGATTTAATATCAAGAAAATACCGGTTGCAGAAGCTTTCAAAACAGACTCTTTGAGATATTTGGTTTCTACATTTGATCCCAACGACCGCGTTTTGCGAGACACAGACTGGGGTCCGGGGAGAAAAGTAGTGACATTTGCAAATGTTTTGCGTCAAGAAGTCTTCCCTTTGGCCACAGCTACAGATTTCATGCTGTCAAAGGGAGAATATGCAATGGGCAGGCCTGTGGAAATCGAATTTGCCGGCATCATTAATCCGAAGGCAACGTCAGAAGAGAAGAAGGGGAGTATCTATTGGCTACAGATTCGACCCATCGTGGATAAGAAGGAGATGCTTGATGACTCGATCTTAGATGTTGAGGATAAGGATTTGATACTCCGTTCGGAAGCAGCGTTAGGTCATGGAGTTATGGATAACGTAAGGCATTTATTGTATGTAAAGCCGGGGAATTATACAAGTGCCAACAATCCGGCCTTGGCCCTTGAGATAGACAAGCTCAACCGCGAGCTGACAGAGAACAACGAGCCTTACATACTTGTTGGACCGGGACGCTGGGGCTCAGCCGACAATGCGTTGGGAGTGCCGGTGAGATGGCCTCAGATAGCCGGAGCGCGTCTAATTGTTGAAATGGCAATTCCGGGGTATCGAATAGAGCCTTCCCAGGGGACTCACTTTTTTCAGAATCTCACGTCGTTTGGAGTGGGTTATTTTACAATAGATCCAACTAATGACAATGGATATTTTGATATAGAATTTCTTGACAGTTTGCCTGCCAAATATGAATCTGAAATGCTGAGACTTGTGGAATTTCCTGAATCAATCACTATCGCCATCAATGGTATGAAGAGTCGCGGCATAGTGAAAAAACCAATACAAAACGCCGGTGAGTAATAGCGGATCTAACCTTGCAAAGAACACTACAATATGACATCATTTCAACTTCCGGATAATGAGAAATTAAAAGGTAAGAAGCTAAGGATCGAGACCTATGGCTGCCAGATGAATGTGGCGGATTCTGAAACTGTAGCGGCAGTGATGGGAATGGCCGGATATGAAATGACAGAAAAAGATGAAGAGGCGGATGCAGTCTTTTTGAACACATGTTCTATCCGTGACAATGCGGAGCAAAAGATCTATTCGCGTCTGTTGTATTGGCGTTCAATGCGTCGCAAGATGGGGAAGAATATCCTGATAGGAGTAATCGGCTGCATGGCTGAAAGGTTAAAACATCAGCTCATAGAGGAGCACGGGGTTAACCTTGTGGCCGGCCCCGATGCATATCTTGATCTTCCGAATCTGATAGCGTCAGCAGAGAATGGCGAGGCGGCTATCAATATCGACCTTTCCACAACAGAGACATATCGAGATATAATACCGACAAGAATCGGGGGAGGCGGGATAAGCGGTTTCATATCAATAATGAGAGGATGTAACAATTTCTGTTCTTATTGTATAGTGCCCTATACTCGAGGGAGGGAGCGGAGCCGGGAACCCGAAAGTATCTTGAAGGAACTTTCCGACCTTCAAAGAAGAGGTTTTAAAGAGGCTACGCTGTTAGGCCAGAATGTCAACAGTTATAAATATATAGATAAAGAGGGTCAAGTCACAGATTTTCCGGCACTTCTTTCATTAGTAGCCAAAGCAGCACCCGGAATGAGAATCCGGTTTACTACCTCTAATCCCAAGGATATGAGCGATGAAATCATCAAGACGATTGCCTCTCATCCGAACATAGCACATCATATCCATCTGCCGGTTCAGAGCGGCAGCAACTCGGTGCTTAAGGCCATGAATCGCAAGTACACGAGAGAATGGTATCTCGACCGCATTGCAGCTATTCGGAGGATACTGCCGGATGCCGGAATCACCACAGACCTTTTCACGGGTTTCCATGGAGAGAGTGAGGAGGATTTCGAAGCCTCTTTGTCGTTGATGAAAGAAGTTGGGTTTGACTCATCATTCCTTTTTAAATACTCTGAAAGACCCGGCACGTATGCCTCTAAATATCTACCTGACAATATCCCCGAGGAGGTTAAGATAGAGCGACTTAACAAGTTGATAGGATTGCAGAATGAGATTTCTATGCAGAATAACCTTAAAGATGTGGGGAAGGAGTTTGAGGTTTTGGTGGAAGGGAAATCCAAACGTAATCCGGATGAGCATTTCGGCAGAACTTCACAAAATAAGGTGGTGGTTTTTCCAAAGGGTGAAAGTAAACCGGGAGATTTTGTTAGGGTAAGGGTTATATCAGCTTCTTCGGCCACATTGAAGGGAGAATTGATAGGGGAATAACATGAATGGTAAAACCTTGGTCGCTATAAGCGGTAGAGGTCATATTGGGGAGAGTATCATATAGGTTAGAAATTAACTAAAAATAATAAATAGATATGGGGGAAACAACAACTCAGGCCGGAGTTTCAACACAGACTGAATCACCGATAAGCGGAGGTTATTACTGGTTTGTAATCATTTATTTAGTATTGCTGAGCGCCTTCGGGTCGTTTGTAAACGATATGTATATCCCGACGTTGCCGGTTATGTGTAAGGCATTTCATTGTTCTGTGTCGACATGTCAGCTTGGGTTGACTTTCGGGATGATCGGCCTTGGAGTTGGCCAAATGCTTTTAGGCCCCTTCAGCGACAGATGGGGCAGGAAACCG
Organism: Muribaculaceae bacterium; assembly: GCA_022510385.1. Lineage (GTDB taxonomy): Bacteria > Bacteroidota > Bacteroidia > Bacteroidales > Muribaculaceae > Lepagella. Next base: position 149,018 of record JAFLTQ010000001.1, on the reverse strand, counting down.
ATACTTTATATAGCGATGGTAATATTTGCTATCGGAGCCTTCTGTTCGGTTTGGTCACACAGTATCTGGGAATTTATCTGGTGGCGTCTTGTTCAGGGATTCGGAGCATCGGGTGGTTATTTTCTTGCGAGGACAATCCCGGCAGACATGTATCAGGGTCAGCACCTTGCAAAGGTGATGGCATTGGTTGGTGCTATCAATGGTTTTGCTCCTGCGAGCGCCCCGGTTTTAGGAGGTTTTGTTTCTCACGCCATAGGTTGGCGAGGAATTTTCTGGATACTTTTTGGATTCAGCATACTTTTGCTAATGTTGGCGCCGGCACTCAAGGAATCTTTGCCACCGAGCCGGAGAGTCCAGGGACATTTCGGGATTGCCTTTAAGAATTATGGATATCTGGTCAAAAACAAACGTTTCATGGTTCACTCTCTTCTAAAGGGAGCAGCCTTGGGTTTGGTATTTGCGTATGTGTCGGCAGCTCCGTTTATCATACAAGACCATTATCATTATTCACAGTTACAATTCGGGCTGTTTATGGGCTTTAATGCAATCTTTATAGCCTTTGGAGCTACCATTGCATTGACCTTCAAGCCATTAAAGAGGGCTGCGGTAGTTGGGGCCTGGGGAATATTTTTTATCTGTATCGGACAGGGAATATGTCTGTTTCTTGTAGATAGCGTATGGGTTTATGAGGCGTGGAATGTTTGTATGATATTCTGTATCGGCTTGATATTCACAGTGTCAAACACCTTGGCAATGAATGAGGGCCGTCTCTATGCCGGAGATGCCTCGGCCTTATTGGGATTTATAGGTTATGTCTTCGGAGGAATCGCCAGTCCGGTTGTTGGTTTAAATAATGTTTTACATTCTACGGCAATAACACAGATGGCCTATGCGGTTTTGATATTAGTCTTGGCTCATATGACGAAGGTAATACCGGCAGAGTTAGAACCTACTTTTGAGAGCGCCGGGAGGACCGGATTGCCAAAATATCCGAAACCCTTGTCATCAACAAAAGCGGATGCGCCGGGAGCCGCGGCACAAGTTGCGACAGAAACAGTTAGTAGGGCCTCAACAGTAACTCCCGATGCGTCAGAAGGCAATAAATCAATCGAGAATGGTTAAAGAAATTTCCATAAATGATTTTGATTATACCCTTCCGGATGATATGATTCCCGTTCACCCTTTAGAGCAAAGGGATGAGTGCAAGCTCCTGTTAAGGACATCTTCCGGGAAAATTTATCATCGCGTTTTCAAAGAGTTGCCGGATTTATTGCCTCCCGGAGCTTTATTGGTATGTAATGACACACGGGTTATAAATGCGCGAATGCAATTCCATAAGGACACCGGAGCCGGAATCGAATTATTTCTGCTTGAACCGATAGAACCGGCCGACTATGTGTTAAATTTTCAGAGCCGAGAAGAGTGTGTATGGAAATGCCTTGTGGGAAATTCCAAGAAATGGAAATCAGGTGGGATTTTTTTAATTTTGGATTTGCCGGACTCCAAGAAGCAATTGAAAATATGTGCAGAGAGATTGCGGCAATATCCTGACGGGAGTTCTGAGGTAAAATTTTCTTGGGAAGGAGATGGGATTAGTTTTTCGCAAATTATCGAGATAGCTGGAAGAATACCAATTCCACCCTATCTGAACCGAGAGTCGGAAGAACGGGATTTGTCAGATTATCAGACAATTTATGCGCGTGCTAAAGGATCGGTGGCAGCTCCCACAGCAGGGCTTCATTTCACAGACAGGGTTTTTGAGGGACTTGAAGCGCATGGCGTAGAAATCGGGAAGATCACTTTGCATGTGGGTGCCGGCACCTTCAAGCCCGTAAAGAGTGAGAAGATTGGAAATCATGCGATGCATTCCGAGCCATTCAGTGTGAACCGTGACTTTTTGAAAAAACTAATTGATTGGAAGAGAGAAGGAAAACCTGTGGTGGCCGTGGGGACTACGACAGTGCGTACATTGGAATCTCTACCTATAATAGGAAAGGCAATAATGGCAGGAAGCCAAGATCCTTTCAGAGTAGACCAATGGACGGCTTACAATGATATAGATACAGATAAACTCAACTCGATAAACTCTCTTGAAATCATATTAAAAAAAATGGAGGAGGAGGGTCTTGAAAATCTGGTGGCATCCACCTCTATAATGATAGCCCCGGGATTCCATTGGCGAATTGTGGATGCTATGGTAACCAATTTCCATCAACCAAAATCCACACTTCTATTATTAGTCTCCTCTTTTATAGGAGGGGATGATTGGCGAAAGATTTATGAAGAGGCGCTTTCACATAATTATCGTTTTCTTTCTTACGGGGATGCTTCACTTTTGTTTCCTTCCGTCAAGGGCTGATCTTTTTTCAGAACTTGCCGGAGTTGTGGCGGGAAAAGAGAGCGAAGATAGTATCCGGGGCGAAGATCAGGAAAAAGGTGAAGATATCCTTGAAATTGTGGGAATGTTTTCTGAGGAAGAAGAAAAGGAAGCATTTGCAAAAAACGTATTGGATTTTGTAGAGGGGGTTTATATCGAACATGGTTATCATGAAACCGGGGATTGGTCGGGAAAGAATCCGAGAAGAAAAAGGGGAGGACGTTATTCGCGCTATGTTCCCTATAAAGGGGTATTACCGGAATTTGATAATTCAGAATTTCAAATGCCTGCAGATGGTGGTTTGACTTCGCGATTTGGCTACCGTCCTGATTTCCATCGATTCCATTATGGGATAGACATCAAACTTCAAAACGGGGATACGGTTAAGTGTGTTCTCCCCGGGGTGGTGACAAAAACGGGTTATGATCCTTCCGGTTATGGTAAATATGTAATAGTCAGCCATGCCGGGGGTATAGAGACAGTTTACGGCCATCTACAGAGGGGGATAGTGAAGGGTGGAGATAAATTGGAAGCCGGTCATGCAATAGGAATCGGAGGAGAAACAGGTAATGCAACGGGTCCGCATCTCCATTTCGAGACACGCTATTTTGGGAGGCCGGTTGATCCGATAGTTTGGTTTAAACCCTATTTGTTGTTTTCAGAATAAAGCTTGTTATACTCCTCAAGGGCTTTTCCGAGTATAAAGAGGGCTCTTTTAATTTTTTTCTTGTCTAAAACGTAAGCGAGCCTTACTTGATTTTTCCCTAATTCGGGATCTGTGTAGAATCCGCTTGCAGGTGCCATCATAATAGTTTCACCGGCAACCCCTTCCGGAGTCTCTTCATCTTTCCAAGAGAAATCGGAGAGACACCAGGCACAGAATCTTTCTGAGTCATCAACCGGAAGGGAGGCGACAGTGTAGAAAGCCCCCATTGGGATTGGAGTGTAACAGCCCGGTATACGGTTTACTCCATCAATTAGGCATTTACGTCTTTCCAGATACTCTTCATAGACATCTCGGGAATATTGCTCTGTACCCTCAATAGAAGCCTCGGCCACAATCTGCCCTATTAGAGGAGGGGAAAGACGAGCCTGACAAAACTTCATGACAGTGTCTTTGACGCTTTGGTTTTTGGTAATGAGAGCGCCAATACGGATTCCACATTCGCTATAACGTTTAGACACAGAGTCTATTAATATCACATTCTCGCTGATACCCTCAAGGTGCATGGCGCTGATATATGGACTTCCGGTGTAGATATATTCCCTGTAAACCTCGTCGGAGAAAAGATAAAGATTATGTTTTTTCACCAGATCACGAATCTGGTTCATTTCTTTTTGAGTGTAAAGATACCCGGTTGGATTGTTGGGGTTGCAGATAAGGATTGCTTTTGTGCGTGGAGTGATAAGATTTTCAAATTTTTCTATTTTAGGGAGACAGAAACCTTCATCGATTGTGGTTACTACGGTTTTAATTACAGCTCCGGCAGAAACCGCGAAACTCATATAATTGGCGTAAGCCGGTTCGGGAATTATGATTTCATCGCCGGGGTTAAGGCAACTCATAAATGCAAACAACACCGCCTCGGAACCGCCGCAAGTGATGATTATATCGTTGGCATCCAGTTTTATCTGATATCTGTCATAATAATTCACTAAAGCTTTTCTCAAAGAGAGATAACCTTGCGACGGGCTATATTCAAGAATCTGCCTGTCGACATGTTTCAATGCTTCAAGGGCTTTAGGAGGTGTAGGCAAGTCGGGTTGGCCGATGTTGAGCCGATATATCATTATGCCCTTTTCTTCAGCTGCCTCAGCAATGGGCGCGAGCTTGCGAATCGGGGAGGCGGGCATTTGCGTCCCTCTATCAGATATTTGTAATTTTGTAGACATTATTATTGAGTTGTTTGCAAAATTACACACATTTAGCTTAACAAACCAAAAGGGGTTTTTAAAATATTGCGGTATGGGTTCAATTTGTTAAATTTGCAAAGAGAGAGGCTTAAGGTTTTGAAAATAATAGATGAAAGAATTTTTACCGGAATGGACTCCTATCGACGGTGTCTTGATGGCATTGCCGGATAAAACCACAGATTGGGAGTATATACTTGAAGAGGCTTTAGCGCAATATAAGCGAATAATAGAAACTTTTGTGGCTGAAGGGGTTCATGTCGTGCTTCTTTGTAAAGATGCGAAAGAGGCTGAGAAATTGCTGCAAGAGGGTGTTCTCAAGGGAGTTACGTTTATAGAGGCTGATTATAATGACACCTGGACCCGTGATTACGGCCCTCTGACTATAGTAAAGAACGGCAATCCCGGAGATGGCTTACGAGGTCTTGATTTCGGATTTAACGGCTGGGGACTGAAATTTGCTGCCGACAAAGATAATTTGGTTAACCGATTTCTCAATGAAAAATCAGTATTCAGCAAAGGAGTCTATAGGAATGAAACCTCATTCGTTTTGGAGGGAGGTTCAGTAGAGACCAATGGCGAAGGAACAATTCTAACCACCAGCAGATGCCTATGCTCACCAAATCGCAACGGAGGGCTGTCGAAATTTGAGGCAGATAAGGAGTTGAGAAACAGGCTTGGAGCCAATCATATTCTCTTTTTGGATTATGGCGCCCTAATTGGGGATGACACTGATTCTCATATAGACACGCTTGCCCGAATGGCCCCTGATAATATTATTCTCTTCACCGGATGCCGGAATATGGATGACCCTCAATTTGAAGAGCTTCTTAAAATGAGGGCTCAGTTGTCAATGTTCCGAAATGGAGAAGGGAATCCTTTCAATCTTGTTGAATTGCCTCTTCCCGATCCGATTTATGATGAAGAGGGTAACAGGTTGCCGGCTACCTATGCCAATTATCTGGTGACTCCTGACAAGCTTTTTATGCCCGTCTATGGCCAGCCTCAGAACGATACGTTGGCCATGCAAACGGTCAGAATAGCTTTCCCGCATCATAAGATAGTGGGGATAGATTGTGTGACACTTACCAAACAACATGGGTCGCTTCATTGCGCAACCATGCAACTACCCAAAGGATTATTTAATCCTGTAATATTTGACTGATATGAAAGAGAAAAGAATCAAGGCAGGTATAGTGCAACGTTCCTTTAATGAGGATATAGAGTTGAATAGGAAAAGGAATCTATCGTCGATAGAGAGTCTTTCATCCGAGGGGGCTAACCTGATAGTATTATCGGAGTTGCATGATTCGCCATATTTTTGTCAGAGTGAGAATGTGGAGAATTTCAAGTATGCCACGAGTCTCGATGACTTTATGGATTTTTATGCAGAGGCGGCGCATAATAATAATGTAGTATTGGTTACAAGTGCCTTTGAGCGTCGCGCGGCAGGACTCTATCACAACACGGCGTTAGTGTTTGACAGCGACGGCTCTCTGAGAGGCAAATATAGGAAAATGCACATACCTGATGATCCGGGCTTTTATGAGAAGTTCTATTTCACCCCCGGAGATATGGGTTTCCATCCGATCGAGACAAGCATAGGGTCGCTTGGAGTGCTGGTTTGTTGGGATCAGTGGTATCCGGAAGCAGCACGTCTTATGGCGCTGAAAGGAGCCGAGATATTGATATATCCGACTGCCATTGGCTGGAATCCGGATGATGACACGGAAGAAAAGAAACGGCAGCTTGATGCATGGATCACTATCCAAAGGGCGCATGCCATTGCCAATGGCTTACCTTTGATAAGTGTTAACAGATATGGGTTTGAAGAGGATCCATCAGGTCACACCTCGGGGATAGATTTTTGGGGCTCCAGTTTTGTGTGTGGGCCACAGGGAGAAATTCTACATAAATGTAGCGATTCGGCACCTGAGGAGGCGATGGTTGAAATTGATTTGGAAAGAACGGAAAATGTGCGTCATTGGTGGCCTTTCCTACGCGACAGGAGAATAGACCATTATGATGAATTGTTATGTAGATTTCGTGATTAGGGGTTGGCGAGATAATTGACCCTGACTTGTCCAATCGGGAGATTCCCTATTATGAGCAGAGGGATATGCCTATCATCATCTGAAATCCAGCAATTGATGTCGTCGCTTGATTTTTTGCCCTCCTGTTGAGTGAATTTAAAAGTGATATGCCATGCATCATGTTCGCTTTTATCACTTAATTTCACCCTTTCTTTCCCTAAAAATTTCACCTCAAGGTTTTCCTTTTTTGTGCCGGAAATGATAGTGGCATTAGTGTTCTCTCCCGGTTTCATGTTGGCATAATCGAGGTCGCGAATAAAAAAATAGACGCTAAGCATGTCATAGGTTGGCCCCGAAGCCTCCAAAACAGCAGAAGAATTTTTGATATTCCCCTTTTTGTCCTCTCTGACTTTCTCAGCGTGAGCCGTCACGTTGTTCCCGGAGTATGAAAAATTAATCAGGTCTTTACGGAACCTGTTTTTTTCATGGGCTATATAAGTGTAATTAAGGGGACGATATCTCTGTTTCTCGGTGATGGAAACAAGTGTGTCTCTCACCTTATATATATGGTCGGCCCAAGGTTTCGTTTTTGCAATCAGTTTTAGTTCGTAGCCGTTGCCGTGAGGTGTTGTGTAGATTTCGACATCACCGGCATCTTTCTGAATAATCCCCCATTTATAAGTTACTACATAATTGAGTTTTTCTGTTGAAGCAAAAGCAGAACAGGTAAGGATCAGGAGTAGAATATGAGTTATTAGTCTTTTCATAAGAAACATCTCTTGAAAATAATAACGTAAAATATCGAAAAAACGTATTTCTTTAAACGTGGAAGGTTATTAGCCGGGTAATTATTTATCATGGATATGAACCTATGCAGATTAGAATTGTTTTTACAATAAAAAGAAACTTAAAAATTAAAGATTATGGAAAAGTTTGATGATATTATTAAATCAGAGAAACCGGTATTGGTAGATTTCTTTGCAACTTGGTGTGGACCATGCCAGATGATGCATCCGATTCTTGATGAGTTGAAAGATCGCATTGGAGATAAGGCTAGGATTTTGACAGTAGACATAGACAAGAATCAGGAACTTGCCCAGCTATATCAGGTTAGGAGCGTGCCGACATTGATGTTATTTAAAAATGGTAAGCTCGAATGGCGTCAAAGTGGAGTTCAACAGACTGCTACCTTAGAGCAGATAATCAATGAATATGTATAAAAAAGTCGATAGGCGACCGTTTGATCGCTAATTTAAATAATTTTAAAAACGAATCACTAAACAGGATGGTTCGTTTTTTTATGCTACTTTTACCGGGATTCCGGTTGCCTCTTCAATAGCTTTCCCGATTTGTTGCAATTCCTCTTTATCTATTTTAATGAGTTTTTCTTCGGGAGTAGAGCGGTCGATACTGTAGATCATAATTTCACGGGGCTCTATCTCTTTATAAGCATTAATTAAAGCCTCGATTTCCCGAGGAGTGGTGTTGTCAACGGTGATTCCGTCATGTTGACCTCTTAGCAACATTGTCTGAATGATTCCGGAACCCTTGAATTGCTTGAGAGATTCGATTACTTTTTGAGCGTTGAAAGAAGGAGAGGATGGGCGGTCGATCAGTTGGAGGGTGTCATCAATGGCTGAATCTAATTTTAAGATATTGTTATCAGCTTTGGTGAGCGCTCTTGCAACTTCAGGGGAGCAAATTTTAGTAGAGTTGGTCAGGACAGAAACTTTAGCTTGAGGGAAGTATTGATTTCTGAGTTCCAAAACATCATCTAAAATGGCGGGGAATTCGGGATGCAGAGTAGGCTCTCCATTTCCTGAGAAGGTGATTACATCGAGGTTTTCATTGTTGTTTTTCATTTCCGAGAGTTTTTCCTCGAGCATCTTTTTAACATCATTTCTTAGAGGGAAACCTGCCTTACCTGGGCCTTGAGAATTATAACCCGCCTCGCAATAAAGACAGTCGAAAGAGCATACTTTCCCGTCGACAGGGCTAAGATTTATTCCTAAGGAAGTTCCCAAACGTCTGCTATGTATCGGTCCAAAGATAGTTGAATTGAATAATATTCTTTGATTTTTTCCCATTTTACAACAATTCTATTGTTTGCGAAATTACAAATTTTCTCTTAAATTTGCTCTTCCTATAAAGGAGATGACTTAAAAAAAATAAATATGGGCAAATATCTTGTAAGCTTCGGGGATTCCAATAAATATGAAGTAGATTTCCCCGGCACTCTCGACCAATTTACGAACTCAGACATAGTAAAGGGTCTCAAAGAGAAAGTTGAAGAATTTCTGAAAGAGAAATTTCCTGCAGGGAATTTTTCAAATATAGTTCCCTTGCATATTGAAGAAGCAAACGGCGGCGATTATGAGAAATTAGACATGTCTAAAATAGGAGGAGTCCTACAAAATGTAATGACTCAGATAGGCGTGGAGAAATTTACCGACAAGCTTAATCTGAACGCACCGTTTGATAAACTTTGAAAACTCTTTCCCGGATTGAAAACTTTCAATCCGGGAATTCAATAACAACGGGACAGCATTTGATGCATAGGTATGATTTTTTAGTTATTGGGGGCGGCATAGCGGGAATGAGTTTCGCTTTAAAGGCTGCTTCCAAAGGGAGTGTTGCGTTAATATGCAAAAGCACCCTTGATGAGGCCAACACATTCTATGCACAGGGAGGAGTAGCCAGTGTCACTAACCTGGAATTGGATGATTTTGATAAACACATTCAAGACACGATGGTGGCCGGTGACTGGCTTTCAAATCCTGCCGCAGTGGAGAAAGTGGTTAAAAATGCGCCGGAACAGATAAAATCTCTTATAGAGTGGGGTGTGGAATTTGATAAAAAGGAGGATGGTACTTTTGATCTTCACAGGGAAGGGGGCCATTCCGAATTCAGGATTCTCCATCACGCTGATAATACGGGGGCAGAGATACAAAACAGCTTGGTAAAGAGGGTGAAATCCACACCCAATATCCATATTTTCGAGAATCATTTTGCTCTTGAAATCATCACACAGCATCATTTGGGGAAGATAGTGACACGCCGGACTCCCGACATAACATGCTATGGCGCTTATGTGTTGAATGAAATCAGCGGGAAAGTAGAGAAATTCCTGGCGAAGGTGACAGTAATGGCCACGGGAGGAGTAGGAGCAGTCTACACCACGACCACAAATCCCTTGATAGCTACCGGAGATGGCATTGCCATGGTGTATCGGGCTAAAGGAACAGTCAAAGATATGGAATTCATACAGTTCCATCCCACAGCTCTATATCATCCCGGCGACCGACCTTCATTCTTGATTACAGAAGCGATGAGGGGATATGGGGCGGTATTGAAAGACCACGAGGGGAAAGAATTTATGCATAAATATGATGAGAGATTGTCATTAGCCCCTCGGGATATAGTGGCCCGCGCCATTGATTCTGAAATGAAACAGTCCGGGACAGACCATGTTTATCTTGACGTAACCCACAAAGACCCGGAAGAAACAAAAAAACATTTTCCCAATATCTATGAGAAGTGTCTTTCCTTAGGCATAGATATAACAAAAGACATGATCCCTGTTGCCCCGGCCGCTCATTATCTGTGCGGAGGGATAAAGGTGGATTTGAATGGAGAGTCGTCGATAAATAGGCTATACTCGGTTGGTGAATGTAGTTGCACCGGACTTCATGGAGGCAACCGGCTGGCCAGCAATTCATTGATTGAGGCTGTCGTTTATGCTGATGCAGCGGCACGCCATGCGATATCGATGATTGACGGATACGATTTCCGTGAGGATGTGCCTGACTGGAATGATGAGGGAACGGTCCATCCCGAAGAGATGGTGCTTATCACACAATCGGAAAAGGAGGTAAACCAGATTATGGGATATTATGTTGGCATAGTCAGGAGCGACCTTCGTCTCGACAGGGCTTGGAACCGTCTTGATATCCTATATGAAGAGACTGAAAAGCTGTATAAGCAGAGCAAACCGACCAGGGAATTGTGTGAGCTTCGTAATATTATAAATGTAGCTTATTTGATAATGCGTCAGGCTCGCGACCGTAAAGAGAGCAGGGGATTACATTTCACGATAGATTATCCCCGGGTGGAAAAACCGCAAGAAGAGGATTGTAAATAAAAGATGAAGAAGAAATTAATAATAATGATGGCGGTTTTTTCAACCTTTGTCCTCGCTGCGGGACAGGTAAGTCCGTCGCCGGCTCATGATGTGAGTGTGAGCCGAAATCTCTCTACGTTCAGTTCCATTGTAAAGGAATTGGAAATGAATTACGTAGACACCATTCGCCCCAAAGAGGCGTTCGGAGCAGCAATCGAGGCTTTCTTATCCACAGTGGATCCCTACACTGAATATTATAGCGCAGATGACAGGAATGAGTTGACAAAAATAACGACCGGCCAATACGATTATGGAGGCATAGGGAGTTTTATAATGCAGAGAGATGGCTCTTCCTACATTTCGGGTCCGATGGAAGGGGCCCCGGCGGCCAAAGCCGGACTTAGGTCAGGCGACAAGATAATCCGTGTTGATTCAGTAGATACCTCGAAAATGGGATCGTCTGAGGTTTCCTCACGTCTGAGAGGTTTGGCGGGAACTCCGGTAGTTGTGACTGTCAACCGCCCTTTTGTTGCAGATTCAATAATCACTTTTGAATTGGTAAGAGCCAAACTTTCAGATCCTTCAGTGCCATACTGGGGTGTAGTCGGAGGGAACACGGGCTATATCCGTCTTTCACAATTCCTTGCTGACAGTGGCCAGTCTGTTACAGAGGCACTCAAATCTTTCAAAGGAAATCCGGAAGTTACACAGATAGTGCTCGACCTTCGAGGGAATGGAGGCGGTTTGCTGGAACAAGCGGTTGATATTTTGGGGAATTTCTTGCCAAAAGGAACAGAAGTCTTGCGAACCCGCGGTAAAGACAAATCTTTGGAAAAGGTCTATAAGACTACTAAAACACCGATTTATCCGGATATTCCCTTGGCGGTATTGATAGATGGTGGGTCAGCTTCTTCATCCGAGATAACAGCAGGGGCATTGCAGGATCTTGACAGGGCAGTCTTGATAGGGTCACGTAGTTATGGGAAAGGACTTGTGCAGTCGACACGCCCTTTGCCTTTCGACGGGATGTTGAAAGTGACAGTAGCAAAATATTATATTCCGTCAGGTCGTCTTATCCAGGCACTTGACTATTCACGTCGGAATCCTGATGGGTCTGTTGCTCGCACTCCGGATTCTCTGACAAATGTTTATAAGACAGCGCATGGCAGAGAAGTCAGGGATGGAGGAGGCCTCACGCCCGATATTCAGATAGATTGGGGGAGGGTGAGTCCGATCCTTTATAATCTTGTGAGTGATAACCGGATCTTTGATTTTGCCACAAAATATGCCAACACGCATGACAGCATAGCATCGCCTTGGGAATTTGAAGTGACCGACGAACTTTTTGAGGAATTTAAAAACAGTCTTGACACATCGACGCTGCAATACGACAAGGTGCTCGACCAACTTTTAAAACAGCTGAGGGAAACGGCAGAAGTGGAAGGTTATCTCACAGAAGAGGCAAATTCGGCCATTGATGCTTTATCACCACTTCTTACGAACGATGTGAATCAGGATCTTGACAACAAACGAGAAGAAATATCCGAGTATTTAGGAGGAGAGATAGCGAGCCGTTATTATTATGAAAATGGCAGGCTTATACAGACGCTAAAACAAGACAAGGCACTGAAGACAGCCATAGAGACATTGTCAGACGGCAAGAAATTGAAAGAGATATTAGGGAAGTGAAACTTTCGGAAGCACGGCAACTGTTTGCCACAGATGTCAGAATAGCTGCCGTAGAGGCAGCCCTTAGAGATGAAAAGATAAAGAGATTGTCGTTGCGAGGACTCAGAGGGAGTTCCCCGGCAATGTTGATATCCTCTCTGCCGGTTCAAAAGAAACCTTATATAGTTGTTGCTGATGATCCAGATTCGGCAGGATATCTTTATCACGATCTGTGTCAGATATCCGGAGAGGAGAAGGTTGCAATCTTCCCGAGTGGCTACCGACGAGATATAAAATATGGGCAACCTGATCCACCTTCGCAGATATTACGTACCGAGACCCTTGACAGATGGGATAAGAAGAACCATCCGGTATGGGTCGTGACATCTCCCGAAGCCTTGGCAGAGAAAGTGCCGGCAGGAGATAAACTGTCGGAGAATACGCTGACACTGACCGCCGGGAAGAAAAAAGAGATGGAGAAGGTGAAAATCCGGCTCCGTGAATTGGGATTCAAGGAAACAGACTACGTTTACGAACCGGGGCAATTCGCTGTGAGGGGTTCGATTCTCGACGTATATTCTTTTTCCGGGGAACTTCCCTATCGAATAGACTTTTTCGATGATGAAGTTGATTCCATCCGGATTTTCAATGTGGAGACACAACTGTCACAACAGAAAATTGATACCGTTTCGATAGTGGCTCCCGACCTGGTAAAGGATGATTCTGACGGAATAAGTCTTTTGGAATTTGCAGGGTCTGACACCATTATGTTTGTTCAGTCGGAGGATTGGTTGGAGAAAAGGATTATCGGGATTTCTAATGAAACGATATCGACTGCTGTGGCAATCACCGGGGAGGGGGATGCCAACGCCTTGGGAAAAATAGTAGACCCTGTCGATTTTATAGCGAGGCTTAAAAATCTAAAACAAGTTGAATTCGGCAACGGAGCCGGCGATGCAGCGACGTTCGATGCCGATGCCACCATTAATTTCGACACATCCCTACAGGCACTTTATCACAAGAATTTTGAACTTATTTCAAGTTCATTTAAAGATTTTATAGAAAAGGGATATAAAATTTTGATTCTCAGTGATACGCCTTATCAAAATGAAAGACTGAAATCAATTTTTCAAGATCGAGGAGAGAACATACCTTTCACTCCGGTAGACCGGACTCTCCATGAGGGTTTTGCAGATCATGACAATAAGATATGTTTCTTTACCGACCATCAGATATTCGACCGTTTCCATAAATATAATCTAAAGAGTGACCGGGCACGCGGCGGTAAACTGGCATTATCGCTCAAAGAGCTTAATCAGATAGAAACCGGGGATTATATAGTGCATGTTGACCATGGTATCGCCCGGTTTGGCGGCCTGATTAAGACCGATGTCAACGGACGTCCGCAGGAAATGCTTAAACTATATTTTCAGAATGATGATTTAGTGCTTGTCAGCATCCATGCTTTGCATAAGCTGTCGAAATATCGAGGTAAAGATGGGATTCCTCCAAAAATAAGCAAACTTGGCTCAGGAGCTTGGGAAAAATTAAAAGACCGGACGAAGAGCAAGATGAAGGATATCGCCCGGGACCTAATCAAGCTCTATGCCGAACGACGCCAACAAAAGGGATATGCATATGCTCCCGATTCCTATCTTCAGCATGAGTTGGAGGCAAGTTTCATATATGAAGACACTCCCGATCAGATAAAGGCGATGAGCGACGTTAAGAGGGATATGGAGAGCGATCAGCCGATGGATCGACTTATTTGCGGAGATGTTGGTTTCGGAAAGACAGAAATAGCTATCCGCGCAGCCTTCAAGGCGGCAGCCGACAGCAAGCAGACAGCAGTGCTTGTGCCTACGACAGTGCTTGCCATGCAGCATTATCATACTTTTTCAGAGCGTCTGAAAGATTTGCCTGTCAGAGTGGAATTTATTTCCAGGGCCAAGAAACCGAAGGAGATTAAGCAGATTTTGTCGGATTTAGCCGAAGGGAAAGTAGATATCCTTGTAGGGACCCATAAGCTTATCGGCAAAGATGTCAAATTCAAAGACTTGGGTTTGTTGATAGTGGATGAGGAACAAAAATTCGGAGTGTCGGTCAAGGAGAAGCTGAGACAGATGAAAACTAATGTCGACACTCTGACAATGAGCGCTACTCCTATACCGCGTACACTTCAATTTTCGCTTATGGGGGCACGCGACCTGTCGGCTTTGAACACTCCTCCCGCCAATCGACGTCCGATAGAGACAAATGTGTCATCATTCGACGACGATGTGATAAAGGAGGCAATTGAGTTTGAATTAAGCAGAAACGGTCAGGTGTTTTTTATTACCAACAGGATTGAAAATCTTGTTTCTTTGGAGAATACCATCCGCCGACTTGTCCCGGGAGTGAGAGTTGTGACGGCACATGGCCAGATGCCGACAGAAAAAGTGGAAAAAGCAATTTTGGATTTTGCAGCCCACGACTATGATGTTTTGCTCTCTACTACCATAGTCGAGAATGGTATCGATATGCCTAATGTCAACACGATATTGATAAATAATGCCCACACGTTCGGACTAAGCGAACTTCATCAGTTGCGAGGCAGGGTTGGTCGAAGCAACCGAAAGGCCTTCTGCTATCTTTTGGTTCCGCCCGGCAATCCTTTAACGCCCGTTGCGCGAAGACGACTTCAGGCTATTGAGAATTTCAGCGATCTCGGCAGCGGAATTCATATCGCTATGCAGGATCTGGACATAAGAGGAGCCGGCAATCTGCTTGGTGCCGAACAAAGCGGATTTATAGCCGATTTGGGATATGAGGCTTATCAAAAGATATTAAAGGAGTCGGTGATAGAATTAAAGACGGAGGAATTTCCGGACGAATTTGAAGATATCAAGCATAACGAAGATGAATATGTGTCAGATTGTACGATAGAGAGCGACCTGGAGCTTCGGCTCCCGCCGGAGTATGTACCACAGGAGAGTGAGCGCATTATACTCTATCAGCAGCTTGATAATATGGAGAAACCGGAGGAATTAGAACAATTCCGTCTCAATTTGAAAGACCGTTTCGGTCCAATTCCGGAAATTTCAGAAGAATTGATAAAGGTTGTGCCATTGAGAATGGCGGCGCGCCGTCTGGGCATCGAACGACTTGTATTAAAAAACGGGAGCATGCGCCTTTTCTTTGTTGGAGCCGACAACAAAGCCTACTATAATAGCGCGGCCTTTGGAAGGGTGTTGGCATATGTTCAATCCCACCCGCGTCAATGTGAATTAAGGGAAATTAAAGGTAAAAATTCTATTTTAATCTCAGGAGTAGCAACTGTTTCGGCAGCCTTGTCAATACTTCGTGAAATAGAATCTTCCAACCCACTGTGACGAGTAAAATAGTCAGACAGTTTTAAGGGAGACTCCTGACTCAGAGACCTCAAATTCTACCCGGGCACCCACAGTGAGCGGGAAATTGCTGTCGATATGACCTACAGGAAAATCAAAAGCCACAGGAAATGGAGTGAACGGTAAGTTCTTCTGAATAAAAGAATGTATCATCTCCTCCATAGAGGTGAAATTAGCATCAGGGTGGTATTCAGTAAATTGGCCAAAAATCAAACCTTTCACGTTGTCTAATATTCCCGCGAGCAACAGACGCCAAAGCATTCTGTTGACTTTATAAATTGGTTCGGCAATATCTTCGAAAAATAGAATAATATCCTTGTCGCAGCAATCCCGGAGAATATCGCAAGGGGTATCAGCGAGTTCGTTCAATACGGCCATATTCCCTCCAATCAAGATGGCAGAGGATGACCCGTAGATATTATAAGGATGAGGCTTGGTGAAATAATTAAAACGGCCACCTGTTTCAAGAATATTGAACAACGATTCTGTTGCAAAGTCATCTTCGGGCATAGTTGCAAGATGTTTACACATCGGGCCATGAATTGCAGCTACATCACTCTTAATCCAAAGAGCTATTAGAGCGGAAATGTCGGAGAATCCTATGAGCCATTTTGGATTTGATCTTACCAGCGAAAAGGGAATGTTTGCCAAGAGCTGGCAGCAACCATACCCACCGCGGGTAGCCATTATGGCCTTAATTGATTTATCTTGCAATGCATCCACGAAATCGCAGAGCCGGTTAGGTTTGGACGCAGCAAAGGACCCTTCGTGAGGGCCAAGGGCATGGGGCATCAAAACCGGATGGTATCCTCTGGCGGCCACCCTCTCTATAGCAGTGAACACATAATTATCTTTCACCACCGAAGCGGGGGAAAAGAAAGCAATCTTGTCTCCTCTTTTTAAAGCATCCGGAAAAATCATGAGCAGCAAAGTTAGTTTTGTTACGTATCTCTTTGTCGCTTTTTGTGTTGGTTTTCAATCACAATGGAACCCCACTGCTACTTCCAATCAACCCAAAATTCCTTTAAGATATACGAGCTATATTAAACATAAATTGTGGAACAGACTCTTATATGGCAAATATACAAATAATATCATAAATAAAAGGGGAAGAGTAGAAGTGGATGAATGAAAAATTTGTTAACGTTGCTTAACTTTTGAAGCCAACAGTAGCTATAGTTGAAAAATTTACTGTATATTTGCAAGTTGAAAAATAAGGGGCATATATAATGCTCCTCAAACTAACCGTAATATAATCATATAAAACATAGAAACAGAACAATGCAGAACAAAGGGTTTATCAGCACGATTGCCATCCTTTTGGTCTTGATCAGCGGATTTTACATATCCTTTTCCGTTGTTACTCATCATTTCGAAGAGAAGGCCAAGAAGTATGCAACGACCATGGCGGGCACAGATGATGTGACCAGCGATGCTTACAAATTACATTTGAAGCAATTTAACGATTCCATCGACAAAGAGAAAGTTTATCTTGGTTACACTTATAACCAGGTAAGGAAACTTGAGGTAGGTATGGGTCTTGACCTCAAGGGTGGAATGAATGTAGTTTTGGAAATCTCCGTGCCGGATATCCTGCGTCAATATGCATCCGGGCCAAAGCAATTGGAACAGATAAATGAGGCTATAACTGCAGCTCAGAATGCGGGAGCCAAAGGAAGCGACAAGGATTTCATTTCAAAATTTGCTGCACAATTCCAGCCAGGCACAATGGCAGGTCTTTTCCAAAGAGAGGGAGAGTATCTTGGAAAACTTCGCAGCAATTCTTCCAATGCAGATGTAGTGTCAGCTTTGGAAAACCAGATCAACAGTCAGGTTGATGCGGCCTTTAACATATTCAGGACACGTATCGACCAGTTTGGTGTTGTGGCTCCGAATATCCAGAAACTTCAAGACAAGAATGGCCAGATCCTTCTGGAGCTCCCGGGTGTTAAAGAACCTGAACGTGTCACTGAATTGCTTAAGAGTTCTGCAAATTTGGAATTCTTTGAAGTCTATAATTATAATGAGATAGCCAATGATCTGAACAGTTTTGCACAGCAATGGGCACAGCAAGACACAATCAATCATTTGAACCTCTTGGCACTCCTCCAGACCAACAAGTTGTATGGCGGAAGCCCCGTTATCGGAGTTGTAGCCCCTCAAAACAGAGCGCTTGTAGACAGCATTCTGAATTCACCGCTTGCCAAGCAGAAATTGCCGAGCGACTTCTCAGCAGTCTGGGAAGTTAAGCCGACGCCGGAGCAGGTGTATGATGAAAATGGCAATCCTCGCATGAAGGCAAACGGAGAGCCTCTCACCACATCGGTCTACAAACTTGTGGCTCTGAAGGGAGATGCAGCCCTCGAAGGAGATGCAGTAGTATCCGCTACCAGCGAATATGACAACTTGAGGGGTAACACTGTCAACATGAGAATGAATGATTCAGGATCACAAGCATGGGCAACCTTGACTCGTAATAACATCGGTCGTCCGATTGCTATTGTTCTTGACAATAATGTTTATTCTTATCCTAACGTAAATAATGAAATTACGGGAGGTAGCTCAGAGATTACCGGCAATTTCACACCTGAAGAGGCGAATGACTTGGCAAATGTTTTGAAATCAGGTAAGATGAGTGCCAAGGTTGAGGTTGTAAGCAACAATGTAATCGGTCCGAGCCTTGGAGCAGAAGCTGTGACACAAGGATTCCTGTCATTCATTGTGGCAATATCTATATTGATGGTGTTCATGATCCTGATTTATGGTTTGATACCGGGTCTTGTAGCAAATATAGGACTAATACTCAACCTTTACTTCACATTAGGAATTCTTGCATCATTCCAGGCCGTCTTGACCTTGTCGGGTATAGCAGGTATCGTTCTTGCTCTTGGTATGGCAGTTGACGCCAATGTGCTCATTTTCGAACGCACCAAAGAGGAACTTAAATTAGGCAAGAAATTACGTCAGGCCATCTCAGAGGGTTACAGTAACGCCTTCTCAGCGATCTTTGACTCTAACATCACATCAGTGATCACAGGTATCATCCTGTTGCTCTTCGGTTCAGGTCCTATTAAGGGATTTGCAACCACATTGATCATCGGTTTGGTTTGCTCATTCTTCACAGCAGTGTTCTTGACTCGATTGGCTTTTGATCTGATTACTAAGAATGGACGTTGTGCCAACATGACATTTGATACCAAGGTGAGCCGTAATCTCTTCTCTAACACGAAGATTAATTTCATCGGTAACTGGAGGATTTCAGCCAGCGTATGGGTTGCTTTGATAGTTGTTTCAGTTGCATCCCTGTCAATCAGAGGAATGAATCAGGGTATCGACTTCTCGGGAGGACGTAACTACGTTGTTCAATTTGACCATCCTGTAAATCCGACTGAGTTGCAGCAATATCTCAGTGCAGAATTGCAGGCAGAAGCCAACGATCCGACAGTTAGCGTAGGAGTTATTACTATTGATGACCCGACAAAAGTAAGAATTTCCACCAATTATAGGATTAAGGATGACAGCCAGAATGTAGATAATGATGTGACTCGTCTTCTTTATACGAAACTGGCGCCGGAGCTGACTGATGAGAATGGAAATACAATGGACTACAACACATTCTCAATGGCTGATGAAGATCATGGTATCATCTCAATCCAGAAGGTGGGTCCGTCGGTAGCAGATGATATGAGGCGCGATGCATATTGGGCTGTGAGCATAGCAGTTGTATGTATGTTCCTCTATATCCTTTTGAGATTCCACAATATAGCCTTCTCAGTGGGTGCAGTATGTGCTGTGGCACTTACAGCGTTCCTCATCGTAGGCTTCTATTCAATCTGCTGGGGCTTCCTGCCGTTCTCAATGGAAATTGACCAGTCGTTTATAGCCGCCGTTCTAACCATTATAGGTTACCAGATCAACGACACGGTAGTAGTGTTCGACCGAATCCGTGAAATGATGAAGATTTATCCGAAGGAGAATAGGTTCCTGACCTTCAACAAGTCGCTTAACACTACATTGACACGTACGATTATGACATCGTTCTCGACCTTGCTCGTGCTTGGATGTATATTCTTCTTAGGAGGTGATACAATCCGCAGCTTCACATTTGCAATGATCTTCGGTGTGATAGTCGGTACCTTCTGTTCTCTCTATTGCGCAGCTCCGATAGCATATCATATCGTGAGATTCAATCTCGAGAGGAAACATAACCGTGAAGATAATGACGGTAAACCGAGATTGGAAGGTAATCGTAGATTCAGATAACAGAACCGAAAACAGTATACCCCGAGGGGGTGTGGCAAACCCTGCTACATCCCCTCGTTATTCATAGCATAAGGAATTTCACAAATCTGAAATTCAGAGATTTCACTAATTGGAAATTAGGGAGTCTTAGTGCTCAAAAAATATAGATTTCTCAAAAAATCATAGGTTGTTCTTATAACATCATTATTTTTCTCATAATATGAAGAAACTGTTAGATTTACGTGGTAAGATCCGCAGGTCGAAAACCTTATCTCCGGATGCACTGCAGGAATTGAAGGATATATTTGCAGATTTGAAAGAAATAAATGATGATGATGCAGAGGCTCTTTTTAAGATTAAAGATCTGGAGAATGTGAAATTGCCTCACGATTATAAGAATTTCTTTGCGAACACCTTGGCGGATTACTTGCTGGATTATCGCGGAAATGAGCAAAACAGGCTTGACAAGGATGGAATAAGATGGCTGAAAAGCAGGGTGTTGAAACATGATGAATATGATGAAGCCCTACTCGAAGAGCTTGAAAATAGATTGGAAGCTTTAGGAGAGAATCTCCCGAATTCGCTAAAAAAGAAGAATTTTTGGATTATAAAGTTTGAGAATATCCTATATTTTTCCCGCTATATAGCAATAGTGTCGGTAATAGGAGCTATACTATCGTCAATAATACTCTTTATTCAAGGATTCGGTTTGATTATCAGGGGTTTGGTAGGTTTCTTTATGGATCCTTACGAGAGGTATGAAGTGCTTTTTGAACAATTGGTTTCTTCAGTGGATGTTTTCTTGTTTGCATTAGTCTTGATAATATTCGGAGTAGGAGTCTATGAACTCTTTATAGCAAATGTGGATCCGGAGGAGAAGCCGGCAGATATGCGACCTGCATGGCTTAAAATAAGTAGTGTAGATGATTTGAAATCATCTTTGGGGAAGGTTATCTTAATGGTGCTTATAGTCTCCTTCTTCAAGCATGTTTTGGAGATAGACAGCGAACATTGGACCCCTATCTCGTTGCTCTATTTAGCAGTAGGGATACTGCTGATTGCAGGTGCTTTATATCTTACACATAAATCAAATGCGGAAGGAGAGCACAAATTGAAAGAAGAGAAAGAGAGTCCCCATTCAAAGGAAATTATTGAGGAAACTTTGTCTTAAGACCTGTTGCCGGTCTTGTTAAAGCTTAAGGGCTACCTCTTAAGAAAATACTGCAGATAGGATGAAACGTAAATTGTTAGATTGGTTCAGAGGTTTATCCTTTAAGACAGGTTTGATAGTTCTTGCCTGTTGTATACCTTTCTATGTTATCTCCTTTGCACAGATGGCGCTTGATATAAGTTATGCATGGAAAAGTGCGTTGTGGGTGATTTTCTTCGGCCTCGCCAAGACATTCCAATACTTAGGGCTAACAATAATCGGAGTGGAGGGTTTGAAGCGCCTCAAGGGATGGTTTAAGAGGAAGCAGGTTGATTCAGAGCCTTCCTGACATATGATGATATGAAAGGGATATTTTCATAGTTTGCGATTACCAACCCATATAGGATTATTAGCAAAGATCTGATCAGATAAAGGGCCCATAGGGGCAAGAATAGACCTAAAGCCATCCCGGCAAAATAGAAGATTCCGGCAAGAATAGTATATGCTCCAATTCGTTTGATTTCGTATGGAAGCGGGTAATAATATCTGCCGAGGAAATAACTAACGAGCATCACGATAAAATAGGCTATCAAGGCAGCCCAGGCAGAACCCATGTACCCGTCAGGGATTCCGATAAGAGGTACAAGCCACACATTCAGGCCCAACATTATGGCAAAACAGATTAGAGATAGATACATTCCCCAGCGAGTCTTGTCGGTTAGCTTGTACCAAAGAGACAGATTAAAGAAGACTCCGAAACATAATTCCGCCCCCATCATCACAGGCACCACCTGAAGACCCTCCCAATAAGACGGAGAAATAAAATATCTTACGAACGGGAGATAAAACATCACGCCCAAAAATATCAGCCATCCGAATATTATGAAATATTTCATGGCATCGGCATACATTTGAGCGCTTGATTCACCCGATTTTTTTGCCTGTGAAAAAATGAAGGGTTCATATGCATATCGGAAAGCCTGTGTAAACATCACCATCACAATGGCTATCTTCATGTTGGCGCCATATATACCGATCATAGATCGAGCTGCTTCTTCGTCGTCAATCAGGTAAGGAATTATCAGCTGCCCCATATTCTGACTCAACATGCCGGCAATGGCTAAAATGAGAAGAGGCCAACTGTAAGACAACATTTTTTTTAGCAGGTTCCAGGCAAATTTCCATTTTCTCCCCATCAGTTGCGGCATTAGCAACAGGAGAATCGTATAGGAGGAAAGGATATTTGCTATAAAAATCCAGCCAATTCCGAAAGCCTGACCACCGAAGGGTTGATAAAACCAGGATATTAAGGCCGGATTGCTCTTTTCAATTTCAGGACAAACAAGAAGGAAGAAAAGATTCAATCCTATATTTAGGGCAACATTTATTAATTTGATACCGGCAAAACGCCAGGAGCGATTTTTATATCTCAGGTAGGCAAAGGGTAGGTTGCAGAATGCATCTACTGCAACGGTGGCTCCGATCAGCCAAACGAAAAGGGATTGCTGAGGAAGTTTCAGGAAATCCGAAATAGGATGGAGGAAAACGGAAAGTAAGACTATAAAAATCAGGGATGTTGTGCCGACAGAAATCAGTGAAGTTGTGTACACCTTTTCGGGATCATCCTCCTTATTTGCAAATCGAAAGAATCCGGTTTCCATCCCATAGTTTAGGATTACGAGCATGACAGCCACTACTCCATATAGATATGTGACTATACCGTACTCTTCCGTGGGAAAAAGATAGACGTAAAGGGGCACGAGACACCAATTAAGGAATCGTCCCACGATGCTGCTCAAACCATAAACGGCAGTGTCTTTCACCAATGATCGGATGCTCATATTATGCTGAAAGAATTATTTTTGCGGATCTCTTTACGACCTTTCGGAGTAGATATATACGTATTAATGGAGTACAAAATTAAATATTCAGATAAAAATTTACAAATTCAAAATCATACATAAATAATGAGATGAATTTCATCTCGGTCATAACGTCACTCCTTACCCCGATCAGATGGGGTGAGGTTAGTTCGAGAGTCCGCAATTTTAACATAAATTGGGAAATGGCGGGAAATAGACCTGAAAGATTTGCATATAAATATAAATAATCTTAATTTTGTCGTTTGATAAGCGCAATCTAACTAAACGTATAATAAAAACTAAAAATCTCCCGAAGGGATGAATATCAAAAGATATCTATTAATAGCCGTAGTGCTGGTGACATGTATTGTGCCGATGCACTCACAGAAAGCAGCCATAAAAACGAATTTAATCTCAGATGCGGTGACATCTCCCAACTTAGGTTTGGAATTCAGGATGCATCCAAAATGGACCTATGAAATAAGCGGCCAGGTGAATGCCTGGAATATCCATCAACGCAGGTGGAGACACTGGATGGTTCAGACCGGGCCACGCGTATGGATTTGTGAGGCTTTCCAGGGTTCATTCTTCGGACTTCAAGCAATCGGAGGCCAATATAATATCGGGAATATTCCGAAAGCCTTTAATTTCTTGGGACAAAACTTTGCCAACCTTAAGGATCATAGATATCAGGGCTGGGGAGCGGGAGCCGGCATCTCCTACGGTTATGACTGGATTTTGGGGAAACATTGGAACATTGAATTCGAGTTGGGAATCGGATGGATTTATTGCCATTACGACCGTTACCCCTGCACAATATGCGGCACTGTTGAAGGCTCCGGCCATCACAACTATTACGGGCCGACTCGACTCTCACTCGCAATCGAATATCTTTTTTAAATTTTCCAATCTCACCAATTTTATCGATTCATGGCTAACCATAAAAAAATCATATTCATCATAGCTTTATTCCTGAGCATTGCATTTGAAGGCTTCTCTTTAGACCTTCCTGCAGGCAACAAGGCTAATTCTTTTCTCGGCGTGACTGTCGAGAACATTTATCGACTTGATAATGGAAAACTTGCCGTAGAACTGGCACTCGACCTTAACAGGGTCAATATGAAGAGTCAGTTTGAACAAGTTTTCACTCCATTTCTCTACAACGGCACCGACACAACAAGGTTTGATTCCTTTTGTGTGATAGGTCATAAAAGGCTTATCAGCAATGAGAGAAACAGGCGAATGATGCCTGTGACATTCTATAAAAAGGAATTGCTCCCATCGCAATTCTCACATCCTAATATAGAGGTGGCAAGGACATCAGGAATCGGCACCTATCACATGTTGCTCCTCACTAACTGGAGAGATTGGATGGAAACGGCTACATTCTCTATAGAAAGTGAAGTGCGTGGATGTGCAAGTTGTGTAAAAGACATTGCCAGGGTGGATGAAGATTTGCCACTCGCACAGACAGACTTTGTGAAGCGCTCTTTCTTCCCTGAATTCTTATATGTCACTCCGGTTGCTGAGGCTGTGAAGATGAGGGAAATATCAGCAAGAGCCTATATAGATTTCCCGGTGAATCAAATTATAATATATCCGGATTATCGTAGAAACCCGTCGGAGCTTGCAAAAATCAGGGCCACAATCGACTCTGTTAGAAATGACAAGGATATCAAGATCACAAGCCTTCACATAAGCGGAACAGCATCTCCGGAGGGAGGTTATCAGAACAATGTGAGATTGGCTCGTGGAAGAACCGAAGCCTTGAAAGATTATGTGCAAGGACTCTACCGTTTCCCTGCCGGCTTTATTACCACAAGTTTCGAACCTGTAGACTGGCAAGGTCTTTCAGAATTCCTTCAGATGGTAAACGGTCTGAGGACCAACCCCTCGGATTCCATAAGGTTTGATCAATTCCAGAATATCAATTATAATCCCCACACCATTGGAGTGATATTGCCAAATGCAACTGAGATACTCGGCATCGTTCATTCAGGGATAGAACCGTTTGCACGAAATCAGAAGATAAAGACAACTTATCCGAGCCAATATGCGTGGTTGTTGGAAAATGTCTATCCGGCTTTACGTCATTCCGACTATAGAATCCAATTTGAGATAAAGACCTTCACAGAGGTGTCGGAAATTCTGGGAGTGATGTCAACACAGCCGCAGAAACTCTCTTTGGCAGAGTTGTTTGTGGCAGCCAACAGTCAGGAGCCGGGAAGCGAAATTTACAATAAGGCATTTGAACTGGCGGTGACGATGTATCCTGATGATGAGACAGCCAACCTCAATGCTGCAACAGCAGCTATGCAAAGAGGAGACTTGATAGCAGCGCAAAGATATCTGTCGAAAGTGAATCAGGAAACTCCGGAGGCCGATTATGCAAAAGCCATGCTGATGCTCATTCAGGGTCAGGAAGATGAGGCTCTCCAGCTTTTCAATTCACTGGCGAATTCCAACAGTCCTGAAGTGGCTGAAAAGGCTACAAGAGCACGCGATGGTATTAATGATGTGAGAAAAGCGAATGCCAGGAATTTCATCCCAGTGAATTGAGGGGAAAGTTTATGGCCGAAGATGGGAATTTGTCCGATGGATTTGTAATTGTCATAGGCAGACAATTCGGCAGCGGAGGGAGGAGAATAGGGAAAATAATAGCCCAACGACTCGGCATAGCCTACTATGACACAGAGCTATTAAGAAAAGCTGCGGAATCCGAAGGAGTTAGCCCCGAGATTTATAAGGATCATGACGAAAAGCGGCCTTCAGTATTAAAGGCAATTCTTCAGGGAGTTTATGGTATCGCCGATAATTTCCACACAGTGCCTCTTTCCGGTGAGAGAATTTATAATGTTCAGGGGAAAGTGATACGCGACCTGAGTAAAAAGGGTAGCTGTGTGATAGTCGGCAGAGGAGCCGATGTGATTCTGAAGGGACATCCACGTTTGTTAAGCGTATTCCTGCACGCACCATTAGAGTATAGAATTGACAGGATATTGGAGCGAGGGGAAGCCTTGACGCGGGAAGAGGCGGAAGAATTAGCCAATCGGCGGGATAAAAATAGAGAATCTTTCTATAATTATTTCTGTGGGGATAAAAAATGGGGGGTTGCAAATAATTATCATTTGAGTTTAGACACATCTCGACTCACCAATGAAGAGGCAGCCGACATCATCATTTCTTCACTGATTCCAAGAAAATAATATAGAATAAGAACGAGCTTAAAAAAGCAGAAGCGAGGTCTGTCGCTACGTATAATGACGTAGAGGAAAGTCCGGGCAACATAGGGCGGCATGCTTTCTAACGGAAAGCCGGCGGTGACGTCGGGGTTAAGGTGACAGAAAATAACCGCCCCAAAACTTTTCAGGGATTATCTTCGGAGAGGTTTGAGGTAAGGGTGAAAAGGTGGGGTAAGAGCCCACCGGGACTGGTGGAGACATCAGTTGCCGCACTACCCATGTGTTGCAAGGCCAAATATACCGGCAAATAAGGATTGCCCGTCCTTTGCCGGGGGGTAGGCTGCTGGATCATGCAGGCAACTGCATCGGCAAGATAAATGACAGACACCGGCTCCTCCCAAATGAGAGCCGGCACATAACCCGGCTTATATCGTTTCTGCTGAATTATAAGGAGGTTGAATAGTCGACCTCCTTTTTTTGAGAACCCTTCTTTCAACTTTTGAAATTGTATATCAGAAACATGAAACAGGTTACAAATTTTTTGTTAAATTTGCTTTCAAATGGCTGAAATAATAGAAAAAAAGAAAAAAAGAGGACTTTTTGAAAGGATTGGAGACAAGTTCCGGTATATAGCCTCCGGAGTTTGGAATGATCCTCGACCCATTTTGAAGGTGAAGATCGTTAAAGTGATCAACCTCTCCTTCCGAAGTTTTATGGATCGGGACCTTCAGACCAAATCTATGGCACTGACATTCTCCACAGTCCTAGCGATTGTTCCGGCCTTTGCCATGCTTTTTGCAATCGGGCGTGGATTCGGATTTCAAAATCTATTGGAAGAACAGCTATTTATGAATTTCCCGGCGCAAAAAAGCTTCATCACCTTTGCGCTAAAGTTTGTGGATTCCTATCTCAATGAGGCCTCACAGGGGATATTTGTAGGAGTGGGCCTTATTTTCCTTCTCTACACTATGGTGTCGCTCCTTTCAGATATAGAGACAGCCTTCAATCAGATTTGGGATATCAAGCAAGACAGGTCGATACTTCAAAAGGTGACCGATTATATAGCAATCTGTCTTCTTGTCCCCATCATGATGATATGTTCCTCCGGTGTGAGTATCTTCATGTCTTCGACCCTTCAGAGCAACGACCATTTCAAATTCCTGACCCCATTGGTCAATGTCGGGCTTGAGGCCTCTCCTTTTATACTGGCATTTCTTGCATTTACAATTTCATTTTGTCTTATACCAAACACCAAAGTCAAGGTAAAATATGCAGCTACCTCGGGAGCAATCTGTGCAGTAATATTTCAGATACTTCAAATGCTGTTTTTAAGCGGTCAGCTCTATGTGTCGAAATATAATGCAATCTACGGGTCTTTTTCTTTTCTTCCGCTGCTGTTGATATGGCTACAGCTTTCATGGCTGATTCTATTGTTCGGATGTGTGCTTTCCTACTCGATGCAGAATATATTTGCTTTCAACTTCCTTGATAATTCGGTTGCTCCCTCAGCGAGTCTGGAGAATAAGGTGATGTTGATCATTATGGCAGTAGTGGCCGGAAGATTCCATAGCGAGCAACGCCCATTGACAGCCCAGGAATTGAGTTTCCAATATAATCTGCCGATAAGAATGGTCAATAGACTTTGTGACAAGCTGCGAAAAGCAGGGCTTATCAATATGGTGGTCAGAGATGAAGACAACATGGGATTGGCACCGGCAGTTGATACGGATGAACTGACTGTGGGAAATATTTTTAAAAAGATTGAAAATGAGGGAAATTCCAACTATATCCCGCGCTTTAAGGAGATATATTCGGAAACAATAGAGGTGCTCGATGAATGGTTTGAAAAATGTTATGAAGACTTAGAGAGGATACCTCTTAGGGAAATCCCGATTCCATCAATACAAAATAAAGAAACACAGCTGTCTTAAAACAGGAAATAAAATGTTGTGAATGTTAATTTTTCACATTATTTTTGAAAAATTAAAAAAAATAGGCAAATAAATTGTATTTAACGACAAATCTAATAATATGAGCTACTTAAAATTCGACAAGAGCCTGATGATAAATCTTGAGCAAAGTTTGCCGAAGGAAATGTTGCGCACAAATAAGTCGGGAGCATATCATTGCACGACGATAGTAGGCTGCAACACTCGCAAACAACATGGGCTCCTTGTCATACCGATACCGGAGATGGACGACAAAGCCCATGTTTTGTTATCAAGCTTAGATGAAACTGTGATACAGCACGGGGCTCCGTTTAATCTTGGATTGCACCAATATGGTGAAGGAATCTTTTCACCCAACGGGCACAAATATATCCGCCAGTTCGACTGTGAGTCGGTGCCCACAATGACGTACAGGGTCGGAGGAGTTGTATTGACTAAGGAGAAGGTGTTTATCTCACATGAAAACCGTATTCTTATCAAATACACGCTTGTTGATGCTCATTCAGAGACAACCTTGCAATTCCGTCCTTTCCTGGCATTCAGGAATGCCAATGATTTGGTGATGGAAAACTCGGCTATCCATACAGAAATCGAACATGTTAAAAACGGCATCTCGACCTGTCTGTATGACGGATATCCAAATCTATACATGCAATTCTCCAAGGATGTTGAATGGGTAGACGACGGACATTGGTATAAAGGCATTGAATATTATAAAGATAAAGACAGAGGAATCCCTTATAAGGAAGACCTGTGGGTGCCCGGATATTTCCAATTGCCGATAAAGAAAGGGGAAAGCATCATATTCTCAGCTTCCACTTTTGAGGCTGATCCGGCAAATTTTGCAACCACATATGAAGAAGAACTCAAGGTTCGCACATGTCGCACGAGTTTCTATAATTGTCTGAAGAATTCAGCCAAACAATTCTATCTTAAGAAGCCCGACGGGATGTATATTATGGCAGGATATCCCTGGTATAATGTCAGGGCTCGCGACGAGTTGATGGCTCTTCCGGGGTGTACGCTTGCAATCGATCATAAGGAGGATTATGAGCTTATAATGGATACATTCCTGAAAGCTCTTAAGAGATTCCTTGAAAAGGGAGAAGTTGATAAAACCATAGGAGAAATCGATCTTCCTGATATTCCATTATGGACTCTTTGGGCACTTCAGCAATATCGCCGGAGTTTCGGAATAACTGCCTGCCGGGAAAAATATGGTGAGACCGTGAAATGGTTAATAGACAAGATACGTACGGAGAGAGTTCCGGGTCTTTGGATTAATCCCAACGGACTCCTGTCGGCAGATGGAAGCAATAAGCCGGTGACTTGGATGTCGGCAGCCTTAGATGGCAAACCCATTATACCGCGCACCGGATATATCCTTGAATTCAATGCCCTTTGGTATAACGGATTGATGTTCCTGAATTCCCTTTATGATGGAGTGGCGGAAATGTCGGAATATCTTTCAGAGCTTAAGAATCTTTCGGATCTTGTGAAAGAATCATTTGTGGAAACTTTCCTCAATGACTTCGGTTATCTCTATGATTATGTCAACGGGACCTATACCGATCTTGAAGTAAGGCCTAATTTGGCGATAGCCATAGGCATGGAGTATTCACC
Source organism: Muribaculaceae bacterium (assembly GCA_022510385.1). Lineage (GTDB taxonomy): Bacteria > Bacteroidota > Bacteroidia > Bacteroidales > Muribaculaceae > Lepagella. Next base: position 119,512 of record JAFLTQ010000001.1, on the reverse strand, counting down.
TCTCGACAGAAGGCAACGTAAGAAAGTGCTGGATCTTGTGACAAGAGAGCTCTTGACTCCTAAAGGGTTAAGATCACTAAGCCCGAAAAGCTATGCATATCGACCGACGTATGTGGGTGGACCGATAGAAAGAGAATTGACAGTGCATCAGGGTCCGGCGCGTCCCTGGCTATTTGGATTCTATGCGGATGCATATTTCAAAGTCTTTGGCGTAAGCGGTGTAGGATTCATAGAGAGGATGCTTATCGGCTATGAAGATGAAATGACCGAGGGATGTATTGGTTCGTTGTCTGAAATGTATGACGGCAATCCTCCCTATACGGGTCGAGGTGCTGTCAGCACAGCCAAGAATGTTGGAGAGATTCTCAGGACTCTCAAGAATGTGAAAGAACTTAACAAACTACAAGACTCCGAGATATGAAAGCACTAATGTTTGGATGGGAGTTCCCTCCCCACATCCTGGGAGGGCTTGGCACAGCCAGCTATGGCCTTACCAAAGGCATGCATGCCAACGGGGATATGGATATAACTTTTGTCATACCCAAACCATGGGGAGACGAAGAGAAAGATTTCGCCACAATCATCGGAGCCTGCAACACTCCGGTGGCCTGGAGAGACGTGAACCGTGAATATGTTGAATCACGTATCGGGAAATATATGGACCCGCAACTCTATTTTGACCTCAGAGACCATATATATGCCGATTTTAACTATATGAATCTCAACGATCTGGGATGTATAGAATTCTCCGGGAGATATCCCGATAACCTTATAGAGGAGATAAATAACTATTCAATAGTAGCGGGCGTGATAGCCCGGACAGTTCCTTGCGACATTATCCATTCTCATGACTGGCTGACTTATCCTGCCGGAATTCATGCAAAGAACGTGACCGGCAAACCATTGGTTATTCACGTGCATGCCACCGACTTTGACCGCAGCCGCGGAAATGTCAATCCGACAGTCTTTGCAATCGAAAAGGATGGAATGGAGAATGCCGATCATATCATCACGGTGTCTAACCTGACCCGCAAGACTGTGATAGAGAAATATGGTATGCCTCCGGAAAAAGTCACCACAGTGCATAACGCAGTAATCCCTCTTGAAAAAGAATTGCTCGAACTGCCACGTCGTACACATGGAGAAAAGGTAGTCACCTTCTTGGGTCGAATCACCATGCAAAAGGGCCCGGAATATTTTGTTGAGGCTGCAGCCAAGGTGCTCCAGAAGAATAAAAACGTGAGGTTTGTTATGGCCGGAAGCGGCGATATGATGGATGCGATGATTAAACTGGCAGCTAAAAGAGGCATCGCCGACAGATTCCATTTCCCGGGCTTCCAAAGAGGTAAGGAAGTGTATGAAACGTTGAGGGATAGCGATGTTTATATTATGCCATCTGTTTCAGAGCCGTTCGGAATTTCTCCTCTTGAAGCTATGGAGATGGGTGTTCCCTCTATCATTTCCAAACAGAGCGGATGTGCAGAAATCCTTGATAACGTTATAAAGACCGACTATTGGGATATAGATGCCATGGCAGATGCCATCCATTCGATTATAACCAATAAAGCTCTTTATAATACTTTGCGTGACAAGGGAATTGAGGAGATTCATGGAATCACATGGGAAAAAGCCGGCAGGAAAGTGATTGATATCTATGAAAAGGTGATTTCCGATAGAAGATAGGCCGACTTAAAATCTCCTGACAGAAAATATTACATAACCTTAAAAATAAGAAACCAACCAATATGAAATCAGTTTGCCTTTATTTTAATATCCATCAGCCATTCCGTCTGAAAAGATATAGATTTTTCGATATCGGGAACGATCATTATTACTATGATGATTTTTCAAATGATGAAATCATCTCCCGCGTGGCAGAAGTCAGCTATATTCCGATGATGCAGACTCTGTTGAAGATGATTGAAGACAATAATCGGGAATTTAAGTGTGCAATAAATATTTCCGGCACAGCACTCGAACAATTGGAGCTCTATGTGCCCGAATGTATTGATCTTCTGAAGAAACTTGCCGACACCGGTTGTGTTGAATTCTTAGGAGCCCCCTACGCGCATGGTCTTGCATCTCTGGAAGATGTAGAGGAATTTATCCGTGAAGTGAAGGAACATACCGACAGAATCCGCAAGCTTTTTGGAGTAAAACCGAAGATGTTTGCCAACACAGAGTTAATCTATGATGATGATATTGCTGCAGTTGTTGCCTCCATGGATTTCAAGAGCGTTCTGACAGAAGGAGCTAAACATATTTTGGGATGGAAATCTCCCAACTATGTTTATTCAGCAGCAACGGCTCCGAAGTTGAAAGTTCTCTTCACCAACCGTAAACTTGAAGAGGATATCACCCATAATTTCAATAATCCGGGATGGCCCGAATATCCGTTGACAGCTGATAAATATATAGATTGGATTGTATCTCTTCCGGAACAGGAGCAAATTGTCAATCTATTTTTCAGCATGGATACTTTTGGTGGCTTCCTCCCCAAAGGGACAGGTATCTTTGATTTCATGAAAGCGCTTCCAAGATTCGGGAAGGAAAGAGGAGTTAAATTCAGCATGCCTTCAGAAGCAGTAGCCAAACTCAAACCTGTTGGAGAGATGTCGGTTATTTCCCCGATTTCAGATATCGACGAGGCGAGAGACGTATCCGCATGGAAGGGTAATGAGCTGCAAAATGAGGCTCTAAATAAACTATACAGTGTGGCAGAGAGAGTAAGCCTTTGCCAAGACCGCAGACTCAAGCAAGACTGGAAATATCTTCAAAGCAGCGACCATTTTTATTATATGAGCACGAAGAATAAGGCTGACGGAGCAAGTCATGCTGCCTTCAGTCCTTATGATTCTCCATTCTCAGCATTCACTAACTATATGAATGTCTTGGCCGATTTCCTCGTGAGGGTTGAAGAACAGTATCCTGAAAATATCGATAATGAGGAATTGAATTCACTGTTGCTCACAATTCGCAATCAGAGTCAGGAAATCAACCAACTGAATAAGGAGGTGAATGCATTGCGCAATAATATCCTTAATGCCGACGATGAAACTAATGCTCCTAAGGTGGAAATGCTTGAAATTGCAGAAAAGAGTGACATTGAGAGTCCTGTAAAAGCTGCAAAAGAGAAGAAACCGGCAAAGAAAGAGGCAAAAGCTACAAAAGCAGTAAAGAAGGTAGTTAAGAAGGAAGCCAAAGCCACAGCAGCTCCCAAAAAAGAAGTAGCTCCCAAAAAGGAGGAAACTCCAAAGAAAGTTGCTGCTCCTAAAAAGAAGGGAAGTGATGAGAAGGCAAAGTAATCTTTAATAGATAAATTCTATAATTCTAATAGTTTTTTAACTTTTATTAGGTTGGGAGCTAACTGAAAAAGAAGTAACTTTGCAATTGAAGAAACGGATATAATGCTCCGGAGGCTGACTCCGGAGCGTTATTATTATCATTTTTCAAATCAAACAGAAATAACCATGGCAACTTATCTTACACAAGAAGGATACGACAAAAAAATGAAAGAACTCAGCGAATTAGAGGCACAACGCCCTCTAATCAAGCAGGCAATCGCTGAGGCACGTGATAAAGGGGATCTCTCTGAAAATGCAGAATATGATGCAGCAAAAGAGGCACAGGGGATGCTCGAAATGAAGATTGCTAAAATTAAGGAGCTGATTGCGTCCGCCCGCATAATAGATGACAGTAAACTGAACACTGAGGAGGTGCAACTTCTTAACAAGGTGACTATCAAGAATCTTAAAAACGGGATGCAAGTCACTTACACTATAGTCACAGAAAATGAGGCCAATATCAGGGAGGGGAAGATAGCATCAACAACTCCTATTGCACAAGGTCTTATGGGTCATAAAGTTGGCGACCAAGTGAAAGTGAAGGCGCCTGCAGGAGAGCTGGAGTTTGAGATTCTAAAAATCGAGATCTAATTTTATAAAAAGATGACAATATTCAGTAAAATAATAGCCGGTGAGATACCATCTTACAAGGTGGCGGAAGATGAAAAATTTTATGCTTTCCTTGATATAAATCCTATCACATGGGGACATACATTGGTAGTGCCCAAAAAGGAGGTGGATTATATCTTTGATCTCGATGATGAATTATTGGGCGAGATGGTGATTTTTGCCAAGAGAGTTTCTGAGGCAATAAAAGGGGCCATCCCCTGCCGGAAAGTAGGTATGGCGGTTTTAGGTCTGGAAGTCCCTCATGCCCACATACATCTGGTTCCATTGAAAAACGACGGGGATATGGATTTCAAGAACAAGATTAAGGATCCTTCTCCGGAGAAAATGCAGGAGGTGGCTCAAGAGATTGCATCCAAATTCCGGCTATAGATTTTCATTAAAAAACATTTAAGACCCCGGCTCTCGAAAAGTCGGGGTCTTAAAGTTTCTACATTCTAAAGAATTCCCGGTGTAAAAGCTATTTACAAAAATAGATTCAGGGAATAAATTAATCGATGGATCATTTAGAGATCAGGAAATGGTCACCGGTCTCCTTAACAATATTTTCATAATATTTTTGGTCGTAGCCGGGGAAAGAAGGATATGCCGGGATTCCATATTCAGTAAGTTGGAACGACCCATCTTCATTAGTTTTCTTTTGGTTCCCATCCATAAATTTCACAAGCAGATAGATTGCCAGATCCCTATATGCATCAGTAGCCTGATTTGCGAAAAGGGCCGCTTCTTCATTGACTGCTTTTTGAAGGCTTTCAATTTTCCCGGCATCATACAAAGCTTTTAATTCTGCATCTTTGTCATTCCTTGTTGTTTGGAAAGCTGTTTCAAGACTTCCCTGCACTTTCCTAATGTCGGGAATCATGGGCTCATACCTGTTGTAAGCCTGATTTGCCACCCAGTTGTTCATCCAGAAATTGGAATCCATTGAGAAAGTGTTAATATCCCCTTTTTCAAGAGGTTTGGGAACTTCGGTCAGAGAACAATAGAAGGGCATATACACAGAAGTGTTGGTGTCGTCGGTTCCAAACCAGAAGATTCCACCAATCGGGTCAGGGAGCCAGTCACGGCTTTGGCTTACGAAACTCCACCCTGTCTGCTGAGTTCCAATAGCTCTTTCCATACAATATTTCTTTCCGTCAACTTCAAACTCCATCGGACGCCAACGATATGGAACATGGTAGGGACCTGCTCCCACATCGGAAGTCATCTCGAAAGGAGTCCCTTCGAAATGGTCACGCATACTCTGTTGCATCTCTTCGAGGCTCACTTTCCTTTCCGGGATTATATAGAGAGGCATCGGTTCGTTGCTATCATAGTTACACCAAGCAAAATATTTATCAGCTTCGGGTTGGAATCTTCTGAAATAGCTCCAGACTCTGGCATCACATCCACGACGAGTCGAGGCATCATGGGTGGAATAAACATCGGCAAATGAGAAATCCTCATCTTTGCCGTTGAAATATCCTCTTTTTCTTGCAAAAGAGATTACGTCGGGACTATACAGAACGTTCTCCTTATCATTGAAATCCACTTTTCGGATTCGAGGTTCGTTAGCATGACCTGAAATAGCGTCGTCGGGAATCCTGACAGCAATCCAAACGGCACCTTTTTCAGCTCCTTTGCCAATCATATCCATAACCCAGACTTCATCTTTGTCGGCTATTGAAAAGGATTCTCCTTCGCTTGCATAACCATATTTATCAACGAGATCTGTCATGACTTGAATGGCTTCTCTGGCAGACTTGGAACGCTCAAGCGCAATCTGAATCAAAGAACCATAATCTATGATAGAGTTGCCGGTGGTGTCGAGCAGTTCTTCATGACCTCCCCAGGTTGTCTCGCCAATAGCAACCTGATATTCGTTCATGTTCCCTACAACATTGTAGGTTTCGGATGGCTGGGGTATCTCTCCAAGAGGTTTATTTGTATCCCATTCCACTACTTTTCTCATTTCGCCGGGGGCATGTTTTGCACGTGGAGTATGTGAAAGATCTCCATAAAGGCTATGACTGTCGGCAGCGTAAGTTATCATAACGGAACCGTCGGTCGTGGCTTTTTTGCCGGCTATAAGATTCGTGCATGCATCATTTGCCAAATATCCGAAGGCAAAGAAAGATAATGTCAATAGAAATTTTGAATATATCTTCATCTGAATAATTATTATTTATCTTCAAAGGTAATAAATTTTATGATTTTGAGGGGGATACTTTTATTTTAATCTTTAGATTTAATTTGAAATCTGCAAAATTTTAATTTTTTTTGCGTATAATTGAGGAAAATTGGCTGTTTCAGTGTTATAAATACTGAAACAACAGATAGAATTATGGAAGAAAACAGAGATATCAATCCCTCGTCAGGAATAGAGAATGAGATAAAACCTGAGAGAGATAATCAAGAAGCGACAAACCTTTCTTTTGCGGAGATGGGAGTTTCTCCGTTGCTTGTCAAAGCTATTGAAGAGTTAGGCTTTGATTCTCCGATGCCCATACAGGCAAAGGTCATACCTCATCTTCTCTCGGCTGAGGGGGATGTTGTCGGGTTGGCACAGACCGGGACGGGCAAAACTGCAGCTTTCGGGCTTCCGGTGCTTCAACGAATAAATGTGTCCAAACAAGAGGCACAGGCATTGATAATAGCCCCGACCCGTGAATTATGTTTACAAATAGCCGGGGATCTTGCCGACTTTTCCAAATATATAGATGGCCTTAAGATATTGCCGGTGTATGGCGGTTCGAGCATCGATTCCCAGATAAAGGCTCTTAGGAAAGGAGTGCAGGTGATTGTAGCCACTCCGGGACGTCTGATAGACCTTATAAAAAGAGGAGAGGTGAAGTTAGGTAGCGTCCATACGGTGATTCTCGATGAGGCAGACGAGATGTTGAACATGGGATTTCTCGATGATATCAAAGAGATTTTGGCTCATGTTCCGGATGATCGAAAGATGCTGATGTTTTCAGCTACCATGCCTAAAGAGATAGCAGATATCGCCAAACAGTTTATGAAAAATCCGGTTGAATTTGTGGTCGGCAACCGAAATGAAGGCGCTAAGAACGTCAGGCATCTCTATTACATGGTTAAAGCTCATGATAAATATCTGGCCCTTAAGCGTATAGTTGATAATAGCCCGGATATTTACGGTTTGATATTCTGCCGCACAAAGAAGGAAACCCAGGAAATAGCAGATAAATTGATAGCCGACGGCTATAATGCCGACTGTCTGCACGGAGATCTTTCGCAGGCTCAACGTGACCTTGCAATGAAGAAATTCCGTGACCATGTCACCCAGTTGCTGGTGGCAACAGATGTTGCTGCACGGGGTCTTGATGTTGATGATCTCACTCACGTAATAAATTATGGTCTGCCGGAAGATACTGCGGTCTACACTCATCGCTCGGGAAGAACCGGAAGAGCCAATAAAACCGGCGTCTCTATAGCAATAATCCATTCAAGAGAAAGGAGCAAGCTAAAGGAGATTGAAAAGAAGATAGGCAAGACTTTCGAATATAAGAAAGTGCCGACGCCTGAACATATTATAGAGAAACAACTTTATAATCTTGCTGACAGGATTGAAAGGGTGCAAGTTGATGAAGAATCTATTTCCAGGTTTATTCCCGGAGTGAGAAAGAAACTGGAATGGCTCACTGAAGAGGATCTGCTAAAGAGAGTCTTGTCATTGGAATTCAACCGTTTGTTGAATTATTACCGGAATATGCCTGACATAGACCTGAATGCTCCCGAACAGCATGAAAAGAAAGAAAAGAATTCACGCGACCGTCGACGTGAGCGCAGGAATAAGGAAAGGATAGAGGCTGAACCCGGTTTTGAAAGGTTAGCACTGAACGTAGGGAAAGCTCAAGGATTTTTCCCGGGGAATCTGATGGAAATTATCAACCGGAATACTACAGGGAACAAGCCTGAGATAGGAAGGATAGACCTTATGCCAGACTATACGTTGTTTGACGTAAAGAAAGGTGATGCTCATAGAGTGATCAGTGCACTGAAGAATGTTGACTTCTTTGGCACAAAATTAAAACCCGCGAAAGCCGGTGAACTTGATTTTGCAAATCGGGAAAGCGGGAAGAGAAAAAAGGGAGAAGGGAAAGAGAAAGGAGCCTCTAAGTCAAGAGGAGAAAGTAAGAAAAAAGGGAAACCTACCGGCACAAACACACAATCAAAAAAAGGTAAAGGAACTTCCAACTATGAGATTTTTTATAAGAAAAAAAGATAGAAAAATAAAAAAAGCAGCGTTTGGGTCGGCACTTTTTATGGTGTCGGCCTTTGCCCTGTTAAATCCGGCATCGAGTTATGCCAATAAAAATACCCGGGATTCGGATGAATCGGCTAATTCGGGTGAAGTAGCCGGTGAGGCATTGACAGCTCGAAAGATATTTGAAAAAATTGAATCATCAGCGATTGAAATTTTGCCTCTTTCCACTCGTCTGGATATGCTTGATTATTGGGATGTAGACAGTGTTTATAAGGCTTCAAATGCCATGGAAGGTTTGTCATGGCTTGAGAGTGTCACTCCTAATTACCTCAAAGTGCATGTCACATCTGTGAGCTCTTTGGAAATAAAGCTTCTTCCCTTGAAAAAGGATAAGATTGTCATGACAATCTATACTGTGGGAGATAGCGAACAGGCGGAGGATAGTCAGGTGAAATTCTATGATGAGAATTTGAAAGAACTCCCGACAGAAAAATATCTGGGGATGCCGCAATTGAAGGACTTTTTTGAGATTCCAAAAGGGTCGGCAACAAAGATGAAGGAAATTGAAGAGATGATACCCTTCCCGACCATAGCTTTCACTGCTAATCCTGATAATGATAACTTAGAGGCGCGGCTGACAGTGGAAAAATATATAAATCAGGATGATTGGAACATCGCCAAACTATTTGTAAAGCCGGCTGTCGTTTTAGAGTGGAAAAAAGGGAAATATAGGAAGTAGAAAGAATTTAAAGAAAAAAGATATAAAGGAAAGTCATGGAAAGAAAAGTAAGAGTAAGATTTGCACCGTCACCTACCGGACCACTTCATATAGGAGGAGTCAGGACAGCTCTATATAACTATATCTTCGCCAAGAAGAATGGCGGGGATATGATTCTGAGAATAGAGGATACTGACAGCAAGCGTTATGTGCCGGGTGCCGAAGAGTATATTATAGATGCTCTCAACTGGATAGGCATCTCTTTTGATGAAGGAATCGTCGAAGGTGGAAAATATGGGCCATATCGCCAAAGTGAACGTAAAAAAATCTATAAAGAATATGTCGATCAATTGTTAGTGAACGACAAGGCATATATAGCATTTGATACCCCTGAAGAATTGGAAAAGGCACGTCAGGAGGTTCCTAATTTTCAATATGACTCAAAGACACGGAGTCAAATGAGGAATTCTTTGACAATGCCCAAAGAGGAAGTTGAAAGATTAATCCGCGAGGGTGAACAATATGTGGTGAGATTCAAGGTTGAGCCTGATCGGGATGTAGAGGTAAACGACCTGATAAGAGGTAAGGTTACAATAAATAGTAATATTTTGGATGACAAGGTTCTCTATAAGAGTGCCGACCATCTTCCCACCTACCACCTCGCCAATATAGTTGATGATCATCTTATGGAGATCACCCATGTGATAAGGGGAGAGGAGTGGCTTCCGTCAGCTCCCTTGCATGTGTTGCTCTATGAGGCTTTCGGCTGGCAAGATACAATGCCTCAGTTTGTGCATCTTCCGTTGCTCCTGAAACCGGTGGGGAATGGTAAGTTGTCGAAACGAGACGGTGATAAGTTGGGCTTCCCCGTTTTCCTTCTTGAATGGAAAGACCCCACATCGGGAGAGATTTCTTCCGGCTATAGGGAGAAGGGTTATTTGCCTGAGGCAGTTGTCAATTTCCTTGCTCTGTTAGGGTGGAATCCGGGTGATGATTCGGAGATGATGTCTATAGAAGAAATAATAGATAAGTTTTCGTTTGAACATTGCTCAAAATCGGGAGCAAAATTCGACTACAAGAAGGGGATATGGTTCAATCATGAATATATAGGGAAGGCAGACAATGTGAGATTGGCATTGCTGTTCCATTCGATACTACTGGAGCATGGAGTGACAGATGCAGATCCTGTTTATGTAGAGAAAGTGATAGGTCTTGTGAAAGGACGAGCAGACTTGTTGCCCGACTTGTGGACTCAGGCAGACTTCTTCTTTAAGGCTCCGGAGACTTATGCGGAAAAAGATGTGAAGAAAAGATGGAGCGAGGATACTCCACGAATCATGGAAGAATTGATAGGCGTTTTGGAGGGGATTGACGACATGACCTCTGCAAATGCCGAAAAGATAGTGATCGACTGGATTACAGAAAAGGGATATCATCTTGGCAATGTGATGAATGCTTTCAGATTGGCGGTAGTGGGAGCTTGCAGAGGTCCCCATATGTTTGATATCACGGAATTAATGCCGAAAGAGGAGGTTATAACCCGCATCAGGCGTGCTATCGAAAAGATAAAACCGGAGTAAAAAAGATTAGAGAGAATCAAAAATAAAAAGGCAGCTCATAAGGCTGTCTTTTTTTGTTGCATAAGTATTTTGCTTCATAAAAAAAATTGGGTGTCTCCCGACAACCAATCTTCAATTAACCTTAAAATCTAATACCATGAAAAACTCAATGCAAAATTATAAAATAAATTTAAGAAACAATGCTCTATAGCATAAAAAATCTTTGATTTAACACTATTTAACAATAAATTTCTGTTAAAAGTCTTTTTTAGGTGGCATTTTTTCATAAGTAGGTTAGAAAACCTTTCTTGATTTAATAATGGTTCATTTAATTGAGAGATTAAATGAGAGATTTTGAATTCCTTTTCAACCAAATGATTATCATTCTTGTTAATTGTTTATACACTCCATTAAAAATACATAAATCATATGAAAATCAAACATCTGCTAACTCTCGTGACCCTTTCGTTCCCTTTTATTGGAACCTATGCAAATGTATTAACCCCTGAAGAGGCTTTAAGCCGGCTGGATTTAAAAGGAACGGGAGTCTCGACAAGAGGAGGGAATTCATCTTATAAATTACGTTTCACCTTGTCAAGCAGTGTAGATGAGCCCACTCTTTATATTTTTAACAGAGAAGAGGGCAAAGGATTTATGGTGGTAAGTGCTGACGACAACGCGACTCCACTGTTAGGATATTCTGATAATGATAACTTTGATCCTGACAAAATGCCGTCACAACTGAAATATTGGCTACAAGAATATAGCCGTCAAATAGAGGCAGCGAGAAATTCGGGAGTGTCGGCAGAATCGACCTTAACTCGCGTATCAGTTCCCGATTGGGCACCTATAGCGCCGTTGGTGACAGCAAAATGGAATCAAGGAGATCCCTATAATCTCTATTGTTATGAAATTACTTCTGATGGTAAAGAGAATAAGAGCGTCACGGGGTGTGTGGCTACAGCTATGGCTCAGGTGATGTATTATTTCAAGTATCCGGAAGTGGGGAAAGGGAGTGTAGAATACCAACATCCGGGGAGTGGAGAATATTCCATGAATTTTGGAGCCGAACCATTTCAGTGGGATGAGATGTTGCCAACTTATTTGCCGGGAAGTTACACCACAGAGGAAGCAGATGCAGTTTCATATTTGATGAAAGCATGTGGATATGGAGTGCACATGAATTATGGTGAGGGAGAATCCGGAGCAAGCGGAAGCGCCATAGCGCCGGCTCTTATAAATTATTTCGGTTATAACGAAGATATGGTTGTAAGATCAAGACATTATTACACCTATTCTGACTGGATGGCTATGATATATAAGAACTTAAGTGAGTGCGGGCCGGTAATCTACGACGGATCGGCACTGGATGGAGGCCATTCTTTCGTTTGCGATGGATATGATGGCAACGGTTATTTCCATATTAACTGGGGATGGGGAGGAATGTCTGACGGTTATTATCTTCTTGATGCACTCAATGCCGATGAGTTTGGAATCGGCGGTGCAGCAGGCGGCTTTAACTTGGGCCAGCAAGTGATTTTGGGAATAGATTCGAAGAACAATGGTTTGTTTAACCATGAATTGCTTCAGTCCGGCACACTTGTTGGAAAGGTTAATGGAGAAACACTTAGTTTGGCGCTTGAAGATGGAGGAAATGAACTTCAATATGTTGATCCTCTCACAGTAGACGTGATAATAGGGTTGAGTGTAATAAATCAGTCAGATGGATCTCAACAAGCACAATATATTGAATTAAAGCCTGTTTTCACAGGAGTGGAACGAGGACATTCGTGGAAATTAAGCGATCTTGATCCGAAAATTGATTTATCAAGATTGTCGTTAACAGATGGCGACACTTATGAAATAACCCTTTCTGCGATTGTTGAGAGTTCTAAAAGTAGCGGATGGCAGCCTGTTGAGGCAATGCCCGGGAATTCCAATACTGTAAACATAGTGAAAGATGGTAACGAATATAAAGTGACAAATTACACTCAGGGGAAATTAGAAGTGACTGACTTCCGGATTACAAATGAAAAGATATATCAAAATTTACCCTTGAAATTGAGTTCCACATTCACAAACGCCGGAGATGTGGCCTTGACAAGAAATTACAGTGCGGTATTTTTTGATAAATCAGGTACAGAATCATATAAAACAGAAAATTACAGCGTGAATATAGATGCCGGTTCGAGCGAGACAATAGATTGGAGTGCCTTGCAGTGGTATAAAGAGAACGGAGCAACTGATATTACGGAAGCGACAGAATTCACCGTGAAACTTTATGACAATTGGGAGGGCTCCTATGTTTCGGGAATTGAGGAGACTGTTATGGTTTATCCTGAGCCGGATGATTTGAAAGTAGAAGGGACTTTGAGCATTATAGGTGCTCAGAAGGATGGCGATGTCTATGTGGTGGATTCCACTGATTTTGAGGCACAAATTACAGTCAAAGTGTTGGAAGGTTACTTTACAAGCACTATAAATTTAGGAATTGAGGCACCCCTTTCTGACGGCAAATATTATACCCTGATGCACAAACATTTTGATGCCGTTCCGGACTTGGCGGCAGGAGAGGAAGAGAGCTGGACCATGGAGATGTCGTTGCCTGAAGCTGAACCGGGCAAGATTTATAAGTTGCGGATATGGAGTCAGGCCGGGGAATTTGCCGAACCGATATCACTGCGATTCAATATAAATCCGGGGTCGGTGGATTCAATTGAAGCCGATGCTTTATACGAAGTCTATTCAATCTCGGGGTATAAGGTACTGACGACGGGATCTCTTTCAGAAATTGAAAGTCTGCCTCACGGATTATACATTATTAATGGTAAGAAAGTTGCTCTCTAAAAGAGTAAAAAATTGCTTTGCCTCTTAACTTAGGAGGCAAAGCAAACTTTAAGTATGAGAAATTAATTTAATTCTTTTGTGGATATTGAAGTTTGAATGTCACCGGCATGTTGAATATTGAAGCAACCGGTTTACCGTTCACCTCTGCAGGTTCCCATTTACCGGGTAGATCCTCCACAGCTTTTAAAGCGGCATCATCCAACAGGGCATTCTGAGAATGGGCCACTTCACAATTGCTGAGTGTTCCATTAGTATTAATCTGGAATCTAACAACAACTCTCCCTTCAATTCCTTTCTCTTTTGCCTCTTCAGGATATACCATTGTTTCTGAGAGATCTTTAAGCAATTGGGATTGTCCCCCTATATATTCAGCAACCTTATCTACTTCAAGATAAGCATCAGGATAACTTTTTATAACACCTTTCTTTTTATCGGAGTCATTATAACTTTCAGTTGTATTATATTCAACCGGTTGTTTTACTTCTTTAGTGGTTATTTCAACTTTAGGATTTTCCGACGATTTATCAACAACTATACCCTTTATATTATCGGGATTAACTGAAGCTAAGTCTTCTTTTTTAACTCTTTCACCATTTACATAATAAAGAGGAGCAGTGTCGTTATTTTCCCCGGAATTAAGGTCTTCCTGAGCGAAATTTAAATTATTTGTTTCCTTAGAAGTTGGAGAATTAACCATCGGTTTCCCCTCTTCCAACACGAATGCCACAGCCGGGATATGGATAATCAATCCACCGAGAACCGCGAATCCACAGACTGCAATTCCACGGGTCACCCAGTCTTTCTTGAATTTTGTTTTCTTCATCATAATGATTCGTTTTTTAAGTGAACAATTATTCAATCCATCGGTCAGGCCTGAATACCGATTTCCTGAAATATTTTGTATCAAAAGCATTTGATAATCTTTCTCCTGTATGCCAGTCTTCAAAACTGACTCATCTGCTTCATATTCATGTATCCTCTGTAATTCGCTCCTCATATACCAGGCAGCGGGATTGAACCATTGAAAAATCAGTACTATTTGTGCAAAACCAAGATCAATCCAGTGTCCCTTATCCAGATGTGTCTTTTCATGGGAAACTAACATTTGTAAATCTTTCAATTCCGAATTTAGAGCACCTTCAAACAGAAAAATCTGATTACACCATGAGAAAGAAGACAATTTTTCATTAGTATGTACATACACTTCTATATCGTCGATTGCCATTTTCTTTGATTTTATCAAAAGAAAAATGAGATGTCCGATAGTCATAAGACTGAAGAGCGCTGTTAAGAGGAGTCCAATGAAATAGATTCCGGAAATCCATTTGAGTATATCATATATTTCAATGGTCATCCTTTGAGAGTCTCCATTAATATTATTCCCTACAACTCCTGCAAATTCCGGGGTACCTATTTCTACTCCGGCATCAACCTGAGATTCGGGCCACAACCCTATAAGAAGAGGAATCAGAAATGAAATAGGATAAATAGAAAGCAAGATCCATCTATTGTAGGAAGGACGAACTTTTCCTTCCAGCAATAACAGATAAGCTATGACGCTTAGGATCAAGACAATTGCCGATGCAATCATATATCCTGTAAAAGAATAATTCATCATAACTCGGAATCTTATTTTTTAGATGGTTTCTTATTTTCAACCAAATCAATCAATTCTTTAATTTCCGCATCAGAGAGATTTTCATCCTTTAACAGAGCATTGACCAAACCGGCAGCCGATCCGTTAAAGAAGTTTTTAATAAGGGTTTTGAGAGAGCTTTTCCCCACTTCCTCACGACTCACAATCGCAGTGTAAAGATTAGTATTGCCAATTGTCCTATGTTTCACCCATCCTTTTTGTTCTAAAATCCTTAAGAAGGTCAAAATAGTATTGAAATGCGGTCGGGGTTCCGGATATTGTTCCCATACTTCTCTTGCAATCATTTCATCTTTAGTCCAGAGTTTTCTCATCACCTCTTCTTCCTTTTCTGTCAGAGATTTCATAACATTATATTTAATGATTAAAATTTATAAGAATCATTTCACAGCGCAAATATAATTAAAAATTTTTATTTGCAACTAAAATTTTAGTTTTATGTTGAAAAAAATAATTGAGCGGGGAAATTTTAAAGACGCAAAATATGACAAAACCGACTTATTCCATTATATTGGAATATCCCGGCTTGACATTCTGTTTAATAAAAAGAAAAATGACTGAGGAGATCAGGCCGTTGATTATTTCCTCAGGGATTATTATACGCCCTATTCAACGAATTGGATGTCTGTATCGTCGGGAATATAACTTGCAGATCTTTTTTTATCGTCAGTAATGCCGTTGATGCTCCATCCCTTTTTCAAATAAAGGGTCTTCAATGATGGATTATTGGAGCAATTTAACGGATAAGTATCACCGGATTCCCCTAAATTAGTTTTTGAAACGTCGAGAGAAGTCAGTTGATTTGAAGAGCAATAAAACCTTATTAGTTCAGTGCAACCTGATACGTTAAGATATTCAAGCTTGTTGTTATTGCATTGCAGTTCTTTCAGCTTAGTACATTTCGAAACATCCAGACTCGACAAATTATTATCATTGATTCTCAAAATATCAATATTAATGAAATATTCAATCCCTTCTAAAGAATTTACATTATAAGTGGACGTAATAATTAATTGAGTTGCTGCGGCAGCCTCTTCCACAGTTATTATTCGATCTCTATTTTTATCAATGTCAGCTTGCACGCAATAATCCAAGAAACCTGAGTCCGGAATATATATGTTAGAGCCGCCCGCCTGTTTTATTAAAACGGTTTCAAGAAGATTTCCCTCATTATCTACCAATTCTATTAAAGCTTCACGGGGTGTATAGAGGTTATTTTCTATTTCAAATGTTATGGATTCCTGTCGTAGAGAACGGGTCGGGGTCTGTTGAATCCATTTTTGAGCACTTGAAGGAATCTTAACCTGATAATTCAGATTTGTCTCGACAGTGATTGTAACAGAGCCTCCTTCAATAGGAATCTCTTCTATAGCTCCATTCATCACTCTCAAGATCGAAGCCTCAAATGTGATGGTGCTCATAATAGTGCGTTGACCATTTGAAACGAGCATAACAACCTTGTCATATTCATCAAGAGTTGAGCCGGTCATTATTGTAAGCGTTCCTTGAGCCGATGAGGAACTGCTTATTTTAGCCTTAACATTACCTGAAGAGAGAGCCTCCACTTGTAAACTGTTTGTATTTCCCGATATCCTATAACCGATCTCAATAGTGGAATTTGTTTTTACAGCCAACGGTGTCTCCACATCTAACGAAATTGAAAGATTAGTGCTTTTAGGCACTTTAATCTCAGTGCCATTTGCAAGCGTCAAAACTAAATAATCAGGATCCTCATTATTTACGCTTTGGAAGAAGGAGTCGCCATCCTTACCATTTTTTCCGGCTGCTCCTGTATCCCCCTTTTCGCCTTTAGCACTTCCTAAAGATTCCCAGGTTTCTCCCCCATCAGTAGAGACTTTCCATTCTCCATCTTCTATTTTAATCTGAGGAGTGATGCCATCTTTCCCCGGCGAGCCGGCTGCTCCTGTCTCTCCCTTTTCACCGGTTTCCCCTTTGTCTCCCTTATCACCGTTATCTCCCTTGTCACCTTTATCTCCTTTTTGACCATCTTTCCCGTCAGCTCCATCCTTCCCGGTCACCGGAATATTATTACCATCCGCATCTTTAAGGAACTCCCCGTCAACACTCCAATAAAGGGTACCGCTGTCTTCTTTTACACCAATCTGAGGAGTATGACCATCTTTACCGTCAGCTCCTTTATCGCCATCTTTCCCGGCGGCTCCGTCTTTGCCATTATAAATTTCTTTGGCCCCCGATTTGGCAAATGTCAGAATATAACCCACTTGTTTACCATCTTCCATTTTGGGATCCACAGCCAGCAAATAGTCGTTATCCTTAATAGCATTAACGATGCTTTGCAGAGATGAAATATTTTCATTCATCTGCGAGCAAAGTATTTTCAATTCTTCGTAGGCATACCATGTTGGGATTTTAATCAGCGTTCCGTCTGCCAAATTGAAGATTACATATTCCTGACTGGAAGTGTAATCGATACCGGAAAACATTGCGTCGCCGGAAGAGGTTCCCCCAATAACAGAACCGGGATCCCCTTTATCGCCTTTATCACCTTTCTCACCTTTTTCACCGGTTTCACCTTTATCTCCGGTAGCTCTTCCCAAATATTCCCATGTGATACCATTGTCAAGTGATAAATACCAATCGCCCTCCTGAATTTTGAATTGGGGAGTGATTCCATTCTGACCGTCGGCACCATTTGCTCCGGATGTCCCGGTCTGACCATCCTTGCCGTCTTTCCCATCTTCCCCGTCAACACCATCCTTGCCGTCAATACCATCTTTCCCATCTTTCCCGTCATTACCTTTCGGACCGGGTAGCCCTTCTGCCAATACCTTATTGCCATTATCATCGAGCAACCAATCCCCATCGAGAATCCAGTAGTAATGTCCATCAACATCTTGGGAAATCCCGATTTTGGGCGTGTAACCATCAGTTCCATTAGCTCCATCGTTACCATTAAGACCGTCAGCTCCGTTAATTCCGTCTTGACCATCTTTGCCATGATAGATTGTGACTGTAGGACTCTTCGTAAATTCTATGGTATATCCTATATGGTTTTCGCCCTCATAGAGAGGATTTACGGCGGTGATATAATCATTTTCTTGAAGTGCATATAAGATGGTCTGCAAAGAGGTGATGTTGGTATTCATCTGATTGCACATCTGTTCCAAAGAGGTCACTCTTGATTCGAGATCATTGACAGAGTTCCAGAGATCGGAATCATCATATCTGCAACTGTTGAAAATTATAGTTGAAAACAATATGAGAGAGAATATGCAACCTTTCTTCTTAAGCATGATTTAAGAGCTTATAAAACATTATTTTACAATTACTTTAGCAACATTGGCGCCACATCTGACGATATAGATTCCGGCAGGAAGAGAAATTCTCATTTCTCGGAAATTTTGGGCGAAGATAGTACCGTCAAGTGAATAGATTTCTACCGGTTGATGGTAATTCTCAAAAATGATTTCACCCTTGGCACCGCGAGCCACAAATTTGGATTCTTCCTTTTCTTCAAAAATTGAGTCTATGCCTGCCACATTGAGCGACGCGCTTCCTATGACTACATAGCAGTTGGCGGGCAACGTTACGGTTCCTGCAATTGCATCAAAAGAGGCATTACATAAATAAGACTGGCTCAAGATTTTATAAGCGCTATTATCTTTTTTGAGGAAATTTACACTGACTGATATTTGACCCGTGATATTAGGATTGATAATAGTGTAGAGCTCCTTATCTCCTGTGATAGAACTCATGGTGCGTCCTTTAGCCCAATAATTGCTGCCACAGTTCATTGCAAAGTTTGTCTGCTCGGAAAAAAGTTCCGGATTAGAAATTCTTATATTGATAAGTTGGGAGTAATTGTCATATAGACCTCTGTGATTAGGAAGGTTGTAAAGATTCCACTCCACTTTTTTTCTGCCTGTTCTGTCTTCTAACGACTCAGACTTACCTAATTCGCCAAACATCCAAATCAAGTGGGATCCCGGAGCCATCAACATTTGAGCGGCGGCGCTTCCAAGACGCCGCATGCTCACCTCATTGTTCCCTTTAACACCGGTTTGCCCATACTTGTCTTGTTGATAAGCCAATCTCTCTTCGTCATGACTCTCAAGATAAGAAACTGTTGATCCCCACGTGCGGTTATCGAGAGGAGCATATAGCCTGTTAAGATTGCTTTCTGACGAGAGCCCTTTGGCAAACTGACATGCGGCACTGTTTATGTTAGCCCAGTTTAACTCTCCGTCGGCAGCCATCTCGTTTTCCTCTTTAGGCTGGGCAAGGTTTTCATTTATGCAATAAGCTCCGGGCTTAATATTTTGAATCACACTATTGAGATATGCCATTTCTTTAACTCGACTTTCATTATAGGCATCTGTTGCACTTCCGCTGCTGTTAGCGTACGACTGATTAAGACCGAGTCCCTTCACGAGATCGAACCTGAAACCATCGACATTATATTCGGAGAGCCAGTATTCAATCACATCCTTCCATTGATGTTGCACCAAAGGATACCCTTGGTTCCAGTCATTCATAACGCTATATGCATGGGGTGCGCCATTTTCGCCACCCAGCCCGTAATTATAGAAAGGACTGTATTGGTTGCCTCCATACATTTGGTACCAGGGATGAAGCCCGTCGCTTTGGTTGAAAACCATATCGAGCACGACAGCAATCCCGTTTTGATGGCAAAGGTCGATGAATTCCTTATAGTCATCGGGAGTACCATAAGCTTTGTCAGGCGCAAAATAGAAGTTTGGATTATATCCCCAGGAATCATTACCCGTGAAATCACATATAGGCATTAATTCTATGACATTAACTCCCAGAGTTTTCAAATAATCAAACTTTTCAATAGCCTGTTGAACGGTTCCATTCCCATTGTTTTCTCCTTCCGTACCGGTGAAGTCTCTAAGGAGAAGTTCATAGATTATGAGGTTATCTTTATCCGGGAGGGTGAAATTGGTGGATTGCCATTTGTAATCGTTCAGGCCTTTCTGATAAATTGCAACCGGCACCGCATCAACAGCCGAGAAGGGGTATTGAGGCAAGCCGGGATATACATCCGTGTCGATATATTTATCGTTCCAAGGGTCAAGCACCAGTCGGGCATAAGGATCGCAAATATTGGTGTTGATGGAAATTTGATTGGCTCCTACACTAACGTCTCCCTGAACTTTGAAGAAATAGACGTGTTGGTCGTTTGTCTTAGCCAAGTCGGGAATGGTAATCCAGAAGAAGCGGAAATTACCACTTTCGTTAGTCACAGGGTTGGTGACATTCTGATCGGTATAGAACATCTGCTGGTCATTTGTGATCATATAATCATTCCAGCTGCCGACAATCACCATCTTTGACATTTCAGGTGCAGCCACGCAGAATGTGACGCTTCCATCAGGATTCTCCACCGGACCCATAATTGGAGTGCCGTTAGGGTATGCTTTGGAGACGGGCTCACTTAAATAAGCCAAGTTCAGGATATATGATGCAGTTTCACTTCCTGAAACAGCGGTAGCAACCACTTGATAGTCTCCGATATTTTTGAAGAGATAGGACCCGGAGAGGGTCGTGGCGCCCTTTTGGGATGCAATCTCAACACCATTAACAGTGATGGAGATATCTGCTTGAGAAGTTGTATAGGCTGTAAAAGTAACATTCCCTGTAGAAGAATCAAGGAGTTGGGAGGTGAGAGTAGAAGTGAGACTCACCTGGAGACCCGGATTCAAAACATCCACATAAATGTCTCCCCCGGAAGCAGTCTTCCCCTCCTTAGAGCCACCGCTGGTGCGAAACACGAAAGCCAGCTTCTCGATTACTTCTTGCATATCTTTTACACCGTAGAACTGACGTATATTGCCAATATGCAGACTCCAGAGATTCGGGCCTTCATAGATCATAAGGGCTTTTTCGGTATCTTTATTCCAATCGGCTATCGTGTATTTCCAGTCACTGTTATTTTTGCTGGCGCTTGTGATAAGACCGGTGTGGGCATAGATCTTGGTATTGGCATCAAGCCCGGCCAAACCTTTATTTCCTTGGTCGGCATGAAAATAGATTGTGACATCCTCCGAATCCTCCTGAAGAGGATAGGGTTGAGTAGTCACTTGGGCCATCAACCCGAAGTGACAGAAGTTGAGAAAAAACAGAGAAAGTAAACTCGCTGTAATGAAATTTTTCATAACTATTTACGGGGGCTATTTTTTTTTACAAAACTAAAAATTCTATAGAAAAAATGCAAATAAAGAGGCTCCAAGAGAAAAGGGGGACTAAGAAGGGAGGCCGGTTTTATTCAAAAGTCGTTGGTTTCTTAGAAAAATGAATTAATTTTGCTCTAAATTTTAATAAGAGTCAGAGAAAGAAGGACTCTAAAGAATGATTTGCCATGAAACTGTTTTCGGGTTACCGTTTGTCAGGAATCTTTTTAATTTCTTTAATTATTTCGTCATGCTCACAGTATGATAAAGAGGATTCAGAAAACATAAACTAAGAGGGGACAACTTCTCTGGAGCTAATGATTACTCAAGGATTGATTGATTCCCAAACCCGAGGAACAAGTCCGGTGACTCCGGAGGAGGCTACAATTGAGAATTTATGGATGTTGGCCTATCCCGCAGGTGGAGATATTTCAACGAATCTCCCGTCATTGGCTCTCGACATAAAATACAATAAGAAAGGGGGAACTTCTCCCGAAATCACCGGTACCAATGAAGAGTATGGGACCTATACGGTTACCGGATTACAAAATGGTGATTATCATATTTATCTATTGGCAAATGTGATAGGAGGAGAAGATTTTGAAGGATATGGCAAAGATTTCCCGTCGGATGTCAATAATCTTTTGGAATCACAGCTTCAGCAAATGATCCTTGAATTCTCTTCGGAAAAGAGTCTTAAACCCGGCAGACTGCCAATGGCGTGTTATTTCACAGACTTAAAATCAGGAAGCTCCAGAGATGAATCGAAACAGTTAGAAAATGGAGTTTACAAATTTAGTAGTTCAAGCAAGCCATTGTATGCAAAGCTATCAATGCTCTGTTGCAAAGTGAGATACACTATATTGTTCGACAGTAGCCCGGGTAAGGATGGCGAGAAAGAGGGTTTCTCCCAGGATTTTGGAGATGAAACGGTAGATTTTCTAACGGAAACCGGGAATACTAAAGCATTTAATCTGTCATGCCAAACAGCTTATAGAGAAGCGAATATTTCAAACATGTCTTATTATGACCTAAATGATCTGGAGCTAAGGAGGGTTGAATATCCGGATGCCGAGAGTCCATATTTAGACATTACAAACCGGCAAGGAGAGGAGGGCGCCTATTTACAAGATCTCACACCTCTTGCAGACGGGACAGACTGGAGCAACGCATCAAGACAACGGGCATGGCAGGGCACTGCTTATTTGCCGGAGAATTTGTCGGATCAAAAGAGTTATATCACATTCACTCCCACACCTGAGAGTCCGCTTGATGTAGAGGCTTGTAAGATGGAGTTATATTTTAACAATAAGGGTATAGAGAGGGGTAATTCCTATAATATAGTAGCCAAGGTAAAGCAACCGGAAGTTTTGACTCCGGTTGAAGAAGGGAAAATGTTTTACCTCAAGGTGGAGAGTACACAGCAACTTAAGAACTTTAAGTATGCTAAGATTTGGTCCCAGAAGGATGAAGAACCGGAAGGATTCACTTACACAACTGGTCAAACTCTTTTCTTTTCCTATTATATAAAAGATAATGAAACTACTCATATAAATTATCGTCTTGCTGTCAATAGTAGCGGAGATAATGCAACAAAAATTTACACATTAACTGTAAATGACTGCGAGCTAAATGGAATATATGAAAATTATGCGTATACCGTTACTTCGCTTTAGAAGGCTTAAGAAAAAGGATTTATAATACAGAGAGGGGAATTATAAGTAGCTATTTGAATTACATCTAATTCATATTTGGGATAATAGACAAAAATGTTTAAATTTGCATTCTAAAACGACTTCCACTTTTTTCATGCCTATTGTAATCCTAAATAGGCAAGGAGAATGCAAAGAGCAACAATATGAGTCTATTACAAGAAAAATTATCTGTCTATGATGCCCCTCAGAAGGCAAAAGCAGCAGGAGTATATCCATATTTCAGGGCTATTTCAAGTGAGCAGAACACAGAGGTGCTGATGAACGGCCGAAAAGTCCTTATGTTCGGCTCAAACAGCTACATGGGGCTCACCAACCATCCAAAAGTTATAGAGGCAGCCGTAGCAGCCACAAAAAAATATGGCACAGGTATGGCCGGTTCTCCTTTTTTGAATGGTACTCTGGATATCCACAAACAATTGGAGGAAAGACTTGCAGATTATGTAGGGAAAGAGGATGCAATGCTCTATAGCACCGGATTCGGGGTGAATCTTGGAGTTATCTCCACCCTTACAGGTCGTGAAGACTACGTAATCCTTGATGAACAAGACCATGCCTCAATTATAGATGGGCGAAGACTATCTTTCTCCAACTATCTGAAATATCGCCACAACGATATGGAAAGCCTGGAGGCTCAATTAAAGAAAACTGATCCCAATAAGGTGAAGCTCATAGTGACTGACGGAGTCTTTTCGATGGAGGGAGATGTGGCTAATTTGCCTGAAATCACAAGATTGGCAAAAAAATATAATGCATCTGTGATGGTTGATGAGGCCCACGGAATCGGAGTCTTCGGTAAAGGTGGAAGAGGTACCTGCAACCATTTCGGAGTTACTGATGACGTGGAATTGATAATGGGTACATTCAGCAAATCATTTGCATCACTCGGAGGATTTATTGCCACAAATAAAGATATCACCAACTTCTTGCGTCATCATTCACGTGCTTATATCTTTACAGCCAGCATCACTCCGGCAGCCACAGCAGCTGTCAATGCTGCTTTGGATATAATGCTTGCCGAACCGGAACGTCAGGCTCATCTTTGGGAGATTACAAATTATGCGCTTGAAAAATTCAGGGAGATGGGATGTGAGATCGGTAATACATCCACTCCGATTATCCCGCTATTCATCCGCGATGACTACAAGACATTCCATGTGACCCGCGACCTTCTCGATGAAGGAGTGTTTGTGAATCCTGTAGTGACACCGGCAGTAGCTCCGCATGACACTCTTATCCGTTATTCATTGATGGCCACACACACCAAAGAACAAGTGGAACGTTCTATTGAGGCTATCAGGAAAGTATTCAAGAAATACGAGATAATACCTTAAAAGTCGGCAAATACAAGTTGTAATATAGAAAAATAAATGGCATCCGAATAGGATGCCTTTTATTTTTGTAGTATGTCAGATATAAGTTTTAAGCTCTTCGCAATTCTCTTTTATTTTATTTCTCTATAACTTAAAACTCACATATTATTGATATCAAATCCGTCGGAAATGTCTTCGTCGTCAAACTGATCATCTCCATAGATATCGAGGTCGAGATCATCAGTTGGGAGAGTCAGAGTTGTGCTGTCAATCTTAGCATCGAATTCGTCAAGATCGACATACTGTGCCGGAGGATTACCTCTTTTCAAGACACAGATAGGATCTGAAAGAGTTCTCCCCGGGAAGGATTCCTTCATTTCCATAAAGAAACTTCTCTCTGTCATATAATCAAAAACGAAGATAAGGCGCTGGCCATCCTCCTCGATTAATTCATTTAGCGGGGTGTCGCCCATGACCCATATATCCTGGTCGCTTGAGCTACCCATATCTTCGAGAGTTATCTCTTCGTTTTTCTGCCAATCGTCGTCACATAGGAAAAAGGAATTGAAATCATCTTTAGAATATCCTACGCTGTCGAGAATAGTGTTGCGTAGTTGTAAAAAAGTGGCGGTCGAGTCGATTTCATACTCGCGTGAGAAATTGCTCACTTCGTCGCTTACCAATTTAAATCTATAGACCATGAAGATTTTATGATTCTTGTTTATGATGCGAATTTAATAGTTTTTTTATATTCGCAAAAATAACTTTCAAATAAATATAAAAAAAATAAAAAAACTTTTGAATTAAGGGCCAAAAGTGTGGGTTTCCTTAAGAGAAGTTGCTTGAAATAAAGTGGGAAATTCCTTTCAAACCTAACCTTTCAAATATTATTTTCTGCCGAAGAGTCTTCCGAACAAAGAGGGTTTATCTTCCGGTTTGATATGAACGTGGAGCTGGTTATCCTCTTTCCCCATAAACAGGATATGGGTTTTGAATACGAATGCAATTAGTTTGTCGAATTCCAAGACAGCATTCAAGCTTCTGATAAGAAATCTTCTGAAAGGATTATATTCATCCACATCTTTGAGGATAATTTCAAATCCATCGTTTTCAATAGCATGATGTTGACCGAGAATTGGCAGGAAGTAATCAAGCTGCAAGTCGGCTACATTCTTATGCGGCTTGCTATATTTTTTATAAATTTCTTGTATTACTTTTTCGTCTACCATTCTTGTGAATTTACCAAGGATAAAAAATCCTTACCTTATTATCTACCTTTAGGATAAACAAAGAAATCTCTTAAGGGTTTACTATAAAATGTTAAAAATTTATATTAACATAAAGAGATTCTACTTTTTTTATTGAGAATGCTAACTCTTATGTCAAAAAGTAAAAAAAGAGGGCTCCATAAAAAGTGAACGAATGGAGCCCCCATAGAGAGGATATTATAATATTAACCTAAGAAGCTAAGGAGCACACCGGCAGCAACAGCTGAACCGATCACGCCTGCAACATTCGGTCCCATTGCATGCATCAGGAGATAGTTGTTAGGGTCGTATTCCAATCCGAGGTTGTTTGAGATTCTGGCAGCCATTGGCACTGCAGAAACGCCGGCATTACCAATAAGCGGATTAATCTTCTTATCTTTCTTAAGGAATACATTGAATAGTTTAACAGAGCAAACACCCGCTGAAGAAGCGATGATAAATGCCGCAAACCCGAGTCCGAAGATCAGCAAAGTGTCTAATGTAAGGAATTTATCGCCTTGTGTTGAGGCTCCTACAGTCAGACCTAACAGAATAGTCACTATATCTGTCATTGCATTGCTCGCTGTTTTGGCAAGACGAGTGGTCACTCCGCTCTCTCTGAGGAGATTTCCGAAGAAGAGCATTCCTAACAACGGAATACCTGAAGGCACAACAAAACAGGTGAGAAGAAGACCCACTACCGGGAAAATAATTTTCTCGTTCTGGGTCACAACCCTGTTTGGCTTCATTCTAATGAGTCTTTCTTTCTTAGTTGTGAAGAATCTCATCAGCGGTGGTTGAATCAATGGGATAAGCGCCATGTAGGAATAAGCCGAGACGGCAACCGCACCGAGCAGGTTGGGATTCAGCTTGGAAGTAGTGAATATAGCGGTCGGGCCATCGGCACCACCTATTATAGCGACACAACCGGCAGAAAGGGGCTCGAAACCGCAAAGGAGAGCAAGCATATAAGCCCCGAAAATTCCGAACTGAGCGCACGCTCCTATAATCATAAGTTTGGGATTGGCAAGCAATGCAGAGAAATCAGTCATTGCTCCGATTCCGAGGAAGATTAGAGGAGGATACCACCCTCGTTCCACACCATTATAAAGGATATTGAGCACCGACCCCGGTTCGTAAATACCAATCTCCATCCCTTGTTGAAAGGGGATGTTGCCGATTAGCATACCGAACCCGATGGGCACCAGGAGCAGCGGTTCAAAGTTCTTCTTTATGGCGAGCCACACGAAGAAACAGCCCACTGCGAGCATCACAAGGTTTTCCCATTCGCAATTGTAAAAACCTGTGAATTCCCAGAATGTGGCTACAGTCTGGCGCATGAATTCGCCAAATGAATATGTAGAGTCTGCTAAGATCATAATATTATTTTTGGGAAATTCACCTATAATTATTCAAGAACCATTATGTCGCCATCTTGAGGCACTGCGTCACCAACATTCACCAGGATCTGTTTTACCACGCCTCCTTTTGGAGTGTGGATATCATTTTCCATCTTCATAGCCTCAAGCACACATACTGTTGCACCTGTGGCTACGGTATCGCCTACTGAGACGGGGATACTCATAACAGTGCCGGGAAGAGGGGCTTTCACGCGATAGCCGGAGCCGCTTGCAGCAGCAGGTTTTGCCACAACCTTTTCTCCGTTATCTGCGCGTGGAGCTTTCTCCGGTTTCTTTATCGGTGATACTGTAGGTTTCACTTCCGGAGAGTCTGCGATTTCGACAGTGTATGGCACTCCGTTTACCTCAACATGCACTTTATTGCCTTCCGGATCATCCACCAAGACATTAAACTTTATGCCGTTGATTTTATATTTATATTCTTTCTGACTCATAATTGATTAATTTCTTTTGTGGTCCAGATTCTGGCGCAGGTTATAAATTTTAGAATTCCAAGGAGAATAGGCCTTTTGAAGCCTTTTGATTGTTAGATGATGATCTTCGATATCATGACGTGCGGAAAAATGTTGAGTGAGAGCAAAAGAAATTGCTGCAATCACTTCTCCCGGAGCCAGTTCATTAATATTTTCATCTTCAGGATGGTCGGCAGCCGCCTTGGCTTTCTTCTTCCTGGAGGTGAGAATGTTTTGAGAAACCTTACCGAAGAGCATGAAAAGAACAGAAAGGACTACAAGCGCTGAAACCACGATACACATGGCTATGATAGTGATTGCACCGCCCCAGCCGTCATTTTCGGCTGCATTTTGGTTCTTTTCAGCCTGAGTCATTCTACGAGCTATCTTGCTCTCTCCATAATCGGATTGGAATCCGGTTTCAGGTGCTTGCAAAGCTAAAGGAGTATGCTCTTCTTCAGCCGCGGGCACCACTTCCGCTACTTCGACAGCTTCAACCACAACGGGCCTGTCTTCCGTTTGAACGGAGGCAGAAGCCCATAGCGGGAGTGCCGCCATAGCCATCATGATGATTCCTGTTGAAACCCTGTTTTTCATCTTTCTATTGATATTAGGGTGCATAATCTTATAAAGGAATATTACCGTGTTTTTTCGGTGGATTAGAGAGTTTCTTGGTGGCAAGCATCTGTAAAGCACGGATGATGCGGAAACGTGTGTTGCGAGGTTCGATCACATCATCGATATATCCATACTTGGCAGCCTGATAAGGATTGGCAAAGAGTTTGCGGTATTCCTCCTCTTTTTCAGCTCTTATCTTGGCAGGATCCTCAGCTTCCTTCATTTCTTTAGCATAAAGGACACCTACAGCACCTTCAGCCCCCATGACAGCTATTTCAGAAGTTGGCCATGCATAGTTGATGTCTCCACGCAGCTGCTTGCAGCTCATCACGATATGAGCTCCTCCATAACTTTTACGCAATGTTACAGTCACTTTGGGCACTGTTGCCTCCCCGTAGGCATAAAGGAGTTTTGCGCCGTGAAGTATCACTCCATTGTATTCCTGGCCTGTGCCCGGAAGGAATCCCGGAACATCAACCAACGTTACTAGAGGGATATTGAAAGCATCGCAGAAACGCACGAAACGAGCTGCCTTGCGGGAAGCGTTAGAATCCAGCACGCCGGCTAAAACTTTCGGCTGATTTGCTACAATTCCAACACTTTGACCGTTGAAACGGGCAAACCCGATTATTATGTTTCGAGCATAGTCCCTATGTATTTCAAGGAATTCACCGTTGTCGACGATAGCACCGATGACATCATACATATCGTAGCTCTGTTTTGCGCTTTCGGGAATAATGTCGTTGAGGGCATCTTCGAGACGGTCGATCGGGTCGTCACATTGCACCAGCGGAGTCTCTTCAAGATTGTTCTGAGGGATGAAACTCATCAATTTGCGGATAATGAAAAGAGCCTCTTCACCATTTTCAACAGCAAAGTGAGTGACACCGCTCTTACAAGAGTGGACAGAAGCACCACCAAGTTCCTCCTGGCTTACATCTTCTCCGGTGACAGTCTTTACTACAGTCGGACCTGTCAGGAACATATAAGAAATTCCCTTTGCCATGATAGTGAAGTCGGTGAGAGCCGGGCTATAAACAGCACCACCGGCACATGGTCCCAAAATAGCAGAAATCTGAGGGATCACACCGGATGCAAGGATATTGCGTTGGAAGATTTCTGAATAACCGGCCAAAGCATTGATACCTTCCTGGATACGAGCGCCACCGGAATCGTTAAGGCCAATGACGGGAGCACCCATCTTCATGGCCATATCCATAACCTTGCAGATCTTTTGGGCCATCGTTTCTGATAGAGACCCGCCGAATACGGTGAAATCTTGAGCGAATACATAAACGAGTCGACCCTCGATAGTGCCGAACCCGG
Organism: Muribaculaceae bacterium; assembly: GCA_022510385.1. Classification (GTDB taxonomy): domain Bacteria; phylum Bacteroidota; class Bacteroidia; order Bacteroidales; family Muribaculaceae; genus Lepagella. Next base: position 90,291 of record JAFLTQ010000001.1, on the reverse strand, counting down.
TTACTACGCCGTCACCCAAAATATGTTTCTTGTCTTGGCCGAAGTTTGTGCATCTGTGAGTCACAAACATATCGAGCTCTTCAAAGCTACCTTCATCAAGGAGCTGGGCAATTCTTTCACGAGCTGTGTATTTTCCTTTAGCATGTTGCTTTTCAATGGCTTTTTCGCCGCCACCTACTCTTGCACATTCTCTTTTTTCAATCAGTTCGTTAATTTTCTCTTGAGAATTATCCATATTTGGAGTAGATCGTTATATGTTAAACCAAATAATTATTTATTGCAGCCACAAGAACAACCCTCTTTGCCGGCTGGGTCTTCGCAGAGTTCTGTGAGGACAGCCTGGGTTGATTTGGGGTGAAGGAAAGCGATTTGAAGGCCATCAGCGCCTTTTCTGGGAGCCTTGTCGATGAGTTGCACACCCTTGTCGGCACATTCAGCCAGAGCGTCAGCCACGCCATCTTCTACAGCGAAAGCCATGTGGTGCATTCCGCCGCGACCTCCGTTTTTCTCAATAAATTTTGCGATTGTGCTGTCGGGTGAGGTAGCCTCAAGCAACTCTATTTTTGTGTCGCCAACTTTGAAGAAGGCGGTGGTCACTTTCTGATCTTCGACCACTTCCTGCTTGTAACATTTCAGGCCTAATACATCTTCATAGTATTTGATGGCTTCTTTAAGGTCAGGCACGGCAATGCCAATGTGCTCCAGATGTGAAATTTTCATGATGTCTGTATGTTTATAGATGTTTATTTTTGCTTATTATGAGGGCTTGCTTTCGGGTATGGAAATGGCAACCCCCTTTTTCCCATAATGCAAAATTACTTAAATATTTGATATGGGTAAAATTTAGAGAGGGCTTTTACAAATTTCAATATAATTATAGAGATAAAAGAGGGGAGAAAGAACATAAAATAAGGCATTAAACTACGATTGCCAATGTTTTGAGATGATTTTTATAAATGGTATTAAAAATTTCACGATATTTGCAGAAAATATGTCTTTACATAAATTATGGAAATAAGTGCGAAAGAGTTGGCAGCCCTATGCGGAGGCTCCGTTGAAGGGAATGAGAATGCCAAGGTTTCCGATTTTGCAAAGATAGAAGAAGCTTCGGATGGCGATTTGTCGTTCATAGCGAATCCTAAATATGCACACTACGCCTCCACTACGGGAGCAACCATATTGCTTGTATCACAAGACTTTGAGGCGCCATCAGATTTGAAGGCGACTTTGGTGAGGGTTTCAGATCCTTACTCCACACTTGCACAATTGATGCGTATGGTGGCACAGGCAACACCGCGTCCCCGCGGCATTGAACAACCGGTCATGGTCGGTGAGAACAGCACGTTGCCGGAAGATGTCTATGTCGGGTCATTTGCATATATCGGTAAGAATGTCACTATCGGTAATAGTGTCTTGATATATCCCCAGGTTTATGTGGGGGATAATTGTGTAATAGGAGATAACACGATTCTATATCCGGGAGTGAAAATATATGCCGGATGCAAGATTGGGAAAAGATGTATCTTACATGCGGGAGTGGTTGTGGGCTCAGACGGTTTCGGTTTTGCCCCTGTAGAGGGACATTATGAAAAGATTCCGCAGATGGGTGGTGTCATAATTGAAGATGATGTGGAAGTTGGAGCAAACACGACAATCGACAGAGCCACTTTCGGGAATACGTTGATAGGCCGGGGCACCAAGCTTGATAACCTCATACAGATAGCTCATAATGTCAGGATAGGGGAGGATAATGTCTTTGCCGCCCAGGTTGGAGTGGCAGGTTCCACACGCATAGGGAGCCGCAACAGGGTAGGCGGTCAATGCGGATTTGCCGGGCATTTGGAGATTGGAGATGACAATGAATTTGGAGCTCAGTCGGGTATGCATACCAATGTAAAGGATGGTAAGAAAATGATGGGTTATCCGGCTGTAGAGGCCATGCAGTTTGCCCGAAACACAGTGTATATGAAAAGAGTCGCTGATTTATTAGCGTCAAAAAAAAGAGATAAATAATGGAACAACTAACGCTCAAGAGCCCTTTTACGGTCAAAGGGAAAGGATTGCATTCAGGAATGGAGATAACGGCGGAATTAAAGCCGGCTCCTGTGAATCATGGGTATCGTTTCAAGCGTGTAGATTTGGATGGAGAGCCTGTGGTGGAAGCAGTGGCAGAGAATGTTGTAGACACTAAGCGAGGCACCGTTCTTGGGAAACAGGATGTCAGGATAAGCACGGTAGAGCATGCCTTGGCAGCTCTTTACGCAGCCGGCGTTGACAATTGTCTCATAGAGCTGAATGGTCCGGAAATGCCAATACTCGACGGCTCGAGCATTCAGTATGTAGAGGCATTGGAAAAAGTGGGTCTTGAATCTCAGGATGCTGATAAAGACTTCTTTATAATCAAAGAGAAAATGAGTCTGAAAGATGATGCGACCGGATCGATGATTACTATCTATCCGGATGATCATTTCAGCGTAGAGGTGATGGTGGAATATAATTCACCGGTGCTTCCGAATCAGTTTGCCATGCTTGATGATATAGCTGACTTCAAGCAAGAGGTGGCAAGCGCCCGCACATTTGTATTCGTCAGGGAGATAGAAGAGCTGGCCCATGCCGGCTTGATAAAGGGTGGAGACTTGGAAAATGCCATAGTTATCTATGATCGTCCCGCTTCTGAAGAGAATATAAAGGAATTATGCTCATTGATGGGGGTTCCTCCTATTAAGATCGACCAGTTGGGATATATCAATCCAAAGCCACTGAAATGGGATAATGAGCCGGCACGTCATAAGCTGATGGATGTGATCGGAGATTTCGCTCTTATCGGAAAGCCGATTCAGGGTAGGATTGTAGCTGTCCGACCGGGTCACACCATCAACAACCAGTTTACAAGGATGATACGTAAGGCTGTGAAACATACGGAAATTCAGAGTCCTGCCTATAATCCTAACATAGAGCCGGTGATTGATATAAACGGAATCAAGAAATTGCTGCCCCACCGCTATCCGTTCTTGCTGATCGACAAGGTGATAGAAATCGACCGCAAGCATTGTGTGGCAGTGAAAAACGTAACAGTAAATGAGCCTTTCTTCCCGGGTCATTTCCCCCAGGAGCCGGTGATGCCCGGAGTCTTGCAGGTTGAGGCTATGGCGCAGACAGCAGGCGTGCTCGTGTTGAATTATTTAGAGGATCCACACACCTACAGCACCTATTTCCTGAAGATAGATAACGTGAAATTCCGCCAGAAGGTAGTGCCGGGAAATACATTGCTTCTCAACGTCAGTCTTATGACAGAAATCCGGAGAGGATGCGCTATAGTGAAGGGATATGCATTCGTAGGGGAAAAGATTGTGTGTGAGGCAGAGTTTATGGCACAGATTATCAAGAATAAATAAGCAGCAGATGAATATGGGAAATTCAATATTAACTGACTGTAAAAATTTATATTACGTTCATCCGGAGGCGAAAATCGGCAATAATGTTCAGATAGGGAATTTCACCAATATCTATGAAGATGTGGAGATCGGGGATAATTGTGAGATAGCCGGGAATGTCACTATCTATCCGGGTGCACGAATAGGCAGCGGAGTCAAGATTTTCCCCGGGGCTGTAATAGCAGCCGTTCCCCAGGATCTGAAATTCAAGGGGGAAAAGACCCTTGCCATAATCGGAGATGGCACCACATTGAGAGAATGTGTCACAGTAAATAGGGGAACCGCCTCAAAAGGAAAGACCGAAGTTGGCGAAAACTGTCTTATCATGGCATATAACCATGTCGCCCATGATTGCAAGATAGGGAATCGTGTGATTATGTCGAATGCATGTCAGTTAGCAGGCGAAGTTGTGGTTGATGATTTTGCTGTAATAGGGGGCGGAAGTCTGATACATCAGTTCTGTCATCTTGGAAGAAACATCATGCTTCAAGGGGGTGCATTGGTGAATAAAGATATCCCACCCTACGTAAAAGCTGCACGCGAACCTATATCTTATGTGGGGTTGAATACCATCGGCCTCCATAGGAACGGTTTTTCAAACGAAGATATTCATGTTATCTCAGAGATTTATAGGGTGTTGTATCTCAGTGATTTAAATGTAACTAATGCCGTCAAACTTATTAGAGAGACGCTTCCTGAGACAAAATATCGCGATGAGATTATAAGTTTTGTCGAGAATTCGGAACGAGGAGTGATTCGTTCTGCAATTTAAGGATTAGGTTATTGGGCCTTATTTTTCGACGGCCCGGTCTCTTCGGGTGACAGAGAATATAAAAGCAAATAGGCTGCTTCAGAATCAGAGATTCCTGAGGCAGCTGCTTTTTCATACCAAAAAGAGGGTGAGGAATAATTATCATCTGAAGATTGCAAGGCATCGGGGAATATTTCGAGCAATTCTGCGAGAATAAACTGAGCGGAGGGGTCGCCTTTTTTTGCAGCGTCAAAAAGATAATCGATTGATTTTTGATAGTCATATCTCACACCTCTTCCTTGTGAATAGGCATCGGCGAGGAGAGCTGCAGCCTTGGGATTCCCGCTTTTGGCTGCGGTTTCCAATAATTTCACCCCGATTATAGGCGCGTTGCCAAGATAATATCGAGTTCCTACATATAAAGCGCTGTCAGGGCCGGAAATTTCCCATTCATCTTTTTTTAATTCCAGAAGGTGGAGCTGTGCATCTCTTACTCCTGCTTCAGCGGCAATTGTGATCCATTTAAGAGCCTCTGCCTGATCCGCCTCAACTTCATTCCCCTCACTAAGCATATAACCTAAATTTGCGGCTGCCGTTATATCTCCGGCAAGGGCGGCCGAACGAATCCAATAGATAGCGGAATCAACATCTTTTCTTATTCCCTCCCCGGTGAAATATCGGTAGCCGATAAAATTCATTGCAGGAGGATACCCTTTCCGGGCAGCCTCTAAATAAAGGGCGGAACTCCTGAGAGTGTCTATGTGGATTGTATCGAACCCTGAATCATGGAGTCTGGCAAGTTCAAAAATTGATTTCACATCCCCCTCTTCAGCCCTCTGAACAAGCAATCTGAGAGCATCGTGAGTTGCGGGATCAAGAGAGGATTCCCTCGAACCTGCTATGGCGCCAATTATACAGGCTACAATTAATATGACCGGGAGGAGTTTCTTCATAAGTTCTTGGGAGAGAGAGTTATCAAGGGCACGATCATTTCTTCCAAAGATATACCGCCATGCTGGAAAGTGCCGTCGTAGTATTGAACGTAATAGTTATAGTTGTTGGGATAAGAGAAGAAATCTTCATTGCAGGCAAAAATGAAAGTGCTCGAAAGATTTGGGGATGGTAGCCCGAATTTTGCCGGATCTTTCATCTCGTATACTTGGCGGGGATTATAATTTAGATTTTTCCCTACCTTATATCTTAGGTTGGTGTTAGTGTTCTTGTCGCCGACGACCTTAATAGGGTTGTCAACGCGAATAGTCCCATGGTCGGTTGTGAGAATGATTTTGAAACCTTTTGCTGCCATTTTCCTGAAGATCTCCAGAGAAGAAGAGTGGCGGAACCAGGATTCAGATAGAGACCTATAAGCGGCATCTGAGTTTGCGAGTTCCCGGATCATCTTCGACTCTGTTCTGGCATGGCTCAACATGTCTATAAAATTGAGTACGATTACATTGAGAGGAATATCCTTCAGCTCATTGATTTTGGAGAGAAATTTTTCGCCGGCAGTAGAGTCATTGAGTTTTGAGTAGGAAAATTTTTCTTTGCGTCTGAATCTCTCAAGTTGAGTTCTTATAAGTTGCTCCTCGTGAATGTTGAGACCTTCATCTTCATCTTCATCAACCCAAAGATTTGGGAACATTTTTGAAATCTGAAGAGGCATCAGGCCTGCAAAAATTGCGTTGCGTGCATATTGGGTGCTGGTAGGGAGAATGGTGGTATAAACTTCTTCTGTGATGTCGAAAGTGTCGGAGAGCATCGGTTGAAGTATTTTCCATTGGTCGAATCTGAAGTTATCGATCAATACGAAACAGATTTTCTGACCTGCATCAAGCAACGGGAACACTTTAAGCTTGAAAAGTTCATGGCTCATCAAGGGGTGATTCTCGGAAGATAACCAGGATTCATATTTTCTCTTCACGAATTTAGAAAAAAAGGAGTTAGCCTCTTTTTTTTGCATCAGCATCATCTCGGCCATATCTGTGTTTTCGAGTTTCAGTTCCCAATAGACGAGACGTTTATAGATATCCTGCCAATCCTCGACAGATTCCGCATTACTCATGGCAACAGAAATCTGCATGAAGTCTTGACGATAATCGTTGGTTGCCTGAGCTTTGACGAGTTCTCGGCTGCCAAGATTTTTTTTCAGTGCGAGGAGAATCTGATTGGGATTGACCGGTTTGATTAAATAATCGGCGATGCTGTTGCCGATAGCCTGGTTCATCAGGTTTTCTTCTTCCGATTTAGTAATCATTATTACCGGGAGCTCCGGGTGAAGCCTGTTAATGCGAGATAATGTTTCAAGACCGGAAAGGCCGGGCATGTTTTCGTCGAGGAGAACAATGCTGAAAGTTTCATTGTCGAGGGCATCGAGGGCGTCAACACCGTTAGAAACGGTGAAGACATCATAACCCTTTTCTTTAAGAAACATTATATGAGGTTTGAGCAAGTCGATTTCATCATCGGCCCATAAAATCTTGTGCATAGGTTTAAAATCTTTTGGGTAAGAAGGTGGTTTGGCAAATTTAAGAAAAAATGATAATTAAGACAATTCATAGTCGACAATGCTTATTATTTAAGTTTTCGAGTCATAATGCTAAAGGGAGGTCGACAGATATTTAATTAGATATTTACTTCGATACCCTTTTGATTTGTGTAATTACTCAAATGGCATTATATTTACAAGCGATTACCAACATCTCCTCATAGATGAATTATACAGTAATAGACTTTATTAGTCTTTTAGGAGCAATCTGCCTCTTCCTATATGGAATGAAGGTGATGAGTGAAGGCTTGCAGAAGGTGGCAGGCGACCGTTTGAGAAACATACTCGGAATAATGACAAAAAACCGGGTTACGGGAGTATTGACGGGTATAGTAATCACAGCCTTGATTCAGAGTTCGAGCGCCTCAACCGTGATGGTTGTCAGTTTTGTGAACGCAGGTCTGATGTCGTTGGGGCAATCCATGGCAGTAATCTTCGGTGCAAATGTCGGGACAACAGTGACCACCTGGATTATCTCGGCTTTCTCGTTTGAAGTCAACATTTCGGATTATAGTATACTGCTTCTCGCCCTTGGCGTCCCGATGCTTTTTATGAAGAAGAGCACCTACAAGAGTTTGGGTGAATTCTTGATAGGGTTCTGTTTCCTCTTCATGGGATTGGATCTTATCAGCAAATATGTTCCGAATCTTCAGGAGAATCCTGATTTGCTTGGATTTGTGGTTGAATACACCACGCTTGGCATAGGAAGCATCCTTATATTCTTTGTGTTCGGAATTATATTGACAATGGTGGCCCAAAGTTCTGCCGCCACGTTTGCAATAACGTTGATAATGTGTTCGCAGGGATGGATATCCTTCCTGCTTGGATGTGCCATAATTCTTGGAGGAAATATAGGAACGACTATCACCCCGATATTGGCTTCATTGAGCGGAAATTTAGCGGCAAAGCGCACAGCCATGGGGCATGTGCTCTTCAATGTATTAGGCTCTATCATCGTGTTGTGTATATTTGAACCTTTCACGCGTATGGTGGGACAGATAACAGGAGGTTGCACGGGAATAAACCCGATGGATATACCAATGTCTATGGAGGTGGATATGTCGGGGTCATCGTTAATAAATCCGGCAGGGGGCCTCACATCACATGCCCAGAGCGCAGTGGCTTTCGGTTTGGCAATGTTCCCAACCGTATTCAACGCCTGTAACCTTTTAGTGATGATATGGTTTACAAATCTCTATGTAAAGATTGTATGTTGGATTATGCCGGCCAAGAAGAAAGATAATGAAGAGGAATTTACTCTCAAGTATATCGGAAGAGGAATGTTGTCGGCATCCGAACTTAATATCACCCAGGCACAGAAAGAGATTTACGTATATTCCGAAAGGGTCAAGAGGATGCTTGCGATGGCTATGAGTATGATTCACCTTCCTGAAAAAGACCCGCAATATCAGGAGACGTTCAATCGGCTTGAAAAATATGAGGAGATCTCGGACCGCATGGAAATAGAGATCGGGAAATTCCTTAACCGAGTGGCAGAGGGGCGTTTGAGTCCTGAAGGTAAGCATCGGGTTGCTCAGATGTTGAGAATCATCAGTGAGATAGAGTCGATAGCGGATGGCTGCTACAATGTGGGTAGAACTGTCAACCGTCAGCATCAGAATCATGTGGAGTTTGATGAAAGCATTATGCAGGAAATCAACAATATGTATGCTCTTGTAGCCGATGCTTTAGACAATATGCTTGAGATAGTAAAAGAAATGGAGACTCCGGAGGATGCTCTGGTAATCAAAGCCTACAATAAAGAGAGGGAAATCAACAACCTGCGTAACAATCTTAGAGACTCTAATATCTATAATATCAATAATTTGAAATATGGGTATCAAGAGGGTATCTTCTTTATGGACCTTATAGGTGAGGCTGAAAAACTTGGCGACTATATGTTAAATGTAGTTGAGGGAGTCAAGCATCAGTTTCAGGAATAATTGAAATACCATTACTCAAAACCATCTCTAAACCTTAGATAGAAAATGAGATATTGTGTAATAATGTGCGGCGGGGTCGGCACCCGCTTTTGGCCGTTCAGCCGTCAGTCAATGCCTAAACAATTTTTAGATTTTTTCGGCACAGGCAGAAGCCTGCTTCAGATGACAGTCGACCGTATCTCACCGGTTGTAAATCCTGAAAATATAATACTGGTGACCAACCGGGAATATTATAAATTGATACGCGAGCAGTTGCCGGAGGTCAAGGAATCTAATATATTATTGGAGCCGGCACGTCGCAACACAGCCCCCTGCATCTGTTGGGCTGCAAAACATATCTATGCAATGGATCCTGAGGCAGTGATAGTCACATTGCCCTCCGATCATCTTGTTTTGAAGGAGGATTCCTTCAGGAAATCTATAGAAGAGGGTTTCGAGTTTGTGGAGAATGGCAACAGGTTGCTGACATTGGGCATCAAGCCGACAGGACCCAACACAGGCTACGGATATATCCAGGAAGGTGAGGTGGAGAAAAATTATCCGGGCATATATAAGGTGAAAGCCTTTGTTGAGAAGCCGAATTTGGAGATGGCGGAATTATTTGTAAACAGCGGGGAATTCTTTTGGAATGCCGGGATATTTTTATGGTCGGTCAGGGCAATTTTGGAGGCTTTCGACAAGTATTCACCGGAAATCGCACAGACTCTCGGTGCTCCCGACGGCGTTTATGCATCGAAAAGAGAGAGAGACTTTATCGACCGCCATTTCCCTGACTGCGTGAATATATCTATCGACTATGCCATTATGGAGAAAGCTCAAAATGTCTTCGTAAAGACAGTAGAGTTTGGATGGAGCGATCTTGGTGCCTGGAAAGCCCTTTATGAAGCCTCTCCAAAGAATAGCGAAGGAAATGTGACCCAGAAAAGTAAAGTATTGGCTACAGATTGCAGTGGTTCAATATTTGCGAGCGAGAGCGACAAGATCATAGTGGCGGCCGGTCTGAGGGATTATATAGTGGCTGACACCGATAAGGCGCTCCTTATCTATCCGCTTAAGGAGGAACAAAAAATCCGCAATATCGTCAACGAACTGAAAGACCGATTCGGCGAAGAATACATATAGTTTCAGGACGTTGAGATAAATAGAAAATTTTGTGAGATATGAAATTTTAGTTAATTTTGACGATTAAAAATTTTTCCTAACCTTATAAAATACAGAAATTAACCTTAAAGACATGAAAAGTGATTTTCTAAAACTCTCTTTGATTAGTGGGTTGGTGGCTATCTGTGGAGGTATAGCAGCAAGCTCTATGTCAGGAGACAACACAATGGAAACAAGAGCAGAAACTACTGACAGCGGGCTGCTCAATCTCAACAACGCGCCGGCATCGGCACTCTTTGTACTTGGTAAAGGAGTAGATGATCTTTCCGCCACTTTCGTGGAGGAGAATTACTTTCTCTCCGGGAAAGTGACTTGGGGTTCAGCATTGACCCCGGATGGCACAGGAGACGGTTCAGACCCCGACCGCTTTTATGCAGGCCAAGACAACAAGGGGTATAAACAGTTATGGTTTAATCCGGCAGCGAAAGTGACATCTCCCAATGATGACAACACTGTAACATTTACTATCCAGCCGCGTTTCGGGCTTACATTTACGCCTGAAAGGGTCTCTTTCAAGACCACACGCTATGGCACAGACGGTGGTAAGTTAGATATTTTCTGGGTTAATCCTGACGGCTCGAAAGTTACTTTGGCTACAGGGATTACTCCTTATCGCGATAATTCCAGTCCGGCAATCCTTGACTGGAGCGCAGAGATCGACCCGTCAAAAATCAAGATAGCACAGGGTGCTTGCGGTCTTGCAATAAGCCTTTATTCGCTCGATAACGGCAAACATGTTGGATTCTCAAATGTAAAGTTCGAGGGAACTCTTTCCGGTCAGGAGGTTGAGATGCCTGTGTTGAAATCATTTGTAGCCAACGGAGAAACTTATATTGCAGATGATATTTTCTCACCCGACGGCGACAACTTTATAACAACAATCGAACTCTTTTCAAATGAAAAGATGATTTCTGCAACAAATCCTGTCTCCGACGTGACAACAGTTAGTGGAAATATCGGGAATATAACTTATAGCGGAGATGACACAAAATGTGATGTGACTATCCCGGTGACGCTAAAAGATCTGACAGTGAATTATGTTGCCAAATTCATAAGGAAACCATTATTTACAATCACATATCTTAACACTGACGGTTCCTCGATGGGAACTCAGAAAGTAGAGAAGGATACTCCAATCGGCAAATTTGATGTGGATTACACCACTGCAAAAGCCAAGCCCGGATATAAAGTGAGAGGATGGTTTGTCAGCTCTGTTTTGAGTGCTAAGGCTCAAACTAAAGATATCATGACCGGCAATATTAATCTTTATGCTCTTCAGACTGAAGAGGAGGTGGCAAGCCTTTCAAGAAAATATGCCTTTAACCTTACTTCCGATATATTCTATCCAGAGGATCATGAGGCCTTTGTGCTTGATGAGGGAACAGGTTATTTCCACGACTCTAAACATGGTTGGGCGTTCAAAAACGGCGACAAGATTAAACTTCTGGTAGGCCCGAAGGCCACTATAGCCCTTACAGTTTGTCAATATGGCGGCGAATCGACCGTAGATGTAACAGATGCAGCCGGTAATAAGGTGTGTGATTCCTTTGCAGGCAAAGAGGAGTCGAAAGATGCTACTCCGGTGAGCTTCGAATATGAAGGGGAGCCGGGATATATCACACTAACTGTTAATGTGACAGGAGGAGAGTTTTATCTACATGATCTTACTATTTATAATAATGCGGAACCATCCTATACACAGGAAGGAGATTGGTATTTCGTGAAACCGAGCGATGTATGGAGTCTCTTCGATGCCTTAGAAGCTGCAAATGCAGCCAACACCAAGTCAAGTTCTCCTCGCGCCTACATTTTCATTCCTGATGGAAAATATGACATGGAGGACAAGGTGCTCACAAAAATCACCGGATATAATATCTCTCTGATCGGTCAGAGTATGGATGGCACTCTCATTGTTAATGCACCGGATGTCAAGAATGAAGGTATTGGTACGACTGCCACCTTCCTTAATTCGAGCAACGGCCTTTATATTCAGGATATGACTATACAGAATGCACTCGAATACTATAAATCGGGAAGCGCCGGACGTGCAGTAGTACTCCAGGACAAGGGTACTAAGACAATATGCAAGAATGTAGCTCTTCTTTCATATCAGGATACATATTACAGCAACAACAACGATGGCCTCTTCTATTTCGATGGGTCGAAAGTTGCCGGAACTGTAGATTTCTTCTGTGGCGGCGGAACAATGTTTATGGAAAACAGTGTCATACAAGTAGAGAAACGTAATGCCGACGGGAAAGGTGAATGCACTATCACTGCACCGGCTACAGCTGTAGGCAAACAATACGGATATGTATTCAGCAATTGCACCATCATGAATTATGCAGAGAGATATAATCTCGGCAGGGCATGGCAGGGCGAACCGCGTTGCGCATATATCAACACTACGGTCAATGACAATAAGATGAACACCAACCGCTGGACCGCAGGCGGAATGAGTGTTGTGGCAAAGGAATTTGTGGAATACAACACCATGGATATGAACGGGAAAGTTGTTTCTCCTTCTTCTAAGGTGATAGAATTCACAAAAGATACCAACAAGAACAAGATGGAGACAATCCTGAAACCTGAAGAGGCTGCTAATTTTGATATAGAGAAGGTTTTCCCGAATTGGAATCCGCGTGAGCTTGCAACACAGGTGGCAGCTCCGACAGCTTCTTATGAATCAAATCTTATTTCCTGGAGCCCGGTTGAAGGTGCTATCGCATACGCTATTTTCAAGAAAGGTGAATTGGTTGCTATCACCACTGCAACGTCATATCCTCTTGAAGGAGGCAAGGAGAGTGATAACTACACAATCAGGTCGGCCAACTCAATGGGTGGTTTCGGTGTTGAGGCAGGTATACCGGGACTTGCATCAGTCCAAGAACTATCGGCCGATAATGCTGAGGTGAAGAATGTAATGTATTATAATCTTCAGGGTGTAGCTGTAGAACCGAATGCTAAGGGAATGCTTGTAAAAGTAGTGACCTATGCCAACGGGCGCAAGGAGAGCAGCAAAATCGTTAACCGTTAAAGCGGAGCGCTAACTGTAGCGCGCTAAATATAGGTAACCGCCCGATCCTTCGGGAGGTCAACAAATGAAAAGCCTATAAAAGTAGGAAAAACATTTTTGACCGAAGAGGGGATTGGGCGGTTCCCTATGTAGAACCGTAATCAAGAGCTTTTGACTCTTAAATAGGTAAATAGGGTGGGGTTACATTTTTAAAATTAAAGTAATGTAGTTAATTTTGCAAATTGAATAGAGCGGCAAATAAGAAAAGCAAAACAATTCCGCCGACAACACAGAAACAGAGATACATGGATAAAAATACGATTATAGGGCTTTTATTGATGGCAGCCGTATTTTTCGGCTTTATGTGGTTTGCACCTAAAGACAAGATCGAGATACCGGAAGAGCCGGAGAATACCGGATTAACGGAGCAGGTTGTTCCCGACTCAGCTATCGACTCTTTGAGTCCTACCGAGATGAAATGGCTTGTCAGGAATATCATAGACCATGGGACCTCGGTGACAGCAGCCGACAGTGCATTCAGAGCCGATTATTCGAATAGTCTTATAAATCTTTCAACTGACGGCAAGAGTGTGACAGGAAGTGTCATAGTTGATGGGGATACTTTGAACTGGAAGGATGTGGAGTCGGCAGATCTCTCAAAGATGACACCCCTTCAACAGAGAAAGGCAATAGAGATAGTCAGAGCGGCATCTTCAGAAATCGGCCGTTATGGTAAGTTTGCGCCATTCCTTTCCGGGAACGATACAGTCATCAAACTTGAGAATGATGTTTTGGCACTGGAATTAAGTTCCAAATCAGGGAGCATAACTCGGGCAGAATTAAAAAAATATGACACCGAATACACTCCTGATGAGACAAAGAAAAGAAAAGAGAAGGTGGTGATTTTTGAAAACGCCACAAATTCACTATCATTCCTGATTCCATTGAGTCAGGAAATTTCCACGACAGATCTTTATTTCCGGGCATCTATAGAGAATGATTCCACAGTCTTGATGACATTGCCGATAGCAGAAGATGCATATTGGGGCATAGAGTATACTCTTCCGAGAGGAGACTCTTATGTTGTCGGGATGAAGGTGGTCCAGAAGAATATGTCACACTATATCGAGAGCAACAATAGAAATCTTGGAATAGATTGGCGACAGGAGTTAATCCGACAGGAAAAGGGAAAGATGTTTGAGGAAAGAAACTCAGCACTATATTATAAATTTGCGGGAGGCTCAGTTCAAAACCTGTCGGAAAACAAGAATGACAGCGAAGATCGTCAGGCAAAAATAAGGTGGATAGGATTCAAGAATCAATTTTTCTCAAGCGTACTTATTTCAGACCGACCTTTCAATACGGCGGATTTTCAATCAAAGGTATTGAAGGATAATCCGATCTACCTGAAAGATTTTTCAACTCAGGCAACAGTCAACGATTATGATTGGAACACAGATGTTCCGGCACGTTTTTCATTCTTTATCGGCCCTAATCTCTATCCACTATTGTCATCGCTCGATCATCAGACAGTGGCTGATGAGAATCTTCAGATGACTCGTCTGATTCCTTTAGGATGGTCGGTGTTCCGGTGGATTAATACCGGAGTCATCATTCCGATATTTAATTTTTTAGGGTCGTTTATATCCAATTATGGAATAGTTATCTTAGTGATGACATTCTTCATAAAATTAGTTCTGTTTCCGCTTACCTATAAGAGTTATCGGAGTCAGGCAGTTATGAGGTTGCTCCAGCCGGAAGTCAAGGAGATCAACGAGAAATATCCGGGGCAACAGAATGCAATGGTACGCCAGCAGAAGATGATGGCACTCTATAGCAGAGCGGGTGCAAGTCCGATGTCGGGGTGTTTGCCGATGCTCTTGCAGATGCCGATCCTCTTTGCAATGTTCACCTTCTTCCCGTCGGCAATAGAGCTAAGAGGCCAGAGCTTCCTTTGGGCTCACGACCTTGCAGCGCCGGATGCCATAATCTCATGGAGCGGTCACATACCTTTGATTACCGATTATTTCGGGAATCACATCTCATTATTCTGTCTGTTGATGACAATAACAAATATTGTCTACACTCGAATAAACATGCAGACATCCGGCAACCAGATGCCCGGAATGAAATGGATGATGTATCTGATGCCTGTTTTCTTCATGATATTCTTCAATAATTATGCGGCCGGTCTCTCCTACTATTATTTTCTTTCCTTGCTGATAACAATAGCGCAAACCTACGCTTTCCGCTATATCATAAAGGAGGAAGATGTCAGGAAGAAGATGGCTGAGAATGCCAAGAAACCGAGAAAAAAGAGCGGATTTATGGCAAGGTTGGAGGAAATGCAGAAGCAACAACAGGCTATGATGCGCGAGCAGCAGAAACGTGCACAGTCACGAAGGTAAACAGAAATGCACAAGGTTTTCAGAAATGAATAGCCATGAAGGAACTCCGGATTATCAGGATTTGCTTGGCGGTGCTTTTTTTCTTGGGTGCCGCGGCTTATCTTGCGATAGGAGTTCCGGTGCATAGAGCTCTTAAATTTGTAGAATTATTTCAGATAATCCCATCCTCCATAACATTTTCTTTGGGTTCCATAATAGTGTGGTTTATCATCACGCTTTTTATCGGGAGGTTTTACTGTTCAACTGTTTGTCCTGTCGGGACATTACAGGATTTTTTCAGCAAAGGAAGGAAGCTTTTCCGGCGTCTGAACAGACCCTATAGTTACAGACCCGGTTCAAAGATGAGATTTTATATATTGGGAGTCTATATTTTCTGTGTCATTGCCGGAGTGGCGGCAGTCCCATTCTGGATAGAGCCTTGGAGTATTTTCCGAAATATATGCGGAGATATGCATCCGTCGGCAGAAAAGATGGAATGGATAAGAGTTGGAGTAGGGGTCACTACCGGGATTCTTGCCGGGGTGGTTTCCGTGATTCTCCTTTTAATAGTGTCGCTCTTAACCGGAAGAGGTTTCTGCACAGACATATGTCCGGTGGGAACAGCATTAGGATGTCTGAGCAATTATACTCTTTATCACATCGAGTTTGACCCCGACCGATGCATAAACTGCATGAGATGTGAAGATATCTGTCCTTCACAATGTATCAAGGTTGTTTCGAGACATGTAGACAATTCGAGATGTATCAGATGTCTTGACTGTTGTCATGTGTGCCCGAATGATGCCATAAAGTTGCAAATAAATAGAAACCGGAGAATGAATCCGTTGATGACGCCAACGAGGTCGGCGTCATCAGCTACATAATATCACAGATATGAAACAGTATCTCGACTTGTTGCGCCATATCTTGGAAAAAGGGACAGTAAAGAGTGACCGTACCGGCACAGGCACTATCTCTACTTTCGGATATCAGATGCGTTTTGACCTTTCAGAGGGTTTTCCGCTTGTCACGACTAAAAAGGTGCATTTGAAAAGCATCATTCATGAACTTTTATGGTTTCTTGCCGGCGACACAAATGTCAGATACCTGCAAGAGAATGGAGTCAGAATATGGAATGAATGGGCTGACGAAAATGGAGATTTAGGTCATATCTATGGATATCAATGGCGTTCATGGCCCGATTATAAGGGAGGTGTCATCGACCAGATTTCCGAGGCGGTCAAAACCATCAAGAATAATCCTGACTCGAGGCGGATTATTGTGAGCGCATGGAATGTGGCTGACCTGGATAATATGAATCTTCCTCCATGCCATGCCTTTTTTCAATTTTACGTCAGTGATGGCAAACTATCCCTGCAACTCTATCAAAGGAGTGCCGACTGCTTTTTGGGCGTTCCTTTTAATATAGCAAGCTATGCACTTCTAACAATGATGATGGCACATGTATGCAATCTCCGTCCGGGAGACTTCATACATACTTTAGGAGATGCGCATATTTATCTTAACCATCTTGCTCAGGTTGAAGAGCAATTGGCGAGAAGTCCGCGTCCACTTCCGAAAATGATACTTAATCCTGAAGTCACCAATATCTTTGACTTTAAATATGATGATTTC
The DNA here is from genome assembly GCA_022510385.1 of Muribaculaceae bacterium. Lineage (GTDB taxonomy): Bacteria > Bacteroidota > Bacteroidia > Bacteroidales > Muribaculaceae > Lepagella. The sequence continues at coordinate 73,419 of JAFLTQ010000001.1, read as the reverse complement.
CGACTCGAAGGTTATGACCCATGGCCGGCAATTAAAGGAGAGGTGAGCGTATGAGGAAAAATAGACAAATAAAAATGATATGAAAACAACAATACCAATACTCATTTCTATGGCTGCAGTTTTATCAAACACAACGTCGTGTAATGCAGACGGCAATCAATCTCAGGTGGGTTGTCAAGAATTTGCAAAAGAGATTCAGACGGAGACCCCGTTAGTTTTACTTGATGTCAGAAGCCCTGAAGAGTATGCTTCAGGTCACATTCCGGATGCTATAAACATAAATTTCTTTGATGAAGATTTTGTGGAACAAGTTGAGAAAAGGGTTCCCAAAGAGGATAAGTTAGCATTATATTGCAGAAGCGGGGTACGATCGGCCAAAGCGCATGCTGCCCTCAAAGGCAAAGATTACAATATCATAGACCTTGCCGGCGGGATTACAGCATGGGAAAAGGATGAGCTACCGATAACAACGGGGAATTTGGATATTTATACGACTTCAGCCGGAAGAAAAGTAGAGATAGAATCTTTGATACATGCATCTCTACGTATAGTCTTTGACGGTAAGGAGATAGAGGTGGATCCGGTCGGGACTATGGGAAACCGTACAACTGATTATTCCCAATTTCCTAAAGCAGATCTTATCTTGGTGACCCATGAACATTATGATCATCTGGATCCGGCTGCTATAAAGACGTTGTCAAAGCCTGATACAGTAGTTGTCACTAATCCGTCAAGTGCCGCTATTTTAGGTTTCGGGGAGGTGATGAAGAATGGAGATAAGAGAGAAATTTCCGGAATCACGATAGAGGCTGTTCCGGCATATAACGTATCCCCCGACCGGCTTCAATTTCATCCGGAGGGACGTGACAATGGATATATTCTGACCTTGGATAATTTACGAATTTATATAGCCGGTGATACAGAGGTTATACCTGAGATGTCGCAGTTTAAAGATATAGATATAGCCTTTTTGCCCTGTAATTTGCCCTATACTATGACGCCGGAGCAGCTCATAAAGGCTGCCGAGATAATAAAGCCGAAAGTGTTGTATCCCTATCATTACGGCACTACGGATTTGTCTTCTATAATTCCGGCATTGGCTCCACAGGGAATTTATGTTAGAATCCGACCGTTTGATCCCTGAAATTATACTTTTGCATAAGGTATAATTTTTATTATTTTTGCATTAATATTCAATTCAAAAACTCGGATATGAACATATCATATAAATGGTTAAAACGATTCATAGACTTTGAGATGGAGCCGCGGGAGCTGGCGGCATCTCTTACTTCATTAGGTCTTGAGTGTGACAATGTAGAAGAAGTTGAGTCAATACCCGGAGGGCTTAAGGGGATAGTGATAGGAAAGGTCTTGACATGTGAGGCTCATCCTGATTCCGACCATCTCCATGTGACGACAGTAGATTTAGGAGGAGAATCCCCTGAGACAATCGTATGTGGCGCGCCTAATGTAGCAGCCGGGCAGACAGTTGTGGTGGCAACTGTTGGCACTGTATTGAAAATGGGCGACAAGGAAGTTAAAATCAAGAAATCGAAGATTCGAGGCGTTGAATCATCGGGAATGATATGTGCCGAGGATGAGATAGGAGTTGGCAATTCACATGCAGGAATAATTGTGATTGACAAAGAAATCAAGCCGGGGACGCCGGCAGCAAGCTATTTCAATGTAGAGAGCGATTATGTTTTGGAAGTGGAGCTGACCCCCAACAGAGTTGATGCCGCTTCACATTTGGGAGTGGCACGCGATCTGAAAGCCCTACTTGCCTGTCGTCAGGTTGAGGATAAGGAAGAATCAGTCATGCCTGAAGTGAGAATTCCATCTGTTGAAACATTCTCGCCTGACAGAAGTGACGGCTATGTTAGAATAGAAGTCAAGGATCAAGAAGCATGTCCGAGATATTCCGGAGTGACAATACGCAATGTCAATGTCAAAGAATCACCGGAATGGCTTAAAGAGCTTCTAAATGCAGTGGGTCAACGCCCGATTAATAATATAGTGGACATTACAAACTTTGTTCTATTAGGAATAGGACAGCCTCTCCACTGTTTTGATCTTTCAAAGGTGGAGGGCGAGAAAATAGTGGTTCGCACATGTCCGGCGGGGACAAAATTCACTACTCTTGACGGAGTTGAACACACATTGGATGAAAAAGATCTGATGATATGCGATGCCGTGAAGCCTATGTGTATAGCCGGAGTTTTCGGTGGATTGGATTCCGGAGTGACAGAAAAGACCACATCTGTGTTTATAGAAAGTGCCTATTTCAATCCCACGCGTATTCGTAAGACAGCTCGCAGACATTCTCTCTCTACCGATGCATCATTCAGATATGAAAGAGGTGCAGACCCTTCAATTACAGTCTATGCAGCCAAATTGGCAGCCTTGTTGATTCAAGAGTTGGCAGGAGGAGAGATTTGCGGAGACATCATAGATGTCTACCCGTCGCCTATCTTGCCGGCGAAAGTAAAGCTTTCCTTGAAATATTGTGAAGATCTTATCGGTAAGAAAATACCGGAGAATATAGTAGAGACAATACTCAGGGCGCTTGATATCACAGTTGAAAAAGAGAGTGAGGATAAATGGGAATTAAAGATTCCAACATATAGGGTGGATGTAACCCGTCCTTGTGATGTTGTGGAGGATATTTTAAGAGTTTATGGGTATAATAATGTAGAATTCGGAACGGAAATGCATTATTCTCCGTCACAACATACAGATGTAGACACAGACTATTCCTTAAGGGAAAAGGTAAGTAACCGACTCACCGGAGAGGGATTTATGGAAATAATGAATAATTCCCTAAGTTCCACATCTTACTATGAAGGGAATGAAGAGTTACCCTTAGAGACGACAGTGGCAGTGATGAACCCGTTGAGTGCAGATTTGGCAATAATGAGGGCCTCATTGTTATACGGCGGTCTTGAATCCATAGCCTACAACATAAACCGGAAATCGGAGAATCTAAGGTTTTATGAATTCGGGAATGTCTATCGTAGAAAACCGGGAGTTGAGTCAACATCGGAGAATCCTTTGAAACCATTCTTGGAATGGATGGAACTCGCGATTTGGATAACCGGTGACTCTATAACACCGTCATGGAACCGTCAGAAAGTGGAGTCATCAGCCTTCGACCTTAAGGGGATTGTTGAGAATATCTTCAAGGTGATCGGGCTGCCGCTCAATTCATTGACACAATCACAAGATAGCAGCATCTTGATGGATGTCAGACTAAATTATGCCACAAGCCAAGGTAAGAGGATAGGAGAAGTAGGTATTGTAAGCCAAAACATCCTAAAGAAATTTGGGATTTCCCAGCCGGTTTTCTATGCCACACTTAACTGGACTGAAATTATGAAGATGGTGGCACATCATAAGGTTACCTACACACCATTGCCACGCACTCAGGCAGTTAAACGAGACCTTGCGTTGCTTATAGATAAGAGCGTAACTTTTGCTCAAATCGAGGAAATTGTAAAGAAAACCGAAAGGAAACTATTGAAAGGAGTCTCTCTATTCGATGTCTATGAAGGGAAGAATCTTCCGGAAGGGAAAAAGAGCTACGCTATTTCGATAACTCTGCAAGATGATGAAAAGACGATGAACGACCGTCAGATTGATGCAGTGATGCAAAAGATCATCAAAGCATTGGAAGATAGCGGTGCAAGCTTGAGATAATTGGATTTGGAGGCTTTCCTTCTTAGATATAAGTTCGATAAAAAGAGAATAGTTTTCAAAAGAGAAAGAAATAAAAAAGATAAGAACCAACCTAAAAAACAAATGATATTATGAAAAAAATTTGGCCGGCACTTGGAATTATAGGTGCATTGTTCTGCTCGGCAGCCTGCGGTTCGAAAAACAAGGCAGCAGACGGGCAAAAAGATGAGAGAGACTCAACTTTCACACAGGTTAAACATCCGGAGTGGAGTCGTAACGCAGTGATATATGAGGTAAACCTCCGACAATTCACTAAAGAGGGTACAATCAACGCATTTTCAGAGCAGCTGCCGCGATTGAAAGATTTGGGAGTAGACATCTTATGGTTTATGCCAATCAACCCTATCAGTGAAAAAGATCGTAAAGGGACGCTCGGGAGCTATTATGCAGTGAAAAACTATAAGGAATTCAACCCGGAATTTGGCACAATCGATGAGTTTAAGGAAACTGTTAAGAAGGCTCAGGATATGGGTATGAAAGTAATTCTCGATTGGGTTCCAAACCATTCAGGAAGAGATAATATTTGGGTTGAGCAACATCCGGATTGGTATGAAAAGGATTCACTTGGAAATATGCAGGGAATCTATGACTGGACCGACGTATATGTGTTCGACTATTCAAATCCCGAGATGCGTAAAGGAATGATCGATGCGATGAAATTCTGGCTTGTAGATATAGGGGTTAATGGTTTCCGTTGCGACGTTGCCATGGAGGTTCCGACAGATTTTTGGAATGAGGCACGAAAAGAGCTGCAGGAAGTTAAACCTGATCTCTTCATGCTTGCCGAAGCCACTGTTCCGGAGCTACAGGAGCTTGCTTTTGACATGGGTTACAATTGGCCTCTCAAGGATCTTTTCAGTCAGATAGCTGCGACTTCCGGACAATATCATTTTGTTGGTGAAAACGGAGAAGTTCGTGAATTCCCCGAGACTCATGCCATAGCGATAAATAATCTGTTGGCTCAACAGTTTGAGGATTTCCCGAAGGATACCTATCTGATGAATATGATTACCAACCATGACCTGAACTCATGGGAAGGTACGGAATTTGAGCGTCTTGGCGATCTGACCAACGCATTTGCTGTTCTGACTTATACTCTTCCCGGTATGCCGTTGATTTATACCGGCCAGGAGACAGGTTTGAACCGCGCGCTTCAATTCTTTGAGAAAGATGAGCCGCCGGTATGGGAACCGCGTAATGATTATTTCACATTCTATCAGAAACTAAATAATCTGAAACACACACAAGCAGCGCTCACGGCAGGATATGATGGAGGTGAGCTTGTCAGCTATGAGACATCCAGCCAGGATCTTTATGTATTCTGCAGGGAAAGGGAGGGTTCAAAGGTTATGACCCTTGTGAATCTTGGCAGCGGTGAGCTACCGGTGGAATTTACCTCTAAGAACCGTCCTGACACCCGCGGGATGAAGAATTACTTCACAGAGGAAGATGCAATCATTCCCGAAACTATGAAACAGGGCGAATATTTGGTATTTGTAAATAAATAACGGGTATTTTAATTATAAGTGAGCAGTAGGTTGCCCTACTGCTCACTACTTAATGGCAGGGAAACCGCAATTTGGAAGTAGAATAGGTCTGATAGCCGCTACGGTAGGTAGCGCAGTCGGATTAGGGAACGTGTGGCGATTCCCGGCGGAAGCACAAGCAAACGGAGGAGCTGCCTTTCTTCTTATCTATATAGCTTGTGTAGCCATCTTGGGAATACCGGTGATGTTGGCTGAGTTTTCCTTGGGAAGGGCTTCCGGAAAAGATGCAGTGGCTTCGTTTATGAAATTGGCTCCACGTAAACATTGGTGGATAGGGGGAGCTATAGCCACTTTGGCCTCATATCTTATACTCTCTTTCTATTTGGTAGTGGCAGGTTGGACTCTTGAATATTTCTGGCAGTCAATAACCGGAGGACTTTATGAGGGAATTACTACAAATGCCATGGATATCTCATTCCGGGATCAAATGGGAAAGTATATATCCGGGAGCTGGGAACCCCTCTTGGCGTCTTATGCCATCATAATCATCAATATCTTCGTATTGATGAAAGGTGTGCAGAAAGGGATAGAGAAAATGAGCAATGTGATGATGCCCCTTCTCTTCCTGCTGTTGGTGTTCTTCTGCATAGCATCTTTAACTTTACCACAAGCAAGAGAAGGGTTACGCTTTTTCTTTGCTCCTGATTTTTCCAAGATTACGGCGGAGACGGTTATCAATGCTTTGGGACAAGCTTTCTTTTCCCTCTCGCTCGGTATGGGTATTTTGATAACTTATTCGGCCTATTATCCTAAGAAAACCAATCTTATAGGCACAGCAGCAACAGTTTCAGTGCTTGATTTGACTGTAGCTATCCTTATGGGAATGATAATCTTTCCGGCAGTCATGTCATTTGGGCTTGATGGGGAATCTCTCGAAGGGGCCACCCTGGTGTTTGTTACTCTCCCGGAGGTTTTTGCCTCAATGCCCTTCACCCGCTTTTGGTCGTCGCTTTTCTTTCTGCTTCTCTTAGTTGCTGCAGTCACCTCCACTATTTCTTTGGCGGAGGTTTCAGTGGCGTTTGTGTCAGACAGGTTCAAATTGTCACGTAAGAAGTCATGTTGGGTGGTGATGCTCCCGTTGGTGGCTTTAAGCACACTATGTTCTCTCTCACAGGGACCATTGTCACATATCCGGATATTTTCGCTTAATTTCTTTGATTTGCTCGACACGGTTGCCACTAATCTAATGCTACCGACTGCAGCAATAATAACATGCGGATTTATCGGCTGGATTTTGCCCAAAAAGATTCTAAGAAATCAGCTTACAAATAACGGCAGAATAAATCCTTATCTGTCGAGAGTAGTGGGATGGGTTATCAGATGGTTAGCTCCATTTCTGATAGCAATAATCCTGATAGCAAAATTTATTGAATAAGATAGATTGCATCCATTAAGGTGCAAATATCGGGTCGGTTAAAATCCTTTTTTAGCTGATTTGGCACTTTTAGCTATTTTGATCCGCCTTCTGAATATTTTTTGAAAGGATATTTAGACAATCACATCTAAATTTCATTATAAAACGGGTTCTGATCCGATTTTTCTGTTTTATGACATAGTTTAACAACTTTTTATTTATCTTTGTGAAAACATAAAGGAGGGTATAAAATGGAAGTGAAGAAAGATTATCAGGGAATCATAGAAAAAAGGGCAAAAAGGGTCTTTGATGCTATGGCTCCCCGCACGTCGGAAGCAGACATGATACGATTAAAGGATGCTTTCGAGTTGGCTCGGGAGGCACATGCACCACAGGTCAGAAAAACCGGAGAGCCATATATTCTGCATCCAATAGCAGTTGCAACAATTGCAGCTGAAGAGCTGAGGCTTGATATAAATTCTGTCATTGCCGCTTTCCTCCATGATGTGGTGGAGGATACTCCTCATAGCATAGAAGAGATTCAAATTCGTTTCGGGGAAGATGTTGCCTATCTTGTCAAAGTGCTGACAAAACCTGATAAACATCTGTCGCCCGAGAAGAGCAAGCAGGTAGACAATTTCCGGCAGATGCTCAACTCCATGCAAAGGGATATCCGCCCTATTTTCGTAAAACTTGCCGACCGGCTTCACAATATGCGTACTCTGTCATCAATGAAGCCTCACAAGCAGATGAAAATAGCCGGGGAAACCGATTATTTCTATGCACCGTTAGCGAACAGGCTCGGACTTTATTATGTCAAGACCGAACTTGAAAATCTAAGTTTCAAATTCCGCTGCCCACATGATTATGAAGAAATATCCAATTGGATAGAACTCGACCGACGCCAGCAGAAAGAACGACTTGAGAGATTCAGACAACAGGTTCAGGCCACTCTCATGGCATCAGGGATAGAGGCACATGTGGCGATTGAGTATCGAGAACCTTACAGCATCTGGAGAAAAATGCGGAAATATGGAGATGATTTCAATCATCTTAAATACCGGCATTTCACAGAAATAATTTTTAAGGTTCCGGAGGGTTCGGAAGAAAAAGAGACAGCACTAAAAATTTATTCAATCCTGACAGATAGTTTCAGGGAAAAGCCGGGAGGCTTATCAAATTATATAGATTCCCCCAAAGAGAATGGCTACCAAAGTCTCCACGTGAAATTATTGGCTGATTTCGGGCGATGGCAGGAGGTGCATATCAGCAGCCGACGTATGTCGGAAGATTCGCATAGAGGCCTTGACACACGACATTCCCAGGAATATATTGAGAGATGGCTTCATAAATTCCGCAGCACATTACGGGATATAGGTAATCATGAGACCGGAATAGATTTCATGGAGAAAGTCACGGCATCATTCTATAATGATGATATAATGGTGTTTACTCCAAGATTGAAAACGATCATGCTTCCACAGAAAGCCTGCGTGCTCGATTTCGCTTACGAAATTTCAACAGAGACAGGCGATCATGCAAAATATGCTCGTGTCAATGGTTTTCTTGCCCCTGTGACTTCTCCGTTGCAGAGAGGGGATGTGGTGGAAATATTCACCGATCCGGAGGTGGTCCCTACATTCGAAAGGCTTTCAGCGGTGACAACCTATAAGGCAAGGAACGCTATTCAGACTTACATGGGAAGTATACCAAAACCTAAATTCTGTCGATGTGGATTTTGTAAACCCATCCCGGGAGAGGAGGTGATAGGATTTCTTGAAGATGACAATTCATTGACGTTGCATAAACGTGACTGTCCCATAGCCATCCGCTTGGCTTCGCAACGTGGTGACAGGATTCAGAGCGTGGATTATGAACCTGACGGGACTCTTTATCCGGTCACGCTAACCATAAAAGCTGTCGACCGAATTCATCTTTTCGTGGATATAGCTGATTGCATATCCAAACGCCTTAACCTCAACATGACGCGCTATGACGCTTCATGTAAAGATTATATAGTTTCAATGGAAATCTCTTTCGGTATTCACTCTTACGAGGAACTCGAGACTATAATGAATTCCGTATCTCAGATAAGTGGAGTGGATGAAGTAAAAAGAAAACTTGACTGATAATGAAAGAGGTATTAAATAATATGCTATATGTTTTACAACATGTTTGAATTTTTTATGAAATTATTTATATACCTTTGCAGCGAACCTAAAGACAATCTTTTTTACCTTAAGATTTTTTACCTGTAGAAACTTATAAAGAAGGGTGCGACCGAGGAGGTTATCACCCTTTAATTATGCCCTATTTTCTGGGAATGAAAAAAAGATTTCCTTATCTATTATAAATGTCAGGCTTGTATTTATCAAGACGACCCGACTCTGAGAACCACCTTATTGTTTGCTTAAGACCCTCCTCAAGGGATACCTTGGGTTGCCATCCGGTTAGCTCCTTAATAAGAGAATTGTCGCCCAGTAGCCTGAAAACTTCGCTATTTTGAGGGCGTAATCTATCAGGGTCTTGTATCCACTCCACGTTCACATCCATCAGCTTTGCAATTGTGTGCAAAAGTGTCTCCATTGAGGTTTCCTTTCCTGTGGCAATATTTATCTCCTTGCCTTTGGTGGCCGGAGTTTTGGCTATATCAATAAAACCTCGACAAGTGTCTGTGACGAAATTGAAATCGCGAGTAGGTGAGAGGTCACCGACTTTTATTTTGGAAATTCCGGCAGCGATCTGAGTGATGATAGTAGGAATGAAAGCCCTTGCACTTTGTCGCGGACCATAAGTGTTGAAAGGCCTGACAACAGTGACATCTAAATCGAAAGCATTATGAAAACTAAGCGCTATAGCGTCCGCTCCTATTTTTGTAGCCGAATAAGGACTCTGCGGCTGTTTGGGATGATTTTCGTCGATAGGGACATAAAGGGCAGTTCCATAGACTTCGGATGTTGATGTGACCAATAGACGTTGATCACCGTGATCCTTCACTGCCTGACAGATATTAAGAGTTCCTTTTATATTGGTGTCGACGTATGAATCCGGAGCGATATAACTATAAGGGATTGCGATAAGGGCTGCGAGATGGAAAATCGTATCTGCCCCTTGAGTGAATCTTCTGCAAAATTCCGGATCCCTGACATCACCACACCACACATCGAGCCTTTCGCGCGGAGCAATCTCCTCGAGCCATCCCCAATTATTGAAAGAATTATATTGAGACAGCGCCCTCACCTGACACCCTTCGGAAAGAAGGGCCTCAACGAGATGACTGCCGATAAAGCCGTCGGCTCCGGTTACTGCAACTTTTTTCATATGTTGGGGGCTTATTTTTGGAAAGTTGACTCTTCTGCTTTAAAAGAGAGAATATGACGCCGTTTCTTTTCTTCGAAAATCTCTGAAATTTTAAAGAATATACCGGTCTCCTCCACTTCGCCAAATTCATGGTTTATGGCGGTTCCAAACATCTTCATTGTTGGAGACAGCGACATATATGCATTCACCAATGGAGGGATGTTTCTTCCTAAAGAGCGGATTTTCTGGTTTAAGATCTTATAGTCTTCCCGAAAATCCTTTCCGGTAAATAATTTTTGGATCTCTTCAGACTTGGCATTCGTCCGGATGGATTCCAAAGGCCAGACAAGTCTTTCATCATCATGGAAATACTTATGAAGGAAACCGAGAAGGATATCTCTGGCTTCATTTCCGTAAGATGGATACATCGTGACTTTCCCGAACAGATATTTTATCTGAGGATAAATAATAGTCAGTGCTCCGAGTCCATCCCAAAGATTGTCGAGCACATAAATGGCCTTGGTGTTTGAGCGGGTGCTCTGATAATCTATTGACACAAATGAACGTCCGAGTTCAAGAGTTTCCGGAAGATACTCCTTAAGAAATTTATCAGAGAATCCGAACAAATGGGAGGTGGCTATATTCGGGACATTATCCTTGAATTTGATGTCTTCACCGAGAATAAATCTGTAGCCGCCCACAATTTCCTTGTCGTCGGGATCCCAGACGATAAGCTGGCGGCAAGGAGGGTTCATGGTGTCAAACTCATCTATATCACAATCGAGGCCTGTTCCTCCGCCTGCATCCCGAAAAGCGATCTCTCTGAGACGCCCTATTTCCCGCATGGTGTTAGGTGCGTTGAAAGCATCAACCACATAGACCTCGTTGTCGCCCTTATTGGCTTTCAAAAGAAGCCGTTCGGGTGTCAATTCTTTGATGATAAGCTCTCTGTCTATTGGGTCTATGATGCTTTGCATGCTTCAGGCACTAAAGTTTTTTGCGTCAATAGATGCAAATTTAAAGAAAAAAAAGAGTTAAGACAAAAATAGAATGACATCTAAGAACGTTAAATTAAAATAAGATCATTGATATAACTAAAAAAGTATGATAAAGAGAATAGGATTAGTGTTGTCGATAGCATTCCTAATGATTTTGGCTGTGGAAGCTGCCGATAAAACAGATGGTCAGGTTAAATTTGAAAAGACTACATGGGATTTTGGAAATATCCGTGAAGATGGAGGGAAGGTGACCCATGAATTCACTTTTATAAATGAGGGAAGCGAGCCGTTGAAAATCACTGATGCGCGCGCTGAATGTGGCTGCACGAAACCGGAATTCCCCAAAGAAGAAATAAAGCCCGGAGAGAGTGGGGTAATAAAAGTGACCTATAATCCTTTGGGACGCCCGGGAGGATTTACCAAAGTTGTGACTGTTAGATGCACGGGGAATCCGGGTAAGATCAATTTGAAAATCCGCGGGACGGTAATCCCAAAATAACATGACATTGAAAAAACTGCATTTATTCTTCTTCCTGTTGCTGTTTTTATCCGTCTTACCTCTTGAGGCAAAGACAAAGGTGGAATGGCTGAATACCGAATATGATTTCGGATTGATTCAGGAAAGCAATGGCCCAGTGGAGGGTCTTTTCAGGTTTGTAAACAAAGGGGGTAAACCGGTATATATCAGAGAAGTTAAGCCTTCCTGCGGCTGCACTTCCGTTAACTTCACTCAAGGACAGATTAAGAAAGGGGATGTGGGTGAAATCAGAGTTACCTTTGATGCGGAGAATCGTCCCGGAAAATTCGACAAAGGCATACATGTCTTCCTGAAAGATGAGGCTATGCCGATAAATCTACGCATTGAGGGAACTGTCATAGCCTCTCCGGAAACCTTACAATTGTTTTATCCGATAGAAAGAGGGAATCTCCATTTCGACACAGACACCATCAAGTTCGGAGAGATGAAGAGGGGATTGCGTCGCAAGGAATATATCGATATATATAATTCCGGGACAGAACCGTTGACTCCACATTTTTCATCAGCTTCCAATGCCTTGCGAATGGAATTGGAGCCGACAACCATCCCTCCGGGAGAAGGAGGTTTGTTGACAATATATCTTGATTCATCACAAGTGATGGGCCTTGGGGAGAGAACTCTCAGCCTGAAGGGAGAATGGGACAATGAGGTTGTTGAAATTACTGCAAAAGTGAAATTAGTGCCATAACGGAATTTTAATTAATTTTGCATAATAGAGAAACATCTTCTGTCTAAGAGAAACAACCTCTATTCAAGCAATGGAACACCCTGAGAATGATGAACAATACAAAGGATTGCAGGTAAATGCCGGCGTAATATCCCAACCGGTGACCAATCCCTATAAGAACAGGCGTCGTATGGTTGCGCCTGCCTTGAGTGTCAACGATTATGTGGAGGGGATAAGGAAAGGAGATGTCAGCATATTAGGTAGGGCAGTGACCTTAGTGGAGAGCACTGCTGAGCATCATCAGGCAATAGCTCAGGAGGTTATAGAGAAATGTCTTCCATATTCGGGGAAATCGCGAAGGATTGGGATAACGGGAGTCCCCGGAGCCGGGAAATCTACCTCGATAGATGTTTTCGGGTTACACGTGATCCGCAACGGGGGCAAGTTGGCTGTATTGGCAATCGATCCGAGCAGCGAGCGTTCAAAGGGGAGCATCTTGGGAGATAAAACCAGGATGGAGAAACTTTCATTAGAGAAAAATGCATTTATCCGCCCTTCCCCTTCAGCGGGATCGCTTGGAGGGGTAGCACGCAAAACCCGCGAGACAATAGTTTTGTGTGAAGCTGCCGGATATGATAATATTTTTGTAGAGACTGTCGGAGTGGGCCAAAGCGAAACAGCGGTTCACTCGATGGTTGATTTCTTTCTTTTAATCCAGCTTGCCGGCACAGGCGACGAGCTTCAAGGGATTAAGCGAGGAATAATGGAGATGGCTGATGGAATTGTAATTAACAAGGCCGACGGCGACAATATTGAACGGGCCAAATTGGCAGCATCCCAATTCCGGAATGCATTGTTTCTCTTTCCACCCTCGCCGAGCAAATGGAAACCGGAAGTAATCACATATAGCGGCTATTACGAAATAGGGATTGACTTGGTGTGGGATATGATCGATCGCTATTTTGCCTTTGTTAAGAAGACAGGCTATTTTGAACGCAAAAGAAATGAACAGGCCAAATATTGGATGATGGAGACAATCGACGAACAGCTCCGGAATCATTTCTACAGCGTACCGGAGGTAAGAGCCTTATTGCAACAAAAGGAGTTGCGGGTGCTCAACAACGAACAATCATCCTTCACGGCAGCAAGAGACGTGTTGGAATGTTATTTCAAAAAAATCAAGGGGAATGGCTAATAAACTTTGTGAGATAGTGCCGGCTAATGCACGGCAGAGGGGCGACCGAGAGGCCTACCGGTTTTGTTGGCGAAAAGATGGAGAATGGCTAAGTACCACATGGGAGGAATTTAATGCCCAGATAGACGTGGCAGCCCGCGTTTATCCGCAATTGGGCCTATTGGAAAAAGATACAATTGCAATATGCTCTCCCAACACGCCTCAGATTCTTATAACAGAATTAGGAGCTTTCAAAAATCGACTGGCAGTTATCCCTCTCTACGCATCATCTTCACAGGAGCAGTTTGACTTCATAGTGAATAATGGAGGTGCAAAAGTCATCTTTGTCGGAGATTCCCATCAATATCCCCTTGCCTATAGCTATTGGAAAAGAAATCCGGAGAAGGTGACAAAAATCATTATATTCAAGAATGATAATCTTGAAATAGAGAAAGATGACACAATCTCTATCTATTGGGATGATTTTGTAAGACTTGGAATGGAGGCTTCGGAAGAGGTGAGAAATGAAGTGGAGCGTCGCACCTCAGAGGGACTACCGGAAGATATGGCGACATTGATATATACTTCCGGAACTACCGGAGAACCTAAAGGAGTGGCGATCACCCATTCCAACTATGATGCCTGCATAGCGGCCCATTTAGAACTGTTGACTCAAGTTAATGACTCAGATCTGTCAATGGCTTTCTTGCCTATGAGTCATATTCTGGAGAAGGCATGGTGTTTCTTTTGTATCACAAAGGGCATCTCCATAGCAGTGAATTATGATCCTCGAGTAATTCAAGATACTATCCACACTGTTCAGCCGAATATCATGTGCTGTGTTCCGAGATTTTGGGAGAAGGTTTATGCCGGAGTCAAGGAGAAAATGGAGAAGATGGGTAAGCTACAGAGGATGATGGTGAAGCGGGCAATAAAGATCGGAGAACGTAGGAATCTTGAATTCAAGCGTCGTGGAATGAAAGTTCCAATGCTTCTGGAGCGCGAATATCGTTTTTGGGATGCAAGGATATTCAGTAAGGTAAAGAAGGCAATCGGGATCCCGAATCCTAACTTTTTTCCCACAGCTGGTGCACCATTGAGCGATCGTATCGTTGAATTCATGCGAGCAATCGGAGTTGATGTTTTAATTGGATATGGTCTGAGCGAAACTACAGCGACTGTGAGTTTCTATCCCCAAAAGGATTATGAGATAGGGAGCGTGGGAATTCCATTGCCGGGACTCAAGGTAAAGATCGACAAGAATGGTGAGATATTAGTGAAGGGCGACACAGTTACACCGGGATACTATAAGAATCCGGAAGCCAACGAGAAGGCTTTCACTGAGGATGGCTATTTCCGCACCGGAGATGCCGGATATTTCACGAGAGAGGGTTCATTGGTTTTGACAGAAAGAGTCAAGGATCTTTTCAAGACATCAAATGGGAAATATATAGCTCCCCAGATGCTTGAGAGCCGGCTGGCAGAAAATAAATATATAGATGAAGCGGCTGTCATCGGCGACCAACGTAAATATGTGACAGCGCTTGTGGTGCCAAATCTTTCACAGCTCAGGAAATGGGCAGAAGGTAAAGGGATAGAGGATCTTGGAGCAGAAAGTCTCGCAAGGAATCCGGAGGTGGTCAGTTTTATCCTGTCGGAAATAAACAAAGTGCAGGAGGGAGTGGCCGAGTATGAGAAGATAAAGAGAATCACACTTTTGCCTCACCATTTTTCGATAATGAATGGAGAGGTGACCAACACAATGAAAGTGCGCCGTCCGGTGGTGGCCAAGCGCTACGCCAAAGAAATCGAAGCAATGTATCAATAAAAATATAGAGTCCATTCCGACAGATGATAACACAGGAACAATACAAGGAAGCAATAGAACGCAAGGATGCTTTAAGGAGGTATCTTGACATCGATAACAAGAAAATAGAGGTTGAGGAGGAGGAGCTGCGCACGCATGTGGCAGATTTTTGGGACGATCGAGAGAAAGCGGAGGCTCAAATGAGAAAAATAAAGGAGCTTCATTTTTGGATAGATGAGTATCAAGCTCTTGAGAATATGACTGAAGAGCTGACCCTTGGGCTTGATTTTATAAAGGAGGAGCTTGTCACCGAAGAAGAGATCGACAACATATATGCCAAGTTGATTGAAAAGATAGAGAAACTCGAATTACGCAATATGCTTCGACGAGAGGAGGATAAGCTTGGAGTGGTTTTAAAGATCAATTCAGGAGCAGGGGGCACAGAGAGTCAGGATTGGGCCCAGATGCTTATGCGTCTCTATCTTAGATATGCAGAAAAACATGGATATAAGACATCAGTGGCTCAGTTGCTCGAAGGAGATGATGCAGGGATAAAATCTGTGACCATAAATATAGAGGGAGATTATGCCTACGGATTTTTGAAAAGCGAAAACGGGGTGCATCGTTTGGTGAGGGTAAGTCCATATAATGCACAAGGCAAAAGGATGACTTCTTTCGCGTCGGTTTTTGTGACTCCTCTTGTAGATGATACAATTGAAATCAATGTAGAACCGGCAAGAGTGTCATGGGATACTTTCCGATCCGGGGGAGCAGGAGGTCAGAATGTAAATAAGGTCGAGTCAGGAGTAAGGTTACGCTATCAATATAAGGATCCTTACACGGGAGAAGAAGAGGAGATATTGATTGAGAATACAGAGACTCGCGACCAGCCCAAGAACAAGGAGAATGCGATGAGACAGTTGAAGTCAATTCTCTATGACAAGGAATTAAAGCATCGCATGGAAGAGCAGGCAAAAGTGGAGGCCGGGAAAAAGAAGATAGAGTGGGGGAGCCAGATACGGAGCTATGTCTTCGACGACCGGAGAGTGAAAGATCATCGCACTAATCATCAGACTTCGGATGTTGGAGGTGTCATGGACGGAGATATTGATGCCTTCATTAAGGCTTACCTTATGGAATTTGCCTCAGCAGAATCCTAAATGTAAGGGATTCATACTTTTTCATAAAGACTACGGGTGAGGTTTATCCCGTAATGATTTGTCTTACCGGGGTTGAACTTTGATAGCTCCGGTTTGTTATATTTTTATAACAATAAAACAGACAATTATGAAAAAAGTAGTTATAATGGGAGCATCCTCAGGGATGGGATATGGAGTTGCCGAGGCATTGGCATCACGTGGAGTAAAAATAGGGATAGCTGCCCGGCATACAGCTCCTTTGAAGGCATTAAAGGAGAAATATCCTGAATTTGTGGAGTATGCAAAAATAGATATCACCAAACCGGAAGCCGTGTCACAGCTGAATGATCTTATCGAGGAGCTCGGAGGTATGGATATTTATTTCCATGTAGCAGGGATCTACAATGAGAATCTGTATCTTGATCCGGAAACAGACGTGAAGGTTGCCAATACAAATTGCTGCGGATTTGCCCGCATGATAAGCGCGGCCTATCGTTATTTCAGAACCAATAAGAAGAAGGGTCAGATAGCTGCAATCACATCAGTGGCCGGCACAAAAGGAATCGGGCGTTTGGCCGCTTACTCCTCGTCGAAGAAATTCGGACAATGGTATCTTGATGCAGTAGAACAGATGTCGAATGCCGAGAAAACGGGCATCACATTCACCGATATACGCCCGGGATGGGTCAGGACACCATTGGAGAATCCCGATGAGAATTATCCGATGAACATGACGGTTGATTACGTGGTTCCAATGATTATTAAGGCAATAGTGAAGAAATACAGGGTAGCGGTCGTAGATTGGCGCTGGAATATATTCACAGGTATATGGAGGTCGATTCCGCAGGCCATATGGGTGAAGATAAATCCGACAATTTCTACACCGGATCCAAATTATCCGTCGGTCGGAGCAATGCAGGAGGAAGTGCATGAATTAGGACTCGACGAATAAAGTTATTGAATACATATATTAAGCGGGCATCAATGCGCGATATGCATTGATGCCCGTAACTATATTTTAGCCAATATTCTTAATGTTTGACGAGTTCCACGGTTGAATCATCGTTGTATAATATCAGATGATGCTTGTCTTTGAATTCGACATTAAAGGTGACGGGATTGGTGAGAATTCCATATTGTTTCAGGGTTTGGATGTCCTTTTCTTTCCTAACAAAAGGGAATTCGAGCCAGAGGGTTTCCCCGGTATATACCATATTCCCCTGAGTAAAAAGGGAACCATAGTAAGTGAGGTCACAAACCTGAAGGGAAAAATTATAAAAAAGCCTTTGATCTATAATAATCTCTGTGGGAGTGGGTGAGACCTCCACTACCTCCCATTGCCCGTCGAGAGCACCATTAATTGGGGCTTTCGTACAAGATATTGGTAATAAGAGAAGAAGCAAAGTGAAAGCGCTCCAAAATAGTATCCTTTTCCCCATTATTGACATTTCTCTCTTCACTTCTTTTTAAATTTGACATTTCCCTCATAACCAAAAGTAAACATACCCCCGAAATTGTTTCCGAGCAGTTTCCCTTTATCCCATGCTATAGAAGCCTTGGCAAAGAACCCCTTAAAAAATCTTGGCGAATAATCAATTTCCACGAGCCCGCTACAATTGTCCATCCTGCTGCTAAGTGGATGCCAGTATGTGCCCCAGTTTTGTGAAAAAGTAAGCAACATACGGTATCTGAGATTTTTAACAGGAGTGCCTTCGAAACCTATATGAAAAGCCTTGAATCGAGTATTGAAAATTCGCAGTATATGGTTACGGTTGTAGAGAGGCGAAATTGCCAATGGAGTGCCGATTGACATTCCCCAAGTCTGCCAGCAATTATATAGGTAATGGTTATAGTAATTATCCCGGCCGCTCACCTGATGAGGCACTTCCGGAGTGTAATCATTGTTTACGGCTCCGGTCTGGTCGGTGGTCTTTACATATTCCACCACCAATTTATCGACATATCTGTTTTTGGGGAACTCAACTTCGAAACCGAAAAGACCATCTTTCCAGAACCCGTATTCGAGGAACATTTGGGAATGGTCTTCAAAATAATGGTCCCAGTAAAATTTTAGATTCCAGTTGGGATTAGGGGCATAATTAATAGAGAAATTATATTCGCCGGTCATATTTCCTTGCACATTAGTCTGTTCTCCTATTGGGGCAGAACTGTTGGCCGAAAGAGGGATGAAAGCTTTTATCCAGTCGATAAAACCATGGGCCAACCTGATAGGTTTACCTCCTTTATAGACGGTTCCGGCAAATTGGGTACCCATTTCAATACCGAGGTCAACGGTCATCGGGAAAGTTTCGACATTTCCGACTCTGAACCAAAGGCCACGACCACAGAAGAGGACACCTTGTGATCGCTCACCCCCGGGAACGACCCATTTTTTTTGCCATCCGGAGTCGGTAAATTTCCCATAGGAAAGATAAGCCTTGATGAAAAACCATCCTTTAGTGCCCCAAACGGGAGCGAATCCGAGGGTTCCTACTCTAAGCTGGGGAATAGCAATAGCATTTCCCGAGAAGAGGAGGTCGCCGGAAGAGAGCCGCATATCGTTGTAGGTGGGGTCAAAATTTTTGCTGCCTAAGCTTACGTAAAGCCTTTTATAATGCATGTCGGCATAAAGTTGTCTGATTCCCAAGACAGAAGGGAGATTCCATCCCAAAGAGATATCAGCACCGGCACCCCAGTCGAATTTTTTTGATTCATTTAAAGATTTAGTCACCTCACCACGCACATAACCATTGTTGAATTCGGGGGAGCCAAGGCCGTGGATATTGCTGACTAACCAGAAAGGTGTGTTCTCGCCTCCGGCGAAAGATGCCCTTGTTTCTGCTTTGTAGGAAATCGAGGAAATATCATCCGGGTTATCGCTTTCTGGAGCCGACATCATCATTGCTGTAGCGAAAAAGGAGAGGATCGCCAGTGAAAGGATTCTCCTGAAAGATTTATTGAAAATATCGGTTATTATCCCTGCGGATGTCATTCTCGAAAAAAATCGGGTATTATTGCAAAATTACAATCAAAATATGAAAGAATCAAAGATAATCGCAAACAATGATAAATTTTGAGAATTCAGTTAAAAAAACTTATATTTGCAAAAGGAATAAATAATGCCTCAAAAAGAAAGAGGCGAAAGCCCTGTATATGGGAAACTGGATAGCTAACGACATAATAGCCTTTTTCATATCGCTATTTCTGTCAGGTATAATCATACCACAGATATTGCTTATAGCCTTTAGGAAAAAGCTGTTTGATAACATAGATGAAAGGAAGATACACAAGGGAGTTGTGCCCAGATTAGGAGGTATAGCATTTTTCCCGTCTATACTTTTTTCTTTCGCATTGGTGGTTGGATTCAGCTTGAAATTAAATGGATGGGAAGTTGCCGGTATATATTTCGAGAGCGTAGTTCCCTTCTATTTTATGATATGTGCCGTTTTGCTTATGTTTCTTGTCGGTATAGCCGACGACCTTATTGGAGTGAGGTATATGGCAAAATTCGCGGTGCAGATAGTGGCATCGATACTGATAGTCTTTTCAGGTGTTTATATAGATAATTTTTTCGGATTTCTCTGGATTCATGACATATATAACTGGATAGGTTGGATAGTGACAGCCTTTATGGTGGTCTATGTTGTAAATGCTATAAATCTTATCGACGGTATCGACGGGCTTGCCTCGGGTTTAAGCACAGTTGCCTTTGTGTTTTATGCCATCATATTCTTTTTTGGAGAGAAATATTCTTATTCTATGTTGGCAGCAGCAGGAGCAGGGACCCTGTTGCCATTTTTTTATTATAACGTGTTCGGACAGGCCGACAAGCAGAAGAAGATTTTTATGGGGGATACGGGAGCCTTGACCACTGGGATGCTGTTGATATTCTGTGGGATAGGGATGCTACATTTAGGAGAAGAACCGGTAACATTGGATTATAATCCGGTGATATTGGGGATTTCACCCTTGATAATCCCGCTTTTTGATGTAGTGAGGGTCTATATCCACCGAGTTGTAAGGCATCATAACCCATTCCTGCCAGATAAATCTCATATACATCATAAACTTCTTGCATTAGGGTTAAACCAGCGTGTGGCATTGATTATAATAATGTTATGGTCGATGTTTTTCATTGTAATCAATATGTTGTTGTCGCAATATATAAATCCAACATTAATCATACTTGCTGACCTTGCTATCTGGATCGGGGTGAATTTTGGACTCACTCGAGCCATACAACATAGGGAAGCCAAGCTTGGAAAAACATTATTCGAATAAGGATTATGCAAAAAGATAAAAAAAATTATATTTCCAGTTTATTCTCACTCTTGTTGGTATTGTTGATTTTCACGGGATGCGGAACCCCTAAAGATGTTTCCTACTTTCAAGATGTGAACGAAGACTTGATATTGATGCCCTCCACAGGAGAGATCAAGATAAAACCCGGAGACCAGATAACCATATTGGTTAAGACAATGGATAGGGATTTATCATCACTTTTTAATTTAGAGGTAGTGGCATCAAGAGTTGGAGAGGGCACCGGTTTAGCCTCTTCCGGTATTTCTAAATATAATGTATCACCACAAGGTGAAATTGATTTTCCTGTTTTAGGTGATATCAAGGTGGCAGGTATGACGCGCAGTGAACTTGCAGGTTTTATAAAAGGGGAATTAATGGGTAGAAACTTAGCAAAAGACCCGGTAGTGAGTGTGGAATTCAGTAATTTAGGTGTGTCAGTGTTGGGAGAGGTAAATAAACCGGGTTCGATTAACATCAACAATGACAAAATCACCATTATCGAAGCCATCTCCCAAGCAGGAGATTTAAAAATTGAGGGTAAAAGGGACAATGTACTTGTAGTTAGAGATAACAACGGCGAGACCCAAACTTATAGGGTTGATTTAACAAACTTTAAGGAATTGGCTCAATCTCCGGTTTACTACCTGAATCAAGGAGACGTGGTTTATGTAGAGCCCAATGATATGAGAAAACGTCTATCAACTACAAATGGCAATAATGTCTACTCCACAAGTTTCTGGATTTCTGTTGCCTCACTTCTCACTTCCATCACTACAACCGTGGGAGTGTTTGTATTAAGATAAAATAAAATGAAAGATAATACTGATACTAAAGCATTAGAGGAAATAAAGGATTTCAATATAGGAGATCTTTTTAAACTGTGTCTCCATAAATGGTATTGGATAACCCTTTGTCTGGTTTTTTCTGTAGGGATCTCATTGTTATATATATATCGTAAACAACCTGAGTATAAGCGGTACGAACAAATCTTAATCAACGATCAG
Organism: Muribaculaceae bacterium; assembly: GCA_022510385.1. Lineage (GTDB taxonomy): Bacteria > Bacteroidota > Bacteroidia > Bacteroidales > Muribaculaceae > Lepagella. Next base: position 51,854 of record JAFLTQ010000001.1, on the reverse strand, counting down.
GATTCAGGAGGAGGCGGGATAGGAGATGTGCCGAGTGCATTCTCATCTTTAGGGTTGTTTTCAAAGAATACCAACGTTTACAACGAACTACTTACAATGACATCACCGGCGGTGCTCTATCAGGTGGTTGATTCATTACAACTCTATATGAATTATTCCTTGAGGGATGGTTTGCGATATAAAACCCTTTATGGAAGTAACCAACCTTTTATAATTGAAATGAAGGATATCGATCGTCAGGAATCGGCTTCTTTTAAAATGAAACTAAAGCCCAACGGTGATATGCTATTTTATAGATTTGTCAGGCTACTTCCCGATTCAAAAATAAAATATAAAGATGAAATAGAGGTAAAAGGAGGAACAGAAGAATTCCAATCGCCGCTTGGTAGAATCTCAATATCACCAAATCCTCGTTATGTGCCTGAGTCATTTGATGAAGAAAGGGTAATGAATGTCGGTAAGATGGCAGTGCAAACTACGGTGGAACTTTATGGTCTTAAATTGACTGGGGATTTGGCTGACATGGACTCTGATGTAATCGAACTTTCTATTGAGGATGTATCTGTGGAAAGGGCAGTGGATATTCTGAATTATGTGCTTTTGGTGTATAATCAGGACTGGCTGGAGGATAAGAATCGAATTACGAATGCTACCTCCCGATTTATAGATGAAAGGTTACGCATAATTCAGTCGGAATTAGGAAATGTTGATGAAACGATAGCTGACTATTTGCGACAAAGCGGAACACCTGATTTGACGGCAACACTCACGGCACAGTTGGGGCTTACATCCACAATGGAGCAGAACTATATCGCCACCAACAATGATTTGATTATGGCTACATATATGAAGGAATTTCTTAATAGTCATAAGGATATCACAACCGTGTTACCGGCAAATCTGGGAATGGATAACAGGGAGTTGAATGTTCAGATCACCACTTTCAATGATATGCTTCTTGAAAGAAACAACATTTTAAGCAATTCATCGGAGGATAACCCGTTGGTACAGAATCTTGACAGACAGCTTACCCAAATGAGAGCAGCTATAGAAAACAGTATAGACAATCAGATAGAGGCCCTTAAAAATGCATTGGAAAATATACGTAAGGAAATTGACAGGATGAATACAAATATGGCTAATACACCTGGGGATAACCTTCCGTTGCTTTCCGAAGAACGTCAGCAGAAGGTGAAAGAAGCTTTGTATTTGTTCTTGCTTCAGAGACGGGAAGAAAATGAATTGACGCAAAAGTACACATCAGACAATTTTAGGCTTATCACTCCTCCCGTAGGGCCTTTAAAACCGGTCTCTCCACGTAAAGGGCTTATAATCATAGTAGCTGTGATATTAGGAATTGGCATACCGGTAATTGTTTTATATTATCTTGAAATTACTGATAATACCATAAGAAATAAACAGGATTTTGGTCTATTGAAACCGACATTTGTTGGAGAAATTCCACAGGTAGGTAAGAAGCACAATATAAAGGTATTGACGGAAAAACTTCAGATGAGAAAGAAGAGGGATGAACAGCCACCGTTGGCGGTTGTAGAAGAGGGTAAGCGAGATACTGTTAACGAAGCTTTCAGGGTCATTAGGGGGAATATGGACTTTATAACAGGGAAGAATGTAGGCTCTCAGGTTATTATGATAACCTCCTTCACACCGAGGAGTGGTAAATCATTCATTGCCTATAACCTTGCCATAAGTTATGCATTAAAAGGAAAGAAAGTTTTGATAATAGATTGTGATTTGCGCCATGATTCCGTTTCAAGGTTGGTTGTGTCTCCATCAAAAGGATTGTCTACCTATCTCAGCGGAGATGACAAAGAATGGGAGACTTTAGTAAGACCTATGTCTAATTCAAATCTGTCAATTTTACCTGCAGGAACAATTCCTCTGAATCCGTCCGAATTATTAGATGAACCCAAAATGACCGAATTGGTGGAAGAGGCTAAGAAAAACTACGATATGGTTTTCCTTGATTGTCCTCCTGTCAATATCGTCGTGGATACCCAAATATTGGCTCAGATGGCTGATCGCACAATCTTTATCATTCGGGCCGGAATGGAAGAAAAGAGTGAATTAAAAGAATTGAATCTCTTTTATGAAGAAGATAAATATCCTAATATGAGCGTGATATTAAACGGCACAGATGCTCAACAGGGAGGATATAACGCTTATAGTCATTATCTCCATTAAATTATCAAACTCCCACCTATTGATGTGGATTTTAGGAAGAAAGAAAGTTTCTTTGAAAGAATCGGGTATATTTGAAGGGTTTACAGATTGGCATTCCCATATACTTCCCGGAGTGGATGATGGTATAAAAACCATGGAGGATGCCATTGATGTATTGGAGGAATATGAACGTTTGGGTTTTAAGAGGGTATGGTTGACCCCTCATATAATGGAGGATTATCCGAATAAAACCGAAGATCTGAAAAGAAGGTTTGAGGAGCTAAAAGATAATTGGAAAGGGGAAGTGGAGTTATTTTTGGCATCTGAAAATATGCTCGATATGCTGTTTGAAGAACGTCTGCTCAAAAAAGATTTTCTGCCAATAGGAGATGGAGGAGATCATCTTCTTATTGAGACATCCTATTATACTCCTCCTTACGCTATGGACGAAATGCTTGAGAGTGCTCTCAAGAAAGGATTTAATTTAGTTTTGGCTCATCCGGAAAGATACCGATATATGGAAGAGAAGGATTACCGGAAATTTAAAGAGCAGGGTGTTAAATTTCAGTTGAATCTACTATCGCTTGTTGGAGCCTACGGAGAAAGCGCGAAGAAGAGGGCCGAGTGGCTCTTGGCTAAGAAAATGGTGGATCTTTTCGGAACGGATATCCATCGCTTGGAGGCTATCAACGAAAATATCAGGACACCTCTTCCTAAACCCATACAACCGGAGGCTGTGAAATCTGTGGTTAATCAGTTGATTAATTGAGTTCTTACCCGGATCGCACTCACTCTTAAGTCATCTTATAAGGAGAGTCCTAAAAATCATAACATATTTGTTTTATCCATAGAGTAAAACCATGAGGGAAGATTAATAAGCCTAACTTCCACTCTTATAATTTTCTGCGGAAATTGTAATTGAATTTGCAGGATGAAATTGTCAATAAAAATTTTAAGGCTTAAAAAGAGATAAATCACATTTTGGGAACCAAAAATTTGATTATATTCACATCATTGTTTCCAAAAATTAAAAATATCTTCCTGTATACAAGGAGAAAAAATTTTTATTTACCCCAAAATAATTTTTTAATTATTATATTACGATTTATTGTTTTTATAATTAAAATTGACAACATTAAAATAACCAATGAAATGATAGGCACAATTAATAGGTTAAAAAGATAAGGAGATACATGCGTTATATTAACATATTTGGATAAAAAAACCTCTAAAATAATAGTCTGAAGAATGTATATACCAAGAGTTTCTTCACCTACTTTTGATAGGTATCCGGAAATCTTGAATTGTTTAATATGGGGAGCAATTAAATTGAATAAAGTTAGACATACAATTGTACCGATTAACCCAATTATTAGTCTTAGGCTATGATATGACAAATATTCTTTAATAGAAATAATCTCACCCTCATTTATTATCCTTTTTTTAATATCGACAATATCAATAACGTCAGTATTAATATATATATAAAATATTGGTATAAATAAGCATACTGATATCCAAAATAATTTATGTTTATGGGATGTAAATGATTCCCATTTAGAATTCAAAATGTATCCTAATACAAAAAAAGGCATCATGAATGGTAATTTAAAAATAGGGATAAATTGACTTAAAAAAATAGCCAATATCGTTCCACCTAAGATTCTGTTATTACAGATTTTTAAGCATATATATAACACCAAATAACAAATAAAACAAGATTTAAGAAACCAAAAACTTGCAAATAGATATTTAAGAAGACTACCAGTTGCTCTATTAAGAAAGATCACTTCTAATAAAAAAAATAATATTCCAAATATTAAACAGGGATATAAAAGTTGCCATAATTTCTTTTTTACGAACTTGGAAAAAGATAAATTCATCGAATTCGTACAGAAAAAACCAGCCACGGTCATAAACAATGGCATATGAAAAGAGTAAATCAATTGATATAACAGATTAGAATTTTTATTATCATCTGTTAAATGCATTATACTGTGACCACATATAACTAAGAAAATGGCAAAACATTTAAGCAAATCAAACTCAAACATCCTTTTTGAAATAGACTTCTCTTTATCAAGACTATAAACCACTTCAGTTTTTTTATGCATTTAAATAGTATTTTACAACGTAATATTACAGTCTAATAACGATAAAATACTTCAGAATATTTGAATATTATTTTGATTATCTTAAAAGAAGGCAGTAGGAAAGGTTAACGTTAGGGGAAACATCAAATATAAACATCATAAAATATGATATTTCATTTGCACTCAATTTTTTATGCAACTAAACGATTTTTAAAGTAGCATTTGGAAAGCTTAAATTAGTGGTTGCAACTATAATATTTCAATAATCACAATATTGATTGTATAGTTCACTGAATTTATTATTTTAGTTTAAGGAATTTTTTATAGAAATTTCTTCTAATTTTATAATATTGTTTTTTATTCCCTGAGGATAAAAACAAAATACGTGAGTCCAAAAACAATTTATAGAAAAAATTACTTACACAGACTTTAGGTTTGCTCAAATACTTTCTTAAATATACAAATCTATATTTTTCAATAAGCTCAAATTTGAGAGTTTTATTTAGATTGATATTATTGAATGACTCTCCGACAAGATGTTTGATCTTAGCTTGTGGTACATTGTAAATTAGGTATCCTAAATCTCTAACCAATTTACATAAGGCAACATCGTCCCAATACATGAAAAGATCATCTGGAAATCCATTAACGGATTGAAAAATAGATTTCTTAATCATTAAGTCTGCACCGGCTATATATGCCACCTTAACTGGCTTATCAGAGAAATTGAAAAAACATTTTCTTGGATTAAGAGGATATCTGAATATATGATGGGTAAATTCTTGAAAATCCCAATCAGGTCCGGGGAATATTTTTCTAAATGAGAAACAGGGCATATCGGAAGCTGTGACAAGGTTACCTCCAACCACGCCAACTTTTGGTCTTGACTTTATAAAATCATTCAGAATTTTGATTGCATTATTCAGAAGAATGGTGTCGGGATTTAGTAAAAACAAATACTCGCCCTCGGCAATTTTGGCGCCGACATTATTTGCTCTTCCAAATCCTATATTTTCCTCAAGGTAAATATATTTAATATTAAAAGCATTCTGACCAATAAAAGAGGTTAGTTTACGTTCTAAGTCTTTTTCTGAGTTATTGTCAACTATAATTATTTCAAAACTTATATCTTTAACAAGATTAAAAACCGAAATTAAACTATCAGCTATTAATTTTGAAGTATTATAATTCACATAAATAATTGAGACTTCTATTTTTCTCATTCTATTGATTGATAAATTGAAATATAAGAACAAATTTAGCTAAAAAAGATGTATATTTATTAAATTTGCCTATTAATATGAAATTTCAATGAATATAATATATTTTTTAGAAGGAACGTTTAATTCGGGAGGTATCGAAAGAATTGTAATCAACAAAGCTAACTGGCTTGCTGAACATGGACATAATGTTACCATTATCACATCAGATCAAAATGGTCGTCCTGACTATTTCCCTTTGAAAGGAGTCAAAAGGATCGATATGGACCTTATGTATAGGTCAAATTCCTCTAATTCTATAAAGAGATATTTTCAACGTCGTAAATCCTTAAAAAAAGAGGAACAATTGATTAATCAGTATATAAGGGAATTAAAACCAGATGTTATGATTTCCACATTTTCCTACGAAAAAAATATTCTTCCTCATTTAAAAGATGGAAGTAAGAAAATAGTGGAAATACATTTTTCGAGATGGTTTCGTCTTCAGAGGAATAGAAAAGGAATAGGTAGAATCATCGACCGTTTCTTAACATGGCAAGATATTCAAAGCGTAAATAAATATGACAAGTTTATATGTCTTACAGAAGAAGACAAACAACATTGGAAAGGATTGAAAAATATTGAGGTGATCAGTAATTTCATTGACCCCATATCCAGGAGTCCGGCATCATTGGAAAATAAAATATGTATAGCAGTTGGAAGACTTGTTTATCAGAAAGGTTACGATAGGATGATTGAAGCTTGGAAACTTGTTCACGCAAAGTATCCGGATTGGAAATTGAATATTTATGGAAACGGTCCTCTTCAAACAGAATTAATAAAAATGATCGAACAGAAACATTTAGAAGATGTGATAAATATATATTCTCCAGTGAAAAATATAGATGAAAAATATAGAGAAAGTTCTATGTTGATAATGACTTCCCATTATGAAGGACTTCCTATGGTAATGTTAGAAGCAATGGCATGTGGACTTCCAGTGGTTACTTTTGATTATAAATGTGGGCCTAAAGATATAATTAAGGATGGTGTTAACGGGCTTCTTATTAAAGAAGGAAATATAGAAGGTTTGGCAGATGCGATTTGTAAGGTTATAGGATCAAAAGAGCTAAGGGAAAAAATGGGAGAAAATTCATATAATTTGGCAAAAAATTATAATAGGGAAATAATAATGGCTAAGTGGGAGCACATACTAACGAATGTTTGAAATAAATTTTGTAGGGAAGTTTTTTATCTAAATTGAAAAAGTATTAATATAGGGAAGGTTTGGCCGGAATAAGTCATTTTAAGATTATGTGTTAATAGGGATTTTTTAGTATCGTTTGAATTTGTTTTTAACCACAAATAAATAATGTTCTAAAATGGGATTTTTTAAAATGAATAATTGAACTGATATAAAGTAAATTATGGTTACGACTAAGCACACGCCTAATACTATTACATTTTCATAATTTCTAAGAGGCAAATATATTAATATCAAAATAAAAATCAAAGGAAGATTACTTCCTACAGCTTTAGAAAACACTTTTGACGGGAAGTTTACATTTAATTCTCTTTTCATTATAATTTGAGAAAGAACTAAAATTGATAATTCAGCAATAAACCATGTTATTGCAGAACCAACTGCCAACAGATGCTTCACCAATAAAAGATTAAGTAATATTCCTACCACTGCTCCAACACCGGAATTTATAATAATATTTTTATCTTTTCTTAAAGGCATAAGGCATTGTATTACCTGAATCTGTTCATAACCGATAATAATCATTAAGGGCATTATTATTCTCATAGGTGTTGTTGCTCCTTCATACCCTGGTCCTGATATCAAATATATTATATTAGGCGCCAAGATAGTGGTAAAAATCACCAATGGAATACCAAAAGTAAACAGGTAATCTGTAGTTTTTGAAAGTAAAGATTTAAATTCTTCAATTTTATTCTGAGCCAATAAATTGCTCATCCTTGGCATTATCACTGTAGAAACCCCTGAAAATAATGATAACAGAATTGAATATAGTTTGGCGGCCGTTGTGTAGTAACCTACTTGTGTGTCATTACTTACAAAACCTAAATAAACAATATTAAAAGTTGTGTAAAGAGAAGTTAAAAAGAAATATCCTCCCAAAATAATGAAGGATTTAATATAGGGTTTTATACTCACTAAACGAACTACAAAAGAGGCGAAATGCCTTGAATAGGATATATTAATAATAGCATTGGCCGTAATCATTAATACACTGAGCAGATAGTAGATGCTATAATCCTTACGTTCTTTTACCAATAGAAATATAAAAACAATATATATTATTTTTACTATTAAAGTTCTTATTGTGATAAATTTAAATTCTTCGATACCTTTATAAAACCATTCAATCAATAAAAAGTTACTCACTAATTTTATAGCCCCATACCACATCAAATCTTTATTTTCGTTTAGTTCTTTAATAGAATAAGTAAGGATGATTAGTAGGATGAAGGCAATGGCTGTGGTGATGAAGGTTAACCATAATAGGCTACTGAAAGCCTTGTTTAAAGATTGGTCTTGAGCCTTATCAATGGCAATTTGACGAGTACCCATTATATTCACCCCCATCATCGATATAAGTATAAAATAATTTATAACGCTGTCTATAAAATTGCAAAGGCCGATATTCTCCACTCCCAAAACACGGGAAACATAGGGATATATGATTAAGGGGAATAAATAATTTGAGGTTGTGAGAACACTTGTATATAATATGTTCTTTTTGATTCCCATTAATAAGAATTAATATATTTGATTATTTTTAAGAGAAAGCAAATACACCTCAATGATTTAAATGATTTTGATGGTGGTTTTGTAATTTTCTTATAGAATGGCTCTTTCTAATGCAAAAATACAAAATTATTATAAAGAATCCATAAAAATGCTGTATATGCTTTTTTTATTAAACATTAAAGTAGTCATAATGTCTTTATAAGATCAGTCAATGTTTAACTCTTTCTTGCAAAACTAACCCGAAACCATTATATTTGCTTTATTTAAGAAAGCATTACTTTCATTGATGTTATTTTTTACTGCCTTTTATGGTATATCTGATAGCTTTAGCAGCAATTTTTTTAGGGATTTATTTGTATGATTATAAAAAATACGATCGAGGAAATTTTGTTTTCTGGATATTACTTTGTGTCTACTTCATTTGCATTGCGGGGTTAAGATATCGATTAGGAGGAGACACCGCGGTCTACATGCATGATTTTGAAGCCATTCATCCTATTTCATCCATTAGTTGGAAAGAAATAACAGCCTCAAGATATGCTCCGGGTTTTAATATTCTGGTTTCTACCTTCAAAGAGATTTATCCGAATTATTTCTTATTTCAATTTGTTGATGCATTAATATTAAACACTGTTGTTTTTTATTTTTTCTATAAAAATTGTAGTCATAAATATTTAGCAATATTAGTTTATTTTGTCTATGTCTATTTTTCCTTATCGCTTGATTTAATGAGGGAAGCAATAGCTGTTGCTATATTTTTGTTGGCTTGGCCTGCTTTCAAAAATGGGAAATGGATTTGGTGGTATGTTGCAACATGTTGTGCTATGCTTTTTCATGTGTCTGCAACAATAATGATTTTTCTTCCCTTAATTTGTTTGCCGGGTATCAACCAATTGTTCGTTTTTGGGAAAAGAACAATTGTAATATGTTTAATAATTTTCTTTATTGGAGTTATTATACAAAAAAATTTCTATAATTATATTCAACTTTTATCTATTTCAGAAGGAATTAACGAAAGAGCAGAGGTTTATGGCAAATCATACTTGGGGAACTACCAACTTAATATTAATGGATTCATCGCCAACGCCATTAGTTACATATTATACCCATTGTTTTTTTTAATACTGTATTCTAAAAAAAGAAATAAGGAGGAGCCATTTAAATTCGATAAATTTATCGCATTTGTTATTTTGAGTTTATATGTAATTATGATAGCTCTAAAAGTAAGCATATTGATAAGATTTAATAATTACTTTTTCTTCTTTGTAATTGCATATATATCGAATTGTGCTTTTACTCCATTTTTTATACAGAATAAAAGAGTCAGATTGGATTTTATTACATGGATTTTCGTATTTGTTTCGATGTTGACGTTTTATGTATATAAAACGTATTATAATCCATTTCATAAAGAGATTGAATATAATTCTTATCGGAGATACTATCCCTATAATTCAATTATTGATGGTAAAAGGGATGAAGAGAGGGAGAAGACAATAAGATATCTAAGGAAAAAAATGGATTAAATTTAAGTCTAAAAAATCCCTTATATGGTTTTTTGATTATGCACCACAAACTTTGAATAGATATGCCAAACGGTCTAATAAAAAAATTCTGCATTTTGTTTATAATGCATATACTTTTATTTTGGAATGTGGATAGGATAGAAGCTAACATAACACAAAGTTTGGTTAATTATCCCATACCCGGAAAAATTGTAATTTTAGCATCCACTCCAATTCCGGAAGGAATTATGCCTTCTCGAAAGGATTATGAAGAGCTAATTGATTGCGGCTTTAATTGTGGTATGACAAATGGATCTTTAAATTTTTTCAAGAATCAATTTAAACTGATTAAGGGGCTTGATTTTAAAATCTTAATCGTACATGGAGATCTATTAAATGATAGAAGAACATATTTTATCGATGTATTTAAAACTGAACCTCAATTAGCGGGATGGCGCTTTAAAGATGAGCCCTATTTTAATAATCTCAACACATTGGTACCGGAGTATCAGAAAATGTGTATAGCAGATCCGAATAGATTGGTTTATATAAATCTATCAGGTGAAAAAATCAGTGTAATTACAGGAAATCTACCAACATATTTTAATTATTTAGAGCTGATTGAAGAAAAATTTAAGCCACAAGTCTGGTCTTATGATTTTTATCCCATTAAGATAATAGACAGAAAGATAGTTGTGGCTTATGATGAGTTTTATTCTGATTTAGAAGATTTTTCAACAATTTCCCAAAAGACCGGAAGACCATTCTGGGCTTACTGTGAGAGTATGGCTTATAAGACAAGTTCTTATGCCCGTCCGGCAGCTACTGAGGCTTATCTGAGATGGGAGGCTTTCTCAGCTTTGGCTTACGGGGCGCAAGGAATTGTTTACTGGACTTATGGTCAGAGAAAATCCAACTCTGTGGAAGATTACACTTCTGCCTTGGTGAATCTCAACGGAAAGAAGAGCAAAGCTTGGAATGCCGCTAAGAAAGTGAATGGAGAAATCAAGAAATACAATGATATATTCTATCAATGCAAGGTGAAGGAGGTGAGGCATACCGGCGACAGAATTTATAAAGGGACAAGAAAATTGTCGGGAGCTTTTGGACCGTTACAAATGGTCAGGAGTCAGAATGCCGGAGTTGTGCTTTCTCAGATTGAAAAGAATGGGAAGGAATATATTGTGGTTGTAAGCCGGGATGTGTTAAAGAAACAAAAGGTAACTTTGGAGTTAGTTCCAAATATGAACATCACCGATTTGACGGTAGCAAATCCCAAAAAATATACCGGGCAAAAGGTTATTAATTTCACCTTGTCAGCCGGTGGATATAAGATTTTTGAGATTGGTTCCGATTAAAAAAGGACCGAAGGAAATCATGGTTTCTGTGCGTTGTATGTTCGTTGCTTTTGATTTATTGTACTAGCGCTTCGACTGATGAATCATTGAATTAATTGGTTGAAAATTTCTAGATATCTATCTGCTGTTTTTTTTATAGAATATTCGTCTGCTCTCTTTATACATCTTTCTTTGACTTGTTCATAAAAATCTTTATTTTTTATAAGATAGTTGATTTGAGAAGCTAAATCAAGATGATTACCTTTTTCAAATAATAGTCCTGCACCATCCACAATATCCTTTACACCTACTACATTTGAAACTATTACGGGTAAGCCTGCCGCCATTTCTTCTATTACAGTCAACCCAAACCCTTCCCAGTTAGAAGATTGTAGGCCTATAAATGAAGACTTTAGTAGAATTGGTATGTCAGAGCGGTTACCGAGAAATATTACTCTATTCTCAACCTTTTCTTGTTTTACAATATTTTTAATTTCTGTCAAGGTTTCACCTTCTCCTACAAATACCAAGAAAACATCTGGAGAAGGAATAAATTTTAAAGCTCTAACTGCAGTGGCATGATCCTTAGAGGGTGTAAAACGGGAAACCATTATAATAGCTTTTCCTCTTTTCCCAAATAAACTTTCAGGCTTGCTTCTTGATAAATTCTGAAAAGTCGCAAGATCAACCCCATTTATTATTATCTCAAATTTATAAGATTCTTGAGTTTCATCAAGCCAATTTAATAGGTTTTCTTTTGTAGCAACAGAAATACATGCTACCTTATTTAAATGTCTATAGACGAATTTTTCAAAAATTTTAAAATACTTTTTTTCTCTCCTTTTATTATGTGTGCTATGTTCTGTAAAAACTATAGGTTTACCAATACCTTGATTAGCTATAACTAAATAATAATGTGATGGGAAGAGATGTGCATGAACTACATCTGCCCATTGGATATATGGTCGCATCTTTTTTATAGCGAAAGGAGACCTAAGACCTATTTCCATTGAATGTATTGTTATCCCCATTCCTTCAATTCTTTTTTCAATTTCTGAACCAGACTTTTTGAAAACTAAAATTGCTACCTCATTCCCCATCATAAGATATGGTACAAAGTATTCAATAAGCTTTTGGGCACCTCCAGTTTCTAATGATGGGATAACCTCTAAAATTTTCATATCTACAACAATGTAATTTATAGTTCCAAATATAATATTTAACAGGAGAATTGGAAAGTTATTGAACTGAAAAATTGGTTATCCGGAATTTCAGGGTTATTTTTGTGAAAATCTCATTGATATTCTAAAGGGATGGGTTGTAGAGTCCCTCCCTCAATTTATTTTAATTTTAGATCGGTATATATGGAACTCAAAGGTTCGGAGACAGAAAAATATCTTGCAAAATCCTATATTGTGGAATCAACGGCAGTGACCCGCTATATTTATTTTGCAAAAGCAGCAAAAAAGGAAGGTTATCACTATTTTGCCAAGATATTTGAAGAGACGGCAGCCAATGAGCAAAGGCATGCCAAGACCTTCTTGAAATATCTGCAGGATGGCGTTGTTGTCAGTGCTCCTGTAGAAGTTGACCCGGGCATTCTGACTCCTACGGTTGATAATCTGTTGGTGGCTGAACATGAGGAGGATATAGAGGGAGTGCAGACTTATAGCGAGGCGGCTAAGGTGGCACAGTCTGAAGGTTTTGCAGAGATAGCTGTAAGATTTCGTATAATTGCGGGGGTAGAGAGTCATCACAAGGAGAGGTTTGCTACAATGCGTCAACAAATACAGGATGGAACAGTCTGGAAACGCGATGCTCCCATAACATGGCTATGCATGGAATGTGGGTATATCTTTGAAGGAAAAGAGCCGCCGAGGAAATGTCCCGGATGCGGCAAATCATTCCAATATTTCCAACCTCAAATCCCTTTATAAATATCTTATAAGAGTTGGAGAAGCTCTATCATTATCTCTGGCAAACGAGACTACGTGGTTCTGAGTTCAAGGATGTTGACGGCGGCAGCATAGAAGTCGTTGATCCCGGAATTCATAATCATGATTCCGGTCCTGATTTCTTTAATTCCAAATTGAAAATAAACGGGGTTGAATGGATCGGGAATGTAGAAATCCACGTTAAAGCATCAGATTGGTATCGTCATGGGCATACAGACGATCCGGCATATAAAAATGTTATCCTGCATGTGGTAGGAATTTCTGACAAAAGGATCCCAAGAGAGGATGGCTCTTTGATTCCCCAGATAGAATTGACCCTCCCGGAAAAATTTTTCAAAACCTATCTGTCTCTTTCGGAGGGGAGTGGTGGAATGCGTTGCCGAAATTTTTTAGCGTCCCTGCCTAAACTTAACAGTGACGATTGGCTGGAAAGCCTTTCTATAGAGAGACTCCAGGCAAAAGCAGAGAGAGTGAAAGATATTTATCAACAGACAGACGGGGATTGGGATCAGACTTGTTTCATACTCTTGGCAAGAGGCTTAGGTTTCGGACTTAATGGAGATCCTTTCGAGATGCTTGCCAAAAGTATTCCGCTTAGAATCCTTCATCACCATAGCGATAATCTTTTTCAACTTGAGGCTTTATTGTTCGGACAGGCCGCTATGCTCGATGCTACCCAATTTATGTTTGATGAGTATTTTCAGGCATTATGCCGAGAATATTATTTTCTTGCAAGGAAATATGGTCTCAAACCATTGAGACCCGGTCTTTGGAAATACTCACGCACACGGCCCCAGAATTTTCCTCACCGACGCATAGCAATCCTTGGAAATTCATTGTTTGGTGGATTTTCATTGTTTTCCAGACTTTTAGATAAAATCGGAAGGGCTGAAGAACTTGAAAATTTATTTGAGATGGAGGCGGAGGGATATTGGAAGAACCATTATTCTTTTGATACTGAGGCTCATCAGGTGCCGACGGCATTGTCATATCCGAGTCGGGTATTGCTGACGATAAATACTGCATTGCCCCTTCTCTATGCCTACGCATCTACCACGGGAAATAGAGAGCTTGGTGAGAAGATTGTTGCCGTCCTTGAGGAATTGCCGGCTGAAAACAATGCTATTATAAGAGACTGGGAGAATTTAGGGTTCAAAGTTAAGGATGCTTCCCGGAGTCAGGCATTGATACAACTGAAAAAGGAGTATTGCGAAAAGAATAAATGTATATATTGCCGATTCGGTCATCACTTCTTACGGAAATCGGCACTTTAATTCTATTTCCGGGAAGGTGTTTATCAGTTTTCCCTTTCTAAAATGCCCTTTATTTCTGAGGAAAGATTGATTGTTTTTTGAAGTGACTCTTTCAATTCTCTTCTTTTTCTTAAGCTTAACCAATAGAGAGGATACCCGATCGGGAACAGCCATTTTAAAGATTCCGCAAGAATACTATAACGTTGAGGGGTAAGCAGGAAAGTGTCATAAATCCAGGGGAAATCCGAAAGTTTGTCTACAACGTTATTATCCCTACAATCCTGAAGATATTCAGTCAAAGCGTCGAGATAATCTCCTGTGGCATTTATTTCTGCTCCAAGGTTGGTTGGATTCCAGAACTCTTTATACGATAGCTTGTTGTCTAATTGTTTTGTTAGTGTTTGGCAGTCATCGATGAGACGAGACACTCTTTCAATAGCATCCGGGATAGAAATTTCATTAATGATGATTTCTTTGCGTCCGATATTGCGAGGCTGCCTTATTCCCAAAATCTTTCTAAAGAATTCTTTATAGCTGTCCGGATTAAAGACAGCTGAATCATTCATGGCCTTATAAGTGACGTAGATTCCGAGAGGGGCCAGAATAAAGGTTGAGAGCCATATACCGACCCATACTTCCCAACGTCCGTCGCGGGCCATTTTATATCCGGTGTTGTCGATTATATAATAGAAGAGGAAGAGCAATACCGAGATAACAAGCGGAGTCCCCAATCCCCCCTTACGGATTATTGCCCCTAATGGGGCACCAATGAAAAAGAAAATCAGGCAAGCCACCGACAAAGTATATTTTTTGAGGAGCTCTATCTTATGCCGTCGGATGCTCATCTTATCATCTGCCACTGTCGCAGCTTTGAATTGCATTTCGTTGACGCGCCGTTTGGAAATAGAGAGGGCATTCTCGAAAATCTTGTCGCGTTTGTCGGGAGAAATAGAAAGAAGAAGAGAATCAAGATTTAGAGGAGCCAACACTCCTTCCTCCTCTTCTTCCGTCTTTGTTTTTGTCTCTTTATAATTCTTATCAGAGGTTGATATGGCGGGGTTTGAAGTATCCTCCTTACTTTTTTCGAATATGGAATGACCGGTGGTTTTGTCTATGAGAAGAGGAAAAGCGCTCCTCCTTAAGTCGTTGGCATAAAGGTTGCCGGTGGAGTCAATCCTGTTGGTGACAGAGTCTATGGTGTGTTGAAGCTCCACGACATTTTTACCGACATATTGGCTACGAATTCCACCTTCATCCATTCGGTTGAAATTGGCATCAAAAGGAATGAGAATCTGTTTGTCTAAGAAAGTTTCTCTTCTGAAAGGGACATTTTTGTCAAGTGTCTTTTGTTCCCGAAGGTTTTCAAACTGTTCACCGGTGAAGAGATGAAGATAAAGATATTTCATATCATTGGTGAATGCCATTTTACCGGAATCAGCCAACAGGATTGTGGCGTTATCTCCGCCTCGGGTGACGTCGTAGATCATGACATCATAGAGCATACCCGACTCCGGATTTTTAGATTGCACGAGGAGGTTGTAACCCGGGATTTGGTCGTAGAAGACACCTTCAGGAATTTCCACTTCAGGAGATTTTTGCCGCATTGAAAAAAGGAGAGTCCACATTTTCACCTGAGCCGGGGGCAAAGCATAATTCTGAAAGAAAAAGGCACCGATAGCCACAAGAGCAATAAGCACTATGAGGGGCCTCATGGAATGAACCAAAGAAATTCCGGAGGCTTTCATTGCAGTGAGCTCAAATTTTTCCCCGAAATTCCCATATGTCATCAAGCTGGCCAAAAGGATGGCAAGCGGAAGAGCCATCGGCACCATTGACACGCCGGCATAGAAGAAGAGCTCTCCAATCAACGAGAAGGGCAAGCCTTTTCCGACAAGGTCGTCGATGTGTTTCCATAGAAACTGCATCAAGACGATGAAGAGCACGATGAAAAAAGTCATCGCGAATAAAGGCAAAAAGCTCTTCAGGATGAATAGATAAAGCTTCTTAACTATAGCCATTCCAGGGCGACCTTATTGGGCGTCGATTTCTTGAAGGAGAGTTATAACGGCGGTATGCAGCTGGTTGTCTTCTCCTGACATCACTTGTTCCGGTGTGTTAAGAACAAAAATGTCCGGTTCTAATTGTGTGTTTTCCAAATAGCTTCCGTCAGGAAGGAGATAGCCGGTCACCGGAATTCCAAAAACCATGGAGGTGTCTTGCATTCTCACCCAATTCACAGAAGTCATAGTGCCGGGCACAGGGGCTCCGACAAGTTTGCCCAATCCCGTGTGTTTGTAGACCCAGGGAGTGCCATGAGCATTGCTGTAACAAGGTTCGGCCTGAACCATTATCGAGGGCTTGTTCCAACGGCGAGAGGGCATTGTGCCGGCTACTTCGCCACGTATCACCTGTTTGAAATACTCATTACCGCTAAATAACACCTCTATATCCTCATGGAGGCGGCCGCCGCCGTTCCAGCGTATATCGATCACTATGCCGTCGCGGTCTTTATATTTACCCAGAATGTCGGAATATATTTCGCGGAAACTGTCATCATCCATCGACTGGATATGCACGTAGCCCAAACGACCGTTGCTCCACTTGTCAACATCTGCAGCGCGATTCTTTATCCAGCGTTTGTAGAGAAGGCCGGATTCCTCGCCCTTTGAAATTGGCAAGACTACCTCTTCGATAACCTGCCCGTCAGGTTTGCGGAATTTAACACGAGTCTTTTTCCCGGAAAGGTCGGCCAATGCTTTTGCGTTGCTTTCCGTGGATTTCAGCTCCGTGTCATTGATTGCCAGAACTATATCACCGGGCGCTATTTTCGACCATGGCTTGTCCATCGGGCCTCCTGCGAGCACTTCCTCAACAAGCATACCATCTTCGGTGCGTTCCATATCAATGAGCAATCCTAAGGAGGAGGTGCGTATTCCGTCGGGATCAACCGGCGCATAATATCTGCCACCGGTGTGTGACACGTTTAATTCTCCAAGCATTTCGCTAAGCATTTCTGCGAAATCATAATTGTTAGATATATGTGGGAGAAATTTGCGGTAATGTTCAGTCAGATTTTCCCAATCAACGCCATGCATATCTTTTCTATAGAACCTTTCCCGTTCCTGATTCTTTACATAGTCGAACATATATTCACGTTCAGCTGCAGGGTTGAGTTGCATCTTACCTCCAAAATCCACATCTGTCAGTTTTTCACTTGAAGGATTGAATTTTTTGATTGAATTATTTGACACGAGAAATACATTTTCTCCGCTATTATCAGTGACAAACTTGCTACGTCTTGCCCCAAGTTTTTTCACCTCTTCGGTTTTTCCATCGCGCAGATTTATTTTCCAGAGATCATATCCTTTGTTGAAGGAGGCCAGATAATAAAGAGTTTCGCCGTCGGAAGTTACGAAAGCATCAGAAATGTCCGCAGATGCCGGAGTTAATCTTACAGTGCGGTCTTGTATGTTTTTTCTGTCAATTTTCAGAGTCTTGTCTTCTTTGGCGCTCTCTTTGTCATCATTTTTCCCTTTCTTTTTCCCTTTTTCATCTTTGGATTCATCCTTCTTAGAGTTGCTCTTTTCAATCTCTTTTTTAAGTTTGAAATCCTCTTCGGAGAGAGTGAACTTATCATAAGCCTCCTCATTAAGGAAATTAATCATAACATCATAGAGTGAACCCCAAGAGGCGTGGTTGCGCATTCCATATCTTTCAGAGTTGAAAATCACAGCGTTCCCGTCAAGCACAAATCGTGGAGATTCATCGAAATAACCTGTTTCTGTGAGGGGGATCATTTCACCGTCGTTAGCGTTCACGAGAATGATGTCGTAATAGGGATCGTGATGATGGAGCACTCCATAAGTAAGTATCCAATTGCTGTCGGGGCTCCATTGATAATCGTAACCCCCATCTCTTGTGAGATAGGTGTGTCCATCGAGGATCTCTTTTTCGATGCCTGTCGTGAGATCCTTGACCATTAATTTATTTCGGTCTTGTATATAGGCGATTTTTTTGCCGTCGGGGCTGAATGAGGGATATGAACGTTCGATATTATCATCAGCCGGGAACAGTGATTCCTCAATAATGACCGTTGAGTTTTCGAAATTGGGTTCGTCGCTGTTTGCCTTTTTTGCGGTGTAGATGTTCCAATGACCATCTCGTTCGGAAGTATACAGAAGTTTGTCTCCATCGGGATTCCAGCTTACCTGTAGTTCCGCCTGCGGGGTAGAGGTGATCTGTTTTGTGGTGGCATAATCCACAGAAGTCACAAAGACTTCCCCACGGCTAATGAAAGCTACAGATTTACCGTCGGGAGAAATTGCGGCATCATCTAAATCACGGATATTAATCTTTTTAAGTGTCGGAAAATTATCTGTAGTGATGTCAATATTTACCTTAGAAGGCTTGCCCTCCGGCTTCATCGTATAAATCTCACCATCGTATGTAAAGGAAAGGAGACCATTGTCTGCTGCAGAAAGGAATCTCACGGGATGTTCTGAGAAATCAGTGAGTTTAACCGGATTAGAGCCATCCACATTCATTGAGAATACATTTATAGATTCCCCGGGATTTTCACGCAGGAAATAAATTTTCTCACCGTTTTGGTCAACAATAGGGTTACGGTCTTCACCGGGACGGTTGGTGATATTATTGAACGAATTGTTTGCCATATCCCATTGCCAGATATCGCGGGTTACGGAAGAAGTGTGATGTTTTCTCCATTCATCTTCCATACCTTTAAGATCTTGATAATAAATGATATTGGGATTCTTTTTAGAAAAAGAAGGCATTTGGATAGGAATTCCCGCCAATTGAACAGGATTGTCACCATCTATTGAGACCTGATAGAACTCAGTCATTCTCCCTGCCGGGAACATTATGCTTTGTGGAGAATCCTGAAGGGAGGCAGTGAAATAAATATTTTTTCCGTCGGCGGAGAAGGCTTCCGGAGTTTCATTTGCTGAATCGAAAGTTACTTGCGTTGGGGTTCCTCCTTGTGCGTTTACAATGAAGATATCGAAATTACCTGTGCGGTTTGAACTGAAAGCAATAGATTTACTGTCAGGACTCCACACGGGATGATCCTCATAGTAGTTGTCAGTGTCGGTGAGTTTCTGAGCTTTGCCTCCTTCAACCGGGGCAGTCCAGATATCCCCCATATAAGTGAATGCAAGAGTCTTACCGTCAGGGCTGATTCTAACATCACGCATCCATAAGGGTGATGCGGCAGATGCTGATAGAGTTAGGATTGCAAAAGATACTAAAAAAGAGAATCTGTAGTTCATAAAAGTTAAGTTATTGAAGAAAAAGATAATTAAACTTGTGCTAAAATTTCAGTCAAGATTAATTAACATAACGCAAAGTTAAATAATTATCACTATAAAACGTGTTAAAGAAATGGAAATTGTCTATCTTTGCACGTATGAAAAACTCAGGTGAAAAAATAAATTTATGTTTGAGATCATAACAAAACGGGTATTGGCTCCGAATATTACGGAGATGCGTGTAAAAGCGCCGCTTGTGGCCCAATCAGCAAAACCGGGACAATTTATTATTGTTAGAACTGACCGCTATGGAGAGAGAATTCCACTCACTATCTGCGATTATGATGTTAAAGAGGGTAGTGTGACGATAGTGACTCAGTCTGTAGGTATATCTACCAATAAAATCAATTCATTAAATGCCGGAGAATGTTTTGAAGATTTTGCAGGCCCTTTAGGGAATCCGTCAGATCTTTTGGAGATGTCGGAAGATGAGCTGAAGAAGCAAAAGATTCTCTTTATAGCAGGTGGCGTAGGCACAGCTCCGGTCTATCCCCAAGTGAAATGGCTAAAAGAGAAGGGAGTGGAAGCGGATGTCATTATCGGAGCACGCACAAAGGATCTCTTCACATATGTTGGAGAAATGCAAAAGGTCGGTCATGTGTATCTATGTACCGACGACGGATCGGAAGGATTCCACGGGAATGTGACAGCTCTTATGAAAGAGCTCATAGAGAATCAAGGGAAAAAGTATGACCGTTGTGTCATCATAGGCCCGATGATAATGATGAAATTTGCGGCACAAGCCGCCGGGAAATATGATATTCCATGTGTGGTATCGCTAAATGCACTGATGGTGGATGGCACGGGTATGTGTGGTGCATGTCGTGTTACGATTGGTGGAGAGACGAAATTTACATGTGTAGATGGCCCCGAATTTGATGGAGCGCTTGTAGATTTTGATGAAGCGATGCGACGTCAGAACATGTATAAAAATAATCCTAAGGTAAATCCGGCAACTCATAAATGTGAATGTCATGGCTAACATCAAGAAACCCAGAGTAAAAGTAAGGGAACAGGATCCCGAAAGAAGAGCGAGAAATTTTGAAGAAGTGAGTCATGGCTATAATTCGGAGGAGGCTTATGAAGAGGCTACCCGTTGCCTGAATTGCTCAAAACCGAGATGCGTTGCGGCATGCCCGGTGCATATAAAGATTCCCCAATTCATCTATCATATCACCGAGCATGATGAAAAGGGAGCCTATGCGGTAATATCCGAAGATAACTCATTGCCGAGTGTATGTGGTCGAGTATGTCCTCAGGAGAAACAATGTGAGGGTGCATGTATCCTTGGTATAAAGGGAGAACCGGTGGCTTGCGGTTCTTTGGAGAGATATATAGGCGACTGGGCTATCCGTCATCAGGATGAACTTCCACATCCTGAAATCAAACGTAATGGTAAAAGAGTTGCCTTGATAGGATCCGGACCTGCATCTTTGGCATGTGCTGCCGATTTGGCTAAATATGGCTATGAAGTAAAAGTTTTCGAAGCTTTACATCAGTTGGGAGGAGTGCTTGTATATGGCATTCCGGAATTCCGTCTGCCTAAAGAGGGAGTTGTGGCAAAAGAAGTAGACAGGGTTAAGTCATTAGGTGTGGAGTTCGAAAATGACGTTGTTGTCGGAAGGACTTTCACAATAGATGATCTTTTAGGGAAAATGGGGTTTGATGCAGTCTTTATCGGCAGTGGAGCAGGCCTTCCGAAATTCATGGGCATAGAGGGTGAAAATCTGAATGGGGTTTTCTCAGCCAATGAATATCTGACTCGTGCAAATCTGATGCATGCCTACGATAAAGAGTATGACACTCCAATCTATTTAGGTAAGAGAGTTGTAGTTGTCGGCGGTGGCAATGTAGCGATGGATGCGGTCAGGACAGCACGCCGTCTTGGAGCTGAAGCTATAATAGTTTATAGAAGAAGTGAAGCAGAATTGCCTGCACGTGCTGAAGAAGTGCACCATGCAAAACAAGAGGGCATAATTTTCAAGATGCTCACGAATCCGGTTAAAATTCTTGGAGACGAGAATGGCAATGTTGCAGGAATGGAATGTGTTGAAATGGAACTCGGAGAGCCGGATGCCAGTGGAAGAAGAAGACCGGTAGAAAAACCAGACAGCAATTTTGTTTTAGATTGCGATGTCGTGATAATGGCATTGGGTACGAGTCCGAATCCTTTGATTAAGCAAACCACCGAAGGATTGGAAACTAATAGACACGGATGTGTGGTTGCAGATGAAGATGGGAAGACGAGCCGTGCTTTGGTATTTGCCGGAGGCGACACAGTTACCGGGGCAGCGACAGTGATACTTGCAATGGGAGCCGGAAGAAAGGCTGCTAAAGCGATCCATGAGGCACTGTCGAAGGCTTGAGAGAACCAAAGAGATGTCTCCCGCTCCATTTGTAGCAAATGGGTAGGATATAAAAAATTAGCCGAGGTTTTATTGCCTCGGCTAATTTTTTATAGTATGCTGTTTTATTTTTTCTCTTCTTCGTCAGCTTTCGGCTGAAGGGTGGGAGTAAGGGTTACTTTCACAATGTCAGTGGGTTCAAATCCCATCTGTTTTGCTCTATTGCCATAAAGGGCGTGGGCAGTAGTCATATACTCACCGGTTTGTCCGCTCTTAAGAGTTAAAAGAGCAGTATTAATAACTTCGGGGAAATTACGCTTGTTGCCTACTTTGCCTTTTGGAGAAAGGGGCAGTGTGATAGGCTCACCATTCTCTTTTGTAATTTTTGATTCGAGATTTATTTCATCGCCATCAGCCAATACATTCCCTTCCACGTCGTCGGTGGATTTTCCATAAAGGTCGTCGCTGATTTTGGGAAGACCTGCAGCTTCAGCCACACTCTTTAGGCTTGCCTGACTCGCAACTTTGTCTTTCTCGGATTTAGCATCTTCAATATTCTGCATCACTTTGCGGAATTCGGTCTGGGCAAGAGTGACGTTTGGCATAGAGTCTGCCATAATAGCGCTTGAAAGGCTACCTACATAAGAAGTGCGGTTAATTTTGACATCCATTTGGTCAGAGAAACTGATCATTTGAGAAGCCATTTGCATACCGAGCATAACGCCCTTATTATAAGAGGCATTCCCTTCCTTAAGTGCAGCAAGTCCGGCTCTTACTCCATTGATGTAAGCCTGTTTCTCGCTTGTCTCCTTAAGAGTGGTGTCACGAGTAGCTTCTCTGAGATAGTCGGCAGCATTCATCTGTCCGAGATAATACATCAGTGAATCTGTTTGTGTTGAGGTAGCGGTCAGTCCGCTTCCGCCATTCTGGCAAGATACAGCTAAACAAGCAATAGCTGCTATCGGCAAAAATTTTAAAATTTTCATTAGTTATTAGTTTGATATTTATTGGATTGAATCAATTTCGGCAATGTTATTCTGCATTATGACCACTTCAACCGTGTCGCCTGTAGGCACCATATTTTCCGCTGTCCTTCCCTTGCAAGCCGAGAATGTGGCTAAAGAGAACAGGGCAAATATGGATATGCAGAAAAATAACCTTGCAAAATTAATGAATCTTCTTGACATTCTCATAGTTCTAAATGGCATGCTGATTCACTTGCTAATTTACTTGAATAAGCTGCACCCAGAAAATGAGATCGGAATCTGCCGGGATTCCCGGTAGATTTCTTGAACCATAGGCAAGGTTAGATGGGATATAGAAAACAGCGATCCCACCTTCTTGCATATATTGCAATCCTTCTGTCCATCCGGGGATAACACCTCCCAAGGGGAAAGCTATCGGTTCGCCACGGTCGATAGAACTGTCGAATTGAAGGCCATTTGTGAGAGTTCCTACATAATGCACGGTCACGGTATCGGTTGCTTTAGGAGATATTCCGCTTCCCGGTTGTGCAATCACGTATTTCAAGCCACTTTCTGTCTTAGCATACTGATCGGCAGTGGCTTGAGGTCCTTCATTAGCAGGATTTTGGAAAAATGCTGCATCATATTTTGTTCCATTGATGCCTTTCAACGGAGTTTCGACTGCCTTTACCTCTTGAATAGTTTCGGCTTTTTTATTGCCACAAGATGCCAAAAGACCTCCTGCCAAAAGCATAAAAGAAGCCAGATAAATAAATTGATTCTTTTTCATATTTAATTATTTCACTGAGATTAATTCAACGTCAAAAATAAGGGTTGAGTGAGGCGGAATTACATTAGGAATTCCATTGGGACCATAAGCGAGATCGCTCGGTATGAAGAATGTGTATTTTCCACCTTCTTTCATAAGCTGCAAACCTTCCGTCCATCCCGGAATCACACGATTTAGGGGGAATGTTGCAGGTTCCCCGCGGTTAATAGAGCTATCGAAGACAGTTCCGTCTAAAAGTTTTCCGGTATAGTGCACGGTAACTTCAGATGTGGCTGTCGGCTGTTTCCCTTCGCCCTCTTTCTCCACAACATATTGGAGGCCGGATTCAGTGACATGTACTCCCGGATTCTTGCGATTGGCTTCCAGGAACTTATCGCCTGCTTCGCGAGCTATAGCTTCATTCTTCTTGTTTAGTTCCATAAGGAATTCATTGAGCACTTTCTGTGCCTCTTCAGGTGTGAGTTTAGTCTCTCTTCCCTCAAATGAAGCATGAACCGATTCGTCGAAATCTTCCTTGTTAAGATTTTGAACTCCCATTCCTTTGAGTTGCTGACCCATGGCCATGCCCCAAGCATAACTTAATTTATCCATAGTTTTTTCAGTTTTTTATTAACATATTTCATAAGGTGAAAGCAAAAACCTCACCAACTTTTAGATATAACAAATAAATCTTACAAATAGTTGCGGTCAATTCAATTGAAGAGTCGAGAGAGAGGTAATACCTGTCATTGAGTGAAAGGATATGTCTTGTCAAGACGTTCTATCACCATTTTGGTGTTATGGTAGTCTATTCCGGCTCGTTCTGCCAGATGAGAGCCGTCAAGAGTCAGGGTTTTCATGCGTGCTTCAACCGTTTCCGGATGCAGGTTGCGATTAATTAAAGGAACCCATCTTCCAAGTCGCCATATCCATTCAGCCCATCGGAGAGGCAGATGTGTCATCCGTTTCTTTGCCCCGGCATTGGCTGAAAGAGATTCCACCATTTCAATAAATTCCACCGGATAGCCGTCTGCAGCATTGTATATTCCTCCTTTATTATAAAGACATCTTATAGCTTTGGCTACATCCAAAGCGCAAACCAAGCTTATTCTGGCATGATTCCCTCTAATATGTAAGTATTTACCTGAGATTGCATCATTGAAAAGCTGCAATGTCTCACCTTTCACTCCATTACCAAACATTCGGGCAGGCCTGATGATAGTTAGAGTAATATCATTTTTCAAAGCCCATTCTTTCAGAAAGTTTTCTGCCAAAGCTTTAGATTTCCCTACAACGTCATCAGCCCAAGTGTTATGATTTTCAGTTATATTTTCCCCTGCATCGCTGCTATAGACCTTATAACTGCTGATATAAACAAAATTGTCCGGGGGATTCTTTTCAAGAGCTTCGACAAGTCGTTTGGTGCCATTCAGATTCAGTTGCATGGAATCTTCTTGAGATTCCGTTCCGGCAGTATGGATGACAGTGTCAAATCTTACTTCCCCAAACTCAGGTTTTTCTTTTGAAAGATCGACAATAAAATCTGATTCTTGACGCAATCCCAATGTCACGACTTTTTCTTCCTTGAATTGCTCGGCTATGTATGCACCAAGCATTCCTCCGGCTCCAGTCAAGAGTATCACTGCAGTTGCTTTGTGAGTTGGATGAATTCTTCCACAGAAAGAGTTTCCGGACGGCGTGTCAGTATCGGATCCTGCCATATTGCCGAATTCAATGGAATCAAAGAGGCTAAAGAGTTGCGCAGCGTCTTGCGTCGTTGTCCAAAGGATGTCTTGACTATATGCTTGAAAAGTTTCTCGTCGCATCCTAATTCCTGACGGTTATTCCTGATGAGACGAATAACTCCGCTTGTCACTTTAGGAGGAGGGTTGAAGACGCCGGGGGCGACATCAAAAAGATATTGGCAATCATACCAGGCTTGCAGCAAGACGGAAAGGATGCCATAAACCTTTGAACCGGGAGAAGAGCAGATTCTTTGTGCCACTTCTTTTTGTAACATTCCGGCCACAATGGGAATTTTCTCTTTATAATCAAGGACTTTGAAAAATATCTGAGAAGAAATGTTATAAGGATAATTGCCAATCAAAGAGAACTCTCCGGGGAATATCGTGGCGAGATCCATCTTCAAGAAATCTCCTTCAATTACATTAAGGGATGGAAAAACTTTCTTAAGGAATTCAACGCTCTCAGAGTCTAATTCGATAGCCTTGACTTCTCTATTTGACTTCAGGAGAAATTGGGACAAGACACCCATTCCCGGACCAACTTCCACTATAGGTAATTTGCCCCACTGTTTGGCGTTGTCGGGTAGCTTGTTTTCTTCTATGGAATCGGCAATACGCTTAGCAATATTAATATCGTTAAGGAAATGCTGACCTAAGGATTTCTTTGCTTTAACTCTCATATTATTCAAGGATGAAAGGTATGTCAACTTTAGCGGGAGCCTCCACGGCGACTCCATCTTGCTCTGCAGGGATCCAGGCCGGCATTCCTACAACCACTCTAATCGCCTCTTGTTCAAGGTCGGGATCAATAAACTTAATAACTTTCACCTGTTGTAAAGAACCGTCGGGCATAACGATAAATCCGACAGCCACAATACCTTCGACACCGTTTTCTTTGGCAGCCTCGGGATAGCGGATGTTTTTTTGGAGATATTCATTAAGAGCCTTCTCTCCCCCGGGGAAACTTGGCTTATCATCGGCAAAGCCGGGGAGGAAGAGCGATAAAATAAATAAAGCAGATAATATTCTTTTCATCGTGGTTTCTTTTTAATACATAGGAGTAAATCCGGGGGATTTTTTGAGGGCGTGGTTGGCCTCTCCCATCAATTTAGTCTCTTTGGAAGTGTCGAGTTTAAGTATGGGAGCCCCTTTTCTTAAGTCACATTTTGAGAGGTCGACATAATAGAGGCCGAAATTAGTGACGATATCGAAGAAATAGCGGCGATTTTTTATATCCGCATAAGAACGCCATTGTGTTGATGATACGTTTGGCTCACCCTGAATCAAATAGGTGTAAGGCACACATGAATTGACGAGAACGCTACGGGCGATGTTCACAGCGAGATCCGGGTCCGAAGTTGCTTCAACGTGATGAGCAAAGAAATTTGCGCGTACACATCTGTCGGGGCTTTTTACAGTACCCGGGAGCATATTGGTTCCTCCCACATTTCCCCAATAATCGATTATAGCTCTCATTGATGGCCATTGAGGATCATTGGTCATTGCCCAATAATCACCCATATCGTTAATTTTGATTTCTCCGTTATCGAATTCCACAATTACACTTTTCCCGGAAGCATCGGTGATTCCCCAATGCAAAGCCGAAACGGTGCCTCCGTCGAAAGTAGCTCCTCCGATATTGAAATCATGTTTTTGCAACACTTCCACACATTCGTCGGTAGTTGCATTAAGGTCGAGTAGCCATCCCACAAACATAGCGAGCGACATAGGAGGTCGACCCTCCGTGTCAGGGTTTGAATAGACTGTGCCTTTGCAGAAAAGCCCGTTGACAACAAGGCCTTTTTCGTTCATGCCTTCTGTGATTCCACCATCATACCCTACAGCATAGACTGCGCCATATTTAGAGGTCCATTTAATAGCACCGGGTTGGTCGGAACTCACTTTTTCAATTCCTTGCGGATAGACATATAAATTGGTTGGGATAGGAGTTTTCCAATCAAGACATCTTGCAATTACAAAGGTGTTGTCAGAACCATGGTAGTTTACCCGGCTACATGCCTTTGCATCAGTAGTAGGTATCAATGCTGCCACTACTGCTAATGCAGCTCCTAAAATCATTCTTTTCATTTCTATATCGGTTTTAAGTTAGAGCTAAAATTTACGATTTGTAATAATGTCAAGATTTCTTCCCCTCAATGAGGTGAGTAGTTATGTTAATCAGTTTGTGTGCGATGAATTCAGCTGCATTCTCCTTGTAATAAGGGTTGAGAGAAGAAAGTGGCAAACCTAATAACACCGATTTCATCTCAAGAGACAAGACATTTTTCAGAGCAGAAACTATACTATCTTTATTGTCAGACGCATCAATAACAGTTATGCCATGGGCGCGCCCCAATTGACGTTTTCCTACATTCACTGCTCCGAGACGATGTGACGGGGCCTCTATAAGTGCGGCGGATGAATTCCCGACTATGGCTGCTGAATTGTCCATAGCGTAATGGAAAAGTTTTGCCCCTAAAGAATCCACTGATTTTACATTATTGGGGTGAGCTTTACTCCAATTTTGAAGCATTTCTCTGA
This sequence comes from Muribaculaceae bacterium, assembly GCA_022510385.1. Lineage (GTDB taxonomy): Bacteria > Bacteroidota > Bacteroidia > Bacteroidales > Muribaculaceae > Lepagella. Next base: position 23,857 of record JAFLTQ010000001.1, on the reverse strand, counting down.
TACCCGGATTGCCGGGATCGGAATTGGGCATAGAAACTAATACTTTGTATCCTTGAGGTAAAAACACCTCTAATGCTTCAAGAGTGGCTTTCAATTCCTTTTCACCTTTATCAGGGAGGGTAGTGACCGGATGGAATGTGAGGAGGATTATTTGTTCAGAGGTTATATCGAGCTCTGTCTTTTCATAAAAGACATTAGAAAGATCCTCCATTTCTTCCTCTTGAATCACTGCTCCCGGCGCTCCGGAATGGAATACATTTTCCGGGTTTTCTCCCATCAAGATTATATTTTCCACATATTGGGGAGTGGCAGCAAAGTGATAGTCGGCAAGTTTGGTGATTGCATGCCGGAATTTATCGTCAATTGCGCCCAAAGTGGTTTCTCCTCCATGTAGATGAGCGATAGGGATATTGAAAGTCACTGCAGCAGTAGCGGCTGCCAAGGCTTCATATCTGTCTCCTAAAATCACCAGCAGATCAGGCCTCAGGTTTTCGTAAGCATCTGCAAGACCCTCTTCAAGTTTGGCTATCGATAAAACTGTTGATTTGGCGTTTCCCCCGGGAACAAGGGATCTTATCTTAAAGGCAACTTTAAAACCGTCAGCCTCTATTTCATTGACAGTCATTCCAAATTCTTCAGAAAGGTGCATATTTGCAGCTATAATCTGAAGATTCACCCCGTTATGCTTTTCCACTTCCCGCATGATAGGAGCTAAAATGCCGTAGTCGGCGCGGGTTCCTGTGAAGAAGCAGATATTCATGGGAGAGAAAGGATGAAAGGTGAATAATAAGAAAGAGCTATAATTTGGATAAGATAGATTTAGATTTTGAATTTGAGAGAGGGCATTCCGAATTTCCAACCGTTTTCTTCAATTTCGATTGGTTCATCTATTTTAAAATCTTTAATGGCCTTGCTGCCTACTACTTTATCCCACAACATCGGGGAGAGGCCGGTGGCAGGTCGTTTACAGCAAATATCTTCCTCAGTGATGATCTGATCTTTAGCTATAGGTTTCTTTGCGACAATACTTCTGCGTGCGGCGATAATATTGCGGCTTTCGGATTCTTTCACCTCCTTGACTCCATTTCCCAGCGCTTTGAGGATATTTCTGATTGACTTGACCATCTCAGCCAGTTCATGAGGTTCGAGAGAAGCCTTATGGTCAGGACCCTCCATATTTCTGTCGAGAGTGAAATGTTTTTCCACAATTTCAGCGCCCATGGTAGCTGCTGCGATAGGTATTTCAATGCCAAGGGTGTGGTCTGAATAGCCGGCAGGATGCCCGAAATTCCCACAAACAGTCTTCATTGCGAGAAGATTAACATCCTCCATAGGGGTAGGATATTGCGTTGTGCAGTGCAAAAGAATAATGTCATTTGCCCCATAACCCTCTTTCAGAAATGGTTTCAAAGCTCTGGCAATCTCTTCTGGAGTAGACATCCCCGTGGAAATAATCATCGGGATCTTTGTAGATGCCATTTTCCTCAAAAAAGGTAGATTGGTTATTTCCCCACTTGGCACTTTCATGTAATCAGGTTTGAGCGAGGCGATAAAATCTATGCTCTCTTCATCGAAAGCTGTGGATAAGAACCCGATACCCTTTGAATCGCAATATGCTTTCAATTCTCTGAATTCATCATATGAGAGTTCAAGTTTCGTGAGCATCTCTTTTTGATTGTCAGTTCCTACATTCTCTTTTTGATATCCCGCAGTTTCGCAACCTGCGGTCACCAAAGAATGAGCGTGGAAAGTCTGAAACTTTATATAATCGGCGCCGGCTTCAGCAGCCGCATCCACCATCTTTTTAGCTATTTCGAGCGAACCGTTGTGGTTGACTCCGGCTTCAGCAATAATTTTCATGTAGATTAGACTTTATGAAGGTTATGACCCATCCGGTCTTTCTTTGTGTGCATATAGAACCTGTTGTATTCGTTAGGCTCAATTTCTAAGGGAACATTTTCCACTACTTCAAGACCATAACCCTCGAGCCCTATTCTTTTGACGGGATTATTAGTCATGAGTCTCATTTTCTTGACTCCCAAAGAGTGAAGGATATTGGCCCCTACGCCATAGTCTCGTTCATCGGCCTTATGCCCGAGATGAAGATTGGCATCGACTGTATCCATGCCGTTCTCTTGTAATTTATAGGCACGAATTTTATCCATGAGGCCGATTCCACGTCCCTCTTGGTTTAAATAAATGATAAGTCCGCGACCCTCTTTCTCAATAGTTTCCATGGCTTTATGAAGCTGTTCGCCACATTCACATCTCATTGAACTGAAGATGTCACCGGTGGCACAAGAAGAGTGAACTCTTACAAGCACCGGTTCTCCGTCAGCGATGTCTCCTTTTATAAGAGCGATGTGTTCAAGGCCGTTATCTTTCTGGCGGAAAGGAATCAGATGAAAATGACCGTAGGCAGTGGGAAGATTCACCTCTTCACCTCTTTCCACGATAGAATCATTTTGCATGCGATATGCAATCAGATCGCGGATACTGACGAGTTTAAATCCCCATTTGTCAGCAAGTTTTCTAAGCTCGGGAAGTCGGGCCATCGAGCCGTCTTCGCTCATAATTTCCATAAGAGCGGCTGCAGGGTACAAGCCGGCGAGACGAGCAAAATCAACGGCAGCCTCCGTGTGTCCGCATCTTTGGATGACACCTCTATCTTGTGCATAAAGGGGATTTATATGTCCCGGTCGTCCAAAAGTATCCGGCGTGGAGGCAGGATCTGCCAGAGCCCTGATAGTGGCTGCCCGGTCTTCAGCGGAAACCCCGGTTGTGCATCCCTCCAATTTATCGACAGTCACTGTGAAAGGAGTCCCTAAGACTGAAGTATTATCGGTAACCTGGGGTTGCAACTTAAGCTCTTCACATCTTTTGTTGGTGATAGGTGCACACAAGACTCCACGAGCATTCTTAAGCATAAAGTTGACGTCGTCGGGTGTGATTTTTTCAGCTGCAATTATGAGGTCTCCCTCATTTTCGCGGTCTTCATCATCCACAACTATAATGAATTTACCTTTTTTGAAATCTTCTATTGCATCCTCGATGCTATCAAGTTTTATTTTTTTGTCCATATTATGAGCCAATAATGAAGATAGAGAAGTTCACGGAGCCATAGGCTCTTCTTTGACTAAACCCCGGCAAGTTGGAGAAATCCTTGGCTTTTGAATGTTCGATAATCAGCGTTGATCCCTGAGCCACAAGATTCGAATTTAAGATAAGAGCCGGAATTTCATCAAATCGCGGATGATCATAGGGAGGGTCAGCAAATACGAAATCGTAAGCTCTCACATCTTCAGCTATAAATTTGAAAACATCCCCTTTCACTAAGTGTAGGTTGTCGTCTCCGAGGATCTGAACCACTTTCTTAATAAAAGCAGCCTGAACGGGAGCTTTTTCAACTGCTGTGACTAAAGAGCATCCACGCGAGAGGAATTCGAAACTGACGGCTCCGGTGCCGGCAAAAAGATCGCAAGCTGTTTTCCCCTCGAACCCTTCCATATTTTCGAGCACATTGAAGAGATTTTCTCTTGCGAAATCTGTGGTGGGACGAGCCGTTATATTTTTAGGCACGTCAAACCTGCGTCTGCCATATTTCCCGCTGATAATCCGCATAAATTCCTAAAAGCAGCCTATCTCATTTAATTTGTTTCCTCAAATTTAACGTAAATTTTTTAGAAATTAAGATTAAGGTAAAATAAAAAAGCGACTTGCGTCGCTTTCATATTTAATAATTAGAGTTATTCTTAAGATTATTTTACGAGATTTTCGAGTTGATATAATCAGCAAGTTGTTTTGAATCTTCACTGCCGATTACTTCCTTTCTTCCATCCTTGAAGTTTATAACCACCGGATTTTTGTATTTTCCATGGAAATGTAGTCTTTTGTCTTCCAAAGAATATCTGTCTCTGTCGATAGCCTCGGCAGAAGAAATATCGGAATAGCGATACTTCCTTGACCTAAAAGGACGATATTCACCTACATAGTCATCGTCTGCGTCTACTGAATATGGGATTGATCCAAAAATGCAGCAAAAACATAAGACAAATAAGCCAACTAAAATCCAGAAAAATACATCGTCATAGGGTTTGTCGATAAATACCCAGAATAGCACAAAAATAGCTATAAATGCAATGAATATGGCGATTGTGACGCCTGAAATAATTGAATTGTAAGAAATTTTCTGTTTCATAATTTTAATTTTTTAATAATTGATTATTAATTTTGTATTTATAACAAACTTAAATTATTAATGGTTTGATTTCTAAACCTATTAAAATTTAATAATATATAAATAAATACAATAAGGGTTGATTAACCACGTTTAAAACAAGGATTAACAAATAAGAAAAAATTAATCAAAATGAGTAAAAAATTATTTTTTGGAGGGATGCTTCTGTTACTGGGGCTTTCCGCATGTTCTGACAACGACTCAAAGTATTCTTACACATATAATTTGAATCCGATCAATATAATCACAAATGTGTCAGACGGTACGAGCTATGCCTCTGAGGGACGTTACAGTTTCGAATTAACTTCAACTCCATCCTCAAATACAGGTGTAATATCTGTTTCAAATCTGTTGATTAATAATAGTTTGCAATCTTTCACGACTTTTGAGCAACCATATAAGACAAATTTGTATTTTGCAAATTTCGAAAATGTAGAAACGGATAATGCAAATGTTAGCGACGCAAACTTTTTGCTGACACCATATTTTAATTATCCGGCCTATTACAACATTATCCCCACATATCAAAGTTCCGGAGATATAGTATTGGCAAAGTACAAATATGGGGATTATGAAGTTAAAACCTTCCAGAAGAATACTTTTTTTGTAGGGACTACGGAAACCACATATCCCTTTCAGGGCCAGAATATGTCAGCCTCTTCTGAAACAATTTATTATCAGCTTGTTATTGATATAGCTGAAAACCCGCGGAAAGCAACTTTGATTATGTATAATGCGAAATTCTCGGGAGTGGAACAAGAACCGGTGAAGAAACAGATTAATCTGGAAGATCTGGATGTGACTTATGCTAACGGTTTGATCACAGTGACAGGTGAAAATATTATTCCGGATATTGTGGAAGGAAGTGCAGTAACTCCAAATCCCGACTATATATTCGATAACATAGAGTTCAAAACTATAAGCGATGATCTGACATTGTGTTCCATAACCTTTAAAGTTAGAGGGATTTATAACGGAAGTTTCAGAGGGTCATACGCTGATTCGTCAAAGAGATAAAGTTTTAAAAATATAAGCTTTCAGAATTAAAGACGCCATATTCCTGAGAGGGATATGGCGTCTTTAAATTTGAGGTTTGTAGATTGTGTAGTATGACCGGTAAGTCGGAAAAACCTGCTCCTCATTCTTGCCAATGCAGGTGGTTAATATCAAAATTTGTATAAATATTTTGGACGATTAAAGAAAAATGTTGTATATTTGTGTTTTGAAACATATAATGCCCGAATTCTTGGGTTAAAAAATAGAAATCGCCGATGTTGAAAAAAAGCACTCTTGAACAGGTGGTAAGCCAAGAAATGGCTGACATCTGGGAAGTCTTAAAGCCTGAAGAAAAGAGGCTTATAACAGACAATTTTACTGTGCAGCAATATAAGAAAGGACAGATCATATATGCCGAACATGAGGAGCCGGAAAATTTATGGTGTCTTATAAAAGGTAAAGTCAAAATGTATAAAAACGGAGTCGGCGACCGTGAACAAATCCTGAGGCTTTATCGGCCTGTTCAATATTTCGGCTATCGGGCATACTTTGCTCAAGAAAACTATGTTTCATCATGTGCAGCTCTTGAGGCTTCTACGATAGGAAGTGTGCCGATGGATATCGTTGAAAAGATCATAAAGGGTAATAATGATCTTGCCATGTTTTTTATTCACGAATTGGCAAGGAATCTCGGAGGGTCAGACACAAAGATAGTGAATCTAACTCAAAAGCATATCCGTGGTCGACTGGCTGATGCCCTTCTTCTTTTGGAAGATAACTATGGCCTTGAAGATGACGATGCGACTTTAAAGATTTATATGAGTAGGGAGGATTTAGCCAATCTCTCGAATATGACGACTTCGAATGCGATAAGAACTCTTACATCATTTGTGGCTGAAAAATTGATTCTTGTGGATGGTCGTAGGATAAAAATTCTAAACGAACCTCAGCTTAGGAAAATATCAAAATTCGGATAATCCACCGCTACAAATAATTAGATTAATAGAGATTGACAATACTCTATAAAACACAGGTATAATTTTCAATATGAAGGATTGCGCCCCTTCAGATTTTTAGGGGTTTAATCTGTTTTTGAAATAATTTCCTCTGATAATTAGATCTGAAATTTCAAATTCTTTTAAAAGAGAATCTACTCTTTGAGAAGAGAGATCACCATATACCTTCCCAAACCCATCAACTGCTCCGTCAATTTCGGAATTTAAAGCTGACTTTGCCAATCCGTTGTAAAAGGAGTTATCTGCACCGGTTAATGTAAGAGTTACAGGAAAAAGATTCACCTGTCCTACCATTCTGTCATAATACCCACTTATATCTGAATGTAGAGCTATGTAAGCTCCAAATGGGTTTTCCGAAAGGGTCACAAGATCCTGAGAATGATCCGAGGCTATTATTTATATGTAGAGCTATTTTGATTTGGGGCTTTTAGTCATTTTCATTATTTTTACACTGAAAAAAAATACCTCTGCCGAGCAGAATAATTAATAAAGAAAGGATAAAGAAATAAAGCCGAATGGCGTTTAAGGCCCCAATCGACGAGAAAGAGCTGATCAACCAGCTGCAGGATGAAAAGAGTGCCCACAAGGCTTTCGAAACTCTGTTGCATTATTATAGTGAACCCGTTTATTGGCAAATCCGCAGAATGGTTTTAAATCATGATGATGCCAACGATGTGGTGCAGAATGTATTTATAAAAGCTTGGAATAATCTGCATAATTTCCGTGGGGATGCAAAACTATCGACTTGGCTCTTCAAAATTGCAGTAAACGAATCGATAAATTTCATCAATAAAGAAAAACACAGGGCACAAACCAGCACAGACGGAGATGAGGAATCTTCGGTTTTAAAGAATCTTGAAGCCGACGAATATTTTGATGGAGATGCTCTTCAGCTCCAATTGCAGGATGCAATATCAAAGCTGCCCGAAAAGCAGCGCCTCGTTTTCAATATGAGATATTATGATGAAATGAAATATGAAGAAATTTCCGAGGTGCTCGGAACATCCGTAGGGGCTTTAAAAGCGAGTTATCATCATGCGGTCAAGAAAATTACCGAAATGATTTCTTCGTAGATAAGCAACGGGATAAAAAACAACGGCCGGTTTCTCAACCGGTCGGAGCCTATCATACATAAACAATTTTCAACTAACCAAACATCATGAATTTGTTTCTTATATCTATATAACAAGAGGGTATGATAATGGTTCACAATATTTTTTTTATAAAGCGTTAAACTATATTAAAAAGCTTTTGTCAAAATAGTGAGTTGACAAATTATGAAACAGGAAGAACAATTAATAAATAAATTTGGGAAGGATTCAGGTATGAAAGTGCCTGAGGGATATTTCAATACCCTTGAGCAGCAGATCATGCAATCCTTGCCGCCATATCCGGAGGCTTCAAAAAGTATAGTTCTCTCTCGCTGGCAGAGAGTCAAGCCCTACGTATATATGGCTGCAATGTTCTGCGGCATCTGGCTAATGATGAAAGTTTTTCACACCGCCACCCAACCTATCTCACTAAGCCTCGACAATCCGCCTGAAGCTCTTGTGGAATTGATTGATGGGGATACATTCTACGACATCAACTATCTTCACTATAATATTGGTGAATTTGATGCCGATGAGCAGGAAATCATAATGAGTTATGATAATATCGAGGATTTTGAAAAAGATTTTTATGCCGCTGAATAAACGCTGACTTTTTTTGTTGCCGATTATGAAAAAGATTTTATCGTTTTTATTGATATTGTCGCTTGGTTGCGCTTTTACATTCTCTCAAGAAGATGAGCATGCCAAACGTGAGAAAATGTTTCGTGAAGTTAGGGAATTCAAAATGAAATATCTCGCTCAGGAAATGGATCTTTCTGATTCACAGAAAAAAGAATTCTTTGAGCTTTATGAAAACATGAATAAAAGCAAACAGGAGTGTTATCACGAGGCTATGGAGCTCAACAGAAAAATAAAGCATGATAAAAATGCTTCTGATGAGGATTATCAGAAAGCCACTGAAGCTCTTGACAAGGCAAATGCACAATGGTCGGAAATTGAAAAAGGCTACAATGAAAAATTTGCAGAATTCCTTTCAGCGAAACAAATCTACAAAATGAGAGAAGCCGAAAACAGTTTCAAGGCCAAGCTCGACGAGATGAAACGTTCCCGCAAAAAAGATTTCCATAAACATCAGGATAAAAAGAAATAAAGCCTTATGTATCAGATAAGAAACCACGTCGGAGATTTGATTAAATTCCTTCCGGCGTTTCTTTTTTTATTACTCGCTTTTCAGTTGGTCAAAGCTCAAGAGGAATATTCCATTCCGGATTTTGCTTTCCCGCAGACAGTGGTGGAAAACAGCGATTCCTTATTATCTGCTGAATTGGATAAAGGTAATGATGTCTTTGCCTTGAGATATGCCATGAATCTGATAGTGGCAAGAAATCTCCTTTCAGATTCCCAAAATATGTCTTATGATATCAATCTCCTTGATTCTATAGGCAAAAGTATGTCGTCTGATTGCAGACGATTGGGATTTCTTCTTGAAGCAGTAATTCTCTCCCAGGCGTATCAGCAAGACAAGGAGAATTACGACAGACGCCGGCTACCTATGGATCAGCCATTCTCGGTTGCTACTGATGAATGGAGCGGCGAAATGTTCAAGCAATCAATCCTTGACATGATTAATAAAGCAACATGTCATGACTTATCAGATAATAATCCTTCGGGGAATCTTGAAGGAGAAAAGATCAAAGATAAGAATGAGAGCGAATCAATCAGACGTTTCTCATTATTACTTACCGATTGCAAAACGGCTGAAAATATTGAATTATCTATAAATGATTTTATCATATTCAAGAGTGTCAGGATCCTTAAGTCATTGGTTTCCGGACCCTCCCTCACTCTTATACCTTTTTATCCCACTGAAACTGCCTTGTCGATTGAAGGGAAATGCGAGAATAGGGCAAAAGAACTTCTAAATCAATTGATCAACTGCTCTGAGCCAGGGAAAAGTGTGGTGCAAGCACTTGCCTGCAAAGAGTTAGTTTCTCTACTTCCCGATTATGAGCAGGAAGAGTTCTTGGAAAAATCTTGTGCCTCTTTAAGTGGGGAAGAAGGTGAAGGATTGCTGATTTATGAAATATGGAACAGGTATGGTCGCGAAGAAACGGCAGAAAAAACCAAGAAGATTTATCAAACAATAAAAAATTGGCTTGAGAAATATCCCAAAGGTTTCTATGCTTCCAATCTTGCGTATGCCGAGAACCTGATGAGTAGCCGCAAAATTGAAATCACTCTACCAAAGACTGCCCTTCCCTCAAAATCCTTTACAGGCAACGTAGAGATGACAAATCTTAAAAAAGGATATATCCTGATTTATAAGCTGAATGATAGTCAGGTTACTCCGTACGATGAAATAATATTGAAGAAATTCTCCGGTACAGGCAATCCCGTCATGGTTTTAGAGGTGGAAGAATCGGCTTCCGAGGAAGTCCCTTTTGCCTCTTCAAAAGAAGTGAAAATCCCGGCTTTGTCTGCCGGTATTTATGCAGTGATACCTTCAGCGACTAAGAGTCTTCCCAAAGGTTGGAACAAGGCCTCTTTCAATGCAAACTATTCCACAATCAGAATAACAGATATTGCTATCCTTTCAACGTTTGATTCAAATGAAAAGGATTCCGGAAAAGTATATGTGGTGAAAGCTGAAGACCAAAAACCGGTTGCTAATGCATTCGTAACTTATTATTCCGGCGACACAAAAAAAGCAAAAGGACACCTAACAACCAACAAAGATGGTTGGGTGCATATCCCCACCGGTTATTACCGTATTGAGGCCAGACATGGTTTAAATGTTGCAAAAAAAGAGGCCGGTTTCAGTTTCTATCCGGAAAATAGGCGTGAAAATCCATATGCTTCTATTCTAACAGACCTGGCTCTTTACCGCCCCGGCGACACAGTTAGGTTCGCTGTAGTCGGTTGGCTGCAACAAAAAGAGGGTAATTCCTTATTAAAAAAGAAAAAAATTGACATTTCTTTTAAAGATGCCAATTATTCTTCAATCGGAAATCTTTCCTTGACATTGAATGAGGAAGGAAGAGCGGCAGGAGAATTTATAATTCCGAAAGGAAGATTATTAGGAACATATCACATTATCGCCAATTACCCGGATAGTCAAAACAGTATAGGAGGGACGGCAAATATTCAGGTGGAAGAGTATAAACTTCCTGCCTTCAATGTTTTTATATCGCAGGAAGAGTCGGCGGAAGAGGGAAGCATCTCATTTAAAGGAGTTGTAAAAACATATGCCGGGATGCCGGTCACTGATGCAAACGTAGATTTCGATGTAAAATACGTCCCGTGGAGATGGGGCTTTGGCTTCTCGGATGCCTCCTATCAATCTTCTGTAACTACCAACTCTGAAGGTATATTCGATATTTCCTTACCTCTCCAAAATCTGAAAGGTACTATATTCGAGCGGGGACGTTATATCCTGACAGCTCAAGTTACTTCACAAGCAGGAGAAGTCTCTGATTCAAATCCCATTACTTTCTATCTCGGGAAAGAGACTCAAATCAGACCTGCCATCAACGACAAAATCGAAATTGATTCCTCGATCCTTAAACTAAATGTGCCGGTCTATGATATTTCCGGTTTACCCATCCAAGACTCGGTTGAGTATTCTCTTTTTAATCTCCTCAACCCCGAGGAGGTGATCTCCGGCTCATTTACCAGCCCTCTTCTTGAAATTCCGGCTGACAAACTCCCTTCCGGGCAATACAAACTCTCATTCAGGGCTGCCGGAGAGAAGGATTGGGTTAACACTGAATCCATCTTATGGCGAAAAAGTGACGTAAAGGCACCCTTCCCAACTCCTCTTTGGATTCCCCCTTTGCAATATTCTTATAATGAAAACCAACAGAATATAGATGTAGAGTTCGGAACATATTGGCCCGAATGGATTCTCTTCAATGTCAGCGACGGTGAAAAGGTAATAACCTCAAAATGGCTTGAACCATCAGATTCTCTGATACACTTAAATATTGATATTCCTGAGGGTTCACCGTATCTTTTCGTGATTCTCGCCGGGATGCATGATTTCTCTGCAGAAACCGGACAAATCACAATCGTCCCGAAGAAATCGCTGGAGAAAATGACCCTGAATTCTCAAAGTTTCAGAGATAAAATTTCTGCCGGAGACAAAGAGGAATGGACTTTCCAATTCAAGACCGACAATCATGATCCCGGTTATGTCAATGCTTTTGCCGTGATGTCAGACAAAGCGTTGAACGCTATTTATGATTTCAAATGGAATCTGAATTTCTATCGTATCACTCCTTACAACCGTTTCCGTATTAATCCTCCCTACCATGGCAGAGTGACATCTTATAAGAGCTATATGGTGCAGAACAAGTCTAAATACCCGGCATATTCAGACCCTATTCCGGATTGGGAAACCTACGGATACTCATTTATGCCATATTCCATAATGAGGATTAATAGTCCGGTTTATTATAAAGCTGCAGCAGTCTCCACTCGAAATATGGCGATTAGTGATGATTCAGTAGTTTTGACCGAGGCAGCAATGAAAGAAGAGGCAGTCTCTGAAGACCGGGAAGCCGCCCAAGAGACAGGAGGGGCTGAAACCTCTGAAAATCAACAAGTGGAATTAAGACCGGTTGAAATGCCGTTGGCTTTCTTCATGCCTGATTTGAAAACTGACCAAAACGGATTACTGACTCTAAAATTTGTTGTCCCCAATTTCAACACCACCTGGCAGTTACAGATAGCAGGTTATGACGAAGAATTGCTCTCATCATCACTTCTTCTTGATGCTGTCGCCTCCAAACCGGTGATGGTAAAAACTAATCTTCCGGCTTTCTTACGCACAGGTGACAAAGCCTCTATCTCCGCCACACTCTATAATAATTCCGAATCGCCGGCTTCGCTCGAAGGAGTTCTGGAAATATTAAATCCCATGTCCGGTGAATTGATTAAGAGAGAGAAATTCGATCCACTTCTTGTAGAACCTTCTGCAAATAGAATTATTTCTATACAATATGATGTGCCTGATTCCCTACAAGCAATTGTTGTCAGAGCTTACGCTTTACATGATTCCCATTCTGATGGGGAACAAGGTCTGGTAAATGTTCTGCCATCATCTGCTCCGCTGGTGGAATCCACAACCTTCTATGCCCTTTCTAAAGATGAATCTGTTTCTGTGAAGGTTCCAAAACTCCCTTCCAATGCAAATGTAACTCTTAAATATTGTGATAATCCTCTATGGGAAGTGTTGCTCTCTCTGCCGGCACTTACTCAACAAACTAATGCAAGCTCACTTTCAACAGCGCTTTGGCTCTATGCCACATTGACTGCCGACAAGATTATCAATTCCAATCCAACTATTTCTGAAAACTTACATAAAATTCTTTTGTCGGAAGATTCGCTTCTGTCTCAATCGAATCTTGAGAAAGATGCTAATATGAAAATAACCGCATTAGAGGCCACCCCATGGCTAAATCAGGCATCCTCAGAAACAGCGCGAATACGTTCTCTCGAAAAATATTTCGATTCCGAAAGCATCCGTGTTCAAGTGGAAAATAAAACCAAAAATCTACAGAAATTGCAGAAACCTGATGGTGGTTGGACATGGTTTGAGGGAATGACTTCATCTCCTTATATCACCTCGCAAATCCTTGGAGTTTTAGGGTATCTGAATAGCAAGCAGCTCCTTTCTCCTCAATTGGACGGAATGGCTCGAAAAGGTGTGAGGTATTATGATGCCTGGATTATCGAACGTTTTAAGAAAGATAAAAAACCGGATATAAATTCACTACTCAATTATTTCTATTCGCGAAATCTGTTGGGGTATGAAATGAATAAAGAAATATCAATGATAAACAGCCGGACTTTGGATAGTATCGCAAAGGAATGGCGTCATTGGGGAATTGAATTGAAAGCTAAAGCCGGGATTTTGCTTCTGAATTCTGACAAACACAAGGAGGAGGGAGAAAGAGTGGCAGAGTCTTTAAACCAATTTGTCGGTAAAATGAATTCATTGCCGGAAGAGGCTTTGATGTTAGAGTTATTCCATAGGTATGATCCGGAATCAGTTGCAGTAGAAAGCGTAACACAGTCAATGTTCCTACAAAAGGAAACGCAAGATTGGGGTAACGATTACTATTCTGCAGGAATAATTTATGCATTGCTTGAAAACTACAAGGATCTATCCTCAAATATAGAGCGCAAAATTCCACAAATATTTATAGATGGGAAGCCAATTGAAATTACTCCAACTGACAGCTGCCGGCAACAGCTCTCAGGAATTATCACTCTCAATCTTGATGCAAGAAAAGTATCGGGCAAACAGCTTGTAATAAAGCGAGTTGCCGGCATCCCGGGCTGGGGAGGTATAGTAAGTCAATATATCTCGCCCATAAAAGATGTAAAGAGTAGTAAAGTTGAGAATCTGGCAATTGAAAAAAGAGTTCTGCAAATGGATTCGAAAGGTAAGGTGAAAGAAGTCTCTGCATTTAAAAAGGGAGACAAGGTCACAATAGTTCTTAATCTGACTGTAGGGAAAGATATGGATTATGTTGTGATTGCCGATTCAAGAGCCGCCTGTCTTCAACCTGATGACAAGATTTCGGGGATGACTTATATTGACGGATTATGGGCCTATAGGGAGATTAGATATGATAAAACATCATTCTTTATAGAGAATCTGCCTGCGGGGAAATATGTAATCAGTTATGAATGTCATGCCGACCGGGATGGCTCATATTCATTGGGTCAGGCAGATGTGCAATGCCTTTATTCACCTATAGAGACTGCCCACTCAGCCGGACGCATTATCAAGGTGGCACAATAATTTAAGAATGTGCCAACTCTTGTTTCTGTCTGCTCATAGAGAAGGATACGAGATAAACCCCGATGAAAATAAGTGCTGTTGCAAATATACGGTTCCAGCCAAAAAGCGCAAACCCCATAATAAAAGAGAGTAATGAAGAAACCACCGGTTGCAGATAGGCATAAGAGGATATAACCGTGGGCTTCAAAATCTTCTGAGAAAATGGAATAAGCAGATAAGCCAAGAAGGTTGGGAAAATAATTATATATGCAATCGATAGCAGAGAGGAGCTGTCAAATCCTCCCCATTCTATTGTGTTGCAGAATGGCAGCATTACGGGGATATAAGTTATCGCAGAGAAAAGAAACATCCATTTCATAATTGTGAATGGAGGATACTTGTTGATAATCTTAAGGAAGAAAACATAGTAGATTGCTGCACAAATTTGGGCAAAGATACACAGACTGTTCCCCAACAGGGGATTTGTGGCTATTTCATTCCCTTCATTACTAAAGGCCATCAAAAGCGCTCCTGACAAGCCTAACACCACTCCCAAAACCTTCAAAGGAGTCAATGGATTCCCTATAAATATTGCAGCAAGCAATAAAGTGAACACAGGAGTAAGGGTACACATCACGGAAGTGTCTACAGGTGACGTGTATTGGATACCGATTATAAACATCCCTTGATTAGCGGAAATCATTATTATAGAGGCAAGAAAGAGAGTGAAATAATCTTTTCTTTCCACTTTGCAATCTTTAGTGATACTTTTGGGAAACAAAGAGAAAAGAAGAAACAAGATTGCGCCTCCACCTATCCTCACGATTGAGAGGGCGATCCCGTTAAGAGTCCCATCTTCCAAGACACCTTTACCAATTGGAGCCATGGCTCCCCACATTATAGTGGCAAGGAGCATTGCAATATGTCCGGTTATCTTTTTATTCATTGTAATCTACGGTAGGATTCTGTTTTCCAGCGCAAAATTACGACAGGAGTTGCTGAAATCCAAATTAGATTCAGTTGACTGTGACTGACTTCATAAAAATAGTTATCTTTGCAATAGAGAAAGATGTGGGAGAATTGCTATATAACAACAAGAGGAGAGAATGGCAAAAGAAGAAAGATTAACACTTGATGTGGCAATTTCCACTTTCAGGCCCGAAGGTATTGAGAGGGTTGTGAATATGCTGAAGGACTTGCCGGAAAAGGAGGAAGTAAAATATATAGTTTCATGGCAGGAACATCAGGATTCCACTATACCTTCATCACTTTCAGAAAGGAGTGATGTGGAGATTTACAGATATGATAAGAAGGGCCTTTCCAACAATCGAAATAATGCAATGGGTCATTGTAAGGGGGATATTGTGTTGATAGCAGATGATGATTTGGAGTATTATCCTGATTTTGCAGATAAGGTTTTAGAGCCCTTCAGGAAGGACCAGGGAATAGATTTAGCGACTTTTAAATTTGACTTTCTACATAAAAAGCATTATCCGCAAGAATCTTGCCTCCTCCGCTTCCCATATCCTAAAAATTATTTTTGCAGTAGTATAGAAATCTCATATAGAAGGGAAACAGTCGGGAATTTGCGATTTTGGCCGGAGTTAGGATTAGGGGCAGAGAAAATGCATTGCGGAGAGGAGGAATTATTTTTGGCTTCCGCGATTCGTCGCGGGCTTTCATGCCGATTTATTAACGATACAATAGGAAAGCATTCTCAAGCCTCTACAGGTGACAAGCAATCAGAAGAGGTGTTAAGGGCACAGGGGTTTATAATTGCGATTCATTATCCATGGTCGTTTTTGCCGAGATTGGCCTTAAAGGCGAGACGGATTACAAAGAGCGGGAATGACTCTATAATAAGAGCATTCAAATATTTGTGGCAAGGGGCGATTGATGCAAAGTTGAGATTCAGAAAGATTCCCCAATGCTACAGATGGTAGGATTGCAATTCATTACAGGATTATTTCTTCTTGAGAATATCTTCCCAATGACTGAGGAATTTACCGGCAACAATCTTTGAATCGTTGTGATTCAGTGCAATTTCTTTTGATTGCTTCCCGAAAGAGATTATACGATCTCTATCAATTATAAGATTTTTCAGTCTCTGTTTTATATTCTCTTCGCCATCGAGAGGAGATAAAGAGAACAGGGGCCTCTCAGGAGGATTTCCGATAGCTTCGTAGTATTCCGGTTGAGCGCCTGTTGCCACCACTTTGCCTAACGACATGCCGTAGAGGGCAGTCATAGCTGGAGAGTAAGCATATAGCTGGTCGAGAATGATATCGGAGCCGGCAAGCATATTCAGGAAATCCTTAAAGGGAAGATCCTTTGCAAGATTAACTTTCACCTTATCGGGCATCTCCTCTTCAATTTCCTTCGCAATTTTATATAAGGTTTTAACTCCTTTCATATCCTCATAACCGGATCTCATGCAGGAAAGAATGTTGACTTTCCCATCTACGAACCTTTCTGGATTCTCCGGAAGGGTGGAAAAATCTATCGGTAAATTGGTGAAGGCAACTTTCTCTCCAAGGAGTTCCTTCACAGGCATAAGATATTCGGGCAAAACGGCATGAGCACCATCAATCTTTTGGAGGAGATATTCAGCCCATACCCGGTTGGCTTTAGATATCCATCCGTAAAGATGTTCGGGTTGCAGGTTATGGGCAGGTGTAAATTCATTTCCTATCTTGAATTCTGAATATCGGAATATTTTGGCATCGTAACAAGCCTTACAGAAATAATAATCGTTGCCGGCAAGAGTAAGAAATGTAGAACCATTCTGATCTTTTATACGGTCGAAGAAATATTTTATTTTTCCGGGTTTAAGGGAAAAGAAATTAGTATTTATAAATTGCACCACATCATACCCTTTAATCGCAGGGAGAAGGTTGAAGAGGTCGTATAGATATTTAAATGACCCTTTAATTCCCGGCTCTCTTTTCAAGAAAAAATCCGTAGGTAGATTCATATGGCCACATCCGTCGGAGACAATATCGACATGATGGCCCATTTTTCTTAATTCATGGGTCAGTGTGGTGTGAAGGTTAGAATAATCGCCTATGAATAAGATTTTCATAAGGTGGTGGTTATTGGGTCTACACCGGTTCATCCAAAGGAGAACGGCGGCGGTATTCTTTCATGGTTTTTTCTTTCTTAGTTTGTTTTCGGGAAGAAGAAGATTTTTTTGTTTTTTTCTTACTGCCCTTTTCTTGGCTTGCATTGTCGTATTCTTTATCAGAGGAGGGTGCTTTGCCGGCAGCTACGGAGTCAATCATTTCGGCATGTTCCACAACGACAGCCGGCGTGCCACTCTCTTCCCGGTTTCCGCTACAAAGCGGCAACAGGAGACCTACAGCAATAATAAGCAAAGCAACGAGTGCAATCGCAATCATACCCCTTCTTTCAGAAGCAGTGTAGGAACTCCTTGACATGCTTTATTTCTGCTTGATGTCTTCTTTCTTTTAGATTTCTTCAACCACAATGCCATCAACCAGGGCATGATTTGTGAGAAGATTCATATTGCTGTCTTCCGGATTATATTGGAGAGTGATAGTGTGTTCGCCTTTTGTCAATTCCACTTTCACTGAACTGGAGAGTCCCCAGTCGTCCCAGTTTCCTACACCTCTTTGAGGCATAACAATGGTGCCGACATCTTTACCATCCACATAAAGGCTTCTGACAGCTGCCTTGTTTTCAGTGTTGACCGGACCGTTGCCATTGGAGTATCTGAATGAAATGGAATACAGTCCTGAATTTGCAACTTGAATCTTTTTAACAAGAGGGGGCATATTCTTGTCGGTTTCAGCAAAACCATCCCCTTTGTAACCCCTGATGGCCTTAGTGGGATAAGACACTTCAGGCGATACCATAACAGCCATTTCATCATCCATATCCCAGAATTGGCTTGGGCGGTTGCTTCGTGGTTCCGAAGCAAATCCCTCAACTCCTTCCGTTGAAACTCCTATGACTTGCCATTCGCCGGGCTGAAGTGCCGGATAGCTTGTCTCACGTGTGCGTGCAACCTCTTTCCCATCTTTCAATACGATATATTCACCAATATATTCGATTGGATTCCATTGGAGAAGATTGTTTACCGGAGCTCCCGGTTCATTTATGGTTGTGTCAAAGCTTAGCCAGGCTATGGGAGTCAAAGGAGCCTTCAGGTTTGGTACATTATTGACCCTCATTTGAGGTATGGGCTCATTGTCCATATCAACGATTAGATTAAACTCTCCTAGATTAAACTCTCCTTGAATCATCTCTGAAGGAATAAACAAGACGCCATCTTTAAGGGTGGGATAAATTTTTCCTTTGGCTTTCACTGGAATGCCGTTTTTATTGAACTGATGTGGTTTCCCGTTGATAGTCACAGATTTGATTCTATCGCCGAAACCATTGACAGTGAGATTTATTTTTGCACCGCGATATGGAAAATTGGATATTGTTCTCTCTCCTCCGAGAGCTTCCGGAACAAAGGGAGCAATTTTAAGACCATTTTTCTCAAAATGAATTCCGAAAAGGATTTGTTGGGTAAGCGCAAGATTTCCGGAGAGACTCCATAGCATATTTGATGAATTGAGTTCTGTGAAAATATCGCCGTTGTCGAGATTCAGATTCTCCTTGTTTGTGGCAAATAGAGCTGCGGGCCTGACAATGCTGCCGATGCCTTGCAACACTCCCTCTTCATTCCCTGCCTTAGCCTGAGCCAGAGTCCAGTAAGATGCTACGAAAGGCCATAAGGCATTATTATGGTAATTGGGTATGTCGGCAATCTGCGGATAGAAAATGGGCGCTCCATATTTCGTGACAGGGTTGTTTTCAGAGATGCTTTTCTGCTTGTCGGCAGGCGCAATATCAAAGAGAATGGCCAATGACTCTCCAAGAGTTTCAGCTCTGGGATTGAGGATAAGATTATCTCGCCCATAGGTGTACATACCATAATATCCCTTATCTTCCATCCAGAAAGTTTTGTCTATATTTTCTGCCAGATCTTGCGCAGCTTTCTTGAATTGTGCGGCTTCCTGTTTTTTACCCAAGACATCAGCCATTTCTGAAGCACAATTAAGGGCGGCCGCATAAAGCACATTCGTGCCCATCGCCTCACTTTGAGCTATGTCGGCCGTCTGCATCCATCTGGGATAACTCTGTTCGCGCCAGTCGATAAAAGAGGTTTCTCCTTTCACGAGTCCATTTTCGCTAATGATGGTTTTGGCATCTTTGGCAATTGAACGCTCTACAACCGGATAGACTGTTTCAAGCCAATTTTTGTCACCGGTCACCTTATAAATCTCCCAGGCTGCTACTGTCCAAATCATTCTGTCGGTAGATATAGGCCATGCTCCGCCGGAGCCTGTATCTTGTATGATTTGACCCTCATCGTTTATTTTCTTAAGTAGAGAAATCATGGAAGCTTCGGGTTGCAGGGCAGCCATTGATAGAATTATCGAATAGCTCACATCGCGTGTCCAGACACCGGCCCACTCCTTACCGGTGCGAAGAGTAGTGTCAGGTTCCACGGCATTTATCATCTCGTCGAGTCCCATATTATAGACAGCTTCCAGAAGGGGATTTCCTCCGCTCACCTTTGGATATGAACTCAGGTCATTCTTTTTAGTCCATTTTTGATCGATTGGCATAAAATATCCCGGGTGTCCCTTGTATGTCGACTGTATCTCGTAGGGATTAACCGCCCATGCTTTGAATTCATCCTGATATAATGTGTCGCCTTTCCATGAATAGGCATCTGTTTCCACTATTAAGTTGTCTTGGGCAAAAGCTTGGGGAAGTGATGATGAGAGCAAGGTTATCGTTGCCAAAAGTTTTATATTTTTCATAATTAGAGGATCGTAATGTTATTTAGTTGGTTCAAAATTAAAAGAAAAAAATGATAAACAAAAGAGATGAATCAAACAAGGCTTTAAAGGTTAACATTATATTAATCATAAATGGAGGAAAAGACTAAATAATCTTATAATATAGGAAGTTCTTGCATAAAAATGCAGGAGACTAACATCCCTGCCAGTCTCCCTGCTCTTACATAAAATAAACCTTAATTGGTAGTATGTTAGTTTTCTGTTTTATTGAAAACCTTTAACGTTTTAACATTTACTTTACAAACACCTTTTTGCCGTTGATGATAAAGAAGCCATTTGAAATTATGAATTATAAAGAGAGGATTATAAATGAAAAGGATATGAACTTCCCCGGACCTCTGTTGTTATAAAAATAAAAAGAAAAGGATAAATTTTATGGAAACAACAGTATTTTTAAATGGTCTCCCCATGCATTTGGTGGGAGATATGCCCAAGGTAGGAACTGAGGCTCCTTATTTTGTGTTAGTGGATAAAGACCTTAAAGACTTTAATCTTGAGGAATATAGAGGGAAACGGGTAGTTCTCAATGTATTCCCGAGTATAGACACTCCGGTTTGTGCTGCATCTGTGAGGAGATTTAACCAGGATGTTGCAAAATTGGATAATACGGTAGTGATTTGTGTATCTGAGGATTTGCCATTTGCTGCCGCCAATTTCTGTGCAGCCAATGATATAGAGAATGTCAGGACCGGAAGCGCATTCAGGAGCGATTTCGGGAAAACTTATGGCATGGAAATAGCCGATGGCCCGATGCGCGGACTTTTGGCCCGTGGAGTCGTGGTAATAGATGAAAATGGTAAGGTGATAGGCACCAATCTTTGTGAACAAATCACCACAGAACCTGACTATGCGTTTGTAGAGGGTCTATTGAAGAAATAAGAGACATTCCTTCAATTACGACATAAAAAAGAGTAGCTTACTGAAGGTTACTTTTTCAAGCTGTAGATGTGTTTAAGAAGGGAGATATAGCCCGGTGAGGGAGATATCTCTCTTCTGTCCATCACCTTGACAGCTGTTTCCATAAATTTCTTGAAATCAACTTGAGAGAAGCCGGAAATGGGGCTCCCTTCCGAGAAACAAGGCACGAAATTGCGAGGGAAGCCGGCACCGTGGATGTTGACTCCGACGCCTACCACAGTGGCGGTGTTGATCATACAGTTGACCCCGATTTTAGAGTGGTCTCCCATTATAAGGCCACAGAATTGCAGGTCGGTGTGCATGAATGAGCGGGTGCGGTAGTTCCAAAGTCTTATCAGGGAATAATCGTTTTTAAGATTGGATGCATTGGTGCCTGCCCCGATGTTGCACCAGTCACCGATTACTGCATTACCCAGGAATCCGTCGTGGGCCTTGTTGCTATATCCGAAAAAGACGGCATTATTCAACTCTCCTCCCACCTTACACCAAGGACCGATGGTTGTGCCTTCATAAATTTTAGCCCCCATTTTCACTTCGGCATGCTCGCAAAGGGCGAAAGGGCCGCGAATATTCGAACCTTCCATCAAAACGGCATCTTTGCCTATATATACGGGGCCTTTTGAAAGATTCAGGGAGGCACATTCCACCTGAGCACCCTTTTCTATGAAGACAAGGCGTTTTAACCCCTTGAAATTTGTAGATGAAATAGTTCTGACGCAAGAGGGCAAAGGTTGGGAACGTCTACCTTTTGTTATTATCTGGAAATCCCTGATTATTTCCTCTCCATTTTTGAGGAAGATATCGAAAGTGTATTTAATAATCTGGGGATTGACAGCAAACTGTTTTTTATATTTGCCGGAAAGTAATTGATTTAGAGAGCCGCGGAATGCAATCACATTGTCGGGAATATTTCTCTCGGCAAGTCTCTTTTTGTCGATTTTCTTTTTTGGTTGGGCAGTTTCCTCAGTAATAATTGCTTGACCGGGATAAAGACTTGTGATCTGAGCGACGATGTCAGGACGCGGCAGAAGAGCTCCGTAAATAAAGAGGGCCTCCTCATCATAAGAATAAATAGATCCGAATTTTTCGCGAAGATATTCCATGGGATAAAAGGCGAACTCACCTGAGATATATTTTTCCCATTTTTCGCGGATAGTAAGTATTCCACATCTGAAATTGGCTAAAGGCCTTGTGAAACTTAGGGGAAGCAAGTTTTCATGCCCCTCGAGCGTGTCGAAAAGAAAAACTTTCACGGTCTAATTTTCAATTTTGAAAGATATTCTCACTTTTGAAAGATATGTGCAAAGTTAAAAAAATTAGATGTGAAAAGAAAAAGATTTGGATAAGAATCTAATTTTCATTAACTTTGCCGACGGAAAAGGGGGAAATATGTTTAAGATGGCGCTAAATAACTGAGTGACAGTTGTTTGGTGGCTTTTTAGGCGTATGGGTGAAAATGGTAAAAATAGGGATAGATAAGAACTTATTCAGCCAAATTTGCCTCCCTTGACATAAAAAAGAACAAAAAATTAACAAATAAAACAAAGCGACAAAGAATGCCAACGATTCAACAATTAGTAAGAAAAGGCAGAGTAGCTCTTGAAGACAAGAGCAAGAGTCCGGCACTGGATTCATGTCCGCAGCGCAGAGGAGTGTGTGTGCGTGTATACACCACCACCCCTAAGAAGCCTAATTCAGCGATGAGAAAGGTTGCACGTGTGCGTCTGACCAACGGTAAAGAGGTAAACTCCTATATACCTGGAGAGGGCCACAACTTGCAGGAGCACTCAATCGTTATGGTGAGAGGCGGCAGGGTAAAAGACCTTCCGGGAGTTCGTTACCATATCGTGAGAGGTACTCTCGACACAGCAGGCGTGCAGGGCAGAACCCAGAGACGTTCCAAATATGGAGCAAAACGACCCAAAGCTGCCAAGAAGTAAAAAATCTTAAAGAGATTAAGGAGCGACAAGTAAGCTAAAGGCGAAGGAATCGGAAACAGGCTCTTAAAATAAGCAAAGAGCGAGATTGCCAAGCCGGCTGAAAAGCTCAAAAAACGTTAAACAAGTCCCCGGGAAGGGGAGGATGTGGTTGAGTAAACCGCGTGGCAAGAGAGCCAAAAGTGGTTGAAGTGGATCAAACAGGGGCAAGCCCTGAAGAGACGTAGATCACAGCCAAAAAGATTAAACAAAAATGAGAAAAGCAAAGCCAAAGAAAAGGGTGATACTGCCCGACCCTGTGTTTCATGATGTAAGAGTGACAAAATTTGTCAACCATCTTATGTATGATGGGAAGAAGAGCACAGCGTATACAATATTTTATACGGCTTTAGAGACCGTAAAGGCAAAGATGCCTAACGAGGAGAGAAGCGCATTGGATATCTGGAAGAAAGCGCTTGAGAATATCACTCCTCAGGTGGAAGTGAAGAGTCGCCGTGTGGGTGGCGCCACTTTCCAGGTGCCGACAGAGATCAGGCCCGACCGCAAAGAATCCATATCAATGAAAAATCTCATTCAATTTGCACGCAAGCGTGGCGGAAAGACAATGGCCGATAAACTTGCTGCAGAAATCGTGGACGCATTTAATGACCAAGGTGGTGCCTTCAAAAGAAAAGAAGACATGCACAGGATGGCAGAGGCAAACCGCGCTTTCGCACATTTCAGATTTTAATTGATTCACCAACAAAATGGCAAAACACGACGATCTTAACTTGACCCGTAATATCGGCATCATGGCTCATATTGATGCCGGGAAAACAACTACGTCAGAACGAATCCTCTTCTACACCGGCTTGACCCACAAGATCGGGGAGGTGCACGATGGCGCAGCTACAATGGACTGGATGGAACAGGAGCAAGAGAGGGGTATCACAATCACCTCGGCTGCCACCACCACATTCTGGAATTATAACGGCGATAAATATAAAATCAATCTTATAGACACTCCGGGACACGTAGACTTCACCGTAGAGG